>DASSFI010000094.1:0-243703 GCA_035694465.1 Pyrinomonadaceae bacterium | reverse complement strand
CGGCCACGGAGGGCCGCCCCTACAGTACGTTCCATGTGATTTGATTTAGTTTGTCGTTACTGGAAGCCCGACTTCTTTTCCTCTGCAGTAGCTTTGAAGGTTGGCGGTGCGAAGAGTTCTCCTTCTTCGAAATAGAACTCCCTCACTGTTTCAATGGGAACTGTCCGGGAGTCGGCACCTGGGATAATAAGACGACCCGAAGCTTTAACTTTTTCTTTGAGGCGCTCTTTGGACGTGTTGCCACGGTCCGCGAACTCGATGTGCATTCCTTTGGCGAGTTCCTCATCCGTGAACGATTGCCCCGTAGTCTTAATTGAAATGATCTGATCGAAGTCATTCGGTTTAGTGATCAAGTGAGCCAGAAACAATTCCGATCCCTTACCGAAGAGTAGATATTCGAGTTTGGCAGGCTTGACTGCGTTGGGATCAAACTCACGGAAATGCACGACGTTCACTACGTTGACATCAAAAGCGCCACCATTGGGTGGGTTCTCGAGATCACCAATGATAGATGTGCCGCCTCTTTCAAGATGGCCGCGAGTAATTGCATTGCCTCTGAATTTCTTGAGCGCCGATCCGTTCGGATCTACATGCGAGAGCACAAACAGCCCCGGATTGAGTGTATACATCTTTACTGCCGGGTTTTTCATACGATCCTTGAAATAACTCTCAGTCAGATCGCGATCCTCGTTAGTAAATGTGGCTTCCAGGATCACCTGGAAACGATGATGAGAGTCAAACTCCGGCCCAACGCCGCTGTTAACGAACATTGGCAGGTGTGAAAGAAAGGCGGTCTTTGCTCCAACCAGCATCATGTTGTGCGTATCCGGCGCGTCCTCACGCATTGGATTGATCGCTAAAGGCTGTGCCCTGGACGTGAGGCTGAGACAACCTATGCCGGCAATTGCATTGGCGCTGATCTTGAGAAACTCTCTGCGGCTGTTATCGGCGGACTCTTTTTTGCGCATTGTGATTGGCTCCTATCAAGCTCGAAGCGTTTGCCCACTAAGATGCTCTTATGAACTATGAGTATTAAATGGCGAAACGTGTCGGACTGAGGAATATCGCCGTACAAGTCCGGTCAGGTCAATCTATATCAGGAGAGAATGTCAAATCGAGGGTGGGCTCGAATCGACATTTATTGTGCGAACTAAAACGTACCGCCCTCTGGATCGGAGGAACATCCAACCTGTTTTATCCATTCACAAGTGCTACCATCCTCACACTGAGTGCTCATCGGAAACGGCTCAAAGAGCCCGCCCCATACCTGGACCATGATGGCGGACGCGAACTGGAAACCGCAGCAATCGACCCACTGCGTACCAAGTCTCTTCCAACATGGCGCTGGCGTGAGTTTGGGACGGAAGGCCGCGGGTGTAAAGCTGAACAGTGGACTGGCGCCAGCCAGGTCGGCTTGATTCAAGTTCTCGACTACATTCCACCGCATTGGATCTCTGGGATCAGCAACATGTAATAACCCGTCGAACCAGGCTGTTCCATTACCAAAAACAACTCCGTTGATTCTGGTGCTCACACGGCTTCCGGTAGGTGGTCGTATCCCACTCTTAAGAAGATTTGACTTAACTACATCACAAGCGTTGCGATCGACGCTTAGATCCACCTTCATCCCCGGCATGAGTGAAGGCACATTAGGTAAAGTCTTCCCTGGTATCTGACCATAAGCAAGCATGAAGAAACCCTTCGTTCCGGGTTTAGCGTCCGGAAGAGTGATCTCGATCACCATGTATTGGATGGTCTCGCGGGAAGTATTCTCAACCTGGACCAGCGGTTCAGTTAACCAACTGCCCCTGCGATTGCTGCCGGTGTTTACACTAACGGTGGTTAGTTTGATCGGCTGAGCAACTCCGGAATCAACGACGTTACCTGCCGTACGCTGCGCAAACACTTGCGGCGACGAGGCAGCCAAAAGAATTAAGCATCCTGCCAGCAAAGTTAAGTGTTTCATCTGTTAAATCCTTTCGTGAAGAACCTTTGTGGGCTAGTGGCGATGAGTTGTCTCGCTGAGTAGGAGGAAAGAGTGCCGATCATATTTGCGAAATAGAGAGGTGTCAATATCGATTCGGCTAAGAAAAAAGCCGCCGGAGTTGATTCCAGCGGCCTACGTGGCGAATGGTTATGGCGGTATCGAATCATTAGTCGCTCGCATATTGCGAGTCGGCACGCAACGCACGCGGCATCAGTACATCTTCAAGACCAATGCGTCGGAGAAGTTCAGCACGCACACGGTCCATCACCGGAAAGACTACTGCTGCGCCGTCGCTCGACGGATCAACGTGAACTCGGAAAGGCCGCTTGCCGAAAGGCATGTCAACCACATTGGCGATGGCGTCAGCAACTGCCGACACGTCAGCATCCGCCGGCACAATCGACGCAAAGCCTTTCATTATGTCGTCAGCGAATCCGGAATAAGGTCCGGCGTCGTATTCCGCGGCGCGTTTCTCATCCGCCGGTCTCCCTGAATGCGCAAAATGGTTGGTGCCCGACGTGAATGCACCGGGAACGATGATCGAAGTTTCGATTCCCCAGCGGGTTAATTCCCGCGCGTAGATCACGGCCATCGCATCCATGCCCGCCTTGGCTGCGAAATACGGTCCGAGATACGGCGGCGTCCCGCCCGCCGAACTGCTGCTCGACACCCAAACAACAAGCCCCTGTTTTTGTTTGCGCAATTGCGGTAACGCTGCACGATTCACTCGTTGTGTACTGAGGACGTTTATGTCGTAGAGATCCGCGAGTTGCTCCGGAGTAAACGCCTCCGATGGTCCAAACACCATATGACCCGCGTTATGAATCACAACGTCGAGACGGTCCTGTTGTCCGACAATTTCCTTGATTGCGGCTTCGCAGGATTGTTCGGAGGAAACGTCGAGCTCGATCGCCCGCAGATCGACTTTGTTGTCGGCAGCATACTTTTGTACGGCCTCGACTTGTGGTTTGTTACGTCCGTCCGTTTCCCTCATGCTGGCGTAAACGGTGTGACCGGCGCGAGCCAATGCACGAGCAGTGAGTGCGCCGAATCCGCTGGAAGCTCCGGTAATGATGATCACTTTATTCATTTCGCTAATCCTTTTCACAACGTTACGCAAAGCCACCGTTTGCTCGTATGACCTGCCCGTTCACCCAGCCACCATCGGGACCGGCCAGAAACGAGACCACGCCTGCGATGTCTTCGGGTTGACCCAAACGTTCCAGCGGAGACATTTTTCTAAACTCTTCGATCCGTTCTTCGGACTTACCTTTGAGAAATAATTCGGTTGGAATTGGACCAGGCGCGACAGCGTTCACGGTGATGTTGCGACCTCGTAATTCATTCGTCAGGACGTGGACCAATCCTTCAACGCCGGCTTTCGAGGCAATGTAAGGTCCATAGGTGGGAAACGATTTCGCAATCACGCTGCTTGAAAAAGCCATGATGCGTCCGCCCTCCGACACGTTTTTGGCGGCATGCTTGAATACAATCAAAGTCCCACGCAGGTTGGTCGAGATTATGCGGTCAAAGACTGTCAGATCAGTTTCGGCGATCGTCATTACCGGCATGATGCCTGCTGTGTGAACGACGACATCGATTCTGCCGAATGTATCGATGATTTGTTTGAACATGCGTTCGACGTCAGTTTCGTTTGACACATCTGCCTGGATGATCAACGTCTGACCGTCTGCTGATTTGATCTCGTTGGCGACCTGCTCTGCTTTTTCCGCGTTTCCCGCATAGTTGAGCACGACAGTGAAACCATCCTGGGCCAGACGTAAACTTACGACCCGACCTATTCCGCCCGATCCGCCTGTAACCAGTGCAACCCTACGATCGCCTTTGATCATGAGCGACGCCCTCCTGAACAAATTTTGACGCGGGGAATTGTATGCGGAGAACGAGATGGTTTCTTTTTTGGTTTTGCTCGGTTGAGCTAGGGATTGCTGAGCCGGTATGGCGAGCGGTTTCTGTTTCGCAACCATTCACCAAACAGCAAACCGCAGCCGGTCGGCGGCCGGCTGCGGTCAGGTGAGTTCGGTGAAACACCGAACCAGTTACGAGACTGGGGCGAACACAAACACGGTTAAGAGACAAACCCAAACTGGATGAGCTATGACAATCACTGCAAAAAGCATGTCGTAACTCATTTCTGCTACCAACTGAAGCATCCCTGTCGACACTTCTTGTTGGCCAGCGGGCTTGCTGGAGTTGAGCGATAGCGAGCCTGATCTATAGCAGCTTAGATCGGCTTTCAAACTATTTGTGTACATAGGGACTCCATACCTACACGCCGATTCGGATCGGCGGAAACGGGAGATCCCTACACCACACTCGCAAAAGGCTTGACAGCTAAATCTCTTGCGTAGACGATAACTGTGTTCAGTGTCGGCTTGGGGGTTCTCCCAAGTTGGCTGACCAAGGGTAGGTGTCAGGGTCCAAGTCTGAGGCCTACCCGCATCTTCTTCAGCAGTTCCTCTTTATCCCTCCTGTTTTAATTTCTTGGGACGTCGGTCCGTCCGATATTTATCTCGGCAAGCTATGTGCCAAGGTGAGAAAACCGCAAAAAACGAAAGAATCAGATGATTTACTATAATTTTACGGTGACGTAGGCAGGAGACGACTCTGCAGGTTTTGAGGAACAGACTCAATAATTGACAAGCTTGGCGTCCTGACTATTGAGGCAAAGCCGACGGCTGGAGATCAAAACATTTCGGGCTCCGGGTAGAAGTTCAGTTCGTCGTAAAAAACCACGACTATATTCTTGCCGTGAACGCTCTTCATCTTTTCGAGGGCTACCGCAACTGCGGCTGCGGAAGAGCGGCCAGGATAGAGTTGTTCCTTGAGGGCCAAAAGTTTTTGCGTTTCGATCAGTACTTCTTCTCGGACCAGGAATACTTCGTCGACGATTTCAAGGAATGATGGGTCTTCGATATGAGGAAAAGACACCCCCCATCCTCCGGTACCGAGGATCCGATGGCGATGCGGCTGTGACTCAGGTTTAACTCGGTACTGTTTTTCAAATTTACCCGGGTACTTGCGTTCATAAGCTACGGGAGCCTCGAACGGATCGAACACTATGACCTGGCTATCTGGCGAGAGTGTTTTTAACCGTCCGCCGATTCCCATGATGGTGGTCCCATTTCCGCAGCCCAGGATTAGAACGTCCGACGTTAATCCATTAGCTAAGAGCTCATCGTTTATTTCGTCCGCAACATTGGCTACGGCGTGAATGCTCAGCGGGTTTTTAGAATGATTGAGGCAATAGAGGCGACCGCTGTCGTATTCCTCCCGGTGCTCGACCAGATATCGTTTTAAATATTGAATTACGCCACGCACGTATTCGCCTGGCGGCGATTGCAGAAGCTGGGCTCCGCGATCTTGAATCTGGCGCTTACGCGTTTCGGCTACATCTGCCGGAATAATTACAGTGCATTCATAACCGAGTTGTGATGCTACCCAGGCGAGGGATGCGCCGGCATTCCCGGTAGTCGTCTCCACTACTCTGGTCTTGCCAGGTGTAATCTCGCCGCTTTCCTCAAGGCTGTGAAACAACTCCAGATAGACCCGATCATAGTGACTACCACCGGGATTCTGATATTCCAGTTTTGCAAACAAACGATTCTCGTTCGGCAAAGTCAGATGCTTGAGTTCGACCATCTTCGTCTTGCCGGCGGCCGCGAAGAGACGAGAATACCGTTCATTGGGTTGAAAGCTTTTCATAAGCCTCTTGAACGAGGGTGTTTTCTAAAGGCAATCCAAATCGTGGGGAGAAACATTCGCTTTTCACAACCGATGCAAAAGCCCCTCAGCGGTCTTCCTTCTCATGAGGAAGCCTGCTGAGGGGCTTTTGGAACCGACTAAACAGAAAGCCGAATTGAATGCAAACTATAGAGCGTCGCCCTGAATATTTCAATCGGTTTCATCTATTTCACCGCTCACACCTCGGCGTGATGTTTGGTGAGTGCAAACTCACTTCGAGTCTCGTCGGGCAATAATTTACTTCCTACGTATACCATCGCGGCGCTAACCAGAAACCCTATTACCAGCGGCGATAGCCAGGATACTTGAATGATGTAACGCCATACGAAGACCGTCATCGCACCACTGATAATCCCGAGCAACACACCGGCGCCTGACGTTCGACGGTAGAGCAGAGTAAAAAGAATAGGAGGCGCCAGTGACGCTCCGAGAACGTTCCATGCGTCTAGCACCAGAGTGAAAATATTCCTGTTTTCTGTCGATGCCACAAAGGCTGCGACAACACCGATAATTATGGTTAGCGCTCTGAGTGGCTTCTTCTTATCGATCACCCTATTGGTTTGCGCGCCGCCTTTGCCTGTGGGATCTGACTTCCCGGACAATTGAAGGTCTTCGCTCACTGCACTGACCGCCTCCAACAACTGTGCGTCGGCCGTTGACGACATGGCGGCCCAGACTGCTGCGAGCATGAAACCAGCCATTAAACCCGGCAGCAGATCCAGAGCCAGCACAGGCAGCGCCTTTTCCGGATCTGCCATACCAGGTCTATAGGCCCTGGCAGCCAATCCGAGAGTAATCGCGCCGATGAACACAGCCTGCGACCAGAGGACAGAAATCACTCCACCTCTTTTTATGACGTTGGGGTCATTCTTTGAAGCGATGAAACGACGGAGTACATGTGGCATACCAGGAACGGCGATGCCGATGAAAACCCAGCCCAGGATTAAGCTAAGCGCGTCCAGGCCTTTCTTTCCTGAAACGGGTGAAACCAGGTTCGGGTCCTGGGCCGCGAGATTGGCGAAAAGGTCCCCAGCATGTCCTCCATATAAGAGCACTATCACTGGCATCACAATCAGCGCCGACACCATCATGATTGCCTGTATGACGTTGGTCCACGAAACAGATCTCGTCCCGCCGAAAATGGAGTAGGAGAGAACTAGCAGTAAGCTCAACCAGACTCCAGTCACATAAGGAATATCCAACATGCTCTCGAAAGCTTTGCCGGATGCGTTGAACTGCGAGGCAACGTAGACGCTCATGAATACAAGTACAATCAAGCCGGCTGAGATTGTTATCCACGTGCGTAATTGCGGGTACGATGCCGCCAACGTTTGTGGCGTTGAGGTCGTATTCGCCCGTTGAGAAAGACGCCGGAATCTGTCACCCACCAATGCCCAGGTTGACACGTAGCCGATTAGCGCACCAGGAAGTAGCCAGAACGTCGAGACACCCAATGTATAGGAGGTTCCGACGAGTCCCAGTAGCACCCAACCGCTTTCACATGCAGCACCGGCCGATAGCCCGGCCAAAAAGGAGCGATGATCTCTGCCCGAATTTAGAAAATCGGAAGGAGTCGCACGGGTGCGCCAGCCTTTTATCACACCGACAACGATGACCAGCAGCACATAAGAGATGAATGCCAACCATACCGTAACCTTCATCTTCCACCTCCTTAGCTAAGCTACCAGTTCGCCTCGAACGTTTGCTTCAGGTCCGGGCCGCGCTTGTAGCAGGTAGAGTTTTCCGTCATGGAAACAGAACTCGATATCAGAGCAGGAATAGTTTTCCTGTTTCTCTATGTGGAGTGCGAGTTCAGCCACCTGGCTGATCTCCTTATCGAGTAACTTCTTGCGGAGCCGTTTATGCGTAGGCACCAGCGACTGTGTGTTGTGGTCTGAATTCCATTCGCGATTCACCTTCTCGTAGTCAATTTCCGACTCCGGACTGACCATATATAGTTGGTTTCCAATCGTCGTTTCGACTATTCGGTTGGTGTTATTTCTTTCGAAGATATACCTGTCAGGAGTCTCTTTGCCTGAGACGATGGATTCACCGAGGCCCCAGCACGCCTCGACAATGCCGAGTCTGTCGTTATGCACATAACGCGAAAAGCACACGCCGCTCACATCGCCTGGTATCAGACACTGAACTACGATGGACATTTGAATTGACGAGTGGTCCAACTGATGTGCTTCTGAATAACTCTGCACACGCAAGGCGCGCCTGGAGGCGTAAACGAAGTGAATCGCGGAGAGTAAACTGTCGCGCGTAACGTTAAGCCGCGTCTCAAACTGCCCCGCAAAGCTTGTTCGATGCTGATCTTCGACACTAGCTGAACTGCGCACTGCGACGCGCGAAACGCCGAGCTTGTCGAAAGCCTCCAGGACAGCAGGCGCGGCGCCGTCAATGTCCTCTTCCGCCTCTGGGCAGAGAACAAAGAACTTCGGAATATTTGTGTACAACCGTTCCAGCCGCAGCAGTGAAATGCCCTTGCCGCCGGCTAAGTGCAGATGCGGACTATCGGCATGCTCGATGATAATCATTGGTGCCTCCCGTTTTGACGTCGGACAACGACGCCTTCTCGGACTCTGATTATTACCTCCTCACCGGATGAGAGGACGTGTGACGCGTGATAAGTTCCGATGATGCACGGTATGTCCATTTCTCTGGCGCAGAGAGCTGCATGTGAAGTCCATCCTCCCCAGTCTGTAACAATGCAGCTTGCTCGCCTGATGAGAGGGACATAATCCGGAGTCGTGCTGGGAGCGACAAGAATCTCCCCTTCCTTAAAGTCAGCAGCAGCTTTCGGATCTCTAACGACTCTCACTACGCCTCTAATCTCATCTTCTCCGGGTTTCGAGTAGGCGCACTCTCCTGAGATCGAATCCAGCTCTTTGCCCATTCCCCAGTCCAGCATGAACATGAACTTGTCATTAAGCGCCGTGATGAAAGCCCTGGCTGTATCTCCACTGGTAATGATGGGTTGATCCATGTGCCAAACCGATGGGGATACGTCGGGCGTAAAGCCTCGAGGGTCGCGTAGAACTGCATTTGAAGTGAACGCTACCGGTGCGGTGTCCTGCTCGCCCCAGTACATGACCGCCGTCTCACTCCGGAACTGAATTTCCTCCTGAAGTGAATCGGCATTACGTAAGAATTCGGGTAGCTCGTCAGGAAGAAGGCAACGAACCTGTTCGATCGTACCGTTGGTGCGGCGCGCAACCTCGCCCAGAAAAGCATCGATTGAGTGATTAGCCAACGAGATAACCCGCTTACGCGCGTCTTTCATTTGTGCACTGCGCGCCAGTACGTCAACGATGGCGCGGTAATAGGGTCGCAGTTTCTGATACACCTTGTTGCGGAGTGGCCGGCTCATTTCGATTCTCCGCTTAGATTCTCCGACTCGTTCAGCAAGCTCGGGCGCGGTACTGCGCAAGCCGAGTTTGAGACACTCGTAAACCACGGCGCCGGGTCCGACAACCTGGGTAGAGTGGTAGTTGTTGAGCTTCCAGAAATATAGATCGCAGTGCTTGAGTATTGCGGATCGCGCGTCTTCAAACTCCGGCATCGTCATGAAGTACTTTTCATGGAATTCGGCGGGCCTGAGGTTCGAGGAATCACGCTTATTGATTACGGTGATTCCGTTTGGTGCGTTAGTGAAACCCTCTGTCGAAGCAACAGAAAACTTTGCGCGCTCTAATGCGATGAGTAGCTTGCTGGCGCAGGTGAAAAGGGAATCTTCGATCTCCGCTGAATAGGTAGTCTGCATGGACGAGAAGAGAGGAAGCTTCGCATCGGCAAGGGTGCGCGCGTCTATTCGGTCGGTGTCCCGCAGATACTTAAGTTCATCTTCCATGATGTCTTCGGCGCAGAACTGAACCGGTTCCGCGTACCAGCCGAGTGCGTACCAGGATTTATATACCTGCGCGAAGCGTCGATATTCATTTAACAAGTCTTCGTTCGAGAGTGCTTTTAAATCCAGGTCTGCAAGAGACTGGACAGCCGCTTCAACCTCGGCACTCTTTGCCGGAAAAGCCTCATCGAAAAAAAACCGTTGGTAACTCGGCAGGAGTAAACAGTCGAGCATCTTGAAGCCCAAAGCCCGCAGCTCCTCCCAGCGATTCATCCAGTAGACCTGGTCCTTTTCGTATAGCAGGATCGTTAAGGGCCAACTGAACCCGAAATATTTCTTGAGGTCGATACGCCCTGCCTCGAGAGTCAGGTACAAAAGATGTATTGACGATTGCTGGTTCCACGCCAACCACACGCGGTTATTAAAAATCATGCCTCCTCCTCCTTGCCGTTTGTTCTGAAATACTTTTGATACAGCTTCAGATTCTTATTGACGGTGTTCCATCTGACGGCGAGAAAGTTGGAGGCGCCCTGGATGCTGCCTCGCATTTCCATGGCCTCTTGAACTAAACGAACCTTGATTATGTCGAGAATGCTAGCGCGTAGACCATAAGTTTCCTTATGGGTATGCGCCCACATCAACGCCTCAGAAGGGTCGAAGGCCGATAATGCACCGCCCTGTAATTGATGGAGATCCGCTTTTCTAAGGTCGCGGATAGTGATATTCATCGAATCCTCAGCCCACAGCGCTAAGATGACCAAAAAGTTCTTTAATTCGCGGATGTTGTTATCTCGCCACGAGCGTTGAAGCAGTTCGAATCGAACCTCATCGGAAAGCCCTATGGGTGTATTGGATTGCTCAAGCAGACTGTCGAGGATTAGTGGCATATCCTCTCTACGTTCTCTCAGCGGGGGCAGACGCACCGAAATCACATTTAGCCGATGAAACAGGTCCGCTCTAAATCGACCTTCCCGAACGTCTTGTTCAAGGTTCCTTAAAGTGGATGTGATAACGCGAGCCTGAAGGGGCCTTGCGAGCGATTGCCCTAAGGGTACGAACTCACGTTCTTCGAGGACTCTAAGTAGTTTGGGTTGCAGGTCTAATGGCAACTCGCCGATTTCATCTATCAACACCGTACCGCGGCCAGCCGTCTCGAGCACCCCGATCCTTTCAGCATTTTGTCCGGAATAAGCGCCTCTCCTGGCGCCGAACAGGTCAGACTCAAGCAGCGTCTGCGTAAGGGCGGCTATATTAAAGCCGTAAAACATTCCGTCCCTCCGCGAACTCTGTTGATGGATCCACCTTGCGATGATTTCCTTACCTGTGCCGGAATCACCGTGCAGATGAATCGGATTTTCCGTCACGGCGGCCTTCGACAGAAGCTCAAGCGTATTGCGCATGTTTGCGTTAGCGGTGCATATGTTCACTAACGAACCATCTTTAGTAGTGACTGAGCCAAAGTCTTTGACCTTCTTCGTTTGTGCATCTAGAGTGAGAGTTGCGAAGGAAAAGCCTACAAATATCTGCAGCACCGCATCGAGCACGACCTGTTGAGCGGTTGCTTTTGGAGCTTTGAGATTGTCAGGTGAGAGCAGGTTGAACATGCGGATAATACCGGCAAGTTCACTCCCTGAAGTTCTATCCTCGGGATCAAAGATCCGAACTAAGGCCAGGTCTTTTAAGCGAAAGATCTGCTTGACTTCATCGAATACGAAGAATTTGGGGTATAGACTCTCGATAATGTCAAACTGGTTGTCCTGACTCCTGAGCCACTCTCTATAGATCGAAAACCCTTGCTGATGGGGATCTCTAATGTCTGAAATATATTCGACGGGATTTCCGTTGTTTCTTGACATCTGGTCCCATAGCGGACCCTGACTCAATACATTCAACTGATCGTCATCATGCCCGAGACCCCAGCTTCTAACTTCCCCGTTTGCCGCCTTCCGCATACAGTAACCACAGGTGAAGACTTCCTGGTCAGGGCGGTAAACCCATAACTCACAAAGCTGAAACGGTAATTTAGTGAAGAGGCCACGTATGTATTCCTGAACGTGGTCGGGTGAGTCCAGTAATAGATCGCGAAGAGACATAGGCGCTAACCTCCAGAAGCAATTTGCTGCATGGGAGCCACGCCAATTTCTAACTTGGACAGACGTTCATCAGCATGGTTGCCGTGCAGCAGTTCGTAGGAATTGAATGCAGGCCAACAAACTAACAATGACGTCTTTTCAGAAAGCAGCTCATCTCGAACTAATTCCACTTCCGGTCTCTTTTCGAACTTCGCTGGCGTAAGAGGAGCACGTTCAGAAAAGACATGAATGCCTTGGCCCGATTGAATGTAGAAAGCAGTGATGGGAGCAGCCTCCGCCGCCGGTTGGTACTGTCCTGGCGGGAAAAGGCCGCACAACTGGGCAGACAACTCCGTGTCGTTTATCTTGCCCGCATAACTCAACCAGCCCGGTCCAAAACTTTCTAAACATTCATAACGGGGATATCGGGGGAGGCTGAGCTCGCGCCTGATGCTTGCTATTCTGCGAAAGTAATACTTGCAAACACCGAGTGGCTTTACCGTGAGGTAGAACTGCTCAGCGTCGGGATAGAGGAAGCAATCAAGCACGTCAACATCTTTGGCTAGCTCGACGTAAGGATCATCAGAAAATTCTTCTTTAGCGGAGTGGTGCTCAATCATGCGAACGATTTTCTCCACATCGGTTTGGTCCAGGTTGGGTAATTGGCCCAGTATCTGTTGTGCCCTCGGCACACCGAGACGAGCATGGTCTTTGTAGCTGCCTGACTCGATAACGTGAATGTCATGTAAGGCCAGGGCCATGGCAGCGACTGATTCGTCCAACCCTCTCTTCTGGGCCAACAGACGCGCGAGTTGCACGGTTCCACTGGAGTGCTTTACTTCCCAGACCTTCGAGCTTTCGCGCTTCTCATCGGGAATCGGCGAATCGACTATGTGTCGGACCATGCGTCTTTCGAGTTCTCCGACAGCGTCCAATCCGGAGCCCTTGAAGTGGTGATAACCCGTAATTCTATTCACATCTCCTCCTTTCAGCTTTAAGGCCGATTTGGCATCGGCAACTTGCGGTCCAAAGTGCTTGTTCTAAAAAGTGCAAAATTGCGGCGTAAATTGAAGCGAAGTGGCGCGAAAGAATTGATGGAGTAATCAGATTTTGAGGAGTCGCTTCAAGAATTGATGTGTATTGAGTGAGAGTGTTTGACAATTGTGAAGTCTTTAACTGCCTACATGCAAGGATGTGAGAACGAGAGTGATGAGCTTAAAACTTACCGGATTGCGTTCGATATCATACGCAAACAACTGAGTCGGCGACAATAGTTAGACCAGGTGCGATGGGTGTTTAAGCCAAATGGCAGAAGTCCTCGGCTTTTAAAGCGCGAGCAAGGATCTAACCTTTCGTGATAACTTGTGGTAGTCACGCAAGCACCACGTTGGCTCTGATCCGACATTTATTCTCTTCACTCGAGACTCGCCATGTTCCAAGATGATCTCATCACCTTACTGGATCAGTTCAATATCAAGTCGTCGCCGTCCTTCGACAAGATGATGCCCGAAGAAAAGCCTTATTTCGTCACGAGGCTCTATAAGTGTTTTGAGCGAGGACTCGATAACCTGGGTGCGGAACTAGCCCAGCTCAGGGGCCTAAAGCTCCATTACAGTAGAGATCTAACGTCTTCTGATTTTATGGGAACGCGACTGGAGGATACCTTCTACAAGAAGCTGACCTTCTTTACTTCTCAAAGCGTTATCACCTGTCCTATTCGAGAAGAATCGACCCATATTCGCACTTCCAAGAGCAAACGAATGGCCGATCGCGAAAGATATGATTCAGCCGCTCTTCGCGATTTGCGGGCTCAAGGGGTTTATTTATTCGGTGATGTTAAAGCCAATCAGAGAAAGCATGGCGGCGAAGTTCATGTTAGAGGAAATTTCTACAAAGTTGACCGCAAGGCACTTGCAGAACTCATTGAAACTATTATCTCTTTGCGGGAAGCGATCAAACACCGACTCGTTTACATTCTTCCCTCTTTGCCTGACAAGCAACGTGAGCTGCGAGCGGCTTTCAGACAGGGCAAAGTAACCAGGGGTAACTTCAGACGTGAAGATTTGGTTCGTCAATTTACGGAACGAGATCTTGTTCCGGGTGACACCCACATAGATGTGGGGTTAGCTCGAGTGTATCTCCCTCATATAACAAATATTCCGCTTAATAGAATCATCGAGTTAAGAGAAACAGAAATTCGCGCGTATAGCGACTTTCAAATTGCTCTTGAAAACTTCGTCCATGGCTCGCAAAGCACTGCCAGCGAAGCAAAGATACTTGAATTTCTTAGACATTTAGACGAAGCCATTAGATCTTTTCGGGCGGAAATCGAAAGAATACAAAAAAAGTGGAAGTTCACTCGCGAGGAGTTAATAGTCAAATCACTCGCTTTGGGCTTTGTGGCCCTATTGCCTCGGGAACTTGCGACCGCATTTATGCCGTTTATCGGAACAATCACGGCATTAGACTTCCTTAAAAGCAACCGGGAATATCAACTCCAAAAATCGGACGCCGCACCTGACGAATTCTATGCTGTATGGAAGGTGGACCAGTTTGGGAAATGAACCTCATGGTCCAATTTCCCCTACTTTAGGCTGGTAGCGAATCTCGGAGGAGGTCATCCGTAATCGATGAAGGTGTCTATCTTCCTTCTATGACCATGCGTCTGTGGGATGCAAATGCCAGGATGTCGTCATAGGTGACGATACTGATATCTCGATTGTCGGCCGCAAGGAGTTGTCGGTCGAAGGCGTCTTGAAACTCAGAGCTTCTCCCGATGGCTACGATCAGGTGCGGTTCGTAGATCTCCATCCCGACGATGTTCTTAAGGGTGAGTCGGTTTTGTCTTTCACGAAACCAATCTCGATACCTAAGCAATTGAGTCTTTGCTTCCGACAATGACGCTGCAAAGCGGTCTCTATTGTGCTGACGTCGAACAAGCTTTGCAGTCGGCAACTTCAGGTCGAGGATTGCTGCCCGCTGAAGTTCGCGGTTGGTCAGGATGAAATCGGGAACCAGAGGACCTTCAGGGCGAGTGAGTACAACTTGCGAATGCACTTCTCGATGGTCCCATTGCCGCAAGAAATGGGGATGGCGTTCAAAGAACCGCTGGAAGTCGTTTTCTCTAGCGCCTGCGCTATTGAGCAGGGCCTCAAGCTCTTCGATTTCATCTGACGTGAAACCGCCGAATTGATCCTTGAAATGGGTAAGGAGGGCTCGCTGAGGCGTGTAGATGCCGGCAGCCGTCTGTTGAACGTAGTCGTCAAGAACACTCACGACTCGAAATGCGACTCTGTCTTCGGAGAACGTTAGTATGTATTGAAAATCCTCCGTGCCGTCGATGGAGTCCTGCAACTTATACAAAAGCCTCTGAATTTCCATCTCACCTTGAGGGCCTGGAAAGAGATAGCGAAGCAAATCACGGGAGAAGGAGTCTATGGCTGGTTGTTCAATATCCAACGAGTCCTCAATTAGAGCCTTCAAAAAATCATGAGTGCCCAGTACCTTCTGGGACCGCCCTTCTGCGAGCGCGCGGTTGGCGATGCGCGTGAGTATTGCTCCGCCCAGCACCGAGTCTGCTGAATGAATGCCGGAAGAAACACGGGAAACCGAGGGAGACTGTTCAATTGCCTTCCAAAAGACGTCATCAATACTGATGTGTCGGGCAACAATCGAGTTGAGACGGCAGAGTGCGATCAGGAAGTTCGAGTCTTTTACTTGACGTTGGCCTTCAGGAATAGTGAGACAAGCGAGGTCAAGTGCCACCCGCATTCGTTGGTCGAGTTCGATGCCCGACGACGCGAGTGTGTTCAAAAAAGGCTTATTAACAAGATCGATCGAAACGTTATTCACCGGCATTATTAGTCAGGAGTATTTGCCAGGTAAGGATCTCATGTGAGCTTCTTTATGCAGTGAGAGCCAGGAAGAACACGTCACAATCTATTACACGCCGTCAGGAAAGCAAAGCAAAAAGGTGCGATTACGAACACGGTTGGCAAAGAAAAGGCCGCCGGAGTTGATCCAGCGGCCTCATCGAGTTGTGACTTTCCACGATGCGCAAGTTCTTTCTGAAACCAGCAGTCACAATTTGATCAATCCTGGCAGAGCGGCAGGACAAAACAGGCATCTGTCTGAATGTGCCTGATAACTGAAAAACACACGCCTTCAAAGATCACGCGGTAGTTGCCGCCTTTAGCGCCCCTGGTATACAGCACTACCTCCCTTGAAACGCAGCTCGGTCGGCCGTGCCCACATGGAGGAACTGATCCAAAGCAAATAGGTCCTGACGGAACTATTTGCACTGACGGCGTGCCATCAGGCAGCGTCGGGATTGGCGTGCCATCCATGTTTGTGATGTGCACCTGGCCCACCGAGAGATCGTCAAAGGTAACGTTTGTATAACAGTTGCACACCGTGATGCAGAGCGTCTCGACATCATTGGTTTCCAGGCAGTCGCATTTGCTGTCGCCCCACTTAACTGAAAAACAGGGCTTGATGGTTGGCAACTCGAGTTCAATGCAGTGAGCCTCCGTCAGAACGGTTGCCGAACCCGTGCAGCCGCATCCGGTCTGGTTCGCACCAGTGATATCCGGGCAGTGGCAATCATACGCCTTAAGGGTATTGAACTTACTTGCACACTCTTTCGCCAACAGTGCGTTCTGTTCCCGGTTGATCTGCTCACAGCTCTTGCACTCAATCTGATAGTCGTTGTTGCGTCCCTCGGTGACGCCTTCAGGCGGAATCCCAATATGAGTGGTGCCCAGATTGGTTGAGCCGATGGTGAAGGTCCCGAGCGCGGTGAAGTCAAATCCGCCCAGACTTGAATTGATACCCGTAATCGTATTTGGGTCAACATCAAAACAGTAGCTGCTCCCAGTACTGAGCACGCCACTCGTCAGCCTCTGTATCAAACTGCCATTCTGATAAATGCCAAGTTTGATTTCGACTTGTCCGACAATGGGCTGGCCAGTTTCAGGATTCCTGGCAGTTGGTAAGCTATACGTAAAACATATATTGCCTTTGCCGCAGTGGCTGCTTTTCTCACAATCGTAGCTTAGCGTGCCTGATGGTGAGTCCTTGCAACTGCCGCAAAAACTATCGATGTATGCATACGCTGACTTTCCGACAAAGCAATCGGTGACAATGAACTCGATCGTGACGACCTGGCCAATTTGTTCGGCCAGGTTGATTTGTGCACACGACCAGTCTTTATAGACGCTGTCACCATCGTTAAGTCCTCCCAACGCCGCCCACATCGGGTTTGTACCCGCAAACGCCAGTGTGTTTGAACCGTTACCAAAATCGAATGCCCCGGCTATGGTGTTGCCACTGGCGTCCGACACGCGTACCGTGAACGAAGCACGACCGTGTGGACACTTCATGACCAGGGCGTACCAGAAAGTGATGTAGGCATTCGCCGCACCAACTAGTAGAGTCTTCGATAAGACAGAACAAGGATCTCCGCCAAAGCCTTTATCGTTTCCAATGCGCACCGCGCCATTTGATCCAGGGGCGGTAGTCGAAAGGGTTGCGACGTTGGGATCAAATCCCGGTCCGACCCAGGTTTGATGTGCACTGGTACTGGTAATTGGACCGGCTGACAAGCCGGCAGTGAAACTCGCAAACGGAAAACTAACATTCATATTCGGCGGTGTGGGGCCGGACGCTCCCTGCCATTCGTTCGGGTCCAACTGCGACTCAAAATCGCCGTTGCCGCAAGGAGTCATGTTTCCCAGGTCCGGCTTATACTTTTTGCCCGGATTGGTCTCGATCTCCAGCACTCGCGCTTGTTCCGCTTGGGCCCGGTTCAGAATCTGAACAAAAATCTCCGGGTTCTTAAAGTCGCATTCCTGATCGTCAAATTGTTTCTTCAGTTCGACTTGACGTTCTTTGGGTAATTCAGGATTTACCGGTTTAGCGGTGTTGGAGTCCGCAATCTCGTTTGGGTCCATATCAATCCTCCATATCTACCTGTGAGAAAAAGCACGAGGTCTTCATTCGATTTCGTGCTGGCATTTATGAGTGATCGATACTGCGAAAAACGTAACGCTGCCGGTGGATGTTTTTTTCGAATTATTTCCTGGGTGGGCTTAAACCGCAGCTTAGAGGCTAGTGAGGCGACGGCACCACTTACCGTTGTGACCGAGTTCCTCTAAGACAGAACTCCATCTTTAAGCAGGATGCGACGCAGATAGTCTACCTGGCCGAGATGCCAGTTCAGGTGTCCATAAAGGTGAATTAGGAATTGCTGTGTTGATGTGGCGGTCCCAAGAACCACCTCTGGATATTCCATCTCCATCTGTTCCGCGGAAAGCTTTTCGATGACAGATGGAATGGATCGTCTTAACTCCGCCAGGCGCGTGCTGAGTTCAGCCCGCGACGCTCCCTTTGAGCTGAATTCAAGCTCCCGCTTTCTTTCGTAAGGCAGGTTACCGAGTTGGCGTCCCACAAATTCCCTGAGATTGCCTTCAATATGAAGCGCCAGGTTGCCTGCCGCGTTCATCACACCGGGAAGCGTTTGCCAGAGTGATTCATCAGTCGGAAACGACTCGATCTGTTGACTCAACTTCGCCAGATCACGATCGAAGAGAAATCCCAGACTACTTGTGATGCTCATAATTCAGAACTCCTTAAACCAGGTCGTGGCTGCCGCGCTCAATGTGAAATATCGGTATGCGCATATATGATTAAACGGTGTTACGACTAAGCAGAGCGGCCATTATACCGCGCACACCGATGGTGCATAGCGATCGAGGCATTCAAGAGGGCACAATCTCACCGCATACTGAATGAGGATGAATTAAGTTATGGCTCGTGGTTGGGAAAGCAAGGCGATTGAAGATCAAATCGCCGAAGAGGAATCACGCCGTCAGCAAGCTTCGAAAGTTGAGACCACGCCGGAACAACGAGTGCTGAAGGAGCGACTCGACTCACTGAAGCTGTCCAGGTCGAGATTGCTTCAACAACTCGAGCGCGCCAGACATCCGGCACATCGCAACATTTTACTCAACGGGTTGAACGCAATTGAGCAAGAGATCGCAGCAGTTTCGGTTGAAATTCTTTAACCGCTTTGCGAAGTAGTTGGTTTCGCGTGCTGTTAATTGCATCCGCTCTGAGCGGGCAACACTTTAACGAACGAGTCCGGCAGACTCTATGGTGCGATTCTGATCACACCGGTATTGCTGATGCGTGAATGTGCCCGGATCATTACGCTATAGTTGCCAGGCAGCAGATTGTCCGGCAAGCGCATAATTACCTGCGTGAAATCGACATTTGGTATCCGGCGCACGTCCTCCGCCGGGACGTCAGTGAGTTGAAAATTACTATTTCGCAACCGCACCACCACAGCAGACGATGCCTCACCGGGATTCAGTTGCAGGTTCTTTACGAAAAGCATCAAACGGGTATTCCGATCGTTCCCATTCGCAAAATGTTCCGGAATTGTTACTACGCGGAACGGATCTCTGAGAAAGAGCAGCTCATCGATAGCTGCCGCCGGATTAGGACCTGGACCAGATTCTTCGAGGAGCAGTTGCATTACATCGTCATCGAGAATCGTACCGAGGCCTGGAAAGAATCCCAATTCACCTGCTTGATCCGAGAGATTGAGCAGGAAGGTTTCGTTAGCCTCCGCACTTGTGTCGCCACAGATCTTTACTTGAAAACTGAGCAACGTGTTGCGCGGCTGGAAGGTGAGCGTTCCTGCCGTTGTTTCGTAGTCTGTGCCCTGGTTATTGCAGCTAGCGCCGCCACTGGCGCTGATATCCGAGGTCATGTAGTTAACCGTGATCGTCCGTCCGGTCTGCGCGGAAACGCTTGCGATGAACGTTTCCGTGATGCTACCGGAATCACCTTCCCGAATGAAGCGGTTTTCTACTGACACGAACGGGACCGTAGTGCGATCCTGAAGAGTAACAAGTACGGTGGTCGGTTCACTCAACGACTCAAGATTGGAAGCATTGCGCAACGCGATCATGAAGAACTCGTCTGGTTCGGTGTCACCATCTTCAAGAATCGGAACCTGAATAGTCTTGCTCGTCTCACCGTTGGCGAAACTCAACGTGCCTGAGGTCGACGTGTAATCCTGACCGGCAATCGCCGTCAAATCCACGGTTGTAAAACCGACCGTTAGATTACCCGTGCTACCGCCCAGGCGCAGAACAGTTACGCTCGCGACGCCGACGTCCTCGATTACCTGGATCGAGTTCACGGCAAACTGAGCACTTCCGGTTGCGGACGTAGCATCGCCGGCTGAAAATTCCGAAGTGTTTCCACTTGGATCCGTAGCCGTCGCGGTAATTACCCGGCCGGGGCCGAGTGCCATGGGAATGGTCGCGTTGATAGTGGCATTGCCACTGCCGTCGGTGGTCACCGGCGTAGTTGCAAAAAACAGTGCGCCTTCGCCGTTTCCTGACGGGTCCAGAGCGGCGCTTGAATAGAAATCGATCTGGAAGATGGTGTTTGGCGTCGAGTTCAAACTTCCCTGGATCGTTGTGCTGTTGTTGGACGACGTCACCGAGGTCAGCACGGGAAAGTTCTGGAGAGTGTTGCCACCGGCATCCAGGTCGCCATCATCGTTGGGAGTGACGCCACTGACGCCGAGATCGATTCCCAGACCGCCGTTTGAAAAAATTGAATTGCCGCGGATCGAATTGCGCGCCCCTGCGTTAGCGACCGCCACGCCGCGAAAGCCATTGAAGGCGATCTTGTTGGCAGCCCCGGCTTGCGTGCCGCCAACTGTGTTGTCAAAAGCATCGAAGGAAAACTCGATGCCTCCCTGAACATTCCCTATCGGCGCCGTGCCGAGCGCATTCAAACCGATGAGGTTTCCCTGGATGACATTCCCGTTTGGTGGAACTGAGACCGACGACGACAGGCTTACGCCGACAAAGTTTCCGGAAATGACGTTTTGAGCGCCTGAGACCACGCCGCCAATTAAGTTGTTTGAACTGAAAACAGCGATGCCATCAAAGGTAGTGGTTGCGGGCGAGGGGGTGAGGGCCTTATTGCCAGTCACATCAATGCCGATGTAGTTGCCCTGTACGGTTGCACCCTGGCCCGAGCCGTTTGAAATCAACCGCACGTTTGCGTTTTCGTTCGCGGCAATGACGTTGCGCGCCTCGGGAACCAGTCCTCCTACCAGCGCGGGTCCGATGGCATTGACACCAGCGTCGCCATTTCCCAAAGCGATCGTACCGGTGATATCGGTGCCGATAAAATTACCTTGCAGCTTGCTTCCGTTCTCACCAAAGATAACACCACCGTTATTACCCGAAATGATATTTCTAGCCCCCGGAGTTAGACCACCAATCAGTGTGTTCTGAGAGCTTGCCGAGATCGCATTTGAGTTTGGAATCCGGTTGGAGCCGGTGACGTCCGTTCCGATCAAATTACCTTGAATCGTGTTTCCCGGCGCTTCGATGAAGATCCCTTGCTGGTTTCCGGAGATCAGATTGCCCGCTCCGGCCACCGTGCCTCCGATCAGATTATTCGTAGACGATGCACCTGAAATATGTATGCCTTTGTCGTTGGCGATCGCAATCGTTCCAGCAGCGTTGGCGCCGATAAAGTTTCCTTGAACAACATTGCCTTGACCCAGGATTTCAACACCGTGAGAGGTGTTTCCGGAGATAACATTACGTGTTGCGGCAGTCGTGCCTCCGATCACGTTATTTGATGATTGAGACAGCGATATCCCGAACCCGTTGGGGCGAGGCGAACTTCCGCTTGCATCGACGCCAAGGTAATTTCCCTGAATCACATTGTTGTTGCAGGACCGCGCTTCGATTCCGGGACCTCGGAAACCGCCAATTGCCAGGCCGCGCACAGTTGTGCCACCGGCGAGGATGACCAACCCGCGTTCACCGCTATCAAGGCTGGCGCCATCGAGTTGGATGAGTGGAGAACCTGCGTAACCTGGTTGAGTGGAGCCGTCGATTACGACTGGCTCCGTGATATCCGGTAAGGGGTTTACCAGGTTGATAACCTTCACATCTGCTCCCGGAATATTGAAGGTTATCGTGTCCGCGCCGAGCACTGCGTTGGCGTTAGTGATGGCTTCGCGCAGCGAGCCTGTCCCATGATTGTTGGTATTGGTTACGACAAAACTTTGGCGCGTGGCCGCGAAGTTAGCGGTTTGCGACGCACCTACGTTATTGAACGTCTGGTTGGATGGACCAAAGCTGAAACCAAGCACCGCCGGTGTCACGATGTAGTTGCCGCTGCCCGCTACTTCGAAGGAATAGTTTCCGTTGGCATCAGTGGTTCTTGTTCCAAGCTGAGACCCGCTGAGCGTGACTGTTACGCCTGCTAGTCCGGCGCTGCTATTTGTTACTTGACCACTAATGGTGAAGAACGACGCATTAGTGGCAGTGGCGGTAAAATTCAAAACCTGATCGCTGTTCAGATTGTTGAAGCTCTGGCTCGCCGGCGCCATCGTGAAGTGAGGCCGCGAAGCACTGACAGTGAAACTTCCTCCCTCGCGCAGGCGCGCAAATTCGTACGAACCATCCGTTTCAGTAACAACGCTCGTTACCGACGCACCATCGCTCAAGACGACTTCAGCATCACTCAGCGGTGCGCCGCCAGCTTCGAATACATGACCGCTGATCATGTGCGACATCGTCACTTTCGAAATGAACGCGTCGCTGAAGCCAAGATTGAACGGTTGAAAACTATTTGGAGTGGTGGGAAAACTCGGTGATCGGGCCACCCCGGTGATGTAGGAATTGCCTGCCTGATCGAGTGCGATCCCGAAAGCCTCGTCGTTGGTGTTGAGTGAATCGCTCGGAGCTGGAATGCCGCCGATAACAGTTGAATAAAGCAAGGCGCTGCCGGCTGGATTGATCTTGGTGACAAACGCGTCCTCATCAAACGTCGATTCTGTTCCCAGGTATAGGATTGAGTTCTTGAGAGGATTGATCGCCAGTACGGCAGCACGCGGCACATTCAACCCTTTGTTCATCGGAATCCAGGTTTGTCCGTTGTCGGTACTTTTCAAGACTCCTTCAGCAGACGAGATCAAATACAACGTAGATGAATTTATCGGATCGAAAACAACTCGCCCGAAACCCTGTGGTCTAACTGACGACCAGTTATCGCCGCCATCTACACTCTTAAAGAGGCCGAGGTTAGTCGACGCATATACAAGGTTTGGTGTAAGCGGACTGACAGTAACAAAATTGCCGTGGGGGCCTGTTTGAGCGAGACCAACAGATTGCCAGGTAGCTCCGGAGTCGATGCTGCGAAAAACCCCACCGGCGGTTGACGACTCCACTGCAAAGATTCGAGTGTGAGTGTGCGGATCAACTGCCAGGTAGACCGGAAAGAAGGGCGGAACGTTTCCGACCGGAGACCAGTTATCCGCTCCATTTGTCGTTTTGTAGATCGGACCACCGCTGGCTCCTGCGTATAGTATCGACGGTGTCACCGGATCGATGGCCAAACTGGCGAGACGAGTATTAGTCATTCCATTCACACGCAGATTCCAGCTACTGCCACCGTCTGTACTTTTGTAGATGCCGCCTGTGCCGCCAAAGTCATTTGAGGTCGCAATATAAAGCGTAGAAGGCGTCAACGGATCGATAACCAATCCAACTATCGGAAAGCTCGTCAGTCCGTTATTGATTGCGGTCCAGGTCTTACCTGCATCCGTGCTCTTGAAGGCTCCGCCTATCGCGCCGGCGTATAACGTCGAGGGTTGCGTCGGGTGAATCGCCAGGTGTGTGACCAGGGAAGGCCGAATGCCGTAATTATCGTTGCTCCAGTTTGCCGCGCCATCGACACTTTTGGACAACGCGCTTCTGGTACGTATCGCGCCTCGCATACTCGGAAAATCCAGCGAGCTAGTGAAGCCGGTTAAATACGCGTTGCCACTTGCGTCGACGGCAATTCCGCGCCCGGTATCGCTGGCGCTTCCGCCAAGATAAGTCGAATAAACGAGTGCTGAGCCTGAGCTATTCAGTTTTGTTACAAAGACTTCCCCGGATCCGGCGTTGTTGGCTTGAATCGGATTAGCCGTAGGGAAGTTTGTTGAAGAAGTGACGCCGGTAATGTAAGCGTTTCCGGAAACGTCAACCGCAACTGAAAATCCCGTGTCGGAACCATTCCCGCCAAGATAAGTTGAATAAGTCAGAGATCCGGTGCTGTTGAGTTTTGTAACAAAGGCATCTCCAAAGAAAGTATCACCAAGGGCTGGCTGGAAAGGATTGGCTTTAGGAAAATCAGAGGAGCCGGTGTTTCCAGTCACGTAAGCGTTCCCCGCTTGATCGAGTGCGACGCTGTTCGCGGTGTCACACTTGCTGCCGCTCAGAAACGTCGAAAAAACATAAGCCGGTGTGGACGGGTTCAGCTTCGTGACAAAGCCGTTGGTGCAGTTCTCAGTCACACTGAAAGCGGGTTGAACTGCATTGGCAGTGGGAAAGTTTCTCGAGGTTGTTTGTCCAACAACATAGATATTGCCATTGCTGTCGACGGCAATACCATTGCCCACGTCGTTCGCACTGCCTCCGAGATAAGTTGAGAACAACAAATCCGAACCGGACGAATTCAATTTGGCAACAAACCCATCGCGGGAATCAGTTCCCCTTGTCCCTGCGTACAGGATCGTTGAATCGGAAGGATGGGCCACGAGGGCGTGAACATCATTTTTCCAGAAACCGGTATTTGCGCTGGTCCACGAATCTCCTCCATTGATGGTTTTGAGAATGCCGGCAGTGGTGGTTGCCGCATAAAGAGTGGCGTTGTTCGAGCGGTCACGGACCAGCGCGTTGATCTCCGTATTAGGCACGCCGTTATTGACCTGCGTCCATGAGACGCCGCCGTTGATGCTCTTGCTGATACCGCCACCCACACCTGAAAAACCATGACCGGCATAAATCGTCGCGGGATTAGAAGCGTCTATGACAATCGCATTTACGACGCTGAAACTGCCGCCACTTAAGCCGGTGTTCATCACGGTCCAGTTAAGGCCACCGTCGGTGCTTTTGAAGAAACCGCCGTTGCCGTTTGTGCCGGCATAGATCGTTGTCGGTGTTGTTGGATCGACGGCGAGGGCACGAACAAAAGGAATTCCCGATGGGCCAAAGTTGTTTATGGCGGTCCAGGTGCTGCCGCTGTTCGTACTCTTGAACACACCTCTACTTGAACCCACATACACGGTTGAAGCATTTGAAGGATCGATGACAATCGTAAAAACACCGCCACCGTTCACCGGTACATTAACGGTGCTCCAGTTGTTACCGCCGTCAGTTGACTTGAACACACCATCGAATCCCAGCCCGACGTAAACAACCGCCGCGTTGGCAGAATCGACGGCGATCGCCAGGGGAGCTAAGAAGGTGGGCAAACCTGTCGTCGGCGTTTTGGTCCACGTTGCGCCGGCGTCGGTGCTGCGGAATGGTCCATGTTGAGTGCCCGCATAAATCGTGTTCGGAGCGCTCGGCGCGACCGCGATTGCATTTAATTCGCCAACCAGCCCGGTGTTGTTATTGTTCCAGTTGGAGGCGGAGTCGATAGTCTTAAAGAGGTTTGCACTTGTCTTCAAGCCGTTAACGACAGGAAAGTCGTTCGTCGTAGTTGAACCGGTGATGTGAGCGTTTCCCGCGGCGTCGAGAGCAATGGAAAGCCCGTCGCTTCCCCCGGTGCCATTGAGAAATGTCGAGTAAACCAAACTACTGCCGGTTGGATCGAGCTTGGTGACAAACGCGCCGCCAAAATCACTTCTTTTGAAGGCTCCGGCTGTCGTGGGAAAGATCGAAGACTGCGTCGTTCCCGTGACGTATGCGTTGCCCTGAGCGTCGACTGCGATACCGACCGCCTGTTCGTTGGACCTGCCTCCTAAATACGTTGAATATGAAAGGACCGGATCGATTACCAATGGTTTGCCGGAATCAGCTCCGCGCACGTTGAACCTGATTACTTTCCCATCGATCACATACGAACCCTTTACTTCGCGCCGGCTGCCGTCATCAGTAAGCTGATAAATAAACGGCTTTTTCAGTTGCGCTTCACCATGCTTCAACGTGAGTATCAGATTGCCGTCCTGGTCCAGGCGCATGCGCTCGGCGCCTGCAACGCTGAACTTTATGAGTTTCGGATTGGCGCCTGCCGCCACGACGAAATCGTATTCAAGCTCGTGCTGGTTACCGTAATAAACGATGTCAATTCCCTGGTAGATATTTTTGTAGTGGACCCTGCGATAGGTGGGAATGTTGCGCGTCCACTTCTCCGGATCGTTGCCGGTGAAGTAGTTCACTTTGCCAGGCAGTTCGTCCTCGCCCTCCACGCGCGGATCGGCGTTGGCGCCGATCATCTTCAATCTCACCACTGAGCCTTCGCGCACGTTTGTGCCGGCTACAGGAGTATTGGGCGACGCCGGTGGCTGGTGATTATCGATCGGCTGAGTTTGATACTTTTGCAGGCTAAGGACAGCTTCAGTGCCGGTGAGAAACAGATCGTAACCCGGTCCATGCGAAAGGAACTTAACGGTCGAGTCCGTCTGGCCTTTATTAGTTTCAAAGCTGAGCGGTAACTGACCGAAGCGTTCGGCAAGTTTGGCTTTCGATGCATCCGTCGCTGCCGGGACGAAACGGGTAGCTGAAGTCTCGCTATCGTCACTGCCCGCAGCGACGTATATCACGCTCGCCAACGTCGCGATCACAAAAGCAAATCCGATTAAAAAGAAACGGTAATTGATGCGGGAGAGGGAGCGAGTGAGTGAGATCATTGTTTACTCCGAAAGCCTTGCTAGCTGGTGAGAGGATTCAGGGAAGAACCGGGCGACTTCCAGGAGCTCTCAAAATCAATGGTGAAGACTAAGAAAACGTTTCTTGACTGATGACCCTGGTGACAGAGCGCGTAAGTTGGTCGGAACTCAGCGCTTGATCGTTGCAGCAGATCTGGACGAGGGCATTTTCGGCTGAATCCGCGAAGGATGTCAATTACATCTTGCCGGGTATGAGTCAGGACCGCTGGATAGCGATCTGGACTCGACTGAACAGTGAAGGCGGATGTCTGAGGACAAACAAAGGGACCACAAGCAACGATCTTTCCGGTGGGAGTAACCAACTCTCCCAGTTTCTGACACTTCAGGTTCGCACTCAGCACTGAGATTTCTAGCATCAGCCCAATAGACACGAGCTTGGATACCTTTGCAATTACGGGCGCAGCTTGGCAAAGAAGAAAGGCCAACGGTCTTCGTCAAGTCGTGGCTCCGCACACTGGACAATCTTCGCAACTTTTACTGACGAGAACGATAGAGGTGCTTGGTTCTGTAACCCTAAATTGTTTCTGCGCCGCATAAGCGAGCGCAGTTACTTCCGATTCTTGTAAAGGGTATTTATCCGCCAGTAAACTTTCGCTCATGGCTACGATCCGACTTAAGATTCAGGGCGCCGTGGTCCCCTCACTATTCAGACACCGACGCCCCTTAACCCACACTCTGGGCTCGGAAGATCTAGTGTGGGATCTCAATATTGGGCCGACTTGGTTCTGGCCAATCGGGTAGCGTCAGTCCTCTCGCCACGTCATCTCATTAACCATGGCGAGTCCTTTCGCAGAGCCACTTGCAAACCCCCTCTTAGGCAAGTGGCTCTGCGTTCTGAAAGATGCTTGGTTTGTCACCGCCTCGCATCCCCCAGTGCCGCAGTGTCAAAGCATTAGACGGGGCCGAAAGCCATGGGAAATCCGGTTGTTCTATTGACCCCATCTTTACGCGCGAGAAATCTTTAAAGCCTCCGAAGCCACTCGCGACAGCACGCGTCCTTGCTGCCCAACATTCGCGAGTGGCTTCTGCCCCCAGGAGGATTCGATGGCCGCGAGAGCGGTCTAAAAATTGTGTCTTACTAGCCCCGCAGAGCCATTCGCGATAACGTTTGCGCCGCCACGCGAATGGCTCAGAGTGAAGGATCACGTCCCTCCCGGACGGATCTCACTGCGAGGGCTTCAAGGTGCTTTCAAGCATTCAGATCCAACAGACGATTTATGGTCTCGACCAGTAACCCAATGTCCTGTGGCTTGCGCAGAAATGCGCTTACCAGCCTTACGTGCTACGGCTTCAGAGAGCGTGCCTGACATCATCACAATAGGCATACATCGACGATGAGGCATGGTTCGAACGTGTGCTTCATTAGCTCTAGTCCATTCAAAACAGGCAGTTCAAAGTTAACCAACAGGCGATCGTGTTACGTGTCGCCGACGAGTTCTTCCAGTGCTGCCTCCGTCTATGCAGTTTTCAACGTTCCAGCTTTCGTGCTCGGCAATCTCTTGCACGAAGTCCGCAACTGTCGGACTTTCTTCGGCATGCAGAATTCATATGGCCTGAGGATTCTTGTTCGCGGCCTCACTGATCTGGTCCAACAGCACCGAACCTTTTAAGCGTAATTACACAGCTCACGCAAGATTCAAACAATGCAAAATTCTACGCACGCAGTAGAGACACACTCCTACTACTCCCGCGCACGATGCGGGTTGTTCTCCGCAGCAAAAAACCGGAGGAATCCTCTATCGCCTCAAACTAACTATCGTAAGGATTATGGTCGTCGCGACGCAGGATACTGATGTCCCCTCCGACGCGGGTGCCGGAGCGCCGGGAGAGGATATTGTCCCGTCCACCGCCGAGCCATTATCTGGAGATGTTCCTCCTGGTGCGGTTGATGCAGCACCAGGAGAGCCTATTTGACCAGCAAACGCAGAAACGGCTAGTGCCATGCTCAGGATCGCGACAGCGCACGTCTGGCGTAAACTTTTCATTTTTTGGTGCCTCCAAAAGAAATGCAAAACTTTTGCATCTTTGAGAGTAATGCAAAACTTTTGCGTCGCACCCTAGATCACAGCAACTTTTCTTGCAAGAGCATGACGGATTGCGTTAGATTTACCCGCGCCGCTTTCCTCCCAATCAACAGCGAATCAACATCGAAACTTGGCTCTCACATGACTTTACGGGCCTCACTCTTGCGCGAATTAGTAAACCCAAAACTCAGTGTGGGAAGCCGGGCGAAGCTATGCTGCGATCTCGCCAGAGACTTCGAGAACAGAGGGGAGTATGAGGAAGCACAGGAACTGCTTAGTGGTTTGTGGCCGCGCCTGGGCGAGCGCCCTAATCTCGAAGGCTTGGACCGAAGCACCGCTGCGGAAGTCCTCCTGCGGGTGGGAGCGCTGACGGGCGTAATCGGGAGTAGTAATCAGATCAAAGATGCGCAGCAGACAGCCAGGGATCTGATCAGTGAAAGCCTCACCATATTCCAATCGCAAAGAGACAAAAAGAAGATAGCCGAAGCGCAGACAGAACTTGCTCTGAGTTATTGGCGCACGGGCGAATACGACAACGCGTCCGATCTTCTAAAGCTCGCGCTCGCATATTTGACGAATGAGATTGAGTTAAAGGCTAGAGCCATACAACGCTTGGCCATGGTTGAGCAATATGCACGTCGCCCCCACGAAGCAGTACGCTTTCTCACGGAGAACGCCGCTCTTTTTGAGAAGATCAGCAACCAAACACTCACCGGTTGTTATCACCAAACTCTTGGAGATGCGCTTGAGAATCTTTGGGAGTCGGAAGGCCCTGGAGACTATCTTGATCGCGCTTTAGTCGAATACGCCGCTGCAAGTTATCACTTTGAACAAGCAGACCATAAACGTTACCGTGCGAATGTTGAAAACAATCTCGGCTTCTTATATCTCAAAATCAATTTTTTCAAAGAAGCACATGAACATTTAAGCCGTGCTCGCCGCATCTTTACGAGCCTAAAAGACAAAGGCGCAGTGGCCCAGGTTGATGAAACTCGCGCTCGCACTTTTCTCCAACAGGGACGTTATGTTGAGGCCGAAAAAGCTGCCGATTCGTCTGTGCGAACTCTGGAAAAGAGCGACATGCAAGCGGAATTAGCTGAGTCATTGACAACCCACGGAAGGGCTTTGGCTCGACTCGAAAACTATGGCATGGCGCTTACTGCTTTCCGTCGCGCTGTTCGTCTATCTCAAAAGATTGGCTCTCGCAATCGCGCGGCAGAAGCCGCCCTGGCGGCGTTTCAGGAAATGGAAGAGCGGCTCGCCGTGATGGATCACAAGAATGTTACTACTGGGCGAAACTTGTCGGAAGAAATACAAGCCCTCGAGCATGACCTGATCAAACATGCGCTCGAGACTAATAAGGGGAGCGTTACTCGCTCCGCACGCGCTCTCAGAATTTCCTATCAGGAATTGAGCTATATGCTGAACACCCGACATGCTGACTTGCTCAGTCTAAGGACTCCGCCGCGCCGCCGTTCACCTAAAACGTAAATTATTGTCAGCTGGCAAAGAAAAAAGGCCGCCGGAACGTTCCAGCGGCCTTCGAAATCGTGGCTCCGCAGGTAGGACTCGAACCTACAACCCTTCGGTTAACAGCCGAATGCTCTGCCATTGAGCTACTGCGGAATAAGCGCCCTCACATCGTCTCCAACAGACTATGTGCAGGGCGCGAAGCGTTTTTATAGCAAAAGGGTCCGTGAGCGTCAACCACTCAAACCGCTTCCAAACTTGCGCTTCGCCACAATCTGCGAGAATATCTCCAGCCCGATTCCCTTGAGAAAGGTCCCCTGATGGAACGTCGCACCACTGCCTGGTATAGCCCAAACCTGAACACCGAAATGCCGCTCGTCTCGTACGGGCACGATGGACCACCGCTGCTCATGTTTCCTACGGCAGCCGCCGACTACCTCGAATATGAACGCTTTTACCTCGTCGATTCGATCAAGTCGTTTATCGAGGCCGGCAAACTGCGCGCGTATTCCATCAATAGCGTCAATCGTTACAGTCTCCTGAACGACAAGATGCCGCCGAATCTCAAAGCGGAATTGCTGACCCGTTACGATCGCTACATCACTGACGAAGTATTGCCGCTCATTCGCAAGGATTGCGGCGAGGGCGAGAATCGTCCGTTAACTACCGGCGCGAGCCTGGGCGCGTTTCTGTCGGCGAATGCCTACTTCAAACATCCCGATCTATTTCGTGGTGTGATCGCGATGAGCGGCAGCTACGATGTGCGCGCTTATTTAAAGGACTATTACGACGACAACGTCTACTTCAATAATCCCGTCGACTACCTGTCAAATCTCAACGACGACTACTTCCTGCCAATGCTTCAAAAGGCCGACAAGATTCTGATCATGTCAGGGCAAGGGAATTACGAAGCTCCCGAACGCAGTCGCACACTGTCAGACATTCTTAACGCCAAAGGAATTCCTCACACGTTGGATCTTTGGGGACAGGATGTGGACCACGACTGGCCCTGGTGGCGCAAGATGTTGCCTTACGCGTTGGGAAAATTGCTGTAAGCGATAGCGTCAGTCTCCACCGCGGATGCCGAATCCACGATAGGTGCGGCCATTCCAGTAGACAAGCAGGGTACCGCCGCTCTCCAAATGCAGGAGAACTGAATCACCTTTGGGTTTCGGTGTTGGTCCAACTGAGCCGTTGCCTCGGCGGATGCGTTGTCCGTGTGGAATAAAACTAAAGGGAGTGAAGCATTCGTAGATCAAGAACTTCTGCGTTATTGAATTCGGATCCCATTTCTTCGATGAGCCGTGCAGAAAGACCACGGCCGCGCAATGATGCCACTCAGGAAATGGACCTTGCCGTCCATTTGTCTTGCCCCTTGGGTCGACATCGACATACCGAATTCCATGTTGTTGCAGCTCGTCCCTGGCATCGTCGACACTGACATTGATGGCTAAATCGGCAAACCCATCGCCGTTAAAATCGCCGCCTAGATAATCGTCGACACTTACTTTGCTTCCCAGTTCACGGTGGACCAGATCACTAATTTGTGGTTTTTGCGCAAATACGGAATTGAATAGCAGCAGGAGAGCAAGCCACAGATTTAAACAGAAAAAGACGGATTTGGCGCGTGGGTTCGGCATTGTCCTATGACTTGATGGCGACGCCCGGTTTGTTCGCTAACTTGCCGTCTTTGTAAGCAACACGTCCGTTGACGATCACAAAATCGATTCCTGACGAAAACTGATTTGGGTTCTCGATCGTTGCGTTGCCGCGAATCTTGGCGGGATCGAACACCGTGAGATCAGCGACCGCACCGTCTTCGAGTATGCCGCGATCTTTCAGCGCAGGAGCGACGACGCTGCGAGGCAAAGCCGTCATCTTGTGAATGATCTTTTCGAGCGGCATGCCGATGTCAAACGCGTGTTGAATAGCGGTGGCAAAGCAACCGGCGCCGCGTGGATGAGAGTTGGCGCGCGGCTCAAACTGGATACCGCCATCAGAACCGATCATGCAGAAATCCTCTTTAAGCGCGAGGTCTACGGTTCTATTGAGTGGCATCGTGCCTTCAGGCACAGCAGCCAGCGCCGACGTCTTGCGATAATGTGCAAAGCTGCGCGCGTTTAGTCGTTCGGAACTGCCGACGATTCTGAGATCTTCGTAAGTGATGCCGTAACGTTCCTGCCAGCCGGGGCCGAAGCGATTGTTTGAGAGATACGTGGCCCAGTAAGAGTAAGGATAAACACAGGTCGTGATTGTCAGACCCTGAGCGTTTGCGGTGCGAATCTTGTCCAGCGCCTGTTCCATGTGAAACGTGCCGCCGGTTGAGTGAAGATGATCGATGTGAAGGCGTGCGCCGCTTTCCCGCGCGAGTCGTATCGCTTCATCAACACCGTCCAACTCTTTTTCACTCGAGGAGTAACGCAAGTGCAAAAACATCGGGCGCTCGTACTTCTTTGCGAGCTTCGCGTATTCCAACATCTCTGCGTAAGGCGCGGGCTGATATTCCAGACTGTGCGAGACTCCGAGCGCGCCCTCGTCGAGATTTTTCTCAATCTGTTTGCGAGCGCCGGAACGTGCGCGCAACGCCATCACGAAAGTTGAAACACCGAAGTTGATCGAGTGCGGCCGATTTGAAAAGTAACGATAGTAAGCGCCGCAATCAGCACTGCCGCCGTGCATTTGCAGCGCTGTCGTGACGCCGTCTGAAACCTTGTACTTCTCGAAGATTTGATAGGTCGACTCAGGCGAGCTCGAGTTGTCGGCAAGAATATCGATGAAACCCGGCGCGACTATTCGACCGGTAATGTTCAATGTCTCAGATCCACGCAGGTCGACGCCGAAGCGAAGTTTATTGTTTTCGTCGATGCCGACGTCGGTTGTGCGCCACTGGCCGTCGATGAATGCACGTCCGCCCTGCAGAACCAGCGGATACACCGGCTTTTCTACGGAACCTTCGATTCGCTTGCAGGCGGGCAGAGCTAGACTTGCTGCCGCGAGGGGAATCGACATCTGGAGGAACGTTCTTCGTTTCATCGTCGGGGGACTACCTAACGGGCGACTTCGGGCCGCCGAACCAAGACTACCGCGGCGCGTCGCCAACTGTCGATGAATTTGTTCCAAACATGCGGTCAGCTTCGGCGCTGAGGGCGTCCAGTTCCTTCTTTAACACCTGATAGCGCTCGATCGCGTCGCGCCCGATCTTCTGGTCCACGTTCGACGTCATGCTGGCGAGATAGGTGATATGCGCCTGGAGACCAGGCTTTCCGTAACGCACCGGTTCAGTTAACAGTTTGCCGGCAAGCGTAAGTAATCGCTGGTCGTTGGGCGACTTACCGATAGCTTCTCTCACTCGCATCACGAGCTGATTAACACTCGTGACGAGGTCGCGCATGCGCATGTTGTGCTCAAACTGCTCCTGCAGGTCTGCCAGCGTTACGCCATCGGCCGCGACTCTTGGATCTATAGCCACGTTAAAAGGTTGCGTCAGGTTCGTGGTGCCTGATTTTAGTCGCACCTGATATTGGCCCGGTGGCAGCGTCACACCCCCCTGGTTGCGAACGTCCCAGGCAAAACGATTGAGGCCGGCTGTTTTTGTGACTCGCGGTGGCGGGAAGAAACGTCGCACCGGCGCTGCATCGGGATCGAGTTGTGACTCTGGTCCAGCACCGCCGACACCCGGCATGGCTGCGCCGCTGCCACCGCGTCCTGGACGCACCGCCGTATCGCTGTTGTAGGAATTAAGCACCGTTCCCTTTGTATCGAGGATCTCAATCACGACGGCATTTGTCGGCGTTGCCGGCAGGTAGTAATCGATAACTGGGCCAAGCGTCGTTGGACCAACGCGAGTGCGATAACCGTCGCGTGGTTTGAAGAGCGTGACATCAGAGGTTTTTGTTTGCGACGAGAGCTGATGCAGCGGCGACAGATCGTCGAGGATCCAGATCGCTCGCCCCTGTGTCGAGACAACGAGATCTTTGTGATGCACCTTGATGTCTGAAATGGGCACGTTCGGCAGGTTCAACTGAAACGGCTGCCAATGCGCGCCATTATCAAACGAAATGAACATGCCAAACTCCGTACCGGCGTAAAGCAATCCTTCACGATCCGGATCTTCACGCACGACGCGCGTGGGCCAATCGGCAGGGATACCGTTCTTACCGTCAGTCAACCTGGTCCAGGTATTGCCGTAATCGTCCGTGCGATAGATGTAAGGTTGATAGTCGCCCAGCAGCCAGCGATAAACCGCAAAATACGCGGAACCCTTGCGATGCGGCGACGCGTCGATGTATTGCACGCGCCCGCCGCTCGGCAGATCTTTTGGCGTCACGTTTGTCCACTTCTTTCCGTTGTCGCGCGTGACGTAGAAAGGACCATCGTTCGATCCCGTCCAGATCACACCCTTCTCGAGTGGCGATTCAGTGATTGCATACAGAGTGCTGTAAAACTCTTCGCCGGTAATATCGCGCGTGATTGGTTCGCCACTCGCGCCCTGACAACAATCAGGGTGCGCGGTGAGATCGGGCGAGATCTTTTCCCACGTGACGCCTTTATCGCGCGTGCGATGCACGTATTGCGAACCGTAGTAAAGCACATCCGGATCGTGCGGCGACGTCGCCATCGGCGACACACGCTGCATGCGATAGATGAGATCGCTGGCGGGATTTCCGTACAGTGATTGAGCCCCGATCCAGTAACTCTTTTCCTGTCCCGTCTTGAGATTCATCACGCCGTACTGTCCCTTGCACGAACCGTAAACGATGTCCGGATTCGACGGATGCGGCATGATCGGACCAGTTTCACAACCTGGCCCAGTGCGCCAATCGGTCGTGGAAAATGGTTCAGCCTGACTCGAGATAATGAGCGTCGTATTGTCCTGCTGCGCGCCGTAGAGTTTGTAAGGAAACTGATTGTCGACCCAGATGCCGTAGATCTCCGCCGTCGGCTGGTTCATCTGCGACGACCATGTGCGGCCGCCGTCAGTGGAAACATTCGCGCCGCCGTCGTTTGACTGGATCATGATCTGGCTGTCTTTAGGATTTATCCAGATGTCGTGATTGTCGCCGTGCGGAGTGCGTAGTGGAGTAAAAGTCTTGCCGGCGTCAGTCGACTTGAAGAAACCTTCGGCGCCCGCGTAGACCACATCAGCATTCGATGGATCGGCGCCAAGCGTCGTGTAGTAAAAAGGCCGTTGAGTCAGCGTGCCCTGCGAATTGATGAGCGCCCACGTCTGGCCTGCGTTGTCGGAACGATAAAAGCCGCCGCCGGGCTTTGCTTCAATAAGAGCGTAAATTCGATCGGGATTTGCGTTGGTGACGGCGAGATTGGCTTTGCCGATCAACTCATTTGGCAAGCCTGAGGAGATCCTGGTGAAGTGTTCGCCACCATCAGTGCTTTTGTAGAAACCGCCTTCGCGAGAGCCGCTGATGATGGTCCAGGGTTTACGTTCAAGTCGCGACATCCACGCGTAAACAACGTTCGGATTTCCTGGTTGTACCTCGACATCCATCGCGCCGAGAGCGTCAGAGATGAACAGCACTTTGCGCCACGTCTGGCCGCCGTCAGTAGTTTTGAAAATGCCGCGCTCATCGTTTGACTTGAAGACGTCGCCGCCGGCTGCGACCCAAACGATGTCGGGATTTGTCGGATGAATGCGAACGGCGCCGATCTGTCCGGCGTTATAAAGCCCAACGAATTTCCACGTTTTTCCACTGTCGATTGACTTATACACGCCACGGCCGGTCGAAACGTTGCTGCGCACGCCGTCTGATCCAGTGCCGAGGTAAATGATGTTTGGATCTGAATCCGCCACTGCTACAGATCCGGTTGAGCCGAGCGGAATCTTGCCGTCGGTAATCGGAGTCCAGGTGACGCCGCTGTCCGTGGTGCGAAACAAACCGCCGCTGGCGACGCCCATGTAGAAAGTCTTTGGCTGCGAAGGAACCCCGGTCACGGTGGTTACGCGTCCACCGCGCGCCGGACCAACCAGCCGATATCGTAATCCGTTGAAGAATGATGAGTCGACAGTTTGTGAGTAGACAGAAATCGCGAGCAGTAGCAGAGAGAGCAACACAGAACCGGCCCGAAACATTGATCGTCCTCCGGATAACGCAGAATTGAATTGTGGCTAACTATTATGTAGCAGGCGCGAACCAACCGCGAATGCTTCTCACGACTTGCCTGAAGAAACGAAGAATACGTCTGAAGACCAGGAAGGATATTAGCAGACCGGCGCCGACGATGACGAAGATCAGCACCGGCACGAATACAGAAGCAATGACCGACAGAACCGCAACGATGTCTTCCGTGATGCTGGCGACCCAGTTCGACACCGGCTCAGGACTCGCATTCAACATCGCGCGCGTGGCAGCCTTGGTGCCGTGAGAGCTGAGTGCGAGGCCACCGCCGAGTAAGAGTGCGATTACCTGGATACTACGATCGAAGTCGCCGAATGCACCCGCTGCCAGAACCGCGCCGGCAGGAACCCTGATAAAAGTGTGAATCACGTCCCAGGTGCTGTCGACGTACGGAACCTTGTCCGCGACAAACTCTATGACATACAAGACAACCGCAATGCCGATGACCCACCAACTTGTCAGCACTTCAAGTTCACCGGGCAGTTGCAAATGTGCGAAGCGTCCGAGTAAGCCCAGCGTCGCGACGGCGGCGTAGAGATTGATGCCCGAAACCCACGAGGCGCCCATTGCGATTGCGATGGTGGAGATCAGTTGTGTCATCGACGTCGGATTATAGCCACAAAAAAGCACAAAAAGCAGAAAAGGGTTTCTAAGCACGCCCGTTTCTATTAAGTTAATCGCGACCGCATGCAACTTCTTGATCACACCCCAGCTTTCGACGTGGAGGCGGCCGCAGCGATTGCCGTCGAACACTTCGGCGTTTATGCGCGCGCGCAAGCGTTGCCGAGTGAACGCGACCAGAACTTTCTCTTAACGAGTCAAACCGGGGAAAAGTTTGTACTCAAAATCGCGAACGCGCTCGAGTCGCGTGAGTTTCTCGACGCGCAAAACTCAGTGCTCCGGTATCTCGAGCGTCACGTCGCGTTTTGTCAGAAACTGCGGCGGACAGGATCGGGTGAGGATGTCGTCGCGGTGAATGCGGCAAACGGGACGATGCATTACGTTCGCATGGTCCACTATCTGCCGGGCGTGCCACTGGCTGAGGTGCGACCGCACACGCCTGGGTTGTTGCACGATCTTGGTCGCAAGCTCGGACAGCTCGCCCATGCACTCGCCGACTTCGATCACCCGGCAGTCCATCGCGACTTCCACTGGGATCTAGCCAACGGTAATCGGGTAGTGAACGAATTTGCCGGGTTGATCGAGAACGCAAGTCTGCGCGAGATCGTCTTGAAGTGCCGGTACGAACCGCCGGAGAGTTTGCGACGAAGTGTGATTCACGGCGACGCGAACGATTACAACCTGCTTGTCGATCCCGAGAGCTTAACTATCAGCGGATTGATCGATTTCGGCGATATGGTTTACAGCTACACAGTCGGCGATCTCGCGATTGCGATTGCTTATGTGATACTCGATAAGAGCGATCCCGCTGAGATCGTGCGCGGTTACCGGAGCGAGTTTGCGTTGCTTGACGAGGAACTGGAGGCGTTGTGGCCGCTGGTGCGGTTGCGACTGGCGATGAGCGTTTGCATGGCGGCGCATCAACTGCGGCTGCAGCCGGAGAATAAATATCTATCGATCAGTCAGAAGGCAATCGAAGAAACTTTGCCACGGATTTACGCGGATGAAAACGGATTTAGTTAAAGAGCGACGGCGACTGCTTGGGCGCAATCTCAGTGTCGCGTATGAGCGACCGCTGAATATTGTGCGCGGTTCGATGCAGTATCTGTTTGATGCCGACGGACGTCGCTATCTTGATGCGTACAATAATGTCGCGCACGTCGGGCATTGTCATCCGAAAGTGGTTGCGGCGGGACAGCGGCAGATGGAGTTGCTGAATACGAACACGCGCTATCTGAGCGAGCTGATTCTCGAATATGCAGAAAAACTCATCGCTACGTTGCCGGAGCCGCTGAGGGTTTGTTACTTCGTCAATTCCGGCAGTGAGGCGAATGAGCTTGCGATCAGGCTGGCACGCGCACACACGAAAGCCCGCGAGATGATCGTGTTGGACCATGCGTATCATGGAAATACTTCGACGCTGATCGATCTCAGTCCTTACAAGCATAACGGCCCGGGTGGCGAGGGTGCGCCGCCGTGGGTACACACAGTCACGCTGCCAACTTCCGAACTCGACGCAACAGACGTTATTGCGAAAATAGGACCGGGGCTCTGCGGTTTCATCGCCGAGTCGCTGCCAAGCGTTGCCGGACAGATCGTGCTTCCCCATGGATATTTGCCGAAAGTTTACGATGCGGTACGTGGGGCGGGCGGGGTTTGTATCGCAGATGAAGTCCAAACAGGTTACGGGCGGATCGGCACTCATTTCTATGGGTTTGAAATGTACGATGTGGTTCCCGATATCGTCACGCTCGGCAAACCGATTGGCAATGGACATCCGATCGGCGCGGTGATCACGACGCGAGCGATTGCTGATTCGTTTGCTAACGGGATGGAGTTCTTCAGTACGTTTGGTGGGAATAACGTGTCGTGCGCGATCGGGTTAGCGGTGCTCGAAGTTGTCCGCGAGGAGCAGTTGCAAGAGCATGCGTTTGCGATTGGTGAACGAATGATCGAGGGTTTACGAGCGTTGCAACAGCGTCACTCATTGATACGCGACGTGCGTGGATCGGGGTTGTTTCTGGGTGTTGAGCTGATTCGCGATGATGAGCCCGCGACGCACGAAGCCGATCGAATTGTGAATCGAATGCGTGAACACGGCGTGCTGATCGGCACTGATGGTCCATATCACAACGTTCTCAAGATCAGACCGCCAATGCCGTTTTCATCCGCGGATGCAGACCAACTCCTCACCGCGCTTGAAGAGTCGCTGAATGGCCGTATCCTGTAAATCCTCTACATCGTGTTCATCCTGTCACCATTTTAGACAGGATTACAGGATGAACAGGATTTACAAGATACGTTCTTCTTAATTCGCAGCAGCTTTTTTCTCCGGGAAGAGGGTTACTTTTACGTACGATTGGGGATTCAGGTAGAGCTTCGCCGCATCTTTAATCGTCGCCGCATCGAGTTTACGGTAGAAGTCCGGTACGACCCAGATGCCGGCCGGATCCTCGCCATTCTGAGTCCGCAGCGCAATCTGATTCAAGAGATAACCATTCTGCTTGCTGTTTGTTTCAAACTCACGCAGCAACGCCTCACGTTCATCGGTGAGCTGCTTCTCAGTCGGTCCTTCAGCCTTAAACTTCTCGATCTCGCCAAATACACGCTTGATCAGATCGTCAGTCCTGTCAGGCGAGCACCCGAAATTTATCGCGATCGAGTATTCCTCTTTCGGAAACTTCTGATAACCGTACGCGGCGGTGATGCTGTAAGTCCCGCCAAGCTCCTCACGAATCAACTCGAGCAAACGTGTTTGCAGTATCTCCGACATCGCTCGAATAGCGACTCGTCTTTCCTGGTCAAACACAAACGGTCCACTGAAGACGATCGCCGCGCGACTCTTCGGCTCGATCCCTTTCTCCACCCGTTTCTCAACCACTCCTGAAGGAAGCCTTACGCCGATGTCTTTCCAGTTCTCTTTTCGTTTGAGCGAAGGAAGCGCGCCCAGATAACGTTCGACGAGGGGCTTCATCGTGGCTTCATCGAAGTTGCCAATAAAGTAGAACGTGAAATCACTGGCATCCGCAAAACGGTCCTTGTAGAACGCCAGCGACTTTTCGAGATTCCACTCATCAACTGAAGCGGCAGTTAACGTCCGCCTTCGCGGGTGATTTCCATACCTCGCCGCGGAAAGCGCGTCGAAGAAAGCAAACTCCGGCACCACGCTCTGATTGTTCATGAACGTGCGTGCCTGCGTCGCCTGTGCGGCGAACGCATTTGTGTCTGCGCGTGGTTGGGTAAAGCGGAGATAGATGAGTTGAAACATCGTCTCGATATCTTTGCGAGAACTGCTGCCGGTCAAACCTTCTTCCAGCTCGCCGATGAACGGAGTTGCCGACGCCACCTTTCCGGCCAGCATCTTGCCGAGATCGATCGCGCTGAACTTCGCGACGCCGCCCGAATTGATTACCTGCGTTGCCGTACTTGCCGGCGTGTAATCGGCATCGCTCGCCAGCGACGTCCCTCCCGGACTGCTTGCGCGAAAGATGATCTCGTCCGCACGAAACGTGGTGGGCTTCAGCACGACCTTCACTCCATTCGCGAGTTCCCACATCGTCAGACCTGCTTTTTCGTTCGTGTCTGTCTTCACGACCTTGCCGCCGGCGGGCAAAGTTTCAAGCAGGACCGCAGAGGCCACCGTGTCTACATATGGTTTAACTTCTGCTGCATTCGCCTCTTTAATGCTCGCAGCGAGCTTTGTTTCATCCGGAACTATGACTCCGGCTTTCTGTGGCGCTGTGACAACCACCAGCCGATTCTGATTAGTAGCCGGAAACCATTCCCGCGCGAGCTTGTTGATCTCGGCAAGCGTGATCTCAGGGAGAAGGCGTTGATGGAGCGCGTATTCATCATCCGCGCTGGGAAGCGTTTCATCGATCAGAAAGTTGCGCACATATTGACTGGCACGGTTGAAGGCAAGAGTATTGTCCTTCTCGATCGCAAGTCTTTCATAGTTACGTAGTACATTCGCTTTTTGTCGCGATAACTCCGTTTCAGTGAAGCCGAAGCGTGCGACTCGTTCTGCTTCGGTAAGTAATGCCTGTAGTCCGCGCTCGATACCGTCTTCTTTAACGAGGGCGCTTAGAGACGCAATCTCTTTTGTGCGCGCCAGAAATCCACCTCTGCCACCAAAGGCCAGGACAAACGGCGCATCGGGCTTCTGCGTCAGTTCGGAAAAGCGCGCATTCAGCATCGCGGAAAACAAGCGATCGACAGTCTTTTGCCGGTAAGCGCCAATCGAACCCTGCGGACGGGCCGGCAGGAGCGTATCGATCTCGACACTCGTCGTCGTAGTTTCTTTGTCGGTAGTGATCGCGAAACCGGTGTCCGAACGATCAGGAATGTCGTAAATCTGTCGATCTCTGGGTGACTTATGAGCCGGGATCGACGCGAAGTGAGTATTGACGAGTTTCTCGATGGCCGCCTTATCGAAATCACCGACTGCAATCACGGCCATCAGGTCCGGACGATACCAGTCTGCATAAAACTGTTTGAGCCGTTCCGGTTTGCCGTTCTGGATGATTTCAGGAAGACCGATCGGCAGGCGATTCGCGTAACGCGAACCTTTGAACATTACGGGGAACATCTTCTCCGTGTTACGCATGCCGGCGCCACGTCCCGAACGCCATTCTTCGAGAACGACGCCACGCTCTTTTTCAATCTCGGCTGGATCGAAAGTAACGTTGTGAGCCCAGTCTTCGAGCACTTGAAACGCGCGAGCCATCGCCTCGGGTTTGTCAGTCGGAACCTGAAGCATATAGACCGTCTCATCAAAGCTCGTGTACGCGTTGATGTCGGCGCCGAAACGCATTCCCAGCGACTCGATGAAAGCGATGAGATCGTTCTTCGGGAAGTTCCTGGTGCCATTGAACGCCATGTGTTCGACGAAGTGTGCGAGACCGCGCTGATCGTCGTCTTCAAGAATCGCGCCTGCTTTCACGACGAGCCGGAGCTCAGCGCGTTTTTCCGGTTTCTTGTTGGCGCGAATGTAATAGCGCAAGCCGTTGGGAAATTTGCCCATCGTGATCTCGGAATCAACCGGCATCGGTTGCGATAACGATGGTGTTTGAGCGGTGGCGCCAACGGACACGAGGCTGGCGATGATCACAAGAAGGACGAGTCTTCGCATGTTGTTCTCCGAGGAAAAATCGTAACGCGGATTGGGTACGGATTTATCTTTGGCTTACCAGATCGCGGTTGAGGATAAACGAGAGAGAATGTCCTTTCGCGGTCCAGCCGTCATTCGAATATGCGATCGGAAGATCGATGGAGGTATCGTCATCTCTCCCCCACGCGTTATTCGAAACCTGCTCGCATTTGAGTAGATAGTGTTCGATGCCGGTGAAAACGCTCCGCCAATAACCACCATAGAGAGTTTTGTACACAATTCCATCGACCTCTACATACACTCTATTGCCACTGAGAATTTTGTAATTAATGCGGCCAAGTAAGTCGAGCAAACGACATTGCTCGCGTGCCGAAGGATCGGCGACTGGAGTATGAAAATGGAGGAGATCGTCAGACGTAGCATCGTCGTCGCGCCACCCTTCGGGTTTGTATGGTATTGCTTGCGATCGACGATTATCGTCACTCATCTGCGTGAGCGTTAGTTTATGCCCGAAACAAGCAGAAAGCCAGAGTTTTTACGACAGAGCGGGTGGGTGTACGAAAAGTTGGAAAAGCATCCACAGATTACGCAGATAACTGATAATCTGCGCAATCTGTGGATAAGTTAGTCGTCTACGGAACCTGCGAGGCAACGAGGGAGAAGCGGAAATTCAAATCATTCCTGCGGTTGTATGTAAGTCCGCCGTCAACCGACAAGAACGACCGTCCGAGGATCGGCGCCTGAGTGCTCAGGCCGATCAATGGTGGTTGAGCGCTGACTCCCGGGAATGGCGCCGGCTGGATCTGCAAAACCAAAAACAGGTTCTGAATCGATCCATTGGCAATTCCGAGTCGGATATTTTCACTCAGGTTGTGCGGGTTCTTGAAGTAGAACGGCGCGAAGTCAGTATCCTGGCCCACAAACGTCACCGCCCGATCAAGCGGATGAGCCAGATCGATCGTCGCCGTCGTGTCAGGATTAATGACGCCCGTCGCCAACCACGCATTCGCAAAAATCACCGGCACTGAGGCATCAAGCGGGAGGGTGTCAAAAAGTCCGGCCTGAATGAGCGTCGGATTTCCACCATTGAGCGCTGATATCTGCGAGGCAGGGAACTGCACCGCGTAGATAAATCCGCCTGCCGGAGGATTGATAAATCCGATGTTCGTTCTCGCTCCAAAGGGATTGATCGTGAACACGTTGTTCGTCGTGATGTCGGTCCCGGAGTTTACCTGACCGTTATTCACGTGAACGTTCTTCGCATCAGCCGGATCGCGCTCGATCGCGCCTTCACTATTGTTGTTCCAGAACTCTTCGATGAAATTCTGCTGTCCGAAGAAGTTTCCGATCTGAGTAGTGAAGCTGATGTTGGCGGCGGCCACGGGACTGCCGTCAGTCGCTTCCACACCCACGTCGTAGTTTCCTTTCGGCACCGGTATCACGTAATTGCCGTTGGGAATTGCGTCAGCGACGGTTGGGACGAAGAACAAACCGCCATTGAGTGGATTAAACGACAGGTTCGTCGTGCCGCTAAAAGCACTTGCGACCTCAGTGTTGTCCTTGCGGTCGACGGCGAACACTTGTCCACCGGCGATCGGTTGATTCAACACGCCGTGTCGCAGTTCACCGGTGATCAATCCGTACTCCTTGGTAAATGCTACATCACCCGGTTGCAGCGCGGCTGGACCAGAAGCAGCCGTTCCTTCCGGATAATAGAAAGAAGCATACGCGATATCGTCAGCACTCAGTTGAGCCTGACCGCGTTCTGCATCCGGATCGCCAGTATCGATGAACGGAAACATCGTCGCGCCATCGCCGTCGGTGGCACTGTTCTGATTGTTCAGCGTGTGCGACAGACCAAACGAGTGTCCAAATTCGTGGGTGGCAGTACAGTTGAGATCGACAGATCGAGTAACAGCATCGATGTTTGCGTCGCCAAGTGTAAAGCGAAGGCCGTTGCTGACCTTGGTGTTGAACTGTACGTCGTTATCGAGAATCGTTCCCGCTTTGTAGAAGCCGGCGGGGAATTCGATGTCGCCGTCGCCATCGACGTCCTGAGCCGTGGTGATGACGCTCGAAACGTCGGCGTCGGCGTCGCCGTCAAGTTGATCTCCGTTCACGAGTGTTACGTCTGATATTAAGTTTGTGGAAGGAGAAGACGCGATGGCGTTGAAACCAGCCGCGGTACGGAACGACAGCTCATTGATCATGTCGAAACCGACAAGGCCGGCGTTTGCTCTCGTACCAATGATCTGCATGTTGATGTACGAGGTTGGGATATTGTTCCACGCATTGAACGATGCCTGTAGTCCCGTGGTGGCCTGAGCCACGGTCAAGACCGGCGCGCCGAGCGGATTCGGAATCGGGTCGAGCGTGTTGTTGATGCGATATTGAACCGGAATACTGCGTACGTCCCAGCGAATTCCTATAACCCGGGCCAGAATGTGACCGGGGATGGGAGACGGGGTTCCGGCAGTAATGTCAATGGATTCGAGTGCGCCGCCCGCGCGAGTGGTGGCAACACTCATCATAATCATGCACGTCGTCAGTAGAATCGAAGTGAGCTTTCTTTTCATAAGTCCTCCTGGGAAACTTTTCTCCGTTATGAATCAGGGTGTTGGAAGGCGAGTTATTGGTTCTTCAGATAACCTTTAACTTCATCCTTCAACTTGGCGAGCGGAATCGAGTTGTTAGAGCCACGATGGATTCCGTTATTCGACTTGAGCGAGGTGTTGCGCAGATCGCGCGAGACCACCTGCTCCCCGTTTTCATCAGTGTTGATGGAGAATTTTCCCTGAGAGAAGCCGGCAACAGTGTAACTACCAGAAACTTCACCGGAAGCAGTCAAAAATAGAAACACGTTTTCACCCGGCGTCATTTGCGGTGCACCCGGATAAGTCATGGCGATGGGGATCTTGCGGTTAGCATCCACGCCACCCGGTAGTGCTACGGTGATGTTTGAGCTTTCATTTCCCTTTAGATTTTCACTTACTGAAACAGTGGCAAGCGTTACCAAACTGCGATCAACCCAAACACTCTTTGTCTCGACGCAATTGCCAATCGCGATCACGTCTGACTGATTGGCCATGTCCTGAACAGTCAGGGCCTCGGCGAGACTCGTACCGGGAGTAGGGAGAGTATCTTGGGGAGGCGCGTCGACCGCGGTAGCCCAGCGCGAAGAAACCAGCAGGGCGATCACAATTAGTAAGCAGCTTACCAGGGTAATCTTTTTCATGCTTGAAATCCTTTCTTGCTTTGCTTTTGAATCGTCTGAATGGAACGAACGGTCCTGCAGAGAGCTCGGGTAAGGAGGATCACGTGATCCTTGTTTTTCCGCACACGTAGCTGCAGAGGCACGTAAGCACGCAGAAGGAAGTGCGACTCACAGCTGGGCCCTGTCTCTCAAGGAGTGCGGGGACATTAGTCTGCTGGTAGGATGAAAGTCAAGGGAAATGCGGCATTTTGGTACGATTTTAATGGGTAAGAAACCACTACGACTCGTATTTGCTTTCGGCATACTCCTGCTGAGTTTGACGGGATGTAATCATGACAATGCGACCAGAGGGAATTTAGATAAAGCAATGAAGACTGGACCAATTGTTTATGTGGCGCTCGGAGACTCAACCGGTGCGGGTGTCGGTGCAAGCGAGGGCGGATATGTGCTGCGACTTTTCAATCGTCTCGCTGAACGACGCGCAGGTTCGAAGTTGACGAACCTGTGTGTGAGTGGAGCGACGACCGAAGACCTCGTGCGCGATCAGTTGCAACGTGGTGTGGCCTCCAATCCGGATCTGGTAACAGTCGGCATCGGCATCAACGACATCGGACACGGATTGACGATCGAGGAGTTTGCCGGGAATTACGAAGAGATCCTGAGCACGCTGCGCGAGAAAACTACGGCGCAAATCGTGGCGACGAACCTTCCCGACATCTCGAGCGCGCCGCGTATTCCTGGTCCAATGCGAAGTGGATATCAACAACAGATCGTCAGATTCAACGAGCGACTGGAAGAGATTGCAAACCGGCACGGCGTGATCATCTTCGACATCTATTCGATCACCAGAGACGAACTTCCTTTGCATCCGGAATACTTTTCGAGTGACGGCTTTCATCCGTCCGATAAAGGTTATGAGCTCTGGGCGACCGAGATGTGGCCCACGATGGCGCGTGTTATCGGCGAGTAAATCAGGCCGCGGATGACGCGGATAAAATCCGGATCCAATCCGTGTTATCCGTGGCCCGCTTTTCTCCGGAGACTGGATCAAAAAACAGGACTTTGTCCTTCGTTATCGTGATCCAAACCTGACTCTCGAGATCACGGTCAAAGTCAGCCGGCGCGCGAGCAATCAACCTGTTAGTCCCGACGGTAAGAAAAACAAAAGTTTCATTTCCCATTTGCTCGGTGACGTAAACCCTCGCGGGAATGGCGCCGTCCTGTGGCTGTGATAGCACTTGAATCTGTTCCGGTCGAATGCCAATTGTTAACGGTGATCCCTCAATGAAGTTCATGCTTGGACTACCGACAAACTCCGCCACAAATCGATTCGCCGGGTAGTTGTAAATATTCATTGGTGCGTCGAACTGTTGTAAGCGGCCTTTCTTCATCACCGCCACGCGAGACGCAAGCGTCATCGCTTCAGCCTGATCGTGCGTGACGTAGATCGTCGTGGTGCCGAGCTGATGTTGGAGTCGTTTCAACTCGCCACGCATCTGCACGCGCAAACGCGCATCGAGATTCGAAAGCGGCTCGTCCATCAGATACGCGCGCGGTTCGCGCACGATTGCACGCGCGAGCGCTACCCGCTGTCGTTCACCGCCGGACAGTTGTCGCGGTTTGCGCTCGAGCAGCGATTCGATTTCGAGCATTTCAGCCACGCGTTTCACTCGCACGGCTCGTTCCGCTTTTTCGAGTTTACGAACACGCAGCGGATAGCCGATGTTTTCCGCAATCGTCATGTGCGGATAAAGCGCGTAACTCTGAAACACCATCGCCAGGTCGCGATGCTGCGTGGGCACATCGTTGACACGTTCGCCATTGATGAGAATCTCGCCTGAGCTGATTGATTCGAGACCGGCGAGCATGCGCAGCGTCGTAGTTTTGCCGCAGCCTGATGGTCCAAGCAGCACGATGAACTCGCCGTCGTCGATCTTCAGCGACAGATCCTCGACGACGCTTGTGCCGCCAAAGGTCTTATTCACGTTCTTAAACTCGATTCCCATTTATCCTTTCACGGCTCCCATCGACAATCCGCGCACAAGATATTTCTGCAAGCTGAGTGCGAACACGAGGATCGGAACTACTGCTACTGTCGCCGCGGCGCTCATCACGCCCCACTTGATCTCGAATTGAGTGACGCTGCCCGCGATTCCTACCGGCAACGTCGTAGACGCATCAGTCTGCGTTAGTACAAGTGCGAACAGGAATTCATTCCACGAAACGATCAGACAAAAGACTGCGGTCGCAGCCAGTCCCGGAGTTACAAGTGGCAAAACGATGCGTATGAGTGCACCCATGCGTGAGTCGCCGTCAACCAGTGCCGCTTCTTCAAGATCGCGTGGCAGATCGGCGAAGAAGCCACGCATCATCCAGACGACGAACGGCAGATTGAAGCCGGTGTAAACGATGATCAGAGCTAAACGCGTGTTGAGCAACTGCACATCGCGCATCATCAGAAACAGCGGTACAGCCGTGACGATTGCGGGAAACATGCGCGTGGAAAGAATCCACAACGAGAGTCGGCGATTGAGACGCCAGGGAAGTTGAAATCGTGCCAGTGCGTAAGCGGCGAGTGTGCCGATGACGAGGGCGCACGCTGTTGAAGTAACCGCGACGATCGCGCTGTTGAGTAAGTAATTTCCAAAGCCGCGGGTGACGAATGCGTCGTGATAGTGATTGAGTGTGGGAGTGAAAACAAACCACGGTGGCGGAACAGCAAACTGCTCGACCTCGGTTTTGAAAGAGATCGTGAGCATCCAGTAAACCGGCGCGAGGGCGAAAAGCAACGCGACAATTAACAGAAGATAACGTGCTGCTTGTGCAAGTTTGTGGCTCAAGCTAGATCGTCTCTTTCGCTTGCAGAAACTTGATGTAGACCGCGCTGATCACGTTTGTGAACGCGAGTAACACAAACGACATCGCGGCCGCATAACCAAAATCAAAAAACCGGAACGCCGTGCGATAGATGTAAAGACTGATCGTCTCCGTGGCGAAACCTGGTCCACCTTCCGTCAAAATAAATATCTGATCGAACACACGCAGCAGATCCATCGTGCGCAACAGCAGCACGATCAGGATCGACGGTTTCAGTAGCGGCAACGTCACATGCCGGAAAGTTTGCCAACGACTCGAGCCGTCGATCAGCGCCGCTTCATAAGGTTCCTGTGGAATCGCCTGCAAGCCTGCGAGCAGAACGAGAAACACGAATGGCGTCCACTGCCAAACGTCGACGGCGATGACGGAAAACATTGCGAGCTTCGGCGATGCAGTCCACGTCAGATTCTCAGTGTTGATCCCGAATTGCTTCAGAGTGCCGTTGATGGCGCCAAAGTTCGGATTCAGCATGAGACGCCAAACAACTCCGACCACGACCGTCGGCAACATCATCGGGATCAGCAAACTCGCACGGAAGATTCCGCGTCCACGAATCTGATTATTCAACAGCAGTGCCAAACCGAGACCGAGTAGAAATTCGCAGGTGAGCGCTGAAGCCGCGTAGATGAACGTGTGAGCGAGTGCCGTAAGAAAGAAATTATCCGACAAGAGACGGACGAAGTTTCCGAGTCCCCAACCAGTCTGTTGTTGCAAACTGATCGTGATCGAATAGATGAGCGGATAGATTGAAAGCGTGAGAAGCACCGCCATTGCCGGCGCGAGAAAGAGCGCAGGCAACAGCAGTTCGCGCTTATTGTGCGCGTTGAAGAATCTTCTCGATTTCGGCATTCGCCTCATTCATCGCGTCCGCGGGAGACAGTTCGCCACTGTTGGCTTTTGAAAGAAAAATTCCAAAAGCATTTTCAATTTCATTCCAGTAAGGCGTGCGTGGGCGAGGTCTCGAACTTTCGAGCGATCGCAACTGGGCCGGGTAAGCAGGATTCTTCGCCAGCAGTTCGGCATCCTGAAATAACGATCTGCGGGTTGGCGGATTGCCACGCAGTGCCGAACGTTTCATCTGTTCGGCGCTCGTGGCCCATACCAGGAACGCCGCTGCTGCCTGCGCGTTATTCGAATCGCGTGGAATGGCGATGAGCCAGTTGCCGATCTCAGCTTGACCCGATTTCTGTGCACCCGGCAACGTGGTGAACTCCATCTTCCCGATCACTTTCGACTTCGACTGATCACTGAACGCACTGATCCACGCAGGCCAGTTGATCGACATCGCCGCGGTTCCCTGCAACAGGTGTGCACCAACGTCGTCGGCGTTGAAGCTCGCATAACCCGGCGGCGAGAGTTTGCCGAGATCGATCATGAATTGGAGTGCGGCAATGCCCTGCGGACTGTTTACGGAAGGCTTTCCGTTCGCGTCGAACATCTCGCCGCCGAAGGCCCAGAAGATGGGCATGAAGTCGGCGACGGCAGCGTTACCCTGTGCGGCGCGCATCACGTAGCCGTACATCTTTTCGCCGCCAGCGCCTGTGTTTTCCTTCTCCTGGATCGTTTTCGCGGCCGTCAAAACGTCGTCCCACGTCGCCGGTGGTTTGAGGGCGTATTTCTCAAAAAGATCTTTGCGATAAAAAAATAACTGCGAGTTTCCGACGTACGGAAGGGCGTAGAGTCTGTTCTGATCGCGGCCGAGTGCGACCGACGTATCAACGAAATCTTTGTCCGGACCCGACTGTCCAAGTTGTTGCAGGAGGGGAGTTAAGTCTGCCAGCACCTGTTCGTGGGCGAACCGCGGGAACCAAGGGTCGTCCATCATGATCAGGTCGTAGGCGCGGCTGCGGGCTTTGAGATCGATCAATTCTTTCTCAAAAAGATTTGAATAAGGAAACTGCGCGATCTCGATGTGCACACCGGTTTGCTTTTCGTAATCGGCGGCGGCTTGCTTGAGTGCTTCGCCTTCGACGCCGGCCACGACCGCAAGCGTGAGTTGTTTCTTTCCCTGCTGCGTGCAACTGGCGAGGAGAACTAAAAAAATCAGGAAAAATGATAGTGCTGGTCTCATATTTTGCCGGACAGATTAACACTGATGAAGCAGATCAGAATAACATTGGTCTATGCGACAAATAGTGACGACCGCAAACGGCGACATCGACGTCCTCAAAGTGCAGGAGAAACCCGATCCCACGCCACGCGAAGATGAGGTTCTGATCCGAGTGCGGGCCGCGGGATTGAACTTCGCTGACATTCTGGCGCGACAGGGTCTTTATCCGGACGGACCACCAAAACCTTGTGTGATGGGATATGAGGTTAGTGGTGTGGTTGAAAGCGAAGGAAAGAATGTAAATAGTTCCTTCGTCGGTAAGAGCGTGGTGGCGATGACACGCTTCGGCGGGCAGTCGGAACTCGTGGCAGTTAAAGCCACGCAGATCTTTGAGAAGCCGGAAAAATTGACGTTCGAACAGGCGGCGGCAATTCCGGTCAATTACCTGACTGCCTACGCGCTGCTCGTCGTGATGGGTTCTTTGCATGCTGGTGAATCGGTGTTGATTCACAACGCCGGTGGTGGCGTTGGGCTGGCGGCGCTCGATATCGCGAAGCAGATCGGAGTTGTTACTTACGGAACAGCCAGCGCGAGCAAACACCACTTTCTCAAGGAACGTGGGCTCGATCATCCGATCGACTATCGCAATCAGGACTGGCAACCGGAGCTACAAAAACTCACTGACGGTCGCGGTGTCGATCTCGTTATCGATCCGATCGGCGGCGGTCACTGGAAAAAGAGTTACGCGGCGTTGCGACATACCGGCCGCCTCGGGATGTTTGGAGTTTCCACCGCTTCGGCAAACGGATTGTCAGGAAAGTTGAAGATGCTCAAAGCCGTGATTCAAACGCCGTGGTTTCATCCATTTGCATTATTGAACAAGAATCGCGGCGTCTTTGGTCTGAACCTGGGTCACATGTGGCACGAGCCGGAGAAGGTTGCGGTGTGGATGCGCGACATCCTGCGCGGCGTTGACGAAGGCTGGATCAATCCGCACGTCGATCAAGTCTACTCATTTGCCGATGCGGGCAAGGCGCACCGGCGACTCGAAGAGCGAAAGAATACCGGCAAGGTCGTGCTGGTACCGTGATTTGTTACTGATCCGACTGCCGCTTCGCGATGAAGAACGAAATCACGGTCGAATAGATCAGCCCGAAGATCAACGTAAACATAAACAAACCGACGAACGCCAGGGCAATTTGTGAAGATGGCGTACTGCCTGCGCCTGGTTCGATCGCCATCCACTTCGTTCCTATCACCGCGAGAACGATCGCAAAGAACACTGAAAGCGCGATTCCATAAATAAGCGAGATCCCGAATCCAGTCTGAATCCCCTCTTTAAACGTCAGTCTGTCTCCTCGCTCACGCTCCACGGCTTTGATCCCGAGATAGATCATGGCGAACTGAAGCACGTTAAAGAAGATCGGTGTCCCAGGCTGATGAACCATCGAAGCGGGATTGGTAACAAGATAATGAACGGCCACCACCCACACCATCGCCCCACCCGCGATCAGCAATCCATACTTAAGTAATGTTTTCATCCGTAACCAATCCGCTTTCATCCGTGGCTAAAATATTTCTTATTCCCACGCCGGCCTGGCTTCTCCCTGCGCGTCGTGCCAGTAAGGCGCCCACGCAAGCGTAAGCACTTTCACTGCGATGTTTGCCTTCGTCGGTTTCAAACTGACCTTCTCGAGTTGTTCAGTTTGCGGATCGAGAGATTTCTCGAGCGCTGCAGTCTCCGACTGAAACTCCGCTTCCAGGTCCGCAAGCTTTTGCGAAATGGCCGCGACATTATCTTCCGCGCGATCGACGTCTTGCGATTCTTTCATCGATCTTCCAACACCACGCACGGCGGTTGTCGCTCTGCCAAGTGTCGAAAGACTTGTTCGCTTGCGACCCAGAAACGAAGAGAGCAAAGTAGCTCCGAACGAGATCGCAGTCTGCACTTTCTGTCCCTTTGCTTGCTCTGCCTCACGCGCGACAGCCTGTTCCGCGCGACGCTTTCGCTCCTCGAGTTGTTCTAACTTCGGCGCGTACTTGCGTCGCAGCTTATCGACCGCGTCATCACGTTGCTCTCTTCCGATCTGCTGCAATCGCACGCGAAAGTCGCGCTCGCTCTCACCCGGATTCGAAGCTACCTCGAGTGTTGGACTCTCAAACAATTCCAGACGATGATTTCGATAAAGCCAGCTCGCCAGATCTTTGCGCCAACTCGCATAACTCTTCGCCTTCGTCGCTTCGCCCGGCACTGCACCGAACTGCGCGCCTACTTGTGCCTCTGCTTCGAGATCTTCGACCGGCAAATCCACCGGCGTGGCTGTGTCCCAGTCGAGACTCACCGGCCCATCAGAGAACGCGGCAAGCAACGTCACCTGTTGGACCATGTCGACACTCTTGGAATCACTGTAACGAACCTCCGCCGCGCCGAGAAGCGTGGGATGATAAGTCAGCACGGCATTTGAGTCACCCGAACCGCGAACCGGAATGAAGTACTGAGTGATATCAGGCGGCAGCAGCGCGCGCTCGTTCTTTGCCGCTGTGTTCGCCAGCGGTGCGGGAGCAGCGACAGACGGAGCAGGAGCTGGTGCAGCAGCAGCCTGTGTCCCGCCCTGCTTCAGCGGATCCATCAGCAACTTGATCTGTGAGCGCGTCAGTGGACCACGCAGATACGAAAGCGCCCAGCGCGTTTCGAAGAGCTCCGGTCCATCGTCGTGCACGTTGTTCAGCAGGAAGATGCGTTTATCGAGTCCGGCGAGCAGTTGCTCCATCGCCTGTTTGTCAAACTTCTGACCCGTTCCTGCCGCGATGCCTTCAAGACCTTCGAGCACTCGCGCTTTATCACGTTCGGTTTGCAAGCGACCGATAAACCACGTGCCGGTGTTCGCGAGTCCTTTGTAATCGAGATCGACCGGGTTCTGTGTCGCCAGCACCACGCCCAGTCCAAACGCGCGTCCCTGTTTCAGCAATGTCAGCAACGGCAACTTCGACGGCGGATTCGCAACCGGCGGGAAGTAACCAAAGATCTCGTCCATGTACAGAATCGCGCGCAGGCTCGACGTGCCCGACTGCGTTCGCATCCAACCGAGCACCTGATTCAGCAACAACGACACAAAGAACATCCGTTCAGCGTCGCCGAGATGCGCAATCGAAAAAATCGAGAGACGCGGCTTGCCGCTTTCAGTGTGCAGAAACTTCGGAATATCGAGCGCTTCGCCTTCCATCCAACTAGCAAAACTCGGCGACGCGAGCAGGTTGTTGAGCGCCATCGCGAGCTGGAAACGATCGTTGGGCGGAAAGAACGAATCAAGATCCATCACCCCGATCTTTGTGATCGAAGGCGTTTGAACTTTCTGAATCAAACCAGCGATGTCGAGATCTTTTCCGTTGGACCACTCCTGATTGAGTATGTTTGAGATCAGGATGTGTTCGCGACTGCGAACCGGATCGCCTTCGATACCGACGAGTGCGAGCAGGCTCGTGACGGTCGTGTTAATTCGTTCGGCGAGTGATTCATTGTCCTGCCTGATTGCTTCAGGCGGGGCGGCGAACGACTTGAGAATCGAAACAGGCAAACCTGCGTTACTGCCGGGTGTGTAGATGCGAAAGTCGGCGGCATCCTGAAGCCGGCGGATTCGATCTGCATCTTCGCCCCATTTGGCGAGACCTTCTTTCCAGAGTGTCGCCTGTTGTGCCGGATCGACGCCCTCTTCAACCCACGGCGCGAAGTCCTGCGGCGCGAGGTTGGGGAAGGTGAGCAGCAGGTTACAAAGATCGCCTTTCGGATCGATGATGATGGCCGGGATGTTGTCGATCGCGGCTTCTTCGAGTAACGAAATACAGAGTCCGGTCTTGCCACTGCCGGTCATGCCGACGCAGACAGCATGGGTGACGAGATCTTTCGAGTCGTAAAGCAGCAGATCGTCGTTTGATTTATTTTTGCCGAGATAAAAAACGCCGAGCTTTTCAAATTCTTGCATGATGACTTTACTCCTGTGTAAAACCAGCCACATAAAGCACAAAAAGCACATAAGGCACAAAAGAGGACGACCGGAAATGAGCACTTGTCATTGACGAAATCATATTTTTGTCTTTATGTGCCGTTTGTGGCTAGCCACCTTTCTGCACTGCGAATAGACGCCACTCACCACAATCCGACAGCAGGTGAACGCCGCGCTCATCAAAACGAATTCCCGAGCCGGCCACGAGATCCTTGACCGTGCTGGATACGAGCACTTCACCTGCCGCTGCTTCTTGCGAAACACACAGACTCATCTTCACCGCCGCGCCCGCAACTTTACCGTCAACAAGTTCACATTCACCCGTGTGCAGACCGGTCCTCACTGCTACATCCAAACGCGAAGCATACTCAGTAATCGCCGTCGCACAGCGAATCGCGCGTGCTGGCCCATCAAAGATCGCTAGTACTCGATCCTCAACCATATTCATCTCGCGTCCGCGAAACCACTCGATCTCTTTGCTGAGGTGCGTGTGCAGGCGTCGCCACCATTCAGACCAGCGTTCTTCGCCCAGTCGTTCGACTAATTCTTTAACCCCAACGAGACGCGCCACCATCACGGTCGCCAGTACGGTATCAGGTTCGATCCGGTGCCGCACCCCAGTCAGAAACTCTTCTACTTCATCGAGAATTGCATCCTGATCGCCGACAAACGGAAGATGATCCACTCCCGGAAACTCGACAAACTTCGCACCGGGAATTCGATCCGCCACAAAACGTCCTTCTTCGACTTTCAAACACAGATCTTCAGTGCGATGAATAACAAGCGACGGCACCCGAATCGACGGCAACACATTGCGCACGTCAATCTCGGCGTTCATTTGCGTCAACGCCACTGCGGCGCCGGGACTCGCGCCCATGCGCAGGTAAGTGGCCCACCAGTCACGAAACTGCGGATCGTCAGCAACGCTCGGTGCGCGTTCATCAATCCCAACTGGTCCACCCCATTGCTTCCGCATCACTTCGAAAAACTGTTCGCGCTGTTCTGCGGTTGGTCCCCAGGGATACTCTGCGTCGCGAATTCGTTTGGCGTACGTGCCGATCATGACGAGTGCGAGCGTCTTCTCAGGATAAGTCGCGGCGAAGAGACTGCACATTGGACCACCTTCGGAAACGCCACACAGCGCCGCGCGCTCGGAACCGACTGCGTCCATCACGGCGCGCACATCGTCCATACGCTGTTCGAGCGTCGGCAGTTGATTGATCGGAACACGATCGGAAAGACCTGTACCACGCTTGTCAAAAAGGATTAGCCGCGAAAATGACGCGAGGCGATGCAGAAAACGCGCAAAGCTCGGCTCGCGCCAGAAGTATTCCATGTGCGACACCCAGCCCATCACGAAGACGAGGTCGAGCGGAGCGTCGCCAATTACCTGATACGCGATGTTCACGTCGCCGCTGCGTGCATACATTGTCTCCGGCGATCGCTGTTCGAGCTTGTGAGAAATGGGATCTTCCTCGTCACGTTCGACGACGATGGTCGCCCGCGTTCGTTCGCGAACGATCACGCTTTCGTCATTGCCACCGGTTGTATTGAGGTCGGCGACGAAGCGATAGCCGCGCTTCGGCACGGTCTGAATGTAGTGTTCGCCTTCCTTACCTTCACCGAGGGCTTTGCGCAGGATGGAGATGTTTTGGGCCAGGTTGTTTTCTTCGACAAAGCTATCGGGCCACACCTGTTCCATCAACTCTTTCTTGGTGAGGACGTGACTCGAGTTTTCGAGCAGAACGAGGAGTGTGTCGAAGACTTTGGGAGTGAGTGAGACCTCGCGATTGTCTTTGAAAAGCAGGCGCTCCGTCGTATCAACGCGAAAACTGTCGAATAAGTAAAAGCGTCGATTCATAAACAAACTCGTTCGGAATTTCAAAACATTGCGCCGAGATTATTCAAGAGGAATGCAGTGAAGACAAGTATTTAAGCGCACGGAGCAATCAGTTTAATCCGTGGCTTCATAACTTCCTCACAACAATCTCAGAGCGAATTCAGGATTCTCTAAATACGAGTGCGGGCTCGGCCTCGTAAATTCCTTACACACTGGGCCACGGATTTTACTGATCAGTGAAAATCGATTTACACGGATCCGTACAATCTGTGGCCCACTCGCTGCTTTTTGCCCACGTCACATCCCTGAAAGGAAATCCCCGATGAAAATCGCCCAGAAAATGAAACTGATCTCCACGCTCCTTTTAGTTTGGACTCTGCCTGTTTCAATGTTGCCGCGTGTGGTTGCGAAGCCGGCGGCGATCAACTCCGCCGACACAAAATCCGACACTGTCTCAGCAAAACTGACTGCGAATGAGAACTACGCGAAACTCCCATTGCGTTTCGAGGCCAACGTGGGCCAATCAGCGAAGTCCGTCAAGTATCTGACTCGCGGAAGCGGTTACACGGTTTTTCTGACCTCCAGTGAAGCAGTTTTTTCACTAAATAGTAAGACGAAGAAATCGTCTCGATCGGTTCTGCGCATGAAAATGATCGGTGCGAATCAAACTGCCAAGGTTGAAGGTCGTGAGCCATTGCAAGGCAAAGTCAATTACCTCGTCGGCAACGACCGTAGCAAGTGGCATAGAAACATCGAAACGTTTCGCGAAGTCCGTTACAGCAATGTCTGGCCAGGCGTCGACATGGTTTGGTACGGCACACAAAGCAAACTCGAGTACGACTTTGTCGTCAAGCCTGGCGCTAGCGTGTCTGCTATTCGGCTACTGTTCAAAGGCGCTGACAAATTACAAATCGACGAACACGGAAACCTGTTACTGAACGTTGGCAATGAGAAGATGGTCCAATCCGCGCCGACGATCTATCAGGATCAGGAACAGGCTCGCGTAAATATCTCAGGCAAATACGTCATCAAAGAGAATAACGAAGTCGGTTTTGAAGTTGGCACTTACGATGTTAATAAACCGCTCGTAATCGATCCGATTCTTACTTATTCAACTTACATTGGCGGCGAGTCGACCGATGTCGGTCTTGGAGTCGCGGCCGACAGTCAGGGTCGCGCTTACCTCGCCGGCATCACTTCATCGGATGAAATCTTTTTCCCGATTGAGAATGCGTTTCAAGGTGTGCAAATCGATACGCTGGGGTTCGTTACCAAGTTGAATGCGACCGGAGACGATGTGCTCTACTCAACATACCTCGGTGACTCGAACACTTTCTGCGTCAGAAACATTTGCGGCACAGAGATACGCGCCATCGCCGTAACTCCAGATGGTCGAGCAGTCGTCACCGGCGCAGTAACTAATGAAGACAACGACAGCAAGTTCCCGGTCACACCAGGCGCTTATCAAAAGAATGGCTTCTGTATTAGCTGGTGCGGCCTTGAGCCAAACCGAATGGTCGATGCCTTCGTGACGGTTTTCAAGGTGGACGGCAGCGACCTCGACTATTCAACATTCTTTGGTGGGCGTACTAATTACCGTTACAGCGAGCGTGGTTTTGACATCGGCAATTCGATCGCGGTCGATGCTTCCAATCGAATCTATATCAGCGGTTTGACGGCGTCGAACAGTTTGCCCACCAAACACGCTTTTCAGTGGTCGCGCCAATCCGAAGGTGAAGGTAAAGACGCTTTCGTCGCGGTTTTTGATCCTGCCGCAAGCGGGAACGATTCGCTGTTGTATTCGAGTTATTACGGCGGCGATGCCGACGATATTGCGCTTGGCGTTGCCGTTGATAACGATCGCAATGCGTATATAGTCGGCAGCACTGCTTCGACTGATCTCTTGACGCGCAGTCCATCGGGTGCGCCTCTGCGATCTAATTTCAGTGGCGGCGGCTTCGACGGTTTCGTGGCGAAGATTGATACCGAATCTGATGGCGATGTTTCGCTGACTTACAGCACGTATTTCGGTGGCAACATTAACGATCGGGTCGAGTCGGTGGCGGTCGATGCGTTTCAACGTGCGTACATCACGGGCGCGAGTAATTCTTCGGCGAGTTCATTTCCGTTGCGAAACGCGTTTGATTCAACGCAAGTAAACGGCGAAGCGTTTGTCGCGAAGTTGAATGCAGATGGAAACGCGTTGTTCTATTCGAGTTTTCTCGGTGGCGACAACGGAAACACGTCCGCGGACGGCGAAGAGGGCTTAGGCATCACGATCGATTTCGGCGGCAATGTTTACATCACCGGACGCACAACCTCGGGCGCGACGTTCCCCTCGCTATTGCCGCTTGCTGCAAATCTTCAGGGCACTGCATTCCTGACGAAGATTCAATCGACGATCTCCAACAACACCGTGCCGAAGATTCTTTACTCCACTACTTTTGGTGGCAGTGGAACACGCGGTGAGGCGATCGCACTGGATCCGAGAGGAAATGTTTATCTCGGCGGCTCGTCCAACGGCAACTTGACTACGACGGTTGGTGCTTTTGACACGAGTTTCAACGGCGGACCCTCCGACGCGTTCATCGCGAAGTTCACTTCAACCTTCAACGACAGCGTGGGCGTGTTTCAACCGAGTACGAACCAGTTTCAAGAGCGAGATCCGCTCCTTTCCGGATTACCCGATCACGTGATCACATTCGGACAACCTGGTGATCAACCGATTGTTGGCGACTGGAACAATTCAGGAATTGATAACGTCGGCGTGTTTCGTCCGTCGACTGGTCAGTTTCTTTTGCAGATCACGCGCAAGATCATCGTTGTTAACTTCGGACAAGCAGGCGACCTCGCCGTTACGGGTGACTGGGACGGGAATGGCGTCGACACGCCGGGCGTCTTCAATCCAGCGACTGGTCAGTGGCTATTGACGAATGGCATCAACGGTCTGAACGTAACGAACAGCTTTCCGCAAGCAAACTTCACGTTTACGTTCGGACAAAATGGCGACTTGCCGCTTGCCGGTGACTGGGACGGAAATGGTATCGACGGGGTTGGATTTTTCCGCACCGGAAATTCCAGCTTCAATCTGAGCAATGGATTCCTGGGCGTGCTCGACATCAAGTCATTTATCTTTGGCGGTCTTGGCGTAAAGCCGATCGCGGGCGATTGGAATGGCGATGGCATCGCGACGATCGGAGTCTTCAACTCAAACACCGGAACCATGTCGCTCAACAATACAAACACCGCCGGCAACGGCGCCGGCGACATCGTCTTCAACTTCGGACAGAACGGCGACCTCCCGATCGCGGGTGATTGGGACGGCAAACCATCTTTGCCCTGATCCGCGCAAATCGTTCTCAATCCGCGTTATTTATCCATACGGTCTTGATGTTCACGAACTCGCGGATACCAAACTCCGCGAGTTCGCGACCGTATCCGGAATGCTTCACGCCACCGAACGGCAGTCGCGGATCGGACGCCACCATACTGTTAATAAACACTGCGCCCGCTTCCAGTTCATCGATAAAGCGAGCTTGCTCCGCGGCGTCGTTGGTCCATGCGGCAGAACCGAGACCGAACGGTGTCGCATTAGCGAGTTTGATCGCTTCGTCTATCCCTGACACACGAAAGAGCATCGCGACCGGACCAAAGATCTCTTCGCACGACACGGGCGCGTCGAGATTTAAATCGACCAGCACAGTCGGCTCGAAATAATTTCCCGAACGATCGAGTCTCGCGCCGCCTGTCAGCACGCGCGCACCACTTGCGACCGCTCTTTTTACTTGATCGTCCAGATCGTCGACGATCTGCGGCGTCGCCAGTGGTCCAATTTCGGTTGACTCTTCCATCGGATCGCCGATCTTCAGCGCGCTCATTGACTTTACGAATCGTTTTTCAAACTCGTCGTAGATTTCAGCGGCGACGATAAAGCGCTTGGCTGCGATACACGATTGACCATTGTTGATGGTGCGTGCTTTCACGGCAGTCTTTACGGCTTCGTCGAGGTTTGCGGAAGGCATGACGATGAACGGATCGCTACCGCCGAGTTCCAATACAGTCTTCTTGATCTGTTTACCCGCCGTCGCTGCGACACTGCGGCCGGCCGGTTCGCTTCCTGTCAAAGTTGCGGCAACTACACGTGGATCATTCAGTATTTTTTCAACCGCGTCCGACCCGATTAGCAAAGCTTGAAATGCTCCCGCCGGAAATCCTGCACTCGCAAAGATCTCTTCAATCGCAAGCGCGCACTGCGGCACATTCGACGCGTGTTTTAGCAAGCCAACATTCCCCGCCATTAGCGCGGGAGCCGCGAAGCGAAATACCTGCCAGAACGGAAAGTTCCAGGGCATCACCGCGAGTACTGGTCCAAGCGGCTGGAAGTGCACATAACTCTTTTGCGCGTCGGTTTCGATGATCTGGTCGGCAAGATGATGTTCGGCGTTCTCAGCGTAGTAGCGACAAACCCAGGCGCACTTTTCCGCTTCGGCAATGGCAGCCTTTAACGGTTTGCCCATTTCGAGCGTCATGATCTTGCCGTAATCACGCTTCTTCGTTTCGAGAATTTCCGCGGCGCGCAACATCAAAGGTTTGCGGTCAGCAAAGGTTGTTCGTGAATGAGTGCGAAATGTATCCGCGGCGAGTTGCAGTTTCGCCTCGAGCTGTTCGGCAGACAATGCGTTGAAAGTTTTCAGAGTTTCGCCCGTAGCGGGATTGATTGAAGCTATCGCCATGATGTGAGGATTATAGTTACCAACCTGTTTCGGACCTAACAGAGGCTCTTGTGATTTTTGTGCTTTTTTGTGGCACCATAACGACTACACATGTCCACGGAAAAGCCACAACTCGATAAATTTGGCGTCGCTGCCGCGCTCCAGGAAATCGCGCAGATCATGGATCTGAAAGGCGGCCAGAATCGCTTCAAAGCCAAAGCCTACAACGCCGGTGCGCGTACAGTACAAGCGGTCGCGGATCTCGATCGGCTCGTCCGTGAAGATCGACTCACCACTCTGCCACGCATCGGCGACGCGCTCGCATCACAGATCAAACAACTGTATCTCACCGGTGAATCATCAGTTTTAAATGAACTGCGTAAAGAGTTTCCAGCAGGCATCGTCGAACTCTCATCAGTTCCAGGGCTGAGTGTGCCGAAGATCAAAATCCTTCAGGATGAATTGGGAATAACCTCGATCGCAGAGCTGAAAGCCGCCGCCGAAGCCGGCAAGTTGCGCGAGGTGAAAGGTTTTGGACCAAAGACCGAAGAGCGTCTGTTGAAGCAACTCGCCACACCGGTGCAGAAACCCAAGCGTCGTTTGCATCTCCATCATGCGTGGAACACTGCGGATCAAGTGGTTGATTATCTCCGCTCGATCGATGGCGTTGTCGAAGTGAGCGTGGCCGGATCGCTGCGACGTTGGGTGGAGACGATTGACGTCATCGACATCGTCGCCGGCGCAGACGATCCGCAGACGCTAATCGAAAAGTTTTTGCAGTTTCCACTGATCCTCTCGAGTCATATCGAAGACGAGAATACGTGTGTGGCGCAGTTTTCCGATGGCGCGCAGGTGTGGCTCACTGCCGTGCCGCCCAAAGATTTCGGCATTACTCTGTTCGTGAAGACTGGTTCGCAGTCACACCTCGAAAAAATCCAGCAGCATGCGGAACGAAAGAAGATAAGTTTTGCGCGTCTGCCGCGCACCGAAGATCAGCTCTACAAACGTCTTGGCATGACGTACATCCCGCCTGAGTTGCGTGAAGATCAGGGGGAAATTGAAGCCGCACTTGCAAAGAACCTTCCCGAAGATCTCGTCACCGAAGCCGACATCAAAGGCATCGTGCATGCTCATACAACTTACTCCGACGGCATTCACACGCTCGACGCGATGGTGCGCGGGGCTGAAGAGATGGGAATGAAGTACATCACGATCACGGATCATTCGCCGACCGCGATCTATGCAAACGGTCTTAACGTTGACAGATTGAAACGACAGTGGGACGAGATTGATGAACTTCAGGAGCAGGTATCGATCAAGATCCTGCGTGGCACCGAGTCAGACATCATTGCCAGCGGCAACCTTGATTATCCCGATGATGTGCTGGAAAAGCTTGACGTGATCGTGGCAAGCATTCATGCGCGCTACAAAATGGATGCGGCGAAGATGACGCAACGCATCACGAGTGCGATGCAACAGCCGGTATTCAAAATCTGGGGACACGCGCTCGGTCGATTGTTGGAGCGACGTCCACCGATCGAGTGCGACGTCGAGCGAATTCTCGACGTGATTGCGGAATCAAAAGCGGCCATCGAGATCAACGGCGATCCTTACCGGCTTGATCTCGAGCCGCGCTGGGTACGCGAAGCACGGAAGCGAAAGATCAAGTTTGTGATTTCAACCGACGCGCATTCAGTCAAAGCAATGAACAACGTGAAGTACGGTGTCGCGATGGCTCGCCGCGGCTGGGTCACACGAAAAGAAGTTCTCAACACTCTCAGCCCGACCGCCTTCGCCAAAGCCGTCAGACCCGTGTAGTCCACAGATTACGCAGATTTCACAGAAAATAAATCCGTGTAATCTGTGGATAGGTTTTAGGATGGTTCACTAAATACGAGTAGATACCCATTCGGATCTCTCACCTCAAACTCCCAGTTACCATACGGCTGTCTCCGCAACGGTTGCACGACCTGCACCGTGTCTTTAACTAATTCAAAAAACTCCTTCACTCCTTCAACCCGGATGTAAGCATCCCAAACGCCACCGCTGCGCGAGTCGTATAAATTCGGTTTCTCATAACCCACGATGCGCTGCAGCATGATCTCAACGTTGTCGCGCCGAAGGATCGCAAACACGTATGGCTCGGTAGACGGAAAAGGGTCGCCCTCAAATCCGAGCTGTTCTTCGTACCAGCGAATCGTCGCGCTGATGTCACTCACTGAAAACACTACGGCGACCGATTGAAATTCTGTCATAGCCCAGTCTCCCTGTTATTTCATTAATGACCCTTTGGTTTGCGTTTCTTAACATCGCACGGCGGCGGCAGAGTTGGATTCTTCGTTTCGTAGTTTTTTATCTCTTCATCAAATTTGGTTTTAGCCTTTTCTCTGATGTCGTCGCCGAATAACTTCGCGCTGCCGGTTTCCTTGTCTACCTGCGCGCGCAGTTTGCGAGCGGCTGCGAGGATCTTGTCGCGAAGGTCGCGATCCAGGTCGATGATGTAAATCGCAGTTGTCTCACGCCACGGGACAATCGTGCTGAACGGAATGCCTGCGCTTTCCAATTCTTTTGTGAGCGAAACAAGATTCTTCGCGCGTGTGCGCGGACGTAGGACGTAAAGATCGATAGTCCCAGTCGATTCCGGATGGAAGTAGATGACATACTTCTGCTGCGCATCGCGGCCCATTCGCGAGACGATGTAACGCAGCGACTCCTCATCACCTCTGACACGCAGTAACACGGAATGCTCGGCGCCGTCATCCCACGAGCCGAGAGCGCGAAAAGCGGTGACACGCGAACCTACGACACAGCTAAGATTGATCGCCTGATTCACGAGCTTTGCTTCATCAGCCGACTTCATACCGGCGATCGCTTGCTCAAGTTTCAGACCCGTCTTTGTGTTGGGACTGACGATACCAATGTTGAGTGGTTTTTGCGCTTGTTGCGCTGATACTGCGGTGGTCCATCCGAGCAGCAGTACCAACGCAAGCGAGCGCCATTTTGAATATTGATTCATGGTGTTAAGCATCGACTGGCCACGGCAGTTTGCTCGTGCCACCGAAGTTTTTATGAAGATCGTTTAGCCGTTGTTCGATGAAATGTCTGGACGCAACGGGGTCATTCGCGCGCGCGCGAAAGCCTGCCCGTTCGGCCCACGTGGGCCACGTTTCGATCACTTTTGCATGCGCTCCTGACTCGGTATGAAGCTGATTTGCATGAAGCAGTAGCCGCGATTCAAGTTCGCGCGCGATCTCGCCGGGCTTTGTACCAAATTCCTTACCGATTTTGTTGGTTTGCAAGCACCCTTGAGCATCAAGAGTTTTGAGTAATTGTTTTGCGGCTGGCGAGAGTTTTCTCAGTTGCCAGTCGTCGCGCGCGACGCCGATCGAATAGATCTTCCCCCACAGTTCGCGATGCACAAATGTCACTTTGTTTGAGACGAGTTTCATCAACAGAACGTCTTTGTGTTCTTCGAGCAACTCGGAAACTGCAAATATTCGGTGTGCTGCTTTGTGAGACCACCACGAGCCACTCACCTTTTCGCCGGCGACGAGGGCAGCGACATTCGGAAGCGACGAGTCAGTTAGCAGCAGTATTCCAAACTCCTGCAACTCATGAAAGACTTTGTCGAATTGTTTCATCTCGGACGCTGTAATTTCGTCGCGCAGTAGCTTAGAATGAGCCCAACCTTAAACCTCATCAAGGAGACAAATCAATGCGACGAAGTACCCTCACCGAACTTGCCAATAATCCTGATCTGATCTCGGGCATTTACAACTATTGTGATCGTTGGTGTGAACGGTGTCCTTTAACTTCACGTTGTCTGGTCTATGCCACCGAGCAGGAAGACAACGATGTATTCGAGAGTAACGACGTTCGTAACGAAGCGTTCTGGAAAAAGCTCAATGCGATTTTTCTGGAAACGCACGAAATGATCAATGAGTGGGCCAGAAGTGCAGGCGTCAATCTCAGTGACGTGTGCGAAGAAACTGAGAATGGTCATAAACGCAAGCGACAGCTCGTCGATAACCATCCGCTGACCAGGGCAGGGAAGAAGTATGCAAACTCTGCCAGCGACTGGTTTCGGGAGTTTGATCAATGCGATTGTGAAAACACGACGCTGGAAGACGCACGCGAAGTCATCCAGTGGTACCAGTATCAGATCGCGGTGAAGACGATACGAGCGCTTTCAGGACGAAAAGAAGAGCTTGAAGAAGATCTTCCGAAAGACTCAGACGGTTCGGCGAAGGTGGCAATGATCGGGGTTGAGCGATCGATTGCAGCATGGCGGATGATGCAGTTATCGTTGCCGGAGCGGGAAGAGTCGATCGTGCCGTTGATATTGCAACTCGAAAAATTGCGGCGGCGACTCGAAAACGGTTTCCCGGAAGCGCGGGCTTTTATCCGTCCTGGCTTCGATTAAGTGGTCGGACGCGGATAAACGCGGATCAAAGCCGCGGATTTGTGGTTAAATTATTTTATGGTTGATGAGTGTTTGTTTTGTCGAATTGTGTCTGGTGAGTTGCCGGCGACGATTGTGTACGAGGATGAGAGCTCAGTAGCGTTGCTCGATCATCGGCCTTTGTTTCCGGGGCATACGTTGCTGGTGCCGCGTCAACACGTCGAAACATTAGGTGAACTTCCGATCAAACTCGTCGGCCCTTATTTCGAAGCGGCGCAATTACTTTCTGTTGCCGTTGAATCAGCGATGGAGGCGGAAGGAACTTTCGTCGCGATGAATAATCGTGTGAGTCAAAGCGTGCCTCACTTGCATGTTCACATCGTGCCGCGTCGTAGAAAAGATGGTTTGAAAGGTTTTTTCTGGCCGCGCACGAAATACAAAAGCGCGGAAGAAATGGAAGCAGTGCAGAGAAAAATATTTTCTGCGTTGCAAACCAAAAAATAAAACACACAAAAAATTGATCTAAAAACAGTGTAGGAGTATAACTCTCCCTGTCGCGAGGGTTGCGGCTCTCGAGACCGATAAAGGGATCGGCAATCGGGCGGTGACGCCCGAGAGAGAGAAGAGACAGGCGGCTGTTGATTCTATTGACGCCCTAATCGGAGCCGAAAGGCTCAGCTAGAGAAGGTTGCGAGACTTTCTCGAGCCATCCGAATAAAAACGGATGGCACCCGGAGGCAAGGACCCGCCGAAGGGAGCAAAGCGGCTCAACGAAAGTTGAGCTTCGTTGCCGGAGCGTAACCGGCGGTGGAGGAAAAGCCACCACAACAAAAACCTAAAGGCACCGTGCCCGCAAGGGTGCGAGGATTGGGAAACTGATTCGAGTGCTGACCGGAAATTGGCTGACCGCCAGTCGATTATCGGGATACAAATTGGCAGCTTGAGTGTGTACATGCTTGAGTTGCCATCTTACAGGGCGCTTCGGCAAACTGTAGGAAAACGGATTGCGCTGCTTTCAGCTTGCTGGGAGCAGCGCTTTTCGTTTTAAAGGAAAATATTTAGCCACAGATTTTCACTGATTACACAGATTGTTTTTATCTGCGTTCATCCGTGAAGATCCGTGGCTTTTCTTTGTGGCTTTGTCGTCGTCTCAGAAAGTGATAGATTACCGCTTTCCAAAAACGCAAAAAGTTTCTCCCCGTTTTCCACGTCGCTGAAAAGCGCCTCAATGTACTTGTCCGATGATAGGAGGGTTTAATTCAAATGACCGAAGCAAGAATGCAAGAGACACCCGACGTCAAGCCCGGAAATTTTTGTTGGGTGGAACTCGGCACCAGCGATAACGAAGCCGCGAAAAGTTTTTACGGACAACTCTTCGGATGGGAATTCCAGGACAATCCGATGGGACCGGATATGGTTTACACCATGCTGAAACTCGACGGCAAAGATGTGGGCGGCCTTTACAAATTGATGCCCGACATGGTTTCCCAGGGAGTCCCACCGCACTGGATGACCTACGTCGCCGTTACCAATGCTGATGAGACTGTCGAAAAAGCGAAAGCCGCAGGCGCGACCATCATGAATGGACCATTCGACGTCGCTACGTACGGACGAATGGCTGTTATTAAAGATCCGACCGGCGCCGTTTTTGCAATCTGGCAGGCCGGTGATAACAAAGGATCGGGAGCATGGGGTGTTCCCGGCGCTGCCACCTGGAGCGAACTCGGCACGGGCGACACCGACAAAGCCGGTGAGTTTTATACAAGCGTGTTTGGTTGGGAGAAGGAACCTTTCGGCGACATGTATACCGTCCTGAAAAACGACGGAACCGGAATCGGCGGTATGTACAAGCTCACGCCTGAAATGGGACCACTTCCGCCGCACTGGATGCTTTATTTTTCAGTCGAGAACGCCGACGCCGCGGTTCAGAAAGCTACCGAACTGGGCGCGCAAGTGATGAGACCGGCCGAAGACATTCCCGGCGTGGGACGTTTTGCGATCCTGACCGATCCGCAGGGCGCTGCGTTCGCGGTTATCAAAACGCAACCGCACGGATCATAGATTGCCGACTATGAACAGCCATCCACAGATTACACAGAATGCTTCTGCGCAATCTGTGGATGGACTTAGCGATCGGCAATGAAAGCTCGTCTCGTCTGGTTAATCCTCTGTGGCATCTGGGGCTCGACCTGGCTGTTTATCAAACTCGGCCTCGCTGACCTGCCTCCACTCACGTTCGCCGGCATCAGGTTCGTCATTGCCACCACCATTCTTTTTTCCATCATCCTCATTCGACGAATTCAACTCCCGCGCGCCCGTCGCGATTGGGTGCTGCTCGCGGTCTCAGGAATTCTCTCGTTTGGATTTAACTATGGTCTCGTGTTTTGGGGAGAGCAGTACATCACTTCCGGACTCGCAGCGTTGCTACAAGCAACGTTGCCTGCGTTCGGACTCGTGTTTGCACACTTTCACCTTCCAACAGAACGTTTGAGTTGGACGAAGATCTTCGGAGTAGTGCTGGGGGTGTGCGGCGTTGGCGTGGTTTTCTCGAATCAACTCAGAGTTGCCGGTAGTCGAGCACTCGCTGGTTGTGTTGCGTTGATTCTGAGTGCGATGTTCGCCGCTTACTCGAATGTGTTGGTGAAGACTTACGGAAAGCATCTCAATCCGGCAGTGCTCAGCGCCGGGCAAATGTTTTTTGGTTTGTTGTTGCTGTTGAGCGTCGGCATTCCGCTCGAAGGAAATCCTTTGCGCTTTCATTGGACGCCAGTGGCACTGATCGCGATGTTGTATCTGGCGATCGTCGGTTCAGTAATCGCGTTCCTGTTGTACTACTGGCTGGTGCAGCACATGGACGTCACGAAGTCGATGTTGATTGCGTTAGTGACTCCGGTAGTCGCAGTTCTCCTCGGCATGCTTGTCCTCGACGAAGAGTTCGGCTGGCGCACTCTCGCCGGCGGAGCAATGATCATGCTCGGGATCGGCTTTATCGTCGTTCGAAAACGGGTACTGACTAAAAGCTAAACTCGCGGATCTGCGCTGCGATATAAGCTTCGATTGCAAACTCGACGAGTGGTGCTTCTTCAGGGGAGTAATACTCGGGGAGACGGCGCAGTTGAGTAATTTGAGGAGACAGCAACCAGAAGCCGCCGTATTCGGCGCCAAACTGATTGTGGATGGCGAGCTCGAGCGCCGTACCATGCACGACTCTCAAGTACTTCGCTGAAGTTTGCTCCAGGTCAACGGTACAATCACCCAGCGCAAACCCAAGAAACTCAACCTCACTCGGTACGCTCGACATAAATTATTCTTCCACCCTGTTTCTGTTTTGTGCCCTTGTGGCTAAAGATCGAATCTGCGAATCAAACCTCTCACCACACCTTGGATCTGAATTCTCTCCGGAGTCTTGATGAAGATCGGCTTGAACTGCGGGTTCGCAGGTTCGAGTCGAATAAAGTCAGGCTCGCGGTAAAACTTTTTCACCGTTGCATAGTTGCCGTCGATAAGCGCAACTACCATCTGCCCGTTTTCGGCAGTTTTTTGCGACGAGACGATGATGATGTCGCCATCCTGAATGTTTTCCTCGATCATCGATTCCCCGCGTACACGCAGGGCAAATGTACGTCCGTGTCCCTGCATGTCTTTCGGCACTGAAATAGTGTCGTGGCTGAGAATTGCCTCAATCGGCTGGCCCGCAGCCACGATTCCCAGTAAAGGGATTTCATTGTCTCCTTCAGCACCGCCCTCACCCTCCTTTTGCACGATCTCGATTCCCCGACTGACATTGGGAATGCGTTTGATTAACCCTTCTCGCTCCAGAGCCGTGATCACAGCGTGGACGCTGGCAGACGATCTCATCTGAAATTGCCGGCCTATCTCAGCGATGGTGGGTGCCTCCTGATTCGACTCGATATAGCGCCGGATGAATTCAAAGATTCTTTTTTGTTTGGCCGTTACTGGCATAACTACCTCTTCCTTTGCCCAGAATAAATTTTCGTTGACAACCGAAAATTGAGCGAACATTCTCGAACATATGGAGCGCGACGTCAAGTAGTTTTTTAGAACCGAAGCGGTGATGCGGGGGAGACCATTACAGCTTCGGTTCGCGTCGCGCGCCGTGACCCTAGCCCGGTGATCAGTTGGCCCCTCATCGTCCGGATTTTGAATCGCTTCTGGATAGAGGCAGCTGAACACCACCACCGGGCTAAAGCCACGGCGTGGGAGTTACTTGATGGCCTTCGCGAGTTTTTTGAGGTCGTCGATAAAGAGGCGTAATTCGAGCCGGCGCGTTTCGTCGTCAGGAGCGCGAAGAATCGAGGAAGGATGAACAGTAGCCATGATGTAGGGAGCAAGAGTTGAGGGAATGAATTCGCCGCGCTGTTTGGTCACTCGAAATTGTGGTCCGAGTAACGACTGTGCGGCCGTGGCGCCGAGCGCCACTATCACGTCAGGTTTGATGAGCGCGATTTCGGCTTCAAGCCAGGGACGGCAGGAAGCGATCTCGAGCGAGTTCGGTTTTTTGTGAATACGGCGTTTGCCGCGCGGTTCCCATTTGAAGTGTTTGACAACATTGGTGACGTAGGTTTGTTTGCGATCGATGCCGGCTGCATCGAGGGCATCGTCAAACAAGCGACCAGCAGGACCGACGAAAGGTCTGCCTGAGAGATCTTCTTCGTTGCCGGGCTGCTCGCCCACAAACATGACTTTTACGCGTTTGGCCCCTTCACCAAAAACGGTCTGCGTCCCGGTTTTCCAGAGGTCGCAGGCCTGGCAGTCGGCGGCGGCGTTTTTGAGCGAGGAAAGTGTTGGGCGCGGTGGAATTAAGTCTTCTGCCGGGCTTTTGAAAGATTTTTTCGGCATAGGTTCCTAAGACATACCGGACCTATATCGCGAAGATGCAGAGAAACCATAACTTTAATCATGAAAGCAGCATTATCAAAAGCACAGCTCGAAGCCGATATCGCCAGTCGTTTTGGCGATGCTTTCAGGGTTCATGAAAAGGCTGTCGTCGAAACGATTTCTACCGGTGTCACTGAGATCGACACTTTAACCGGTGGCCTGCCGCGGGGAGCGATTAGCGAGATTTTTGGACCAGCATCATCAGGCCGCACCAGCCTGACCTATTCCATGCTTGCTTACGCGACCAGGCACGAAGAAACGTGTGCTCTCATCGATACGAATGATGTGTTTGCGCCGACAGCCGCGACGGCGGCCGGCGTGGATTTTGATCGGCTGCTGTGGGTTCGTTGTGGCGGCAATCTCGAACATGCTTTTAAGGCTGCGGATCTGTTGTTACATGCCGGCGGCTTCGGGTTAGTGATCCTCGACCTGGGAGACGTGGCGGGAAAAGATGCGCGCCGGATTATCTCTTCGTGGTGGTATCGCTTTCGCCGCACGGTTGAGGATAAACCGACAGTGTTGACGGTGATTTCTGAAGAGGCGTGCACTCGCTCGTGCGCTGCGTTGACGCTGGAGCTGGACGGAGCAGCGGAGTGGTCGCGAGGCAGTCTGCTGCGTCGGAATGCGATCCGGGCCAAGCGTCAACGTCCGATTTCTCCGTGGCGCAATGAAAGTCGCTTCATGTCGGCGGCTTTTTAGCCACGGATGATACGGATCTTAGTTTTCGTAGATTTTCGCTGATATTCGTAGACAATGTTTGTCTGTATCCATTCCTCGGCCGGTGATTCGTTATCTGAGTTTGCGTATGGCTTTTCGCCTATTGTGGAGGAGATTGAGAAGGGAACGGTTGTAATTGATGTGGAAGGGTGTGAGCTGTTATTTGGGTCGCCTTACCAGCTTGCCAATGAAGTCGTTCGACGAGCGGAGACGGCCGTCAATGTAGCCGTAGCCGCGAATCCGGATGCCGCCATCCATGCCGCCACTCATCTCAAAGGGGTAACCTTCGTCTCTCCGGGCGAAGAGTTGATCTGTCTGGGAGACTTTCCTCTCGCTCGTCTCGACTACTCGCTGGTTAACATCGAGAAAAAAACGGCCGCTGAGATCATGGAAACGCTGCGACTCTGGGGAGTTCGCACTTTTGCTGACTTTGCCGCGCTTCCCGTGGCCGGTGTTTCCGAACGTTTGGGACAGGAAGGAATCAGGCTGCAGCAACTTGCCGCCGGCAAAACCGAGCGGCATCTTCACGTCAAACAACCGCCGCCTGTTTTTGCGAATTCGCTCGAGCTCGATCACGCCCTCACCGAGCTCGAGCCCCTCTCATTTATTTTTGCGCGACTGCTGCATCAACTCTGCGCTGCGCTCAATGCTTATGCCCTCGCGACGAATGAACTGTGCGTGAGTCTGCAACTGGAAAATCAGACCACCCACGAACGCAAATTGTCTTTGCCTCATCCGATGTGCGATCACAAAGTGTTTCTGAAGTTGTTATTGCTAGACACGGAAATGCATCCGCCGGCGGCCGCCGTCAAAGCAGTTTCGCTTGCGTGCGAACCGGTGAAGCCGCGCGTGTTGCAGAGCGGATTGTTTGTGCCGCTCGCACCGGCGCCGGACAAACTCGAACTCACCCTGGCAAGACTCGCAAAACTTGTGGGCGAACAAAATGTCGGTTCACCGGAGTTGCTCGATACGCACCGGCCGGATGCGTTCAACATGAAGCACTTCGCCCTGCAGAGAAAGGCAAGGCGGCAAGCTGAAATCTGCGATGGGCCATGTCTTGGCTTTCGTCGTTATCGTCCGCCACTGAGAGCAATTGTTGAGGCCGGTCAGGGTTGTCCCACGCAGATCAGCGCGTGGGGTAAACAACGCAGTGTTTATGGAAAAGTCGTCGCCGTGGCTGGTCCATGGAGAACTACCGGCGACTGGTGGCGCGACGATCGCTGGTCGCGCGACGAGTGGGACGTGGCCGTCGAGCGCCAGGGCCACCAAACTCTCTATCGCATCTATCGCGACCTGGCCACAGAGAACTGGTTCGTCGAAGGAAATTATGATTAGTCACAAAAAAGCAGTCCACAGATTACACAGATTTTGTTTTTGTGAATCTGTGTAATCTGTGGATGGCTATGTACGTTGAATTGCACGCACGGTCGGCTTTTAGTTTTCTCGAGGGTGCTTCGGTGCCTGAAGAGTTGATTGCTGCCGGTCTGGAGTTGGAGATGCCGGCGATGGCTTTGCTCGACCGCGACGGGGTTTATGGCGCGCCGCGATTTCACCTCGCCGCCAAAAGGAATGGCATCAAGGCTCATATCGGGGCCGAGATAAGTGTTAGAAAACCGGGCGACAAAGGTGTTTGCTCCGTTCCCGTCCTCGTCCGTAACCGCACCGGTTACCAGAATCTCTGCCGTCTCATCACTCTCATGAAATTGCGTGTGCCCAAACACGCAAAGCCCGGTGAATGTGTAGCGACCGCTGACGAATTGGCCGCACACGCCAAAGGTTTGATGTGTTTGACCGGAAGTTTTGATGGTCCAATCGCCACCGCCATCAATCCCAGAGACGCAGACAATGTCGCCAACGCACAGAGCGAGATCGATTGGTTGATCGAACTGTTCGGCCAGAAAAATGTTTATGCCGAGCTGCAACGACACCTGGATCGCGACGAGGAAGCCCGCAACCATCTGGTGATCGAACTCGCCCGGCGGAATCATTTGCCATTGCTCGCCACTAACGGCGTTTGCCATGCGACACCGTCACGCCGCGAAGTTTCTGACGTCTTCACCTGCATTCGCAATCACGTGCGACTGGAAACTGCCGGACGCCTGCTCGCACAAAACTCAGAACGCTACTTGAAGTCAGACGCCGTGATGCAAAAGCTCTTCGCGGATCTGCCGGAAGCGATCGCCAACACTGCCGAGCTCTCATCACGACTGAAGTTTACGCTCGAAGATCTCGGCTACGAGTTTCCCAAATACCCGGTGCCGCGCGGCGAAACGATGACCTCCTTTTTGCGCAAGCGCACGGAAGAAGGCGCGCGTGGGCGCTACACCGGCACGTATGGCATGCCTACTTATGAAAGAGCTCGACCGCAACTCGAACGCGAGCTCGCCCTCATTGAAAAACTCAAGCTGGAAGGTTACTTCCTGATCGTTTGGGACATCGTCAAGTTTTGCAATCGCCAGGGCGTTCTGGTCCAGGGACGTGGCTCGGCGGCAAACAGCGCCGTCTGCTATTCGCTGGGAATCACGGCCGTCGATCCGATCGGCATGGATCTTTTGTTCGAGCGATTTCTTTCCGAAGAACGAGGCGAATGGCCCGACATCGATCTCGATTTGCCGAGCGGAGAGAAACGCGAGAGCGCGATTCAATACGTCTACGAGCGTTACGGAAAACTGGGCGCCGCAATGACCGCCAACGTTATCACTTATCGAGGACGTTCAGCGGCGCGCGAAGTCGGAAAGGCGCTCGACTTTGACGACGACACGCTTTCGCGTTTGTCGGGTCTCGTTCATACCTGGGAGTGGAAGGATCCAAACGATTCCAACGAACGACAATTTCGTGATGCGGGTCTGGATATACGACACCCGCGCATCCGTAAATTCTTCCAGCTTTATCAGATGGTCCAGGATCTGCCGCGCCACCTGGGCCAGCATTCCGGCGGCATGGTGATTTGCCAGGGCGAGCTCGATTCCGTTGTGCCGCTCGAGCCCGCTGCGATGCCCGGACGCGTAGTGGTCCAATGGGACAAAGAAGATTGCGCGGACCTGGGATTGATCAAAGTCGACTTACTGGGACTGGGAATGATGGCGGTGCTGGAAGACTCGATCAAGCTGATTCGCGATTCCTACCACGAAGAAGTTGATCTCGCTCATCTACCGCGAAACGACCCGGGCGTTTACCAGGCACTGCAGAATGCCGACACGATCGGAATGTTTCAGGTAGAAAGCCGCGCTCAGATGTCGTGCCTGCCACGACTGCGACCGGCAAACTTCTACGACATCGTGGTCCAGGTCGCAATCATTCGACCCGGACCAATCGTGGGCAACATGGTCCATCCATATCTCAAACGACGTCAGGGCAGGGAGCCTGCGACTTACGCGCATCCGTCGCTGGAGCCGGTCTTGAAACGTACGTTGGGAGTGCCGTTGTTTCAGGAGCAGCTCTTGCGGATGGCTATGATCTGCGCCGGCTTTACCGGAGGCGAGGCTGAAGAGTTGCGCCGCGCGTTTGGTTTCAAACGTTCCGAAGCTCGCATGAAAGCGATTGAAGTAAAACTGCGGCAGGGGCTGTCTAAAAACGGGATCAAGGGAAAGACGCAGGATGAGATCGTGCTGGCCATCAGTTCGTTTGCGCTTTACGGTTTTCCCGAATCGCACGCGGCCAGCTTTGCTTTGATTGCTTATGCCAGCGCCTATCTCAAATGCAATTACCTGGCAGCATTCACGGCCGCGATCCTCAACAATCAACCGATGGGTTTTTATTCACCCTTCACTCTTATTAAAGACGCGCAGCGTCACGGGCTGAAAGTTTTACCGATCGACATTACTTGCTCTGACTGGCTATGTACGATCGAGGAGCAGACTGATGCGACGCTCGCAGTTCGTCTCGGGTTGCGATACGTTCGAGGTTTGAGTCAGCAGGCAGGCGAGGCGATTATTCGCCGCAGGGTGTCCGGAGCGTTTATTGGCATCGACGATTTGCACAATCGCGTGCCGGAGCTGCGTAAAGATGAGTTGAGAAAACTGGCTGCCGTAGGCGCGTTGAATTTTATTCAAACGTCGACACGCCGCGATGCGCTCTGGCAGGTCGAACGAGTGACGCGCGTCGCCGGCAAACTATACGAACAGTTACTCGAAAAAGACGACAACTCACCGCTACAACAGATGACGTTGACGGAGCGGGTCGATGCTGATTTCCGCGGCACAGGCTTGACGATCGGAAAACATCCGGTTGCTTATCACCGCACCGAGTTGAAGAAGTTGAAAGCGCAGCGAGCGATCGACATCAGGAAATTGCGCGATGGGACTTTTGTGAAAGTGGCCGGATGGGTCATCGTTCGGCAACGTCCGGGTACCGCGAAGGGGTTTATGTTTCTGAGTCTCGAAGACGAGACGGGTGTGAGCAACATCATCGTCACGCCACAACTGTTCGACAAGTACCGGCTCGAGCTGGTGAACCACCCGTTTCTCTTAATCGAGGGGGTGCTGCAAAACCAGGACAACGTTATCTCGGTGAAAGCCAGTCACATACAGCCACTTCAATTCGCGGTCGCCGCCGTTCCTAGCCATGATTTTCATTAGCCACAAAAAACACAAAAACAAAATATTTAGAGAGCGGAGAAGACCAGTTCCTGACTGATTTCAGAAAGCACTCAATGTGGCTTTTGTGCTTTGTTGTGGCAGTTATGCCGGCCGGGCGGCTCTTGACGGGGATTCGATAAGGCCCTGAACAACCTGAGCTACCTGCGAAAGCGGCTTTGGTTTACGGAGGAAGGCGTCGGCGCCACAGCGTCTCGCTTCGTCCTCGATTTCAGCCGAACCGTAAGCGGTTAGAACGACGATTCGCGTTTGTGGATTATGTTCTTTGATGAGCCGGATGATATCGAGACCATCGTGATTGTTGGTCATCGTGAGGCGCAGATCCTGAATCACGACTTTGTAGCTTGTGGCCCCAAGAAGTTTTTCGGCCTCTTCAACTTCACAGGCGGTGTCGACTTTATAACCTTGCAGCGAGAAGTACTCGCTCATCGAGAAACAGATCGACTCTTCATCGTCGACGACCAACAGACGGGGCATGGGCAGTTCTGCTGATTTCTCGTCTTTACCGAGCCACATTTGTCTCAGTTTACCGGATACTTTCTTGAGGGTTCCGAATTTACTCTGCTTCACGGGGCCACACCAGGGACAACTATTCTCACAATTTAATACGCTAGCAATCACCCCTTGTTCGAGCAGAAATAAAATACTGCTTCAACGGCAAAGATCACTACTCATCGCCACCCGAATCCGAGGGGCGAGCAAGGATGCCGGAAAATTCCGCAGGAGATGAAGCTTTATTTGCGAGGGGGTTTAGCTCTCGTAACACTCATCGTTCCGCACTTAAACGATGAGTCATGACAACGACAACTTCAGTAGCCTTGAAGTTGCCGCTACCCGACCCGAAAGCTAGATACTAATGGCAGCCCGCACATTCGAGCGCTGCCTGACCGAAACGTTTGCGAGTCCGCCAGTACTGGGCGAAGCCGCTTTCGTGATGATGTAAAGGAGCACTTCACAAACTTCACGAGTACCCGTCCCGATCGTGTTTCCTTTTTCATCCTGTAGCGCGTAGATCTTGCCGTTCGCGTCCAGGGGAAGAATCATTGGTTCAGCGTACATGCACACAAACTCCATCGTTAACCACGGGACCTAGGAATTCACCCTTGGTCGCGTTTAGTCCAACCCGTCACTCCGCTGCACACCAGCGGAGTGACGATCGAATCTGTTTGCTATTAGCGCTTGAACCGCTTTCTTACCGCACCAGCAACACCCAACAAGCCAGTGCCTAGCAGCACCATGCTGGCTGGTTCCGGTACTTCACCACCGGTAACAGTGCCCTGGATGGTTGTGGTACCCGTTCCGGCGCCACCGCCAACACCCGTAACCGGCAAAGCAATCGTGTAGCTCGGATTAACCGTGTACAAGAAGCCGCCAATGGTGAGTGATGTGGTTGAGAAGGTCAGTGTGGCAATGCCTGAATTGAACCCGAGGGTTCCGTTAAGCGTTCCCACCAAACTGCCTGCACCAGCCGGTGAAACCTGAATGATATTCAGGGTGAAGTTACCTCCGATGGCTGGACCCACCAGATTTGCCGGAACGGTCGTGGTGACAACGATGTCGCCAAAACTGGTGCCGGCAGGAGTATTAACGGGATTGGTTGTGCCGTTAAAGGTAATCGTCGTCGTTCCGTTGATATTCGTAAAGTTGACGACGTTCGTGCCACTTACGCTAAAGACGCCTGTTGTGCTGAAGACTACCGGATCCGCTTTTGTTTCAGCGGCGGCGAAACCTATCATCACAGTCAGCAGGACGCCCATTAGAGTAGTCTTAAATAGACTGCTCATTGGTTTGATCCCCCTTTTTTGATCCTTCGATTTGATCAATCTCATCTGCATATTAGCGAGCGAACCCTGGAACGCTCGGAGAGTAGCAACTCGGTTAAGGGCCTTATGTTTCCACAACTGCGGTGGCAAGGCAGTTGTGGAAACATACTGAATGGGAGTTTCAGCTATTTCTTCGCAAAACGGCGGCGGAAACCAGCCGCTGCTCCGAGAAGTCCTGTTCCCAGCAAGAACATGCTTGCCGGCTCCGGAACTTGCTGCTGTGTTATCGGCGGCGGCGCATTAGCCGTTGTACCGAACTGGATGACAACGTTGGCGAATGTCGAATTAACAGTTACTCCTGGAACGACCAGAGTAAAAGTCGACGTGCCGACTAGAAACGGATTGTGCGGGCCGTTTCCGGCAATACTGCCGTTGGCATTCCCATACGTACCGGTTCCAGTACCACCGATGATGGTTTGATCCGGACCAGCCGGTGAGCTGATGCCGAAAGCACAAATAACGCAAGCCGTGATCAGGTTGCCACTGTGACCGCCTGCCCAACCGGTTGGGTTTACGGCGCCAGCGAGTGTGGCAGCTCCGCCGCCTGCGATATTGGTCGATTGCGTGCTGTTGCTTGCGGAGAGCGTAACGGCGCCGCCGTTGTAACCGGTCACCTGAAAGTAGACAGCACTTACGTTCTGACCGACATTGCCGACCTGGCTGTTGGTCAGATTGTTATTGATCGTAATGGTAACGGTTCCGTTGCCAGCCACGATTGAACCGGTAACATTGGTTGTACTGCATCCCGCACCGGTACAAACCGAAATCGGATCGGCCTTCGCGCTTCCGTGGGCAAGCGCCATCACGCCGAAGACCGCCAGTGCCAGTAATGAGTTCTTGAGGTTCGAAAACCTGGGCATTTCAATCTCCTTGGGGTTCGACAATTACCTTGCTTCGAGGCCGCAGCCCAGAAGGCAAAATTAAATTATTAAGGCGTGGGGTTTGAAGAGCGACGCGGGGCAATGCACGCTCATACATTCCAGCCAGACAAGTCTCTCGGTCGGGTCGAGAGAAGATACACACTTGGCACGTGCCCGACTCTAAGCAATAACTGGACCAATGGAGATACACTACTATCGGGATAGATATTCCAGAGTTTGCTAGGGTTTAATAGGAGTGGTCCAAGTCCTAAAGGATAGTCCGTCCAGTATTCAGACTGACGTCTAGACTTTGGACATGGGGATCTGGTGCTTCTTGATCTTCTGGTAGAGCGAGCTTCGGGGAATGCCGAGACGCTTGGCCGCCTTCTCGACGCGACCTTTCTCTTCCTGGAGCACACGTTCGATGTGTTGCTTCTCGAGTTCGAGCAATGTGAGACGCGAATCGAGAAAGGGTGCGCCAACCTGTGCGTGACCATCGAAATGAAGATCGTTGAGCGTGATGTGTTTTTGTTCACTCAACAACACGGCTCGTTCTATTACGTTACGCAACTCGCGAATATTGCCGGGCCATGAATACGCCTGCAGAGCCTCAATGCAGCTCTGGTCCAATATTAATTCGCCACGGCCCAAATCCGCCGCCACCTTATTGAGAAGATACTGGGCCAACGTCGGAATATCTTCGATCCGATCGCGCAGTGATGGAAATGAAAGTGGGATCGTGCTGATACGAAAGTAGAGATCGTCGCGAAACCGCTTTTCCCGGACGAGCTGACCAATGTCCTGATGCGTTGCCGCAATGAGCCGTACGTCCACCTGGCGATCTCTCACGTCGCCCAATCGTCTGAATCGTTTTTCTTCGAGGACCTTCAAGAGTTTTGGCTGAATTTGAAGGTCCACATCGCCGACTTCGTCGAGAAAAATCGTGCCGCGATGGGCCACCTCAAACAGACCTTGCTTAGAAGCAGTCGCACTGGTGAAGGCGCCTTTTTCGTGACCGAAAAGTTCTGTCTCGAGCAACTCGCGAGTTAGACCAGCACAGTTCAGATCGACAAAGGCCTCGTCCGCTCGTGAGCTGTTCTCGTGTAGCCAGCGGGCCAACACACCTTTCCCGGTTCCTGTTTCGCCCAAAATCAGCACCGGACTCTCGGTGGAGAGAAGTTTGCGCGCCTGATCTGAAAGAGTTTGAATGGCTGCACTCGTACCGATAAACGGATCGATTGCCTGACGCACCTGGCGCGATTTACTGGCGAGTTGCTTGTGATAGTTGCGTTGTTTCTGAAGCAGTCTCTGAAGAATTACGAGGAGTGTTTGCAGCTCGAGGGGCTTGGTAAGAAATTGTTCGGCGCCCTCTTTTATCGCCCTGACCGCAAGATCAATTGAGCCATGGGCCGTCAGGACCAGCAACGGAATGCCGGCGTCAATTTCGCGCAGGCGTGGCAGCAGATCGAGCGCCGTGCCGTCCGGCATCATGTAGTCGGCGATGACGATGTCCGGTCGCGAATTGCGGAAGAGATTCTGCGCGTCCTGACAGCTTTCGGCTTCCTCGATTTCGTATCCGTGCTGCTCCAGAAAGTCGCGGATGCCAAACCTCACACCCGACTCATCGTCAACCACCAATACCTTGTTCCTGGACATTAAGAGTCTCCCTCAACTGGTATTGGGAATCTCGCGATCATACACGCGCCACCCTCTGGATTATTGCCGGCAATCAGTTTTCCGCCGTGTTCCTGCATAATTCGCTGGGCGATCGCCAGGCCAAGTCCGGTTCCACCGCGTCGCTTCGAGAAGAACGGTTCGAAGATTTTGGGCAGGTCTTCGGGTGTAATTCCGGCCCCTTTATCCCGGATGGCACACTGGACCCACTCGTGATTTCCGTCGTTGATCCGCTCCGCTTCGATTGTGACCGAAGTCTTCTGCGGCGAATGTTGGATCGCATTCTCGATCAAATTTACGAATACTTTTGAAAGCCTGCGACGATCGATCCGGAGCTTCGGTAATGAGTCTTCGACTCTGCTCTCGAGGTTTACCTGGGCCACTTCCGCGGCCGGCAGGCACGCACGAACAGAACGTGCCACCATTTCTTCCATGGCGACAAGATACAGTTCGCCACGGAACGGTTTGCCATACTCTAACAACTCTTCCATCAGGATGGTGAGACGTCCGATCTCGTCGCGCAGCACATTTGTATAGCGCAAATACTCTGTCCGGTCACTAAATCTCGTTTCAAATGCGTCGATTATAGAAGAAATTCCGAAGAGCGGATTCCTGACTTCGTGAGCCACACCGGCCACCAGCGATCCGAGTAGCGACATCATTTCGCTTTGTCTGAGTGAAGCTTCAAGCTCGGCGCGTTTGGTGATGTCCTGCGCGATCAGAATGGTGCGCTCGCCGGCGGAACCGAATTCGTTGACGTGATAAAGCGTGATGGCCCACGTCTTTCCGCTCGCTTCGTCTTTGACTTCTTCAGCCACCGGGGCTGGATGTTCGCGAATGCTCTCGAGTAACTCCGCCGCCTTTTTCCAGGGGTGGTTTTTACCGAGTTGGCTGACGGTTTTACCAATGATCTGTTCCGCACTGATACCGACGATTTGCTCCGCGGCCTGATTTGAACGCTTGATCGTGCCCGCAAGATCGACAATGAGGACGGGAAAGTCGATCGCGTTGAACGTTTGTCGCCATTCCATTGCCGACTGCTGCAATGACGTGTGCAGTCGCTGCTGTTTTTCGTCCAGCAGTTTGCGTTCAGTAACGTCGTTGACGATCACCAGCCGGCTGTTCTTGCCGTCGAAGACGACCGGATGTGAGCTCATTTCGACGTAGATCGTTTGGCCCGTGCGCGTTTGGTGTCGCCATGGACTCGAGATGACGAGGTCATTCGGATCGTTTTTGATCATCAACGTCGGAATGTCTTCACGCGCACGAATATCCTCTACAGTCATCGAAAAGAACTCGTCGCGCGAGTAGCCGTAAGTACGAGTAGCAGCTTCATTGACGGCGAGAAACGCGAGGGATTCCTCGTTGTAGACCCAGATCGGTTGCGGGGTTGATTCGAAGAGCAGGCGATAACGTTCTTCGGAATCGCGCAGCGCCTCTTCAAAGTGTTTTCGCTCGGTAACGTCACGTGCGAGACCACGGAAACCGATCGTTTCGTGCAGCTTATCCTTGATGGGTGAAACAATCAGATCCAGCCATCGATCCTCGCCTGCGGCCGAACGGGCCACGAACTGGTGGCGAAACTCGCGTGCATCCTGCGGGCGGTTAAGGGTGCCGGCAAAACCATTGCTTTCGGGAATTATTCCGAATACAGCGAAGAAGGAGTTGCCGATAATGTCTTCGGGCTTGCGACCGAGGAATTTCTGCCCGGCGAGGTTGATGCTCGTGAGTTTGCCGGTCAGATCCTGCGTGAAGATCATATCAGTGGCCTGTTCGACCAGATCTCGATAACTGGCTTCGAGGTGCGCGCGTTCGAGCAGGCGGGAGACTTTCGCTACCAGACGAGCCGAGTCAAAAGGGAATTCGAGATAGTCGTCAGCGCCGGCTTGCAGGCCCGCGACAGCGCTTTCAGTGTCTTTTTGAAGTGCGGTGACGAGGAGAATCGGAACGGTTTTCAGCTCTACGTCGGCGCGAATCGCACGGCAGAAGTCCAGACCGTTCATGCGCGGCATGGTGACGTCGCTGATCACGAGATCGGGTCGTTCTTTGCGGGCGAGACTCAAGCCCTCAACGCCGTCTTCAGCGGTCAGGACGGTATATCCGGCCTTGCGCAACAGATTTCCCATCAGGGTCAGTTGGTCAGGCTCGTCGTTGACGATGAGAACGGAATTTTCCTCGTGGCCGTTGGAATCTATCCCATGCACCAGGGCTGTTACCTCAGACTGCCGTATTTTGGTTGGAAGAACCGGGGGCGAACGGCGTACAGGTTGTGAATTAAGGGATCGTTGGCACTACCTTTGATTAACAGAACCAGGGATTTACAGGCGTTGTTGAACGGCGCGCAGTATATCACAGCAGCTTCAGCCGCAAAGGCCACAAGAAGATAATTAGCCACAAAAAGGCACATAAAGCACAAAATGGAAAGATACTGAACCTAAGTTTATGACTTCCTTTCTGTGCCTTGTTGTGGCTAATTATCTTCTTTCAAAAGACCGCAAAAATCTGTAAAGCGTGTAGCGACTTTGTACGTATTTGCCGGTTGGGAAACGGAATTCCGATTCTTTGAATCCAAAGTCCGTACTTATTGCATCCACAATTTGGAGAATTAGGAAAGAAATGAAGAATTATCGAGAAGCGCTTTCGCGCATACACATTTTACTGAGCTTGGTTCTGGTTGCTGTTTCGTTTGCCTCGTGCAGTGCGCAGGGCAAGCAAATGAGTCTGACCTCCGGCCAGCCATCGGCCCCGGTTGTAACTCCGGCTGGCGTGCAGACATCGTATGCTGATCTTGTGAGTCGTGTTTCTCCTGCGGTCGTGACCATTCGGTCAACCGAACGCGCACGTGCCGCACAGCAGTATCCTTTCATGGACGACCCCACCTTCCGGGAATTTTTCGGCGACCGGATGCCGCAGCAACAGCAGACGCCGCAAAGAGTCCAGGGCGTCGGCTCGGGAGTCATCGTCAATTCTGAGGGCTACATTCTGACGAACCATCACGTGGTTGATGGCGCCCTCGAAATCAAAGTCGAGCTAACGGACAATCGCACCTTCACCGCCAAGCTGGTCGGTTCGGATCCCCCGAGCGACCTGGCCGTGTTGAAGATTGAAGCCAAAGAACTGCCGACACTTTCACTCGGCGACTCCGACAAAGTTCGGGTCGGCGACTTTGTTCTGGCAGTCGGTAATCCGCTGGGCATCGGTCAAACCGTTACGTCCGGCATTGTGAGCGCGAAAGGCCGCGCCACCGGTTTGAGTGACGGCAGTTTTGAGGATTTCTTACAGACGGACGCCGCTATCAATCGTGGTAATTCCGGCGGCGCGCTCGTAAACACGACGGGTGAGTTAATCGGAATCAATTCGCAGATTCTCTCGCCATCGGGCGGCAACATCGGCATCGGTTTCGCGATTCCTTCAAATATGGCGAAGGTCGTGATGGACCAGTTGATGAAAACTGGAAAAGTGCGACGCGGCATGCTTGGTGTGACGATCCAGTCGGTTGATTCGGATCTCGCGCAGAGCATGAACCTGCCGGCAGCACGCGGCGCGATTGTCACTTCAGTTCAGAGTGGTGGTCCAGCCGAGAAAGCCGGTCTCAAACGCGGCGACGTGATCACCGCGGTGAACAAGCAACCGGTGGCAGACAATAACAACCTGCGAAACCTCGTGGCCAGTATGCCGCCGGGAGCGACTGTTGACGTGACGGCATTCCGTAACGGCAACGATCAGAATTTCCACATTGCCCTGGCTGAACTTCCGGATCGTCCGCAGCCGGAAAGTGAAGACGACAGCGAAAACAGCGCCGGCGTCGGCAATGGCAAGTATGGATTATCAGTGCAACCATTAACCGCCGACATGGCTTCGCGCTATGGGCTCGACGCGGGTGATGAAGGCGTGCTCGTGAGTCGAGTCGATCCGGCGGGCAGTGCCGCAAATGCTGGTATCAGACAGGGCGACTTGATTCAGGAAGTAAATCGTCAACCCGTCAAATCACCGGCAGAATTCGTTGCGGCGACGCAGAGATCCGGCGCCAGACCGGCGCTGGTCGTAGTGAAGAGACGCAACGCGGTAATTTATTTAACCTTGAAACCGGGTTCGTAAACGAGTATAAAGGCAACCTGAAGGCACAAAGGCTCGTAAAGAGCCTTTGTGTTTTTTTATGCGCTAAGGTACGTTCCGTGATTCGAGGAGGAACGTGATGATGCGTGAATTTGATCGCCGGCCCTGGGGGACTTACACAGTTCTCGAGGAAGATCGAAATTTCAAGGTTAAGCGAATTGAAGTCTTGCCCGGGCAACGGCTCAGTTACCAGAAACACGCCCAGCGAGCCGAGCACTGGTTTGTTGTCGAAGGCACCGCGAAAGTGACGCTCGACGGCAAAGAGATCACTGTTAGCGCCGGCGAGGCGATCGACATTCCGATCGGGACGGCGCATCGTGTCGAGAATCCCGGCGACGTGGATTTATTGTTCATCGAAGTGCAGCGCGGAAATTATCTCGGCGAAGACGACATCGTCCGTCTTCAGGATGATTATGGTAGATAAGATTATTTAGCCACGGATTAAACGGATCTTCACCGTTAAGAATAATCCGTGTCATCCGTGTAAATCCGTGGCTTGAGGTTTCCCTATGTCCGATACAGTTGCGGTTCCTCAGGAAGACCCACAAAGCCTGTGGTCTGCCATCAAAGAATCGATCCGCGGTTCGCATCGCAACTACACCACCGGACCGATCGGACGTTCAATTCTGCTGCTCGCTATACCCATGGTTCTCGAAATGATCATGGAAAGCGTTTTTGCAGTGGTCGATATTTTCTGGGTGTCGCACCTTGGCACTGACGCTGCCGCTACTGTCGGACTCACCGAATCTTTATTGACTCTTATTTACGCACTCGCGATCGGTTTGAGTATCGGTGCGATGGCGATGATCGCACGCCGCATCGGCGAACAGAATACGGAAGGCGCGGCACGCGCGGCGGTGCAGGCGATCGTGTTGGCGCTGGTCGTGTCGATCGTGATCGGCGCAATCGGTGCTCCACTCGCGCCAAAGCTGCTCGAACTCATGGGCGGCTCGCCCTGGGTCATTGAACACGGTTCGTCGTTCACGCGAGTGATGCTCGCCGGAAACGTCACCGTCGTAATGCTGTTCATGATTAACGCGATCTTTCGCGGCGCCGGCGACGCTGCGATCGCGATGCGCACATTGTGGCTCGCAAACTGGATCAACATCGTGCTTGGTCCATGTTTGATCTTTGGACTTGGACCATTTCCAAAGCTCGGCATCGTTGGTGCAGCCATTGCCACGAATATCGGACGCGGCACAGGCGCTCTTTTCGCGCTCAGTAAACTGTTTCGTGATGGCGGTCGATTCAACATCGAGCGACGTCACCTGCGCATTGAACCGAATGTCATTGGCCGTCTGATTCGATTGTCAGGCACCGGCACATTTCAGGTCTTCATAGGGATGGCGAGTTGGATCGGGCTCGTGCGCATCATCTCGAGTTTCGGTAGTAACGCGGTGGCAGGCTATACGTTTGGAATTCGTGTGATTCTCTTTGCGCTCTTACCATCGTGGGGGATGGCGAACGCCGCCGCGACGATGGTGGGACAGGCTCTCGGCGCGAAAAATCCCGAACGAGCTGAGCGTGCAGTCTGGAAAGCGGGTTTCTACAACATGATCTTTCTCGGTATTGTGGGACTGCTTTTCATTCTCTTTGCTCCACAGATCATCTGGTTTTACACGGCCGATCAGGACGTTGCGCAATATGGTGTCGACTGTCTGCGAATCGTCGCCTGTGGGTTCTTGTTTTACGCCTACGGGATGGTACTCGGTCAATCGTTCAACGGCGCCGGCGATACGTGGACGCCGACGGTCATCAATCTGTTTGTGTTTTGGTTGTGGGAGATTCCGCTCGCTTATGTTCTGGGTGTGCGCCTGGGTTTGGGACCGCGCGGCGTCTTCATCGCGATGACGGTCGCTTTCTCAACCCTTGCCGTGGTCAGTGGTCTCGTATTCCGCCGCGGCCGCTGGAAGCAGCGCGTCGTCTAGATCCATCCAGAGATTAGAGGTTCTTTTTCGAACACTCCTGTCGCGCTTCATTACGTTTTCCTGCCATTTTAGCCTGTCTGAAACCCATTGTACGGTTAAATACATAGCGGCATCTCTGTTGCTTAACACGAAGGCAGAGTAGGTTGAACAAGGAGGAAGCCCATGGAGGAGAAACTGAAAGGTAAGAAGGTCGCCATACTGGTTGCCGACGGTTTTGAGCAGGTGGAACTCACTGAGCCGAAAAAGGCGCTTGAAGAGGCTGGCGCCGTGACGGAGATTGTATCCCCCGCGACGAATGAAGTGCAGGGATGGAACCACGACGACAAGGCTGATTTATTCAGAGTTGATATGCCGCTGAGCCGCGCACGTTCCGATGATTACGATGCGCTTTTATTGCCGGGTGGAGTGAGAAATCCCGATCAATTGAGAATGATGATCAGGGCGGTGGAATTTATTGATGGGTTTTTTGCGACGGGCAAGCCAGTGGCAGCGATCTGTCACGCGCCGTGGACGTTGATCGATTCCGATGTTGTTAAAGGAAGAACCATTACTTCATGGCCTTCGCTGAAGAGCGATCTAACGAATGCCGGTGCACGTTGGGTTGATCGCGAGGTAGTTGTCGATAACGGCTTGATAACCAGTCGGAAGCCTGCCGATATACCCGCGTTCAATAAGAAGATGATCGAGGAATTTGCCGAGGGTCGGCATTCGCGGCGACAAGCCGCGTAGCAGGGGCAGAGGCGGGAAGCCGGAGCAGCACACCTCCAGCTTCCTCCTCGCCACTGAAATTAGCCACAAAAAGGCACAAAAAGCACAAAAGAAAAATAGAAAACATTTTGTGCTTTTTGTGCCTTTTTGTGGCTAGATCTTTTTGGCTTTGTGGCCGATTTTGATGGTGCCGGCTTGGATAACTTTGGCGTTGATGCCGCGCAGGCAGAGTTGTTTTCCGACCTCTGAATTCACAAACTTCATCGCGTCAACTCCAAACCGCGCGACGAATTTATGGCAGCCAGTGTGTGGCAGCGGACTAACTTCGAGCACCGCAGTACCAACCTGAATTCTCGAACCAGCCGGCAGGTTTTCTTTACTTAGATCCATGTCGAGATAGAGTTGATCGCCGGCGAGTGACCAGCGTTCCCTTTCCTGAGCGACGAGTGCGGTAACGCGAACATTCATGATGTTGATCTGCATCTCCGGATGCGCCGATCCGTCTGGCGTTTTTGAGCTGCCGCGCACGCTCCAGTTGTCTCCGATCATTCCCTTAAGCGGATCGAGTTCAGCCTCGTCCATCTCGGCACGCTGGTCCACTTCGGGACGAGCCACGATTAACTGCAAAACTCCGTCGTCTTTCGGCGCCTGTCGCAGGTGGTCCAGCGCCGCCTCCAGTTCCTGCATCGTCAAATGTTTCACGGTCGACTCCATGGGTAAATTCGGGACGCGCTAATATAACTGAGTTGGCGGCCAACGTTAAATACGTATAATCTTTCGCTTCAATGCTTCCCCAAATCTCCCAGCAAGATCTGACTTCGGAGCGCGACCGTTTGCGCCTCCTGCTTGACGTCAATAATGCAGTTGTTTCGAGTCTCAGTTTGCGCGATCTGCTGTTTGCCGTCTCAGGCTGGCTACGGAAGTTTTTCCCGCTCGACTTCGCCAGCATGGTGATCCGGGACGAAGCGACTGGAATGCTTAAAGTGCACGCTCTCGACGCTCCCGCGCCGGGTGGTGTGCTAAATGAAGGCGCAGTGCTACCGCTCGAAGGCACGCCGCCGGGAATCGCCATCGCCACGCGTCAAACAGTGCACCGCGATCGTCTCGACTTCAACGAGTTTTACTCGCCCATCATGCGTGAAGCTTACAATGCGGGTTTACGCTGCGGTATTTCGGTGCCGTTGATTTCTCACGATCAGGTGCTGGGCACAATCAATGTCGGCAGTTTGAGTGAAGCTGCCTTCACTCGCAAAGATGCCGAGTTGCTCGAACAAATTGCCGGACAGGTGGCGATTGCCGTCGAGAACGCACTCAACTTCGAGCGCGCTGAGCGCGCTTTATGTGAGCTGGCCGCACTCAAAAACAAGCTGGTGAGCGAGAAGCTCTATCTCGAAGAAGAGATTCAAACCGAGTACAACTTCGAAGAGATCATCGGAAAGAGCGCCGCACTAAAAAAGATTTTGCAACAGGTGGCGACAGTTGCACCGACAGATTCCGCGGTGTTGCTTTGTGGTGAAACAGGCACTGGCAAGGAGTTGATCGCGCGTGCGATTCACAATCTCAGCAATCGTCGTGAGCGCACACTCGTGAAGCTCAACTGTGCCGCCATTCCGACAGGCTTGCTTGAAAGTGAATTGTTCGGGCACGAAAAGGGTGCGTTCACGGGCGCCATTGCCCAGCGTGTCGGTCGTTTCGAACTGGCCAACAAAGGCACGCTGCTCCTGGACGAAGTCGGCGAGATACCACTTGATTTACAACCCAAGTTGCTGCGCGTCCTGCAGGAACTTGAGTTTGAGCGTCTTGGCAGTTCGCGAACAATCAAGACTGATGCGCGGATGATTGCGGCCACAAATGTTGACCTGCCGCAGATGGTGGCTGAGAAGAAGTTTCGTAGCGATCTTTATTACCGGCTCAATGTGTTTCCAATCACGATTCCACCGCTCCGTGAACGCGTCGACGACATTCCTTTGTTGATTGGCTACTTCGCACAAAAACATGCGCTCCGGATGAATAAACGAATCGACAGGATAGAAAAGAGTACGGTGGATGCGCTGTGTGAATATCCGTGGCCGGGCAACGTGCGCGAGCTGGAAAACTTCATGGAGCGCTCAGTGATCCTGTCGAGTGGGTCGAAGTTGCAGGCGCCGCTGGGTGAGTTGAAGGTGACGACCACGATGGCCGTGTCGCAAACGTCGGCGGCTTCGAAATCGTTGGAGGATGTCGAGCGGCAGCACATAATCGACGTGCTTGAGCAAACACGTGGTGTTATCGGTGGCAAAGGCGGCGCCGCGGAAATCCTGGGGCTTCCGACCTCGACCCTTCGGAACCGCATGAAGAAGTTGGGTTTGAAATGAGCCGCGGATTTGCGCGGATTAACGCGGATTCAGGAGTTTACAACTCTTAACAAATTTTTACCTGGGCTTGACACAGCCCCGCCCCGACGGGCGTATCCTCTGCCCCGCAATGAAGTCGAAAAGAGAAGTCAACACTCGCTTTCGTCTCGTCCTTACCCTCGGTTTGGCCGTCGTCCTGCCTGCTTTAACGCTGATCTTCGTTAACTTCCAGCACGTCAAATCGATCCAGCGAGACAAAAAGATCGAGGCCATCATCCATCGTGATTTTCAATATCTGCTCACTATCGCCTCGCGGAAGATCAACTCAAAAGCCTATGAGCTGACTGAACAGGCGAGAGATTCGTTTCCACTGGAAACGGATTCAGACGACGAGAAGCGCCGAAAGTTTGATGTTCTACTTTCGAAGAATCCCTGGATGGCCCACGCGTTTTTGTTCGACGCGAAAAAGGGGTTAGTGCTGGAAGCCCAACGTGATCGGGTTACTAAAGATCAACTGGCCGACTTGGACAAGATGTACTCAGGCTGGATGGGACTTGAAGGTCCATACCTTGCCTCACAACTGTGCAAGAAACCCAAGCCGATTATGTGGTATAGCGGGGAATCGGAAGAGCCACCGCATGGCAATGTTTACAGGACCACCGCCATCTTCACTTTTCCGCAACTCTATGGCAATCGGACCATCGTCGGTGGGATCGGCTTTGACCCAAACTATCTAAAGCAGGTTTTCTTTCCGCAACTCCTCGAAGAGCTGACCTCTCAGAAATTGATTGACGACACTCCTAAGCACGATGAGCAGCGACTGGCAATGGAGGTTTTTCCGGCCGACGCGTTTAAAGCGGAACCTGATCGACCGTTTGCGGTGTCGCAAGGTTGGGGAACGGGAAAGCCGGAGATTTCGCAGAATCTGGATGAGCCTTTTCGTGGCCTGGCTTTGGGTATCAAGTTTCAGGGCACAACCGCACAGGCCATCGGACAAAAGTGGGTGTGGCAGAGTTTCATGATCCTGGCGGTGCTGTCGGTCTTGATGATCGGCGGTCTGGTTTTGACGTATCGCAGCGTGAACAAGCAGGTTGCGCTTGCGCGTTTGAAGTCTGACTTTGTCTCCAATGTCTCGCACGAGTTGCGCACTCCGCTCGCGTTGATTCGACTCTATGCAGAGACGCTGGAACTGGGCCGCATCTCGACGCAGGAAAAGAAGCATGAGTACTACAGCATTATTCGTAAAGAGAGTGAACGGCTGAGTGCTTTGATCAACAACATTCTCGACTTTTCGCGGATCGAGGCGGGACGTAAGGAATACGACTTTCGCGAGACGGACATTGCCGAACTCGTGCGCAACACACTCGATTCGTATCGGTATCAAATCGAGCAGCAGGGGTTTGCACTCGAGGAACAGATCGATCCGGTCCCGGCGGTGAAAGTCGATCGCGAAGCGATTGCACGCGCGCTGGTTAACCTCGTCAACAATGCATTGAAGTATTCTGACAGTGAAAAGTTTCTCGGCGTGAGACTTTATCGCGACCAGGGTGTGCTCAAGCTTGAAGTCAGCGACCGCGGTATCGGCATCGAGCGACAGGAGCAAGCGAGGATCTTCGAAAAATTTTATCGAACCTGCGATCCGCTCGTACACAACACCAAGGGCAGCGGTCTCGGTTTGTCGCTCGTGCGTCACATCACACAAGCGCACGGTGGTGACGTCGAAGTTGAAAGCACACCCGGACGCGGCAGCAAGTTCACCGTCTGGTTGCCACTCGCACAGACATCATGATGAGCCACAAAATGGCACAAAGGGTTTTTATGAAATCAAGAATCTTAATTGTTGAAGATGAGCCGGCGATGGTGGCGGGGCTGCGAGATAACTTCGAGTATGAAGGTTACGAAGTGATCAGCGCCGAGGACGGTGTCAGCGGTCTCGATCGAGCGCTGTCGGACAATCCCGATCTCGTGGTGCTCGATGTGATGATGCCGCGGATGAGCGGTCTCGATGTTTGCAAACAGTTGAAGGCGCAGCGGCCTTCAGTGCCGATCATCATGCTGACTGCGCGTGGTCAGGAGATCGACAAGGTCGTCGGTCTCGAACTCGGCGCCGACGATTATGTGACGAAACCGTTTTCAGTGCGTGAACTGATGGCGCGCGTTAAGGCGGTGTTAAGACGCGCATCATCACCGGCGCCAACGCCTGAGACTTATAAATTCAGTGACATTGAAGTCAACATTCGCAGCAACGAAGTACGGCGCAATGGCAGCGTAGTCGATCTGTCCGCGAAAGAGTTTGCTTTGCTGGCTTATTTTATTGCTAATCCGGTGGAGACGCTCAGTCGCGATCGTTTGCTCGACGCGGTTTGGGGTTATGAAAACTATCCCACTACTCGTACGGTCGACACGCACATCGTTCATCTAAGACAAAAGCTCGAACCGAATCCCGAAGAACCTCGTTTCATTCTTACCGTTCACGGCAGTGGTTATAAGTTTGTCGGATGAGGTCTGGTTATGACTCTCCCAGCACTCGATATCCAATCGGCTCCCCAGTCGACAATTGGAACGCACGAAGACCGACTGGAGAAGCTACAGCAGGATTACGCTGAGCTGAACACCGCGATCTTCGAAGCCGCACAGGTGCATCGTCGCTTGTGTGCGCCGACTCTTGTGCGACACGGCGCTTTCGACGTGGCAAGTGAAATCTTTGCAGTACGTCATTTGCCGGGTGACTTTTTTAGTATCGAAGAGACGAACGAAGGTCTGATCCTTGCGCTCGGCGACATCGGCGGCAAAGGTCTCGCAGCGGGAATGTGGGTCACGCATCTGGTTGGTCTGGTGCGCACGCACACCGCGGCGAGCAGTGATCCGGAAGCAATCGTCGCCGGAGTCAATCGTGACATTGCTCGCTTCGCCGGCATTGAGCCGTTGAGCAGTCTGTTTGTGGCGCGGCTTGATGACGGCGCCGAGCGTCTGGACTATTGCAGTGCCGGACATCCTCCAGCTGTGTTGCTGCGCACAAATGGACAACTCGAACTGCTCTCTGATGGTGGACCAGTACTCGGAGCCGTGCCCGAGGCTTCGTTCGACTGTGGCAGTGTCACACTGGCTCGCGGCGATCTGCTATTGAGCTGTTCTGATGGTATTCTTGAGTCATTCAACGAAGCGGAGCAGGAGTTTGGCAACATGCGACTCCAAACCGAGCTACGCCGTGCCCAGGGCGGCTCGGCAGAGGCAGTGCTGTTTTCCGTGTTGGGTGCAGTACAGGATTTTGCCGCTCCACGCCCGCTCACAGACGACATGACGCTGGTTGTCGTGAAGAACAACGGCAAGCGAAGAAAATTGCATTAGAAACTGAAACCAACGAAAGGGAATTGTCATGGCAGATGTAAAACCGATTCCGGAGGGATACCACTCTTTAACGCCTTACCTGGTTATCGACAGCGCGGCTGAGGCGATGGAGTATTACAAGAAAGCATTCGGCGCGGTCGAGTTGTTTCGCATGGAACACGAAGGAAAGATTGGCCATGCTGAAATGAAGATTGGCGATTCGCCGTTTATGCTCGCTGATGCGAGTGAGCAATTCAAGGGAGTAAAAGCTTACGGTGGTTCACCGATCAGCCTGATGATCTATGTCGACGACGTCGACACGATTTATTCGCAGGCGATCGCCGCCGGCGGCACTGAGATGAAGCCGTTGCAGGACCAGTTTTACGGAGATCGTTCCGGCACGTTGACTGATCCGTTTGGTCACGTTTGGACAGTTGCGACTCACAAGGAAGATGTTTCACCCGAAGAGATCGACAAGCGTCTCGCTGCGATGGCCGCCGGCGCCGGCAGTTAGCCACGAAGAAGCACAAAAAAGCACATAATCAATTTATGTGCTTTGGTGCCCTCATTGCGGCCAGACGTCGTTCGAGGAAACGGCGCTCGCTGTCGTTGGTGACCAATCGGAGTGCGGTTTCGTAACTATTTGCTGCTTCTTCATTAGCACCGAGACGGCGAAACATGTCAGCCTTTGCTGCATACAACAAGTGATACTCGTCGAGCTCGCCCGATGCGGCGAGCTCGTCGATCAGTTCGAGTGCCATTTGTGGACCACGCGCCATCGCGACCGCCACCGCGCGATTTAACGACACGATTGGAGAAGGCATCAGTTCGGCGAGGAGATCGTAGAGCTTCACGATCTCTTCCCAGTCGGTGTCTTCGGCTCGAGCAGCCTTACAGTGTTCGGCGGCAATGGCAGCCTCAAGTGTAAATGGACCAGGTTGGCCGGCGAACGCCTCATCAACTAAAACGAGTGCTTCGTTAATTTGGGGTCTGTTCCAGAGCGAGCGATCTTGATCTTCGAGTACAACCAGATCGCCATCTTCATCAAGTCGAGCCTCGCGTCGCGAGTCGTGTAATAACATGAGTGCCAGGAGTGCAGTTGCTTCAGCAGGAGGCTTCGGCGCAAGCAATTGTCTCAGCAGACGACCGAGTCGAATTGCTTCAGCGCAGAGGTCGGCTCGCACGAGTGGTTCGCCCCGCGTCGGCGCATAACCTTCGGTGAAGATGAGATAGATCGCAGACAGCACTCCGTCGAGACGCGCCGGCATTTCAGTCGTGTCGGGAACACTGAAAGGAATTCCTGCGTCGCGTATTTTTCTCTTTGCGCGCACCAGCCGCTGGGCCATGGTGGCTGTCGGAACCAGGAATGAGCGCGCGATTTCATCAGTCTGAAGACCGCCGAGAGTGCGGAGTGTCAGCGCGACCTGGGCTTCGAGAGACAAAGCCGGATGGCAACAGGTGAAGATCAGTCGCAGACGATCGTCGGGGATTTCGTCAAAATCGAGGGTTGGTCCGTCAACAATCGGCTCGGAAGCGAAATCGGGATCGGCCTGGAGTTTTTCCTGAAGGCGAGTTTGACGTCGCAGGCGATCGATGGCTTTGTGCTTTGCCGTTTGGATGATCCAGGCGCGCGGGGAATCAGGAAGCCCTTCGGTTGGCCATTGGTTGACGGCGGCAATGAACGCCTCCTGGGCTACGTCCTCGGCAAGCTCGAAATCGCCAAACTGACGTATGAGAGTCGCAACAATTCGACCCCAGTCGGACCGATAAACTTCATCGACGGTAACGTTAGTGTTTGGAAGCACGTTTGATAATAAAAAAATTTCTGTTGAGGTGTCGATTCGAGCGCTCGCCGTTCGATTTAGCAGTGGAGGCACGAAATTATGAAATACATGTTGCTGATTTATCTCGCCGAAGACGCCATGAGCGAGAATGAGCGAGAACATTGTTACGTTGAGTCGGCACAACTCGCACAGGATCTCAGCTCTTCGGGTAAGTATTTGTCGGCTAGTCCGCTGCACCCGGTGTCAACGGCGACGAGCATTCGTGTGCGGAGCGGGAAACGTCTGGTAACTGATGGTCCATTCGCCGAGACACGCGAACATCTCGGCGGTTATTACCTGGTCGATGCACGAGATCTCGACGAGGCGATGAGTATTGCGGAACGTATTCCCGGGGCGAAGTATGGCACGGTTGAGATTCGTCCGGTGTTGGAGATCAGCGGTCTGCCGGAGTGAGGCCTGGAGGAGAAATGGCGCAAACTAATTTACAAACTACTGTTTCGAAAAAGAATCTTTGGATTGGACGAATCGTTAGCGGACTGCCGGCATTGTTCCTGTTGGTTGACGGCGCAATGAAGCTGGTGAAGCCCGCGGTGGTGGTTGAAGCAACCACTAAACTCGGATATTCCGAGAGTCTTATCGTTCCCCTCGGCGTCGTCTTGATTGCCTGCACGATTCTTTATCTGATTCCGACCACTTCGGTACTCGGTGCGATTCTGTTGACGGGTTATCTTGGCGGCGCAGTGGCAACACACGTGCGCGCCGCTGAAGGCGTCTTTCCAATTGTTTTTCCGATCATCTTGGGAGCGTTGCTGTGGTTGGGGTTGTACTTGCTCGAGCCACGTTTACAAGCGCTGATTCCGTTGCGAAGTAAAAACCGATCTTAAAATCCGAGGAACACAAATCATGAACATCTTACTTTGGATAATTCAGATACTGCTGGGATTGTTATTCTTATTTGCTGGTGGAACGAAGTTCTACTACACAATCGAGCAGATGAGGGCCATGGGATCGCCGAACCAGATCATGTTTCCGGGATGGTTTATTCATTTCATCGGCGTATGCGAGATACTCGGTGGACTCGGACTCATCCTGCCTGGACTGACGCGGATCAAGCCGTTCCTGACAGTGCTGGCTGCGATCGGACTCACCATCATCATGGTCGGCGCCTTCGTCGTGGTGGCGCTGGGAGATGGTATTGGACCAGCAGTACCGAACCTCGTCATCGCACTTCTTTGCGCCTTTGTTGCGTACGGCAGGACAAAGCTAAGACCGTTTCAGTCGTGAGTAAAACCTGGACACAAAAAAAGACCGCCGCGCTTTCGAACGCGGCGGTCTGAGCTTGTTCTAAGTCCGCACTTAGCTCACGCGCGTGCGGCTGATTAATCGGGTGTCAGTACGGCCGTTCGGCCAGTATGTCACCACGTAAGTTTCACGATAGAGACGCCGGCCCAATCGGACCAGTCGCGTCCTCGTCACTGAACGACGGCGGTTGCCATAACGCCGGCCACGATCACGACCCCACTGTGGCGCCGCGTTCGCGGCCACTGTAACAGTGCTGTTTTGATTTGATACTTCGGCTGCATTCGTTGCGGCCGGAACAACAAAACCTATGGAGAGTAGTGCCAACGCCGTTCCTAGTAATCTTTTCATTGTTTGTTTCCCCTTTAACCCCAAAAACTTAATCGGGCCCGTCCATCATCCTTGGAGAGAGCCCGATCTATTAGCTAAGACACCAGAGGGACCTACCTGGTTACAAACAGGATCCATTCCAAAAAGCCGAATTTAGCCACAAAAAGGCACAAAAGGCACATAAACAGAAATCAGTTCATGTTTTGTGCTTTTTGTGCCTTTTTGTGGCTAAAATTCCTGTAAATAACGCCGCCCTTCATGACAAATACAACTCGCCGCACGGCCGTGATGTCCCTCAATGGATCGCCATCGAGCGCAATGACGTCGGCTTGCAAGCCCGGCGTGATTGAGCCAATTTGATTACTCATGCCGAGTGCTTCGGCGGCGAGTGAGTTGGCTGAAACCATGGCCGCCATCGGATCTACTCCACCGTCGCGGACGCGGTCGATAAACTCTTCTGCATTTCTTCCGTGTGAACCAGCGAGGGCGTCGGAACCAAAGACGATCTTCAGACCCGGAACCTTGATCGCTTGTTTCATGAAGTCGTGATAGAACGGGATTATTTCCTTGATGATGGTAAACGCCTCTTCCGGAAAGCCTGGCGTACCGACAAACTTCTCCTTGTTGAGCAGATAGTTTTCCATCACCAGGCCGGCTTGCGGATCGAGCCAGATGCCCTTCTGGACCAGCAACTTCAGATCGTCATCACTCGCGAGGGTGCCATGTTCGATCTCTGTGCAACCGGCGCGAGCAGCAGCGCCAACCGCGTCCTTGTAAGCGTGAACAAGCGTGCGCAAACCGAGTTTATTCGCTTCGTCACAGGCAGCGTTCAGTTGTTCCTGTGACAACAACATCTGCGGGCGACGCACGCTGCCTGCGGCAAAGATCTTGATAAGGTCGGCGCCCGCTTCCTTCTGCTTTCTCACGAACGCACGAATTTCGTCAGGAGTGCCGGTTTGATCGCCGCGACCCATGAGTGGTTCGGCAGCGGTGAGAATTCGCGGACCGGGCAGTGTTCCTTTGGCAATCGAATCACGGAGCGGCAGATCGTTTGGCGAGCCTACACTCTGCACGGTGGTGAAGCCCGCCATCAAGGTTGACTTTGCATTCGCAGCCGCTGCTTGCGCAAAGTACTCGGACGAAACGGCGGCGCCGGCGTTTTTTCCGTCCGGACCAAAGCTCCAGGTAATGTGGACGTGACTATCGATCCAGCCCGGCAACACCGTCAGTCCACGCAGATCGTAATCAACCGGCGCGGCCTTCGGATCGAGTCGCACTATCTTTGAGCCTTCGACAACGATCCGCGTGTTGTGAACGACGCCACCCTTGCCGTCAAACACGGTGCTCGCTGCGATAACGATCTGTTTTTGAGCCGCAACGCCGGCAGCACACAGCAGCAGCGCCAGGCCGGCGACCAATCCGTGCAATCGCATTTTTTTGATCCGCATTATCTGCGGCCTATTTTGCGGACGCACGTCCGAACGCGCCTTCGAAGTAGATCGGCTCGAGGCCAGTGGCCCAATACTCGATAGCGACGCGATTCGGTTGCGACGTCTCCTGATCTGTAAGCAGATTTGGCTTACTCGAATCATCCGGTTCAAATTCGAGCCAACCCATCCAGGTGCCGTCGGTGCGTTCTTCTCCGTAACTACGCACTATATAAGTCGTCTGATCCGGACTAACCACAACAGTCATGTATTCCTGCAACAGTTCTGCCATTTGTTCGTCCTCCCATGTTCGTTGTTCAAGCTATCAACCTGGCAAAGCGTTCGAGCGGAAGATTTCCACCCGACACGATGCCAACAACTTTCTTGCCACACAATCCATCGCGAACCTTGATTGCCGCGGCGAGTGACGCCGCGCCGGCGCCTTCGGTTACTTGTTTTGCGTCGCGCGCCAGCAGTTTAACTGCTTCATTAATTTCACTATCACTCACGAGCACAAAATCAGTGAGCAGATCCCACAATATTTTGTTTGTAAGTTCAAAAGGAACACGCGTCGCGAGACCTTCGTGTTCCGTGTTCATCGTCGGATAAGGCTCGAGCGAGCGGTTGTGCCAGGCATGCCACATCGCCGGCGCTTCCTCGGATTGGACCGCAATCACGTGGACGTTTGGATTGAGTTCATTCGCAACGATGCAATTTCCGGACGCGCAACTGCCGCCACCTGCAGGCGCGATAATGACGTCGACGTCCGGCAGATCCTCGAAGATCTCGAGTCCAATCGTACCGACGCCCGCGATCAGTTTCGGTTCATTCGCGGAGTGGACGTAACGAAGACCTTCGGCTTTGGCAACACGCTCGCATTCCTGTCGCGCTTCGTCAAAGTCGCGGCCGTGAAATCTCACTTCAGCGCCAAGGTCACGAATCGCCTGCATCTTTGATTGGTTCACATTCTCTGCAGGCGCATAAATAATGACGCGGCTGCTGAAGAGACGGCCGCCGTAAGCGATTGATTGACCGTGATTGCCCGTCGAAGCTGACGCGAGACCTTTGCGCCGTTCGTCATCACTCGCGGCGCCGACGAGGTTCACACCACCGCGCACTTTGAAAGCGCCTGTGGGTTGAAGGTTTTCGAGCTTGGCGTAGTAATCGCAGTCGAGTAACTCGGATATTGCTCTGACGCGAAGGAGTGGTGATTTGGGCAAGTACGGCGCGATGAACTCACGCGCCGCGACGACGTCTTCGAAAGTAGGGCGATGCATATCGCCCTACAAGCTAGCAGGTTTACTCATGTTGAGCCAAAGACGTCGTCGCTATTTTATCTCCACTGGTGAACTACCTGTGACGGGTTGTCCATTGAGCAGCACCTGGACTGTCCATTTACCATCCTTAGCGGCCGCAGGGAGATTGAGGATCACGCGTTTTGGTGAATCAATCGATACGATGGTTGCAACGGATGGTTGTCCTCCTTCTTTCTTGAGCTGAAAGCTAAGTCGCGGACCATTGCAGCGTCTTGTATCGATAAACTCTTCACCCTTCACGATGATCTGATTGTCTTTGCGTTCGGCCGAATCAATAACGGGTTTTGGCGCCACAAAGAACAACAAGTCGTCGTTTTGATCGGTGGAGTCAGCAAACTGAGCACCCCCATATACACGTACTTTCCAACAGCCTGCGGGTGCAGCGTCTTCGGGAATCGTGAGGTTGATTTCCCGGGTCTTACTCACTGAATCGGGTGTGACTTCGAATTCTGTGTCGTCTGGAGCAACCAGCTTAACAACCAGGGGACGCGCAGGCGGTACATCGTTGAAGTTAAGGCCGATGACTGTCAGCTTCTTATCCTTTTGCCGGAGATCTGTGATATCGGGAGCGTCCAGCGTGTAGCCCACTCGATATTCTCGCGGCGGGCTGTTCAAAGGGCTCGTGCCGGCGGCGCCGGATAGAGATTTGGAGACAACGAAGTGAAGCTTCTGGTCAGGAGATATCGGCTTCGTCAAGCGGATTGAAAACCGCACTTGCTGGTCGCTCGATCCATTTGAAATTGTTTGAATGTCCGTAATTGATAAGTTCTTGGCCTCAGCGATTTCGATGTTTCCACCGGTTAAGTACGAACCTGTAATCGTTCCGGTCCGCACGCCGTTTCCTGCTTTGAGGTCAGTCCAGAAGCAGGGCTGGTCGGCATCGCCACAATTATCTAACCTGTCCCACGTCAAACCGTCAGTGCTCGGCGCGATGGTGGTCGTGTCAACCGACATGACTCCGTCAACAGTAACGATGACAGAGTTGAGACTCATCTGGGCAATAAAATCTAAAGTTACAAAAAGACTCTCAAACTTAGTTGGATCGGTTATTCGGTAAAGAGCACCTGTTTGACCTGGATTGACTGCCCTCAGGCCGAACTTACTTTCACATCCGGTTCCTCTGCCAGAAGAGATAAAGTCGGGCCGTTGCTCGCCAGAATTCAAAACGTTACTGATCTCGAGATAGCAGGGTAGCAATGGCGCCAGATCAGCAACTGACGCGCCACGATTGATACCACCCAATAGCTTGTTGACGTCCTGTTTCATACTCGGATCGGCAAGCATTTGTAGCGGCGAAAAGAAGAGCGCCGGTGATTTGAGAAATAACTTCTTAAAACCGGGCGTGAGAAAACGATCGATCGGGAAAAAGCAGACGATTACTTCGGCGCCTTGTTTGGGGATCACTTTGTTGGTCTGATAACCAAAATCGCTAATCCGGTTCAGTTGTTCGATCGTTCCATCGGGCCATGCTTCTTTTAGCCCGGGTACGACTGAACCGCTGAACGCATTCAGACCACGCACGATGCCTCCTTCACCGATGGAAAAGGCATAGGCGCTGGCCAGGCTTCCCGCCAGCGTCAACAATCGCATGGTCCAATTCCTCTTGGACCACATTTGCGCGTCCAGTAGTTGACCTCTGACGACGCGATACTCCTCACTGGCAATCTGATTTGAAACCGTGGAAGCTTGAAACGGTACAGAGCCCTCGCGCAGGAGCCCATCCACAATGTTACGAGACGCGGGACCGTTTCCGCTCAGAGGCCAGCGGCTGTAATCGATAAAGATGCCGTGGATGATGAGAGCCGCGTCAGGACTTTTATTGCCGACGTTTATCTCAATCACCGCATAGTTGTTGGCTATTTCAGCGCCAAAAATTCGCCGTGCGTTGACACGTGGAATCAAAACGGCCTGGGCCGAAACGTTCCCCCGTACGGTCAAACGCGTATTCACCTGGTTGCCATTCTTGGCAGCTTGGCCCTGTGACAAGGCGGTTGACCAGATAGAAAGAAGAATCGCAAAGGCAGTGAGTAGTCGGGCCACGGACAGCACCTCTTCGACATTAAGATATCCTCGACGGGGTTGGAGTTCCGTCGGGCGTACATCAAGCCTGAAATGACCTGATCATCCTTAATGTAAAAAGGAGCCGTTTTATTTCAGGGTGAGGCTTAGCAGTTTATTCACCCTTCTTACCACGCGAGACGAGACGCCAGCGCCGGGTTTTCCCGCGGCAACCGGAACTGTAGTTTTCCTGCGTAATTTTCGGCATATTGCCCGGAATAACATCCGAAATATAGAGCACTGAGGCGTCTGAGGTGGCGCCCGACATCTCAGAGGCGCACGAGTCTTCGACGACCGACCCAAAATCCTGAAGCACACGCCGGCGTCCGTTTGGAAAACTCACGAGAGTGGCCATCTCGGTCAGCGTTCCCTGGGCCATGTCACCGGTCGTCATGAGCAACTCATCAATTCCGTCGCTGTTAAGATCGGTTTTGCGTACGATACTGCTCGCATAATCGGCATCGACGTCGGCAACCAGTTGCCCGCCTGAGAAGATCCCGACGCGCTTGGTGCCGAAGTTATCAGCGTGAGAAGCGTTGCATTCACTCACGGAGATCACGTAAAGAGTTTGCGTCTGACCAGCGGCGGTAAAACTTCCGGTCGCCATGTCGACGATGGATGGCACGATTTGTCCCGCTTTGCGCGCGGCTGCGAGCGGATCGGTGCTGTCATTGCCGACGAATTCGGAGTTGCAACGAGCCGAATCAGTCAGATATCTGCGAAACATTTTTGAGAGCACGTTTCTTTGTGTGGCTGCCGGAATTTTGATTTCGGGAATTTTGCGGTCGACGCGAAAGTCTAATAGTACCTGACGGTTTTTTTGCAATGTGGGCGTCTGCGCTGCGGCGCAAGTTACGAACGCCAGGAGGAGAAGGACTGTTTTCATCTTATCGGGTTCCTTTCAGCGCACAGATTACACAGATTTACCCCGAACCGTGAAGGCGCTATTATCAGCAAAGTCTACAACGGAGCTCGTAACCATGATAAAAACCAGCACGCTGCTTGTCGCCATTCTTTTTGCGTTTGCATTAACCGGTTTCGCCAATGATGAGTGGTCGCAGTTTCGCGGCCCGAACGGTACCGGCGTTTCTGAAACCAAAGGTTTGCCCACGGAGTTTGGACCAACAAAAAATGTCGTTTGGAAAACTGAACTCCCCCCAGGTCATTCGTCACCAGTGTTGACGCGCGACCGGATCTTCGTCACCGCGCACGATAAAGACAAACTGTTCGTGATCTCCCTGGATCGGCAAACGGGGAAAATTATCTGGCAGAAGGAAGCGCCACGCGCGCTGGCAGGTCGTTTGCAGAACGTGAATGGTCCGGCGTCTCCGAGTCCGGTCACTGACGGCACAAACGTCTACGTTTTCTTCCAGGACTTCGGCATGATCTCATACGACGCCGCGGGTAAAGAGCGCTGGAAGCTTCCGCTTGGTCCATTCAACATGTTCTACGGCTTCGGCGCGTCGCCGATTCTCGTCGACGACAAAGTCATTTTGCCTATCGATCAGGACAATCCCAGTTCCTACATGATTGCGGTTGATAAAGACACCGGTAAAGTGCGTTGGAAGATCGATCGACCGATTATTATTTCCGGCTACTCGACGCCGATTGTGTATAAGCCCGCGAAGGGTCCGAAACAGATCATCGTTCCCGAATCGTTCCAACTGTCGGCCTATTCGGTTGCAGACGGCAAGAGAGTCTGGTGGGTTCGCGGTCTTGCCTGCGAGATGAAGTCGATTGCGAGCCATGACAATGAATATCTCTACATCAATGGCTGGGGATTTCCTCAGAACCAACCCGGCCGTCAGGTGCCGACGACGACGTGGGAACAGGGTCTGGCCGCATACGACAAAGACAAAGATCAGATGATCACGAAAGCCGAGATTTCGGCTGCCGGCGGCACTGGGCAGATGGATAAAATGCTCGTGGCTGCGTTCGAAGCATTTGATATGAATCGCGACGAGAAGTTGAACTCGCGAGACTGGGAAGTGTTCCGCGCGATGATGGCGTCAGAAAATGGTCTGCTCGCGATCAAGATGGGTGGACAAGGCGATCAAACCGCGAATGCGATTCGCTGGCGTTACACGAAACCGGTGCCGCAAGTTCCGTCGACGCTTCTCTATCAGGGTGTGCTCTACATGATCAACGACAGCGGCATTTTGGTTTCGTTCGATCCCGCTTCCGGCAACGTGCTCAAGCAAGGTCGATTACACGGAGCCATTGATAAATATTTCTCATCACCCGTCGCGGCTGACGACAAGGTTTACCTGATTGGTCAGGGCGGCCAGGTTTCGGTGCTCAAGGCTGGAGGCGATTGGCAAGTGCTCGCCGTGAATGAATTAGACGACGAGTGTTATGCAACTCCCGCGATTGCCGACGGACACATCTACATCCGCACGCGCAGCGCCCTCTATTCTTTCGGTAAATAAAACGCGGACGAAAGCGAATGAACGCGGATTCAGATCCGCGTTCATCTGCGTGGATCCGCAGCCCAAATTTCCTGCCACAAACCGTAAATCGCGCGGTGTTTACTTCACACGATGAGAAATCTTGCCAGCATCCGTGTGCTGTGCACGCTTGCGCTATTCGCAGGCGCCACTGTTCTAAACGCACAAACTCCGCCACCCAACGATCCCGCCATCACGGCTCTGAGCGTGATGGGAGTTGTTTCTGAACTCAAAGCTGACACACGCCAGGTAATCGTTACGACCGCCGCCGGCAGCGTCGTCGTCGTTACACTCAGCGATCGCACGGTCTTCATGCGCATTCCGCCGGGTGAAAAAACGAAAGACAAATTCATCAAGATCGCTCCGACAGATTTCATCCTCGGCGACAGCGTATTCGCGCGCGGTCGTATGTCGGAGGATCGCAAGAACCTGCCCGCGCTCGAGTTTTATGTGATGAGCAAAGGCGACATCGCTGAGAAGAAAGAGCGAGAGCGAAGCGAGTGGACCAAACGCGGCATCGCCGGAACTGTCAGTGCGATAAATGCGGAGACGAAGGAGATCTCAGTCGATTCACGTACAGCAGAAGGTCCAAAGCCAATCATTATCACGGCAAGCGGCGATACAAAGTTTCGGCGTTACGCGCCTGACTCGGTGCGCTTCAGCGATGCGCAGCCGGGTTCGTTTACGGATTTGAAAGTCGGCGATCAACTTCGTGCACAGGGAACAAAGAACGCAGATGGCACTCGATTTACTCCAGAAGAGATCGTAACGGGATCGTTTCAAACTATTAGCGGCACAGTCACCGAGCTCGACGCTGCGAAGAAAGAGATCAAGATCAAGGATCTTCAGAGTCAGCAAGTGGTCGCGATCGTAGTCAGCAACGACTCGTCAATGCGTCGTCTCACACCGGAGATGATCACCGCGCTGACAGCGCCGGCGAAGGGAAGCGCCGATTTGCAGGAGATGTTTGATCAACTGCCCGCGTTTGCGCTTCAGGATCTGAAGACGGGTGATTCGATTCTCATCTCGAGCACAAAAGGCGCCGACCCTACGCGCGTCACCGCAATCGCGGTTGTGAGTGGTGTTGGTCCATTGTTGCAGAACAAACAGACGGGACGCGCCACGGCAGTTTCGCTCGGCGCTATGAGTCTTGGTGGTCCGTGATTCAACGGGCCTAATCCACAGATTACACAGATCGAAAAGGTGAGTGAGATGGTTCGAATGAACTGGAAGAAGCTAATTGGCGTCGTCTGTTTGTTGAGCGTGTGTTTTGGCGTTGGGGTTGCGCAACAGCGAACCGGATCGTTACGTGGGCAGGTGAGCGACGAACTCGGTGCGCTCGTTGTCGGCGCGACGGTGACGATTACTGCTGCGGACGGCACGCAAAAGAGCGCGGTAACGAACGCCGAGGGAATTTATAACTTCAGTTCAGTCGCTCCGGGTATTTATGCGCTGCGAGTCAACTCATCGGGTTTCAGTCCGTACGAAAAAACCGAATTGACAATCGCCGCGGGTCCACGGACTACGCACGACGTGCGTTTAGTCGTCACGCTCGAAAAGCAGGTCATTACCGTTACCGAAGAACAGGGATTGAATACCGATCCGCAGAGCAACGCGGATGCCGTCGTGTTGAGGGGTCAGGATCTCGACGTGTTACCTGACGATCCCGACGCGCTTGCGTCTGCGGTCACGGCGATGGCCGGCCCATCTGCTGGTCCCAATGGCGGACAGATCTTTATCGACGGCTTCACCGGCGGCCGCATGCCTCCAAAAGAATCGATTCGCGAGGTACGCGTCAATCAGAATCCATTCAACGCCGAAAACAATGGTATCGGCTTTGGCAATATCGAAATATTCACTAAGCCGGGCGCTGACAAACTTCACGGCAGCACGTTTTTCAACTTCAACGACGAGAGTCTGAATTCACGCAATCCATTCGCACTGAATCGCGCGCCGTTTCAGGTGCGATATTACGGCGGCAGCGTGAGTGGACCAATTAAAGCAGGGAAGTCGTCGTTCTTTATCGACTTTACCCGACGCCTGGTGGACGACAACGCCATCATCAATGCCACGGTGCTCAATTCGTCGTTGATCGCAGATCCTTTCAGAGCCGTGCTGCTCGTGCCGAATGAGTTCACGTCGATTAGCCCACGGTTCGATTACCAGTTGAATCCGGCTAACACACTCGTGGCGCGTTACTCGTACACGCGAAACAAGGCCAGCAACGTTGGCGCTTCCGATTTTTCTCTGCCGGAACGTGCGTTCAATCGATTCAACACTTCGCAGACGTTCCAGATTACGGAAACGGCAATCATTTCTCCGGTGCTGATGAACGAGACTCGCTTTCAGTACATTCGCAATCGTTCGCGGCAGGATGGTAACAACTCGATTGCGACGATCCAGGTGCAGGAATCTTTCATTTCCGGCGGCTCGCAAATCGGTCTCGCACATAACGACGAAGATCGCTGGGAACTGCAAAACTATTCGACGTGGACAAAGGGCCGTCACATCCTGCGCTTCGGACTTCGTCTGCGCGGTGTTCACATCACCGATTTCTCGCCACAGAACTTCGGCGGCACATTTACTTTCTCCGGCGGGGACGCGCCACAGCTCGATGCGAGCAATCAGATTGTGCTCGACGCGCACGGCGATCCGGTGTTGATTCCGATCACAAGTCTCGAGCGCTATCGCCGCACCCTCTTGTTTCAGGGCAATCCGAATATGCGTGAGCTGGGCGGTGGTGTAACGCAGTTTTCGATTGCCGGTGGAAATCCCGAAGCAAAGGTGAGCCAAACCGATCTGGGTGCGTTTGTTCAGGACGAGTGGCGTCTTCGTCCCAATCTGACGCTCACAATGGGACTGCGTTACGAACGACAAACAAACATCAGCAGCAATTACAACTTCGCGCCGCGACTCTTCTTCGCGTGGGCGCCCGGAGGCACGAGCGTCGGCGGTAACCCAAACGCGCCGCCAAGCTCTTCGCCAAAGATGGTGATTCGTGGCGGCATGGGCGTTTTCTACGATCGTTTCGGCGAGCGTGCCACGCTGCTGGCGACGCGTTTCAATGGTGTCAATCAGCAGGATTTCCGAGTCTTCGATCCGGCAACGCTCGATCTCTCGACCTTCTCGCTCAACGGCGTGACTAATGTTCCTACCGTTCAGATGCTGGCGACGTTCGCTTCACCACAGATCGTGAGACGGATCGCTCCCGACTTTCAGGCGCCGACATTCGTGATGACTGCGATCAACTTCGAAAGACAGTTGCCGTCGAAGTTCACCTTCTTTGCGGTTGCATTCAACTATCGCGGCAAGCATCTGCTGCGCGTCCGTAACATCAACGCGCCTTTGCCCGGAACTTACGATCCTTCAGATCCGAGCACGGCCATTCGTCCGCTCGCCAATAGCGGCGACATCTATTACTACGAATCGAGTGCGAACTTTAACGACTACCGTTGGTTCGGCGGCGTCAGACGGCACATGAGCAAAGGCTTTTCTGTGTTTGCAAACTTCGGCGGCGGCAGAGGCAAGACGGACACGGATTGCATCTTCGGAACGATTGCAAACTGTTTTCCGGCTGATTCTTACGACGTGAGTGATGAGTATTCGCGCGTTTCGTTTATTCCCACAGGCAGCTTCTTTGCGGGCGGCACGATGATTCTGCCGAAGCTGAAAGTAAACTTCAATCCGTTCATCGTTTACTCAACCGGACGCCCATTCAATATCATCACGGGTCGCGATACGAACGGCGACGGTTTGTTTACCGAACGACCTGCGTTTGCAAGTGCGCAAACTGATCCGGCAAATCTCAGGCAAACTCCATTTGGTGATTTTGATTTAGGCCCGGCGCCGGGTCAGGAATTGATTCCGCGCAACTACGGCATGGGACCAGGTTTCTTTTCAGTCAACATGGGAATCAGCCGTTCGTTTGCGTTTGGAAATGTTCCCGCGCCTCCTGCTAAATCTAACAATGCTGCTCCGGCTCAAGCTGGAGGAAATAAGCCGGCAACTCCGCCGGCTCCCGAAAAGCGTTACACGTTGACCTTATCAGTAAACATTCAGAATCTTTTGAATCACACCAACCTGACGAATCCGATCGGCAATTTGAGTTCACCGAACTTTGGTAATCAATCTCAACTGCCGGTGGCTTCGGTGGACCAGGCGGCAGTTCCGCTGCCGGTAACCGCCGCATCCAGGTTCAGGTTCGGTTGGGATTTTAGTCCACAGATTACACAGATTATTCTTTGAGCTTTGAGGCCTTCGCCCGGATTCTATCTTCCAGTTTTCGAAGTTCGGGAGTCAGTTCGGGACCAAAATCGTCAGCTTCGAAAATCGGACGAATATCGATTTCCGTGTCGCTCTTCACTTCCTCGTAATCATACGGGATGCGCATGGCCCATTCGACGGCCTCGTCTATCGAGTTCACTTTCCAGATCCAGTAACCCGCGATGTGCTCACGCGTCTCGGCGAATGGACCATCAGTAACGAGTCGCTTGCCCTCAGTGAACATAATGCGTTTGGCTTTCGAAGTTGGATGAAGTCCTTCACCTTCGAGCATGATTCCGGCGTTTACGAGTTCTTCGTTGAACTTACCCATGTCTGCGAGCACCTTCTCGCTCGGCATAATCCCGGCTTCTGAATCCGCATTGGCTTTAATAATGACCATGACCCGCATCTTAATTTCTCCTCCATTTTTTATTTTTGAGCTTATTTTCGCCCTTCTACTCACTAGTCGAACGAGCAACGACAGATTCGACATGGCCAGACAGTTTTTTTAAGTCTGCCGGATGTATCGCTGAATGCTAACATTCAAGGGCGATGATTATTCACCTGATAGACGGCACTTACGAACTCTTCCGCCATTTCTACGGCATTCGACGCTTCAAAAAGACTGATCCACCGCTGGGCGCAGTTTCCGGCGTCTTGAGCACGGTGGTGCAGTTATTGGAAGACGGCGCAACGCATGTCGGGGTGGCGACAGATCACGTTATCGAATCGTTTCGCAACGATCTCTGGGCGGGTTACAAAACCGGCGCGGGCATCGAACGAGCATTGCGCGCGCAGTTTGAACCGCTTGAAGATGCATTGACCGCGATGGGCGTTACGGTTTGGGCCATGGTTGAGCTTGAAGCTGACGACGCGCTTGCATCTGCCGCTTACCTTGCGAATAAGGATGAGCGGGTGGAAAAGGTTTGCATCTGGACACCTGATAAAGATCTCGCACAATGCGTGGTCGATGAGCGTGTGGTACAAGTTGATCGACGTGGCGGCGCTATTCGTGGTGCAGCAGAAGTGAAAGCGAAGTTTGGCGTGGCGCCCGAGTTTATTCCTGACTATCTCGCGTTGGTTGGCGATTCGGCTGACGGTTATCCGGGAATTGCGGGTTGCGGAGCAAAGACAGCGGCGACGCTGATCAATCGTTATGGAGCACTCGAAAACTTCGGTCCCGACGTTTTGAACGAAGAGAATCGCGCCCTCGCGCTGCTCTTTAAAGATCTGGCAACGTTGCGAACCGACGCGCCGCTTTTTAAAGATGTCGACGAAATGCACTGGCGCGGTGCGACGAAAGACTTTCCCGCAGTCGCGGAAAAGGTCGAGAGTGCGCGGTTAATGGCGCGCGTTAAGAAGTTAGAGAAACGGTTAATTAACACATGAGTGACGCCTCGGCAGCGACAGCAACAGCGCCAGCAGCGCCTGCGACTAAAACTCCTGCTGCCACTAAACCACGCTACGACAGGTCGATTATCGAAGGACCACTGCTTCCGGCAGTTTGGAAGATCGCGTGGCCGACGATGCTGACGAATGTAATCGGTGGTTTGCAGGGCATGGTGGATCACGTGCTGGTTGGTCGTTTGGTCGGGTTTAAGGCGAATGCCGCGATTGGCGTGAGCTGGCAGATCTTTCTCGTCGTGATCGTGTTTATTTCGTCGTTGTTTACCGGCATGAGTGTGCTCGTGGCGCGATTCGCGGGCGCCGGCGACGAAGAGAAAGTAAATCGCACTGTTTACCAGGCGTTTCTCACCGCGATTTTCCTGGCGCTCGGAGTGTTGGCTCCGATCGGTTATTTCGTCTCGCCTTATTTGCTCAACTTCGTTCATGCGGCGCCTGATGTGAGGGCAGAGGCGCTGCCGTTCCTGCGCATCATGTTTGTGTTCAGTCTCGGTCTGATGATCTTTTTCATGCTCGGAGGCGCGTTGCGTTCGGCTGGAGACGCGCGCACGCCGATGATGCTCGGGTTAACGATGACCGTGCTTAACATCGTGCTGAATGTGATGCTGATTCGTGGTCTTGGTCCGATTCCGGCTTTCGGAACAAAGGGCGCGGCGATGGGTACGTGTATCGCTTCGGGTCTCATTGCAGTTTTTGCGTTGTCACGACTGTGGAGTGGCAAGTGGGTGATTGCGATTCCTCGTGGCGGAGGTTTTGGTCCGGACTGGACCACTATCAAATCGATCTTCAAGTTCGGATTGCCGACGGGTGTGCAGGGAATTGCGATGAATATCGGCGGCGTTTTCATGCTGTCGTTCATCGGATCGCTCGCACAAAGCGCTGCCGCGCAGGCGGCGTTTGCAGTTTCGTATACGGAACTGTTTTCGTTGATTACCTGGACGTCGGTCGGATTGATGGGCGCAGCAGCGGCGGTCGCAGGACAGAATCTCGGCGCAAAGAAACCTGATCGGGCGAATGCGGCAGTGCACGTTGCGGCCCGATTCGGCTTAGCGGGGGCGGCGTTTGTCGGGATCTTTTTTCTGTTTTTCCCGCGGCAATTGCTCGCGGTTTTCGGAATGCATGAGCCGGCGGTGGTTGATCTTGGGGTTCAGTTGCTGCGTGTGTTGAGTGTTTCGGGTCTCTTGATTACCGTCGCATTAACCTATACAGGCGGATTGCAGGGAACTGGAGACACGCGCAGCCCGCTGTATATTTCGATCATCTCGCAGATCCTTGTGCCGTTGGGGACATGTTTCGTGATCATGCAAGTGAGCACGCTCGATCCGATCGATATCTGGCTCGCGATACTAGCCGGACACGCAACGCGATGTGTGTTGAGTGTGATCCGCTTCCGGCAAGGAAAGTGGCGAAGTATTAAAGTCGAGTAAAACCTATCCACAGATTACGCAGAATCTGTGTAATCTGTGGATAGATCATTTCTTCCCACCCAAACTCTGCTTGAGGATTTTGACCAAGTCGATGACTTTGTGATCGGTATCAACCTCTTCCTCGACCTTCACGATGTTCGCGCGTTTCGCCTGCTTCTTCTTCACTAATTTCAAAAGCGAATCGGTGTGCTTATCTGCCAGCTTCGTCGGAGTGAACTGTTTCTTCGACTTGCTCGCGATCAATTTTTCAAACTTGGTTACGGTTGCTTTCGGTGCTTCCTTCTTTTTTGGCAAACCGATGTCCGACGGCGATCGCAGTTCATCAGCAAACCGCATTGTCTCCGCGCGTAAGATTCCTTTGTCCGAAAAGATCGCGACCAGGTACTCCTTGCCGCGCATCACAAAAGTGGCAACGCCGGCCAAACCGCTCTTGTCCATCGTCTCCGCGAGCAACTTGTACGCTTTTTGCGAACCGGCAGCGGGTGTTAAGAAATATCCACGCTCAAAATAGAGCGGCGGGATTGAGTCAGCGGGAACGAATTGTTTGAGATCGATGTCGCGAGTTTTTTCCGGCGCCAGTCGTTCCAACTCGTCGTCAGTAACGATCACATACTTTTCTTTAGTAACCTCGTAGCCACGCACTACCTCATCAACGTCCAGATCTTTACCCGTCTTCTCCGCGAAATACTTGCGCGCCAGCGGTTGTCCGTCCGGACCAAGCATGCGTAAAGACGAACGATTCGAACGTGCGGCAGGAAACAAGTTTACCGGCACACTCACGAGTCCAAACGTCAACGTTCCGGACCAGAACGGTCGCCCGCCGTCATTCTCCTCGTCGGGTTCGACACTCTTGCGTGTAGTTTTAGGCAGCGCGTTTCTCCTTTCTTAACGACGCAATACTCTTGGCGAGAACACTGTCGAGAGCCGCTGTCGTTCGTTTTGCTTTAACAGCCTTCAATCGCGGCGCATGACCCTTGGCTTTCTTCTCGATGAATTCCATCACGCGCTCACGGTATTCGTCTTTGTAGTCCGTGGCTTTGAATTCGCCCTCCAACATCTCCACTAACTGTTTTGCCATGGCCAACTCTTTTTGAGTCGGCGCAGCGCCGGCCGGTTTCGTTAGTTCGTCGGCGAGAATCACTTCATTCGCATCGCGAAGCGTAAAGAGATAAAGATAATCATCGATGGCGCGCAGTGCGCCTGCGTAATACTTATTCCGCATCACCCAGTGCGCGATGCCTTCACTCTCTTTGTTCTGCAATGCCTCGACGAAGGCGAAGTAGTCCTTCACATTACCGTCCGGCCCGAGATAGTAAGGATGTTCATACCATTGCTGGCTGATCTTGGCCTGCGGCACAAATTCGACGATCTCGATATCGCGCGAAGGCGGCGGCTCGAGTTTTTCCAGTTCTTCCTTTGTCAGGATCACGTATCGCCCCGGCTCGATCTCATAGCCTTTTTGAATCTCTTCGGTGGGCACCTCGTCGCCGGACTCGGGATCGATCATGTGTTGCTTGACGCGTTTCTTTTGCCGATCGTCAAGCACGTGAAATCGCACCGTGCGATCCTGCACGGCAGAATAAAGTTTGACCGGCACTTTCGTCGTGCCGAGCTTCAATTCACCTTTCCAGATTGCGCGTGCTGCCATGGGTTGAAATATAGCCACAAAAAGGCCCAAAAAGTACAAAATGATAAAAATGAAATCATCTTTTGTCCTTTTTGTGCCTTTTTGTATCTGGCTATTTCCACTCGCCTTGGAGCGTGAAGGCGGCCCAGTAGTGGGGTTGATGCCAGCGAGCGTCGTTGTACATCGAGGCTTGGGCGGCGCGGAGAGCGGCGGCAGGGCGCAATTTTTGTCCTAACATTCCTTCGTAGAAACGTTTCATGAATTCGGCGGTGGCGCGGTCGTCAATTTGCCAGAGACTGGCCACGACGCGGGGAGCGCCGGCGTACATGAATCCGCGCGTCAGTCCGACGAGACCCTCACCTCTGATCTCTTTGCCGAGTGCCGTTTGACACGCACTCAAAACGACCAGGTCGGCAGACAATTTCAGGTTGTAAAGATCATATAGACGGAGAAAACCATTTTGCGGCCGGCCCTGCTCGTCGACGAGCGACAAAACAATTCCCGACAGTTCAGGATGAGTGTTGTTGATCAGCCCGTGAGTAGCGAAGTGGACGATTTTGTACTGGCTCAACTCGGCGCTGGTTGCGAGTGTGCGGTTCGCCTGGAAGTCAACCGCCTCGAGTTTCAACTCGTTCTTTGCAAGTCGTGTGATCTCGTTTGCTTCCTGGCGGCTGAAGCGCAGTCTTCTTAGATCGCCCAGCCCGACTTCGGAAGCGGATCTCAGAGCATCTGTTTTTTCATCGCGTGCGGCGTGAGCAAGCTTTGCAGTTTGGACGCGCGGGTCGTCGGTTGTGAAAACCGGATCGGCAAACACCGCCAGAGTCTTTGCCGCCGGTTTGCGTTTGGCCGTTTCCTTTCGGAGCAGAGCAACCACGGCTGTTGAAGGTGTAGTTACGATTTCATGGTCCACCATAAGTGGCCGGGCGTTTGTTGGATCCGGTAAACCGCCGAACGGAATAAACTGCAAGATGCCGTCACTCACTATCAGCAGTCTTTTATTCTTCAATTCTGCAGCGGCTGGTCCGATTATCATTTGACTCAGACTCGCAGCCGCCTTCAGGTATTCCGCGTCTGCCAACTCCAGTCGCTGGCGTCTCTGTTCGAGTGTCTCATTTGCAACACGTTGATTACGCGTAGTCAATAAATCGTAAGCCCGCCGCGCCAGTGGTTCGATGACCGCGCGGTTCGGCAATTCATAAGTTTTGAACGAATCGGGTGTTACTGCCCAGAGAAAACTCTTCTGCTCGCCAAGCGAATATTCCAGCAACAACGTGTCAGAATCGAGCACCTGGTTTTGAACTTCTTCAAGCTTGAAGGGTGCGGGTTGCGTTAACGCAGCATACTGTGGACTGGTATCGCGAATTCGTGCTTCAACCTGTTCGTATTCAGTGGTAAGTGCGGCAATTTCTTTCGCTGCGGCAGCGGCGTCTTCCTCAGTATGCTTTACGCTCAACAAACGAATCTGACGGTCAGCCTTCGAAGCAATCGACTCTTCCAAACTGCGCTTGCGTTCCAATAGCCTGGGATCAACGTCGCGATAAATCTCCGCACTCGCCTCGCTCAACAGTTCGAGGAGTGAACGAGCGCGACCTGTTTCGCTGGCGTTAAATGCGGTGCGATCCAGTTGCAATGAAGGATCTTGTTTGTGCAAACGCATCAACAGGTCGATATACAACTCTCGCAGCTGTTGTATCGAAGCAAAAAACGCTGTGCGTAGCTGCTGGCTTGCTATCTTTCCTCGCAAGTTCTCGACCAACGCCAGCGCTGTCTCAATCTGTTTCCGTGCCTCATTCAGATCGCCGTTATCGCGCTCAATGCGGGCGATATAAAAGAGCGCGTTCGCGACCCCTCTTTCGTCGTTGATAGTTTGCCGGATCTCAAAGGCCTGCTTGAGATAATCGAGCGCTTTCGCTTTTTGTCCGAGGCTTTCGTAGACCAGTCCGAGACTGATCAGGGTTGACCCAGTGTAAAAGTGATTATGGGCTTGCTTCATGTACTCGAGCGACTCATTGAGAAACTCAAGTGCTTTTTGCTTGTCCCCGAGACGATCGTAGGAGTCGCCAATGTTGCGAAGAGTGATACCAAGACCGAGAGGCTCTCCGAGCGGACGTCGCTGTTGCAAAACACTCAAGTGGATGTCGAGCGCGCGTTGGTACTCGCCGAGCTTGGCGTAGGTCGATCCAATATTACTGGTCAGCACGGGATCGATATCACCGACCGTCTTATAAATCGCTGCCGCGCGCTCGTAGGTCGCGAGCCGGTTTTGAGTATCTCCCAGCTCTCCGAACACCCAACCGATGTTAACGATCACGCCGGCTTCGCACTTCGGGAGCTTCAGTTCGTGATATAGGACAGCGGCCTTTGTGTGGGAGTCAATGGCTTTCTGGTACTGACCGATGTCGCCATAAATCATGCCCACTTCGTGAAGCGTAAACGCTTCCATTAACTTCTCGTTGACGTCATGCCAAACGACAAATGCGGTTTCGTATTTTTCAATCGCTTGTTGATACGAAGCCCGCGTTCGCTCGTTACGCAGAGTCTTTGCTTCAGTAAAGAGCGTTTGCGCCGCAACACGTTTTCGATCCGCCTCGGTCGCAGCGCGCAACGCGTCCAGTTTTAGTTCGTATCGACCCGTTAACTTTGTCGACGTCGACAAGACTTCAACTCGGTACGCGCCCGTAGTCTCGGCGATAACGAAAACCGGTTCGACGCCGTTCGCGCCGTTGGGACTATCAACTCGTGCGATCTTCGTTCCGTCAGGTGCGTAAATAGATACAACTACATCCACGCCGCGTTGATCGACAGCGAGGTGAGCGTATTGACCGGAAGTTAGCGTGAGTGTGTAGGATTGTGCTTCACCCGCGGCGATCTCGCATTCAAGTGACTTGTTTAAATCCAATGGATTTATAGCCTGCGCTTGAACTGCGCCTGGCAACAAACAACACGCCAGCACCACAGCGACCGACAAACTTCGTTTGCATAGTTCCCAAGCGAGGTTACTCCGTTGGTGAGACATACAAACCTCCAGCAGGCGAAATGCTCGTTTAATTGGAACGCGTATTTTTTTACGAAAAAGGACCCTCATGATGTAAAATTTGTCGCCACCAGCCTCCCGGGTACATTACGACTCCTTTTGATAAACAACATTTGAGCTGAGCAATTCCCCCCCGACCTTGTTGCTCGATGCAGTCGAGACATTGCCGTCCGCCGATCCTCATGGGTATGGGCCAAGCTGTGGACGTCAGATCAGGTTCAATTTCAGATCATGTTGGATGAGTCACTGAAAGATCGTTCACCGCGAAGAACTGACGTCGCCGCTCCTTCCGACGAAAGCGGACGCCGTCGCGGCGAAACAAAACGTGGCCGGCCACAGCGGCAAACAAATGCGCCGCTCGGCAATTTGATTTTGACTGCGATGAGACTTCTTGGTTTGAGCTACAAAAATATTGTGGCGGAGAGTGAACGTCTGGCGAAGCTCAATAATAATGCGGACATGCGCGTTGGTAAGTCGACTCTCGGAAATATTATAAGCGGCAGTATTCGCCAACCTGGCACGGCAAAGCTTGATAGCTTGCGCATCATACTGAACCTTTCGCGTGCCGATATGGACGCTGCCATTGGTCTGCAACCCGCACGGCGTTTCATCGAGCAACTCGAAATGAGTCGTGCACGCACCCACGAAGTACCTCTCGATGCGGTGTCGCGTCATCGAAGAATCAAGGTTCCGATTGTTCGTGAAGAAGCGAATCTCGAGGATACGCAGTTCTTCGAAGGTTCGTTGAAGCGCTGGGCGGAGATTGAGGTTGAGTATCTCGGATCGTTCTATCCGCCTTATCTGGCTTACGTTGTTGTTGGTGAAGAAGACACGAATGCGGCGCCGATAGCACCGCCGGGAAGTCGGTTGCTCGTGAACAAGCTTTTGAACAAGGTGCATCCCGCAGAGAACGTAAGCTTTCACGAGCGCGAGTTGTTTTATGTGTTAACGCCGAATGGACTCACTTGTGTGTATGCAGAAAACGCACCCGGCGACAAGATCGTCCTGATCCCTCACCCCGCGTCGGGTAACATGCGCGAAGAATTCAACCGCGATGAAGTGACAATCATTGGCCAGGTCGTTGGTGTGTTGAAACGGTAATTTGCGACTTCGAATTAATTTTCCGGGATCGCGAACAACTGTCGATAGTTATCTTCAAGCATAACCACCCTGCAATCAAGCGTTTACTGGATTCGTGTAAAACGCGAATCGACAATTCGTCTCGAGTCGAGGAATTTAGGTCGGCATCGGGTAAAGACCTGATGGAACAATCTCGCGGCGGCTAATAACTAACACTAAACGTCTTCTCACCTTGACCCCGAACGATTTTCAGTCCGTTATACCGGACAAAAGATTTTCTTGTACTCACTTCGCCACACGGCTCTTGTACACTCTTTTTACCCACGTGAGACAGAGATTGTGGTTGCGTAATTAGCTATAGCACGTCATGTGTTGGCGTCGGGTCTCACGCTGAGTTGCCGAAGACGAAGGCGATACAGGCAAGAATACTTAATTCGGACGAGAACTCGTCGAGTGAGTCGCTTCGAATCCCAGGCAGACAAAACTCTACTGCTTGTTCACACGAAGCGCAGAGTAATCCTCGCAAGCGGCAAATTCGACTTCCCCCACCTTGCTTACTCCCCGAAGCTCAAGATCAAAAACTCATGCAAACGATTACCTCTGCTCACTCATTCACCGAACGAGCTCAACGACACAAAGACGGCAGCGTGCTGCTGTCAATTGCCGACGATCGAGTTTGCAAGCTGAACTGTGTCGGAGCGTTGACATGGATGATCCTGGAGGAAAATCCCACCGGTCTGCGAGTTGACGATGTCGTGCGGGAACTAAGCGATCAGTTTGCCGCAATAAACGCCGAAGGCGAATTGCGATACGAGGTATCACACGAGCAACTACACGACGATACCGCGCAGTTTCTCAAAAAGATCTCAGCAATGAATTTGTTGCGGATAGAAACAGATCCGCGAGGTCAACACTTCTATCACATCAGCGAAGGTGTCAGTGGCACTACGTCGAGCACGGTCAACGTTGCAGACGAACAAGAGGCCACTACGCAGACTGGACCAGTGCCCGGTGATATTCGACTGTCAAAACTAGAGACGTTTGCCGCATTTGTCGGTCTCCTTTGTTTCGATCTGCTGCTTAAGTCTCGCGGCTTTCAGGCTCTGATCGAGCGAGTTGAACATTGGCCCACGAAAAACCCACGCACAACAGATCCGGAAGTATGCAGGCGCGTTCGGGCGATGGTTGATCGGGCGCAAATGTATTACCCGAAGAAGGCGACGTGCCTGCAACACTCCGCGGTGGTGACATGCCTGCTGCGCCAACGTGGTGTACCGGCGGAAATGATCCTCGCCGCACAGGAATTTCCACCCAGGGGACATGCATGGGTCGAAGTTGAGGGCCGCGTGGTTAACGACTCTCAAGTCGTAAAGAAGAGTCATCGAGTCTTGAAAAGAGTTTAGCAATGAGTGCACTGGGTGGAATATTCAACTTCGGAAACAATCCGCCCCCGGTGGATCGCCCGAAGCTTGCTGCGTTAGGCAAGCTGCTGGCAGTGCGTGGGCCTGACGGTGGTGGTGAAGCATGCAATGCTCACGTCGGCATGACGTATCGCGCCTACCACACAACTTACGAATCACAGTTTGAAGTTCAGCCTATCGTTACGACGGACGGTCACATGCTCACTTGGGACGGCCGGCTCGACAATCGCGACGATTTGATTGCCGAACTCTTTATTGGACCACCTCGTGAACGATTCATCACCGACGCGGAAATCGTGCTGACCGCCTATCAACGCTGGGGCGAAAAATCCTTTGCACGACTAATTGGTGATTTTGGAATGGCGCTCTGGAACCCGCACGTTAAGACGCTATTTCTCGTGCGTGATGTGCTCGGCACGCGACCTATCAACTACTACCTGAACCGGGAAGGAATCGTTTGGTCCAGCGAACTTTTATCCTTGCTCGACGTCGCTGAAGTCCCGCGCGAAGTTGATGAGGAATATATCGCCGGATTCTTGTCCCGATACCCACCATGGGGACGAACACCGTACAAGAATGTGTTTGGGGTGAAGCCGCAGCACTTTGTTTCAGTAACGCAGGATGGACAGTTTCAGGAAACGAGCTACTGGGCTTTGGATCCGAATCGTGTGGTCCATTACGCGCGGGACGAGGAATACGAGGAGCATTTTCTTCACGCATTCAACCACGGTCTCAAGCAGCGTCTTCGTTCGCACCGGCCGGTTTTTATCGAAGTTAGTGGTGGTCTCGATAGCTCGTCGATCGCTTGTGTGAGTGACCGATTCGTAAAAGACCGAGAGGTGCAAGCCTCCCGGATGGAACTGATCTCTTATCTCTATGATGAATCACCTACCGCTGATGAGAGCGAATTTATCAAGTGTATCGAGCAACATCTCGGTCGCACCGGTCACCATCTGAAAGAATCACAGTATCCGGTGCTCGCCCACCTGAATCACGCACCGACTGCGGCGCCAAACGGGGTTGACGCGTTTGCAGAGTATTACCACGGACTCCGCGAAACGATGGACCATGATGACGCTCGCGTGTTGCTGAGTGGAGAAGGTGGCGATCAAATGCTTTGCAGCAGTGACGATCCGTCGCCTGAATTATGTGATCTGTTGGTCCAGGGAAAATATTTGACTCTACATAAACGGCTCCAGGTTTGGAGCACCGCTCTGAAGCGTCCTTATTCGTGGCTTCTCTGGCAGCGAACGATCATTCCCACCCTGCCCGGTTCTTTTCAATTAAATCTGGTGAATACGATTCCGCCATGGTTCGACTCAAAGTTCGTGGCCCGCGCTCATCTGAAAGAGCGCATGAACAGTTGTCCGGATCATTACGGATTTCGCCTACCGAGCAGTCGTGATCAAAGCCTGGGATTTATCTCAGTCGTAAACCACATCGCTCTGGGATATCGCCGGGATCGGTTGAATCCTGAAATCAGGTATCCCTATTTGCATCGCCCGCTCATTGAATTTCTTCAGGCGATTCCGTTTGAGCAAAGGGTGCGTCCCGGTGAAACACGTTCGTTGCTGCGACGGGCTTTGAAGACTTCGCTTCCCGAAAGGATCGCACGACGGCGAACGAAGGGTAATCCACACGAAGCAGTTTGCCGAGCGGTGTGTCGTCAACTCCCGCGCCTGCGAATGGTTTTCGATGACGCTCGCGTTAGTGCCTACGGCTTTGTTGATTCACGCGCGCTCCTGAACGCGCTCGAACTTGCCAAACACGGGCTCACGATCAATCTCGTTGCTTTACTGAAAACTTTGTCGCTTGAGTTTTGGCTCCGAACTCTCGAGCACCCCGGATCGCTATCGACGGCCGCAGATTGTCAAAAACGATTCTCATGAGAGCTAACTGCTAAGAAAGGAGGGGGCAGTGCAATGACTAACGAATACGAAGTGGCTGCCGTCATCGAACTCGGCAAAGTGCAAGACGTCGTTCTCGGCCAGAAGATTGTTGACAACGCGCTTGACAGTCTCGACGGAAGCCAGGGCACCCGATTCGTCGTTGCGCTAGAAGACAACGACTAAAGCGGAATGCCAGACCCGATCATACTGGTGTAGCTGGCAGACCAGTGAAGCGTCAGTCATGATTCGAAATGTCTGAAAGAGCCAGCTACACGATCGAGCAGTTCATGCAGACCACCAAAGTGCTGGGCGGAGCGTTCGCGCCGGACGAAGAATCGATTTTGTTTACGTCCAATGCGAGTGGTGTTTTTAACGTCTACTGTGCCTTGGTGTTTGGTGGAGAACCCAGACAGTTAACGCATTCGCAGCACGAGAATTTCTACGCTCTCTCGTATTTCCCGGACGGTGAACACGTTCTCGTATCGCGTGAACTCGCGGGTAATGAGAATTATCGTCTGTCGGTCCTTGGCCCAGATGGTGACCTTCGCGATCTGACGCCAGGCGCGAATGTCACGGCCAGATTTTTTGGCGTAGCTATCGATGGCGCGTCATTTTATTGCGGCGCCAATGAACGCGATACGCACTGCTTCGACATCTACAAGATCAATTTCGATAACTTGAATCGCGAATTACTCTTCTGTGACACCGAAGGTCTTGAGTTCGGGTGTATTTCCAGAGACGAGAGATACATCTGCCTGGGCGAGCCACGAACGAGAGAAAACTCAAATATTTTTCTCTACGACAGAACAACCCGTGAGTTGAAGTGCCTGACAACACACAATGGAGATACCTGTTACTGGCCTTCCTGTTTCGATCGAGATGCTAAATATCTGTACTACAGGACCGATCGAAACAGCGATTACCTCTACGTTGAGCGAGTGGAACTGGCGACCGGCAAAACCGAAGAAATCGTGAAAGACGATTGCGACACTTATCTCTCATTTTCACCGAATGAAGATTACCAGGTGATCACACGCGATCGTGATTCGCTATTTCAGCTCGAGATCATGCACGTCGAGTCGGAGCAACAAGTCTCTTTTCCGATGTTCGAGAACGAGGGGATTGCAGGGTTCGTCTTTTCACCCTCCGGAAAGAGGATGGCGTTTTATGTCAAAGGTGATTGTCGTCCGGGAGATCTGTATGTCCACGACTTCTCGTCGCAGCTAACACGACGACTAACTAACAGTCTTTCACCTGAGATCAAGTCGGCTGAACTCGTCGACTCGCAGATAATTCGGTACGTTTCATTCGACGGGCTGGAGATTCCGTCGCTGCTCTGGAAGCCGCATCACGTAAGTCCGGCGAACAAAGCGCCGGCGTTGGTCTATCTTCATGGTGGGCCAGGCGGACAAACGCGGAAGGAATATCACGGGAGAGTGCAATTCCTGGTTAACCATGGTTACGTCGTGCTCGCGCCAAACTATAGCGGCAGCACTGGGTTTGGTAAGACTTTTCATGCTCTCGATAACGGAACACACACACGAGAACCGTTAATGGATTGCATTGAGGCGGGACGTTTTCTTGCGTCACTGGATTACGTTGATGGCGCAAAAGTCGGAATTATGGGTATGAGTTTTGGGGGCTTCCTCACGCTCTCGGCTTTAACGTTCTATCCTGATGAATTTGCGGTAGGCGTCGATCTTTTTGGACCAGCCAACTGGCTCAGAACGCTGCGGTCGTTTCCACCATATTGGAAGAGCGCGCTCGCCGACTTTTATCGAAAGATTGGTGATCCGGCGGCTGATGCTGAGATTCTCAGAGACATCTCGCCACTTTTTCATGCTGAAGCGATAAATAAACCGTTGCTGGTGCTTCAGGGCGCCAACGATCCCAGAGTGCTCAAATCAGAAGCAGACGAAATCGTGGAAGCGATCAGGAAGAAGAACGGGATCGTTGAGTATGTGGTCTTCGACGACGAGGGACATGGCTTCACGAGGAAGAAGAACCAGATGTACGCGGATGAACGGATTGTGAAGTTTCTCGATCAGTATTTGAAGTAGCCACAAAAAGGCACATAAAGCAAAAAAAGAATTTCTCCTTTGTGCTTCATGTGCCTTTTTGTGGCTTGAGCCAGCGATCGAACCATTCGATGACTCGATTACAGAAGTCCACGCGGTTGGGATAGAACCAGAACGCATGATCCTCGCCTTCGTACCGCGCATATTCGACCTCTTTGCCTAACCGTCGGAGACCGACAAAGATCTCTTCGGAATGATTGGGCGTGGTGATGCGATCGCTGCCACCCTGAACGATCAAGAGCGGTGTTTTCACCTGGTCGAGATAAAAGATCGGTGAATTCTCAAGGTAGCGTTCTCTGACTTCCCACAAACTGCCACCAACACTTCCGAAGCCTGTTTCGGCCCAATCGATCCAGTGACTCGATCCGTCCGAATCCATTTGTCCATACATCGAGACCAGGTTGCCGGAGCCAGCCCAACAAACGGCTGCCTTGAATCGCTGTACCTGTGTGACGACGCCGAGGACGCCATAGCCGCCATGACTATGACCGATGATGCCGAGACGCTCCGGATCAGCAATCCCCATTTCAATAACCTTGTTGACGCCAGGTATCACCGTCCCGACGATCTCGTGCAATGGATTGCCAACCTTCATGCGACTGTCGGCCAGCAACACCGCATAGCCGCGCGTGGCGAGCAGTTGACGATTATTCACCGCATCGGCCGCGAGGTTGGATTTTAGACCAAAGAAATTGACGTAGTTCGAGAGAGCTTCATCAGGATACTGGGAAACAACCAGGGGATATCGTTTGCCTTTCTGATAACCTGCAGGCAGGAGCAAGGCGCCTCGCAATGTTTCGCCATTTGGACCACGCCATTCGATGAGCGTGCTCGTGCCCATCACATACTTATCAAATTCCTGGTTGATCGTAGTTAAGCGTTGTGGCTTGCGTAAGTTTCCTTCGAAGGTCCAAAAGTCAGGGCTGTGTCCTGCGTCTTCGCAGATGAATACGAGTGAACGTCCGTCGACAGTGCCCTGGGCGGCGGGAAGGAGAAAATTTCCACCGCCGTACACCTTGTCTTCTTCAACGACAGTTGTGAGTTGGCCGTTGGCTAAGTTGACTCTCGAAAACCCGACGCGCAGTGAATCAGGATCTGAGGTTACGACCAGTAATGAATTGCCATCGTCGGGTGACCAGAACTGCCTGCCTGTCGTAGCCGGAACAATGTCTACAAGACGTCGATTCGGCGAGCGGACGACTTCCGTAGCCGTGGCATTTGTTGTCGTAACTCTCCACAGCGAACCACCGCCCAATAAATACAGCGACGTTCCGGTCTTGTCCCACAAAGGTGCGCGGAGTGGATTCGAAAAGCCGGCTGCAGGTGTGCCCGTGACTTTGCGTCGTTGCGTTCCATCCATCGAGATCAAGTAGCACTCTCTTCGGGGTTGAGAGCCTGGCTCAAGAGTCGTGTAGCTCAGAGTGGCGCTATCGGGCGACCAGCTCACACTAAACGCTACAAAACCTTGCTGCAATTCCGTGGCGAGCAATGTTTGGGTGTTGTCACGTAGAGATACTGCGATCAGATCAAACTTTGACTGCGAGCCATCACCTCTGACACTCGTAAAGACGACGTGAGTTCCATCGGGAGATGGCCAGTACGCACACGGCTTCGCACCTTTTACCAGTCGTCTTACTCTCGATCCGGCAACGTCGACCATCACGAGGTCAGCGCTGTAACCGTTGTCATAAACCGAGGACAGACTCTTGATCTTTGTTACTTCAGACACGGCTCCCGGTTTTTGAGCGGAAGATCGGAAGACCGTGACGGTCGGCTCGTCGTGTTTGCTGGACCGTGGTTCGGGTCGATCTTGTTCCAGCCCGATGCTGAGAAGCGCGGCCTTTTCAATCGTCATCCCATCCGGCAGCGCACAAAAGAGAATGCTCTTGCTGTCAGGCGTCCAACGCGGTACAGAGAGACCCTTGTATCCAACTACGGGAAGATCGGAAACCTGACGAAGTTGTTCAGAAGATCTTTCCCAGATCCACAACGTCGCGATCCCGCTGCGGTCGGAAAAGAACGCGAGATAGTTACTGTCGGGAGACCATGACGGGGCCCAGTTGCTGCCAGTTCCTTCGGTCAGGTTTCGGGTCTGGCGTGTGCGGATGTTTGTAACCCAGATGTCAGTTCCGATTTGTGGTGGTGGAGCGCCGGTGGGAGTTAACCATCGGTGCCGTTCATCGCTGATGAGTTGACTGCGCTTCGGATCGCTCAGCGCGTACGCCAGCAATTGACTATCGTTGCTAAGTGAGAAGGGTGTTGTCGAAAACGTACGCGCGGCGATCGCGGCTTCAACCGGCAGCGGCGCCAGTTGTCTCGCTTGCGCAGCCGCATCGACAACAACTACCAAAACGAGAATTACCCATCTAAGCATGTTGTTTAGAATCGTGCGCGCAGCGACAACTGCACTGAACGTGGTTCGCCGACCTGATAGAGCGGATTTAGTCCGCCCAGTGTGCCACCACTTCCGAGTCCCTTCCCATGCATGCGAAACGACGATCCAAACGCGGGATTAGGGAAGCCGAAGAAAGACAGCACGTTATCCGGATCACCAAAACTGGGGTGATTGAATAAGTTGAAAACTTCAGCCTTGAATTCAAAGCTCAGTGCTTCTGTGGCCTTGAAACGACGAGCCAGTCCGATGTCGGTCTGATAGAGCGGAAATCCTCGCAACGCATTGCGCCCAAGGGTTCCCTGTCGCGGCTCGAAGACGTCGCTAAACGCGGCCGGGTTGAACCGTTTGCCTCCACCAACATTTGGATCGCCAAGGTAAAGCGGCACGCCCGGATTTAAATCTGGACGAAGGAGCATAGAGCCGAAGCCCGCGTCGCGTAGGCTGATGACGTCGACTGGTGAGGCGGAGTGAGCAGTGACAATCGTATCAACCGTCCAGTTGCCGAGAATCGATCGACCCAGCTTGTTCAGATGAGGTGTGGGCAGGTCGTAAGTCAGGGCGAGGTTAAAGGCATGGCGTACGTCAAAATCGGAAGAGCCACGATCTCGACTTGGGTCAGCAAAAAGGACTGGTCCAAACTCTGACGATTCGTTCGACGCCGTATCAATCGAGTGTGACCAGGTGTAATAGGACAAGGCCTGTAGATTGTTTGTCAGTCGTCGTCGAAACCTGACCTGGAGCGCCTGGTAGTCGGAAGTTGCGGCATTTCTGGTAACGAAGAGCGCACCGAACGGATCAAAGAGCGGATTACGTGCCAGAATTGCGCCGCCGAACTGTTCGAGTCGCAAGAGTCGACGACCAAGAGCCGCGACGTACGACGCGGAAACTGTCTGATTCTTGCCGAGTGACTGTTCGACCGCAAAGTTCCACTGATGTGTGTATGGAAGTTTTAGATCGTGATCGAAGGCGTAGAGTTGCGTAATGGGGAGACTACCAACCGGCGGCGGTAAGGCATCGGCTGGTGATACCAATGGAAACGGTACGTTGAATGCTACACGCAAACCAATGTACGGAAACGAAGAGAAAAACACCTGACCGCCGACGCCGGAACCGAGATCGTAGAAAATGCCATAACCGCCTCGAAGTACCGTTTCCTTTCCAGGCTGTTGCGATAACTGAAAACTCATGCCAATGCGCGGCGCGAAATTGTTGTAGGTTGTCTTCCACAAACTTTGGTTCGAAGGAGCAAGCGCAAAGGTCTGCGGGTCATCCACCTGGATCAGGGTGGCAGGATTGTTACCGTTGGCTTCCGTCGGCGCCGGGTTCAATTCATAGCGGAGCCCGTATGTGAGCGTGAGTCGTTTGTTGACCTTCCAATTGTCCTGTGCGTAGGAAGAAAAGTTCAGATAGACAGGAAACAAAGGACCGGTTTGGCTTTGAACACTAAGTGACGAAGCCCGGCCCAAAAGCGCGGCGTTGACGCCACCAAAAAAACTGGCCGTTTGCCCATAGATCCGTGGACCAATCACGGGCGTCAATCGTCGAAAATCGATCCCAAACCTGAACTGATGCAACCTACTCACTACTGCGAGGCTATCGACGATATTGAATTGGCGTTGAAGATTCTTCAGGTTTCGACCCGCTCTGAGAGCGCTGTTGCGCCCGCCGGCGAGTAGCAAGACAAAGTTTGAATCAGCACTGCTCGCAAACGAGGGAAACAGCAGTGAGTCGGCCGGAACAACTGCGCCGCCGAATGAATCCAAAGCAAAGGTGCGAGTGGCTCCGTTGCGACTGTAGTTCGCCCGCAGTTCGTTGATTGTTGCCGGGCTTAGCAGCCATGTCATCCCACCGGTCAGCGTTTGAGTTTTGATACTCAAAATTTCCGACGTGTTTAAGCTCGAACTGAGGATGCCTCGTTGAATCGATTCGGATGGGGCATGGTTATAACGACCAAACACGATCAGGTTGGGACTGACGTGATGATCGATACGCAAGCTGGTGGCGTCAAACGAGGATGGATTTGAAAACCCGGATGCAAACTCCGCAAAATTATTCGCCAGCGCTGGTCCAGTGGGACGAGGAAACGCGTTGAGAAACGGTTGAATGCCCGCCGGCGCTGATTGTCGAGCGGCAAGTGAAGGAACCTGCGTGATCCCGAATAAAGGCTCGCGTAAGCGCAAACCCTCATACGAGAAAAAGAAAAAGGTGCGGTCCTTTCCGTTGTACCATGGCTGGCTCCCACCCTCACCAAAACGCGGCAGCAGCACTGGACCACCTAATACACCGCCGAAATCATTTTGGCGCAATGCTGCTCGGCCTTCGCCACGGCTGTTTGCAAACCAGTCGTTTGCATCGAGCACGTCGTTGCGAAAGTACTCGAACAACGTGCCGTGAAATCCATTCGTTCCCGGACGTGTGGCGATGATTACCTGGGCACCGGGTGTGCGGCCCAATTCAGGTGCATAACTCGAAGTTTCGACTCTAAATTCCTGTAACGCATCAATTGAAACCAGATTGTTTGTGCCGCCCGATGCGCTGAGACCCGGCAAGGAGCCACTGGCTGACTGCCCCGGACTCGCAGTTGTGGGGACACTGATGTTTGCGCTCACGCCGTCGATATAGAAAGAGTTGGCATTCGCGCGCTGGCCATTCACACTGATCTGGCCCGGTTCTAGTCCGTTGGCCTTCGTTAGCGTAATGCCCGGCAAGAACGTAAGGAGTGATTGAAAACTGCGCCCGTTCAGCGGCATTCCCACCAGCCGCGAGTTTACTTCACCACCGACGGAGCTCGACTGATCGATGAGCGAAGGATTCTCAAAGACGTCGATCTTTTGACCGGTAAGATTGCCAACCTTCAAAAAAATCTTCAGTTCAACATAAGCATTAACATTCAGCACCACATCTCTGATCTCGGTAGTCGTGAACCCGTCTCGTTCGGCCTTCACTGTGTACTTCCCCGGCGGGAGTGTTGACACAATGAAGACGCCCTCGTCGCTGGTAGTGCTGGATCTTTGAAAGCCCTGATCGATGTTGATGACAGAGACGTTGACTCTCGGTAGCACTGCGCCAGTCTGATCCGAGACGGTGCCGGTCAGCGTTGCCGTAGCGCTTTGCGCATATGTTGTGGTTAAGGATGAAGGAAGAACGACAAAGAAAAGCAGGAAGCAAATTATCGAAAATATTACGGGTGAGGATTTTGATTTATCGGGAGGACAGAAAGCAGACGAAGAGACGTCCGGGATTCTGGGCATTTGGTTTCTCCTGTGGTCAACGACAGCATCACGAGCAACTAATTGCTCGTCACCTGGTACTGCCGAATATTTTTCGCTAAAAGCTCGGCGCGCTGCAGCGATTGCCAAAACGCCGCAGACTTAACCGCTACGGCTGAACTCCTGGCCGAAATCGTGAGAGCCGCGCTAATGGCTTCATTGTTCGAGATGGCCAGCTTGTGAAGCCGGTCGACGGCGCGAGCCAGATCGGCATCGTTTTCGATCGCAATGTCCTCGCTGACATTCAACGACGACCCCGGAAAAAACACCGGCTGGATCTCTTTCAACAGCGTCGCATTGTCGCGTTCAAAAGCCGCCGCGTGTTGATGGACCATTACGAGAAACTTCGTGCGCGCGTCGGGTGTGACCGTCCTCATATCAACACTCGCGAATCGATCGAGGAGGCGCCTGAGTTCAACCGCATGGAACACCGCGCCGTAAGCAGCTCGGGTTACGCGTGCAGAATAATTGCGAATTTGTTCGTCGACTTGCACCGCTGAATTGCGACGCTCGAAATAGGTCCGCAACTCGTTGTCTGCCGCGATTAAATCGTCCGTCTCTTCAGTTTGCTGGACCGCAATCTGAGTCGAAGCTACACGTCGTTGCGTTTTTTCAGCCACGGTTTGAATATCAATCCTGACGGCAGGATTGTTACTAACGGGCGCCAGCGCTCGCAGAAACTCCTCTTTCCGTTCTTTGGTATCGACTATTCCCTCAACGCGCAGCGACCCACCTGCGCTGCGCGTTAGGGCGACTTGCTCGTTCCGGTCGGCCTTTGCCTGATTGAGCAAGTATGCGACGTCGACTTCCAGCTCTGCGGAAGCTGTGGGTGGTGTCGACGTACTGGGCGTGGGAGGGACACGGCTAGTGGTGAGGTCCCGGATCGCCCAGTCTCCGGAACTGCCAGTTTCCCCTGCCCCTCCTATCAGTTCCGGTTCGACTGCAAAGACAGCGGGATCCGCAGTATTCGACGATCCCAAACTGGCTTCACCAAACCGGTATTCTCGTAATTCATCACCACGCTGGACCAGGAGCGTTTGCTCGATGGCATAAAGATTCGATCTGCTCAACGTGAGCGTGGCTTTCACAAGGCGGCTCGCGCCAATCGCCCTGCCTTTATCAAAACTCACGAGGTAAGTTGTGTCTCGCTCCTCGACATCAGCCGTGCCCGTCTCGGCGATCAACTTCGCAAACGTCTCGGGTGAAGGTTCAAGCTGCCAGACGTTTTCAAGACTTAGCAACAGTGTTTCAGGCGAAGTAAGGGCGGGCTGCGCTTGTGGTTTAGCTCCGTGATGATAGACGGTGCGGGACCCGTCTGCTTTCTGCCATGCGGCGGCGATTAATCGATCTGACTCGTCATACAGTCGTTGCGCGCGGTCGCCTTTCGTTGAATTGGTGTAGATCTCGATCTTGTAACGAGCGACCACGGCTCCTTCCGCACTGCGCCGTTCTTCAAGAGTGATCGTGCGATGATTGACGACATTCGCGATTGGCTGATTGTTGTTATCGGCGACACTGGCTCGCTCGAGCAGTACTGCGGCGGTCAAGGTATGAGAGACCCGCGCTTTGAAGAAGAGAAACCCACCAATCACAACTGCCGAGACGAGCACGATCGGTAGTGCCAGTCGTTGCCATGATCGGCGGCGATCGTCTGATTGACTCAGCAAGTTATGGAAAGGAACTCGCTCCAGTGCGCCGGCCAACTTTTCGTCATTTGAAGTGGCTGGATTCTCGGCAATGAATACACGTCTTACTGTTTTTCTGAAGAGCCGCGCCAGCCACCGGCGGAGCTTCGAATCTCCGCCTGGCACTGGAGCAGCTTGAACAACAAAGAGGGGCGAGGACGAAGCGTTCTTATTTGTGATTTCCCCGGTGATATAAGCTTCTGCCGGCACCGGATCTTTGTAGACCACGTGCAGCGTTGGACCATTCTCATTCTCGAGACAAGCTTCGAGCAATCGCCCTTCACTTAACTCGATCCAGGCCCATTGCTCAGGCCGTGGCACTGTCGGGTCGATACTAAAGAAGAGCAGTTGCACGCCCTGTTCGCTCGTGACCTCAACAAACTCGACCGGATCGTTCGGTGTCAGGTTGAGATTCAACTCACTCAAGTCAGAACTGACCTTGACCGAGCTCACGAGGTTCCCGTTAACAGCAATGCACAACTCGTGAGGCTTGTGCTCGTGAGTTTCACGCAAACGATGCGCAAACTTCCTGGTGAGATCGCCCGAGCCACCACCACCGGATGCGCCCCCCCCGCTGGCTTCACCCGGTGGTTTTTTTGGCTCGTCTGGGACGGTTCTATATCTGTGTGCGAGCGAGGGAAGTCCAAGCAGCCCATTAACGGCATCAAGACATTCCTGACAACTGACGATGTGCGCAACCTTTGGCGTAGTCAGCAGGTCCGGTTGATTGTCTGTGTAGATCTCCGCTAACTCCGATTGGGACAAACATTCCCCCTGACACGAGTTGAAGATCATCTGTCGCAACTCGAGCATCAGATCGCAACCCGATTTCAGGTATTTGATCTGCCGCACTGTTGACGGTTTGGCGTTAACGAATCGCAGTCGACGTGGTTCATTGGTGAATAGTTTCGCCTCTTGACGCGCGAGTCTTTGCCATTGATCTATGCAATGGCGCGAAGTGTTCAGCACCGCAGCGATCTCAGTCGGGAAGTATTCGTGAAAGAAGCGCAGGATAAGGACACTTCCGGCTCGCGATGATTCCTTGCGCGAGCAGGCGTAAGTGCAGATTTGATGAAGTTCTTCAGACGCCTGCATGCGGCGCGGGGGTTCAATTGCCGTCCAGCCGAGGCGACCGGAGTCGTAGTCGGCCACTGAGAGCGCCGCTTCATGCAGGTGTTGCGCCGAGCGACTCAGCCTTGAGACGTGCATGTAGCGCAACATTTTTCGCAGATACCCATCGATGTTTTCAATCTCTTCAAGTCTGGTGCGCCCGAGCATGAATTGCACAAAAGCATCCTGCACGAGATCCTCGGCAGCCTCACGCTGCTGATTCGTGAGCACCATTGCCCACACGAGCAGATTCTCGTATCGCTCCGTGAACATTAGTTCACGTTGCTCATCGGGTTGTGCTGTCACTCGGCGCTGATCCAGCATCTCGTTTCCTGGAGTGATCCCGTCGGGGTCCAGACCATAAACTCCTACTCGGTCGAAACCTGACACGACCTCTCAAACAGCGTGTCTCCTCCTCACTGGAAACGGCGCTTCAGAGTTATTTGTCTATATGTGTATTTTCGCGAGGCCTATCTCAAAGAAAACTTTCGGCTAAAGTGAAGAAAATAAATGAGTTCTTCCAGTCTCGAAACATAATCCGACCATCGTGCGCTCTCAATAGAGAGTGCCCGCCGGCTTAGCCCTTAAGTTCCCACTATTCAGAGTATCTGTCGGTTGATCGAAGCACTAAGTGAGATGAGAATCTTTGCTGTTGCTCCGTCACCAACTGTCCATAATCAACGCTCCCTCGATCGCGATCACGGCGTGCTAGAATGCGCCACACTCAAACTCGCGATCCCGTTGAAACACGACTGCAACTGAGTTACTCAGCTTATTAACGTGTAAAAAATTGGTTTTGAAAACTTTGGCGCAGGAGGAGGGTGCCGAGCAACGCCACGTTCAAATAGTGACTTGCATTCGGATCCTGCGATGCGGCGGATGTTAATGCCGTGCTAACAGCATGTCAAATATTTTTTCCGATATAACGGACAAATATTTTGATCGGACTGTGGTGTTTTGGTGCAAAGGCAAAATGAATGGACAAGAAGGAACTGACGCAAGTTTTACATGACCCGACGAGCGCCATGCGACGTCTTCTCACTGTGTGGGGCGATGTGCCGCTGTTACTGATGCTTGACGTTGACTGGGATCGCGGGCCGCTGGTCTTGATTGGTTTGTCTGACAGGATGATGTGGCCGTTGCTGCCGCCGGGCAGTTTGCTTCAGTTGGATCCAAAGGCGCGAACGATTGCCGGGGGTTCGTGGTCGGAATTTGAGCGTCCGATTTATTTGATCGAATATCGCGGCAGGTTCTATTGTTGCCACGCGCAGCGGCGGGGCGAAACGCTACGTTTGATCTCACACGCCGAATCACCGTCGCCGCCCGCGATCTCGATTCCTTTTAAAGAAGCCAGAATACGAGGACAGGTAACACCAATCTTTCGTCCGCTCGCCACTCGCGGCAGTGCCGCAGGGAGACCAACGGGCCGGCGACGATGATCCGCGTATATCAGCGTTCATCTGCGATTTCTAACAGGCGGACTGTAAAGTGCCTCGAACCGGCGCCACGTTTTGATCGTCGTCAATGAATGCGACGGAGCGAACCCAAGCCGCTCTGCTTTGATCGCTAGTCCCGCGTAGCTGAGCGTGGTGCCTGTTTGTCGTTTTAGTTGGACAAGATCTTTCGGCAGGCATTGGTTCGTTCGGATTCCCATTCGCGATACGTGCGCAACGAAATCGCGATCGGGATAAATGAGTTCCGCGGCGAAAATCTCCGCTCCTATCTCGAGACTCTTGTTCAAGTTTGATTGATCGCAGTACGAGATACCGAGATCTCGATCGCGAAAGAAGTGTTTGAGCTCATGGGCCATGGTGAAGACCATCGGATCCTGAGGCAATCCTTTGGCCAGCATCACCGTAGTCCCGATTTCATCGTTGATGAACGCGCCGCGCAGGTTTCGAAACCGGTAAGGCCATTCGTCAACTTCAATGCCATGCTTTGCATAAATCCTCATCAAGTCGCTGGGGAGCACACGTGGTGAAGACAACCCATTTTCTGCCCGCACTTGTCGCGCGAGCAGTTTTAGATCTTCGTAATATTGATGTGTGTTCACTTCTGTTTTCCCCCTTTTCGACCCGCCCTGGGCCGACTCTTTCCCTGGTAAATACTGCGCGCCTTGCGAAACTCCGCGTACTTTCTTAACTCTTCGAGATCGGCGGGATGTAGTTGTCTCGCTGCGCGCAAGAGTGCTTTTAGATTTTCGTCCTCATCCACGCCGACCATTGCGGAAGGAAAGAACGAATTGATTGAAACGCCGAAGAAGCGTGAGAGGCGTTCCAGGTCTTTGGTGCTGGGACGATAGATACCGGTTTCCCAGCGTGAGATTGTATTGGCGGAGACTTTCAAGTGAGTTGCGAGTGCGTCCTGCGAAAGTCCTTCACCGCTGTTGTAGTTAACTCGCAGATCTTTGATTTTCGCTGCGATGTGATCGTGCAGGTCCATTTCTATTCCTCTTTTTTCATCCTATATGAGGACGACATTTAACCAATATCGTTGACAAGGAGGTTGAGGCCACGTATTATACCCACGCGGCAAATTATTTCAATGAGATTGAGCTTTACCTCACATGAAAAATTCATTCTTTCGCAAACGCGTATTTCTCGCATCAATTTCAACCGGTCACACTTCGTACCTGCTCGCGGAAGTTGAGTCGAGCCGCGGTGGTGAGTACAAGTGGGGCCACTGCATGTTGACGATTGCTGATTGTCGTCGACGGATTCAACTCGAGTTTTTCCTCGGCACTGTGCGGGCGCGTCGTGAGAGTTTGCGAAAACTCGATCTGATGCTGAAGGTGCTCGGATCATTTCGAAACGCGTTGCTCGCCGAAGCACAGGCGATCACCGAATACGAACGCGCCACGAAAATCAAGCCACAAAAAAGCACAAAAGACACATAAGTGAAAACCTATGTGCCTTTTGTGTAACTGTATCGCAGTGCCTATGTTGTGGCTGGGGCGTGGGCGGCGTCGGGTGTTTCCTCGACCTTTTCCCATTTCACCAGTTTCAGATCCAGGACGAAGATCGCGTAGATCACCGGGACCAGCAACAGCGTAATGAATGTGGCTACGCTGAGACCGCCAATCTGTGCATAACACATTGGTTCCCAGAGTGGCCCACCGTGCGACGCGAGCGGGAACAACGCGATTACCGTGGCTCCGACTGTGATCATCACCGGTCGCAGACGCATGATGCCCGCATCCAGTAGTGCTTCAATTAACGGCGCGCCTTCCGCGTGTTTCTCTTCGATGAAGTCGAACAGCACGATGATGTGACTGACGATGACACCGACGAGACTCACAATTCCCAGGAACGCCATGAAGCCAAACGGTTGACCCATAATCCACAACGCCGCCAGCGCGCCAACCATTCCGAACGGCACTGCCGCAAACACGATAAACGGTTTGATTGCATTCTTGAACTGAAACACCAGCGCCATGAAAATCAATAGCACCGAAACCGCCAGCACGATGACCAGTTCCTTGAAACTCTTTACCTGGTCTTCTTCCTCGCCGCCGATTTCCATGTGATATCCAGCCGGCAACTCCTGCTGCAACGCCATCAATTTCGGACGCGCCGCTTTCATTACTTCCGAAGGCAGCTTGCCGTCTGACGGCATGGCCGAAACCGTGATCGTGCGAAACTGATTGCGCGAACGCATCTTCTCGATCTGCATGCCGTATTCAAGCGAGGCGACCTGTCGCAAATGAATCTTCTGCGAACCTTTAGCCGAATAAACATACAGATTGTTTAAGTCGCCCAGTTGCGCACGCTCTTCCATGCGCAGCTTCGCAACTACCGGAATCTCCTTGTCTCCCTGTCGCAATGTCGTCACCTTGTGACCGGCCATCGCTGACTGCGATGCCATCGCCACGTCATAGTTACTCAGTCCGGCACTGTTCGCACGCTCGGAGTCAGTCTTCAGACGAACGGCAAAACTCTCCTCGCCCCAGTCGTTGCGAGCACGTTCGGCGATGTTCGTTTCTTCAAGGATCTTTTGCGCGCGATCGGCGTAGCTGCGGAGCATGCCCGTGTCTTCGCCGGATAAACGTATTGCGACCGGCAACCCGACCGCTTTGCCTGATTCGAGTTGTCGCACGTCGATGCGCGCACCCGGAACTCGCGCCGAGAGTGCTTCCTGCAACGGACCGATCAAATGAGCGGTGTCGTGCTTGTCCGTCACCTGAATGATGATTTGCGCATAGTTTAACTGCTGTAACTCCGGTGAAAGCGAGAACCAGAATCTTGGGCCACCGCCGCCAACGAAGGTGGTTAACGACTTCAAGACTTCGCGCGGCTTTCCATCTTCCATGTGATGCTGTCCATACTCATGGATCACCTCACGAATGATCTCTTCCGATTGGGCCGCAGTCTCGCTGGTCGCTTGCAACGGCGCATCAGCCGGCAGCCAAACGTCCACATACGACAGGTATGAAAGATCTTTCGGGAAGAACTGTGTCTTCAGTTGCGACATGAAGACGCCGCCGCCGATAAGAAAGAGCAACGCACCGGCCATCACTTTCCAACGGTGGTTGATGGCCCAGTTCCCAACTCGATAATACTTGGCGGCGAATCCCTTTTTGCGTCGTTCCGCAACCGGCATCTCAAACTTCGGCTTGAGCAGGTAATAGCTCAGCAACGGAATGAACGTCATCGATACGAGTCGCGATGCAACCAACGAACACGCAATCACAATCGGCAACGTGTAAATGAATTCGCCGGTGGTTCCTTTGATCAGCAGGAACGGAAGATAGGCAACGATATTCGTGATCGTCGCGTAGAGAATCGCCGTGGCGAGTTTCGTTGGTCCAAGCCAGGCGGCAACGACAGGCGGATGACCCAACGCCAAATCTCGCTTGATTGCATCGCCGGCGACGACCGGATCGTCCACCAGCAAACCTAACGCGATAATCAAGGTGGCAATCGACACCTGCTGGAGATCGATACCGAGGATGTTCATCATCCCGAACGTCATCGCGAGCGTGACCGGAATCGAAATCGCCATCAACAATGCCGAACGCCATTCCCAGAAACCAATCAATGCGATGATCACAACGAGAATGATCGCTTCATAAAGACTCGTCATGAACAGGTGAATACTCTCTTCAACCTGTAACGGCTGATCGGAGGTACGCGCGTAAATCAGGTCTTCAGGCATCTGCTGCCTCAAACTCTCGAGCGCGACGTCTACCTGCTTGCCGAAATCTGCAATCTGTTCGCCGGATCGCATTTGCACCGAGAGCGTGATCGCGCGGCTGCGTTGCCAGTTACCCTGGCTGTCGCGCCAGTTGAAGAAATTCTGAAAACGCGCCGGACTCTCGTAACCACGCACGATGTCGACAAGATCACGCACGTACACCATCGCTCCGTTCGACGTGCGGACCTGAACGTTGGCGATTTCATCTTCGCTCTTGAATTCACCCGCCGGATCGAGCGTGACGTTCTTGCCCTCGACGTTAACCTGGCCGCCTGAGGTCGAGATGTTGCGGCCTTTCATCGCGTCTTCGAGTGTGCCGGGCTGAATGTTGTAAGCCGCGAGACGTTCCTGCGAATACAGTAGAAAAACGTTCTCGTTCAGCAACCCGGAGCGGTCCACTTTTGAAACCTGTGGTACTGACTTCAACGTCTTTTCGATCAGATCCGTGTACTCGTCCATCTGTCGATAACTGTATTTGTCGCCCGCGACGGACTTCAGTTTGGCTTGCACTTCCTGAGTGTCACGCACGACCATCGGACGCCAGGCATCCGGATGAAACTCTGCAGCCTGAAGTCTTTCGGCGATGAACTGCTGAACGAAACCGAGAATCTCCTGCTCGCTCTTGTTACTCGCGCCGTCGAACCCAATGAAGCGATCGCCGTGGATCACGCGCATATCATTGGCAAGATTTTTCTCTTTTATGTAGGCGAGAAACATCTCGCTCGGCGTGCGCATTAAATGTGGTTGAATTGCAACCGGTGTATTGAGTACGAGGGTGAAACGCGACGACTTGTCTGCGGCATTGGCACGATCCTGATCGATGGCAGTCTTGATCGCTTGTGCCCGCACGGCGATTTCGGCGTCGTCAACTTTCGGGCTCGCGACCGTCAACATCAGAGCCGCCGTGTCGCCGAAGTCCTTGATGAAGTTGATTGGACCGGCGCCACTCGGCAAATCGCGAATACCGTCGAGCCTCAACTTGATATCGTCAAACTCTTTGCCGGTCTCTTTGAGATTCTCGTCGAGTTCGACGTAGATGATTGCCAGGCCCGTGCGCGAGATCGATTCAATCTTCGTGACCTTCGAGTTGCCGGCCATCTTCTCTTCGACTTTTTTGGTCACGAGCTGTTCGACCTTTTCCGCACTCGATCCGGGCCAGGGCACGAGCGCCACCGCCGTGCGAACCTGAACCTCGGGATCTTTGCGCTGGGGCATGCTGATGTAGCCATACACGCCCCACAGGCAGGTAAGTATCAGCAGCACCCACGCGACCTGCCGTGTTTCCACGAAGAAACGCGCGGTGTTGTGCTTGCCTTTAATGAGTTCTTGATCGCTCTTTCCGTGAGACATGATTGCTGCTCCTTTTATGAATTCGATTTCTCTGTATGAGTGCTATGGCGTGACGCGAACTTCTTCGCCGTCTGCCACCTGGGAAACACCGGTCGTGATCACGATCTCTCCTGCTTTCACACCGCTGCTGATACCGACCTGGTTGCCGAACGAATCGCCGAGTGTCACATTCCGCAAACGCGCGATGTGTTTGCCGCCAGTCTCTTCAACCACCAGCACCGCATAAGCATTTGCGTCCGCTTTCGATCGCGTGATCGACGTCAACGGAACAACCGGAACTTCCGTTGTCACTGCCGATTCATTCACCACCATCGACGCGATCATTCCCGGCTTCAGCACCCCCTGCGGATTCGGAATCGTTACTTCCACGTCGAACACCCGACTGCTCTGATCCGCTGCCGCCGAGATACGCGAGATGTGTCCGGTAAACTCCGTTCCCGGCACTGCATCGGTCGTCATCGTCAGCGTGTCGCCAATCTTGAAGTTCTGCAGCGCCAGATCCGGCACGCCGAAAGCCGCCTTCACCGAGCTCACGTCAGCCAGCACGAACGCCGACGTTCCGGTGGAAACCAATTGACCGATTTCGATTTTTCTTTCGATTACTACCGAGCTCATTGGCGCCCGCAGTTGCGCATCACCGAGCGGAATGCTTGCGGTGTAAACCGTTGCTTCCGTGGTCTTGACTCTTGATTCAGCCACGCCGATCTGGAATTTCGCCGTGTTCACCTTTGCTTCGGCGACCGCAAGTTGAGCCTTCGCAGCTTCAAACTTTGCTTTGCTGACTTCGAATCGCTCTTTAGCTGCGTCGTAGTCGGGCTTCGTAATGCTCTGTGTTGCGAACAACGCTTCCGCTCGTTCGAAGTCGAGGCGGGCTCGGGTCAGCGCGGCTTCAGAATCTTTGAGTTGTGCGCGACTCGTTTCGACTGCGGTGATCGCTTCTTTCAGTTGCGCGTTGTTGGTGTCGAGTGTCGAACGCGCTTCACCGGTCTGTGATCTTGCTTCGTTAACTTTCGCGGCGTAGTCACTCTGTCGCAGTTGGGCCAGCACCGCGCCCTTCATCACGACGTCGCCTGCCTGGATGTGACGGCCATCAGCGCTCTTGATCGACTCCACATAACCACCGACTTTGAATGCGACTTCAACTTGCGAACTCGGACGAATACTTGCCGAGTAGCGCACACTGCTGGCGCCGGAGTGTGTCTCGACGGTCTTAACTTTCACCGGTTTCGCGATTTTTTCCTGTGCCTTGGTTTTGCAGCCTATCGTCAAAGCGATAAACGCCAGGGCGGTAATAAGAATTACGGTTTGCTTGGTATTCATTTGTCTTCTCCTATCGCTTTTTCGAAATCTGCTTTTGCGGTCCAGAACGCGAGTAAAGCTTTCTGGTAGTCGTAGTCTGAATTTGCGAGCACCGTCTGCGCTTGCAGCACGTCTTTCAAGAGCACTGCGTCGAGGCGGTATTTGTAAGTAACCAATTGCACGTTCGCGCGTGCCTGCGTTTGGGACAGCTTCGCGACTTTCAATAACTGCCGGCTCTCCTGCATTTGACGGAAGTGGTTGTTCACTTCCATCAGCACCTGGCTCTCGGCGTCGAGTAATGCGTTGTTGGCCTGGTCAATGCTCTTTCCTTTTTCGGCGATCTCTCGCTTCTTTCGTCCCCAATCAAAAACTTCCCACTCCACCGACACGCCCACGCCACTCAAGCTGCGGGGAACAAAGTTCGAATAGCTGAAAGTGGTGGCGTAGTTGACGGTCAAACTCACGTCGGGAATGAATTCCGACTTCTTGATGCGTCGATCGAGTTTCGACTGCTCGATGCGCAGTTTCGCTTCACGAATCTCGGGACGATTCGTGAGCGCTCGTTCGCGTGCACTGACCAGATCTGTTTCGCGCATGACCGCCAAAGCTGTTTCATCACCACTGCTCACTGCGAACTCGGTACGCACGTCGCGTCCGAGCAAGTGATTGAGTTGCTCTTTCTGCGTCAGCAATTGATTTTGGACCGTCATCAGTTCGTACTCGGCTTTGGCGAGACGAGTCTGGACGTCCATAAGCTCGGTCTTGAGCACGACTTGCTGGACCACGTATTCGCCCGTGACGCGGTCGAGTTCGCGATAGAGCTTGATGTTTGCCTCGGCGGCCTGCGCGGCGCCTTGCGATTGCAGGATCGCGTAGTAGGCGCGCTTGATTTCGTTGACGAGAGTTTGCTCGGTGGCACTCAGTTGCGCGCGCGAGATCTCGCTCGACATTTCCTGCTGCTTGATTTGAAGTTTTATGCGATGCAACTGCGACAACGGCTGCTGGAGTTGGCCCACGACCGCCGCGGTCGGATGTGTCGAAGACGTAATCACGGTGTCTTCGTTTGGTATCGGACCTGACGGCGTAGTTCCGAAGACGCCTTTTTCAAATGTGGTATCGAAGGTCGTCAGCGGTTTGGAGACGCCGGCGTTGAGCTTGAAAACCGGCAACAGATGCGTGCGAGCCGCTGCGGTTCGGTCCTCGGACTTTCCGATTTCCAGGCGAGCGTTTTTGGCTGACCGATTGTTCAGGAGCGCGAGGTCGAGGGCCTTATCGAGAGTCAGGACCTCCACTCCGGGCGGAATCAAAATCGGTTCCTGTGCCAACGCCGTTGAACCGGCGATGCCTGTCAGCACCAGGGCGGCTATCAGTGCAGTAAGTTTTGAACGAATAAGGCCAGACATTTGGGAATTCCTTTCTTGTCGGACTGTTTGGTCCCGTTTGGGGCAGCGTCAAGATAGGAAATGGGCGGGTGTAGTCGCATATGCCGAAAGATACATTTGTGAGGTGTATTTATTTATTAGCCACGGATTACACGGATGAACACTGGTTGAAATCGGTGTAATCCGTGTAAATCTGTGGCTAAAACAGCCTCTTTTGGAATAAACTCCGTTACCCCCATGAGTTCAGCCCCTAAATGGGTCGGTCAACGACTCACGACCAAGCTCTACCTTCAGCCGGCGCGCCAAACGCTCGTCGAGCGCCCGGTTTTGCTCGATCAACTGAAAGAGGGTTTGCGGGGAAAACTGACGCTGGTCTCGGCTCCGGCGGGCTTCGGCAAGACCTCACTCGTAGCTGCCTGGCAGAAAGAATGTGATACACCCCTCGCCTGGGTTTCACTTGACGACGAAGACAACGAACCCCTGCGTTTTCTGGACTATCTCATCGCCGCGCTTCAGATGGTCGATGCTGACCTCGGTGATGAAAGTGCCGAATTACTGAGCCGTTCCTCAACGCCGCCGATCAAGGTCGTTCTCACGTCGCTCCTGAACGAGATAAATGCTTACGACAAAGAGTTTGTCCTCGCTTTTGACGACTATCACGTCATCCACGAGCACGGCATCCATGAGGCGCTCAGCTACCTAATAGAAAGACTCGCGCCACATGCGCACGCTTTGATCGCGACGCGCAGTGATCCGCCGTTTCCGCTCGGACGTCTGCGCGCGCGCGGCGAGTTGAAAGAGTTGCGCGCCAGTGATTTACGGTTCGACAACACAGAGGCAGCCGCTTTTCTCAACGAGGTGATGAGCCTCGAGCTAACATCACAGGACGTCGCCGCATTGGAAGAACGGACCGAAGGCTGGATCGCGGGGCTACAGCTCTCGGCCCTCTCGCTTCAGGGTCGAGCCAACCGTTCGGATCTGGTGAAAGATTTCGCTGGCGACAATCGCTTTGTTTTGGATTACCTGCTCGAGGAAGTGCTCAACTGCCAAACTGAAGAAGTACAGGATTTTCTGCTGCGGACTTCAGTCTTAACACGTCTGAATGGCTCGCTTTGCGACGCCCTCACCGGCGATCAGCGTGGCCACGAGTTGCTCGAACAACTCGACCGCGCGAATCTGTTCTTGATTCGTTTGGACAATCGTGGCGAGTGGTTTCGTTACCATCATCTCTTCGCCGACCTGTTGCGGTTGAAACTGAAGCAAAAACAGTCTGGAGCGCTTCACGAGTTGCAAATCAAGGCGAGCGAGTGGTGTGAAAAGAATCATTTGCCTGAGGAAGCGATTCACTACGCGCTTGCGGGTCAGGATTGGGATCGGGCGCTGAATCTCATCGAACCCGTCGCGTTTTCGATGATCAGTTTGGGTGGTTTTCAACGAGTAAACAACTGGGTTGAGGCTATTCCTGAGTCCACGTTCAAGACTCGTCCGCGGATGTTTTCGTACTACCTTCCGACGCTGCTCTACAAAGAGGAGTACGAGAAGACTGAAAAGTATCTTCAGATCATTGAAGCTGCGGAGCCTGAAGAGTTGCGACAGCGCTTGATGAGTGTGGTGTGGTCAACCCGTTCTCTGATAGCTGCAGTCCATTACGATCCGGAAAGGGCAGCAGAGTGCAGTCAAAAGGCGACGGAGTTTTTGCTCCCGGAAGACATCACGCAGCGCGCCGTTGTGTTTCAGACGCGAGTGCGCGCTGCGTCTATTCACGGCGATACAAACGAAATCAGGGAGGCTTTAACTGCCGCCCTCCCGGTGTATCGCCAGGCCGAACATCTGATCTTTCAGGTTTGGGGACAGATGGCTCTTGCGCTCACCAGCATCTTGCAGTCGCGCCTCAGCGAAGGGGAAGAAGCTCTCAAGAGAGTGCAACAGTTTTCAAGAGAACATCTAAAGACGCGGCCGGAAACGCTGCTCTACACCTACGCATTTCTTTGTGACATCCATCGTGAACGGAACGATCTGGAGAATGCAAAGAGCTGTCTCAACGACGCTCTGACGCTTATTCGCCAGACAGGCCGCGAGTGCTTTCCAGGATTCACCACCGAAAACGTGAAGGCGCTTGCTCTCACGCTGGAACTCTGTGAAGACCGAGCCCAGGCAGACGCGTTAATCAACCAGGCTTTGCAACGCGTCAGGCGCTGGCGAACTGAAATCCTCGACAAGCAATTGACTGCTTTGAATATGTTTATGGTGTTTCGTCGCGGCGGCGACCTTGCGCCGGTTAAGCGTTGGGCCGAAACGTCTGGATTCAGCGTTGAAGACGAAGCCAACTATCGCAACGAGTTTTGTCTACAGGTGCTGGCGCGCTGGACGATTTCAACCGGTAATGCGAAACAGGCGTTGCCGTTGTTGACTCGGCTGTTGAAAACGGCGCAGCAGGGAGGGCGTGAGCGCATCGCGATGGAAGTCATGATCCTGCAAGCGTTGGCCCATCAGGCGCTTGCGGATGATGCCGAGGCGGTAAAAACACTCGAGAAAGCGTTGCTAGCGGGTCAGCCGGAAGGGTTCGTGCGCACTTTTATCGACGAAGGGGAGCCGGTTTCGAAACTGCTGCTCGAGTTGTTGAAACAGAAAGGGAAGCGCTGGGAAACTGAGCAGCCGGATTTATTGCGGTATGTGGTTAAGTTGAAGGATCTGTTTAGTGACAAGGCGCCGCTTCCAATTGCGCGGGTGACGACGACTGAGACTGAAGCATTGCCCTGGTGGTATGTCGAGGATCCGCTGAGTGAGCGTGAGTTGGAAGTTTTACAACACGTTGCGCGTGGACTTTCGAATCAGGAAATCGCCGACAAGCTTTTCCTCTCCGCCGGCACAGTCAAACGCCACATGAGCAACATCTATCAAAAGCTCGACGTTCACAGCCGCACTCAGGCCCTCGAACGCGCTCGCAGCCTCAAAGTTTTAATCTAGGCCGCGGATGAACGCGGATGAACGCCGATCTGCGTTTATCTGCGTTCATCCGCGGTTAAGTCTTACTTCTTGGTGGTGTCTTTGACGAATTGCTTGATCAGCTTTTCAGTTGATTTGCTGATCTTCTTATCCACTCCTTTCATATCGAGCGTGCCCGAGGCGCGGCCGCGCCAGACCACCTGATTGGTGCGAGCGTCGATGAAGTCAACCATCAGCGTTCCTTCAGAGTACTGGTCCACCCGGATGTTCCTGCTACCAAACCAGCGCGGTGGACCATAACCATAATCCGACACGCTGAGTTTGTTCTTCGTGGTCACGTGGTAGGCAATCACGAAGTCGGCCTTGTCTGATTCCAGCCGGAACCCGTTCGCGATCAGGTTCGATTCCAACCCGGTCTTAATGCGACCATCATTCAAACTGTCTGCTGCGAGCGGATCCGTCGCTCCGCGTCTCTGGACCGCGAAACTGAACGTCTTCAGATTCGAAAACTGAAAGGTCCGGTCAAAGTCTGACTGCACTGATTGCGCTGCTGCTGAACCAACCAGCAATCCCAGCACCAATCCTAAAATGTTCACTACTCTCATCGCTCTCATCGTCTGTCTCCTCATAAAAGTTAAAATGGTTAGCCCTGTGAGTTCTGTTCCTCTTCGCGCGCCAGATGTTCGTAATCAAAGTTTTCCATCGTCAGCGTCAACTCCTCACGCGGGTAATCCACGGTTGAACGCGCCATATAAGTTGGACCATGCGGCAGATCTCTGAACTCCGTCACGATCCGTACCGGTTTGCCGTCAAAACTCGCATTGATCTCCACGCGCCGTTGCCGGCGAGTATTCGCTTCAATCCAGATGATCATTGAGTCGCCAGGCTGCAACACATTCGTCGCCTCCAGTCGTAACAGCGGCTCGGGTCCGTTGGTGTCGAGCGTTGGTTTGGCGGTCTTCATGAATTCCTGCATTTTGGCCGGCGGCAGTTCGCCGTAAGACTTCGCCAGTCTTTGCAGCGATTCGATCAATTCCTGCGCGTCTTCTTTTTTCTTCCTGGCGACCATGCCGCGGATACCAAACTTCGGTAGCTTCGCTGATTCCTCCTGTAGCAGAAGCTGCACCACCGTGCCGTCCGCTGCGTAACGATTTGAATAAAGCTTCGTCGCTTTCACTTGGTTGTCCTTGCGTATCTGCGTTTGTGATTTCCATGTGTACTCCTGTAAAGCCGCGGCATTCTGTTTGGCCGCAACGCCGAACTTCTGGTCCTGCTGTCCATAGGCCATGGCGTATGAACAGAAAATGATTGCCAGGCCGATAACACTCACGAATTTGGTCTTGTATGTATTTGTATTCATTGCAGTTTTCCTCCTCTTAGTGATTAATCAGATCGTCTGTGAACAGGTTGTTAGGCAACGGTTCGCAAACGAAAGCGTTCTCCTTTCACACCGTTTAAGCGGTCGATAATTAAGTCCGTCGCGAGGGCCGCGCCGCTCTCGGAACGTACGCGACTGCCAATCGCCTTGGCGTTCCGCGCATAGGTGGGATTGCCGAGAAGTTCCTTCAGTTCGCCGGCTACTCTTTCTGCTTTGTAACTATTGCGCGCTACTGTGCGTGCAACGCCGAGCCGCTCAACACGCATGCCGTTATCGGGCTGGTCGTATCCAAACGGAACTACCAGCATCGGAATACCCGCGCGTAGTCCTTGTCCCGTCGTGCCGACACCGCCTTGATGGACCAGCGCCGCCGCGCGTGGCAGCAGTTCGCCAAAGGGGGCGTAGTTCACAGCGATGATGTCTTCCGGAAGTCGCTCTTTTGGTTTGTTCTGATCGTTCCCGACGAGCAACACCGCGCGGCGTCTCAACTTCTGCGCTGCCGCAATACTTTCGCGGTAAAAATCGCCGGCGATGTGAACCGCAGCGGAGCCGAGCGTGAACACAATCGGCGCTGGACCTCTGCCGAGAAATCTCAGCAGGTTTACATCCGGCGGCTGGCTGTCTTTCTTATCGAAGAACGGAAAACCGGTGATGACAGTGTTCCCGAGCCAATCGGCTTGCGGCTCCATGAGAACATTGGAAAAAAGTGCAAGATTAAGATCCGGTGCGTATTGTCCTTCGAATAATGGATGTTCAGTTTCTGGTAACCCAAGCTCATCGCGGAGTGCGTAGAGTTCGTGGAGCCACGAGTTCGACAGCGTCTTCAACAACTTCATGTAGAGCCGTGCCGCAAACGGGCCGCCCACTTTGAGCACTTTATGAAGCCAGGGCGCATTTGACGGAACGAATGGGTCATATGTCGACCATACAGAAGCGGGTGCGAGCGCAGTCGAAACCCACTCAATTCGGGTCTTCTGTGCGAGCGGTGGTCCAGCAAGGACGAGCGGGTGCGTGATGAGCAAATCTGCACCTTCGATGGCCACGCTCAGGTCCGCATACATATCGCGAACTGCCGGTACGAGTATTCGTTTGAAGAGATGTTCGGCGCCGCGATTCGGATCGAACACGTCGTCGACCATCTTTTGATATTCGGACGTTTCCGCTTCGGGCCAGGTGGGACGAATCGGATGAAACTTGATATCGAGTGACTCGATTCGCTCCCGGTAGGTATCACTGGTGGCAATAACAGGCTCGATGTAGCGCTTCTTCATTTCCAGCGCGAGCGCGATGTACGGATGCAAATCGCCGAGCGAACCAATGGTCGCCATCACCACGCGCTTCTTTTTGTAAGTGCTGAATTTCATTTGTGTCTCCTCGGTCGTCGTTGCTGTCGTTCTCAATGCGGCGTGAGAATAGGAGACAGGCGGGTGTAGTTACATATCCCAAAAGATACATTTTAGGTTGCGGCTCTGATCCGCGTTAATCCGCGTTAATCCGCGTCCCAAAATACATCTTTCGGGCCATGACCATCGGTCGAGGAGGGCGTATGTTAGCTGTTGAGGAGTTATTTACTTTATGAACACGATTAATACAGACGTAATCATCATCGGCGCCGGCCCGACGGGACTTTCTTTAGCCTGCCAGCTCATTCGCTATGGGATCGACTTCGTAGTAGTTGAAAAAAACGCCACCGTTACTCCGTTCTCGAAAGCAATCGGCGTCCAGGCGCGAACCCTCGAAATCTACGATCAACTCGGACTCGCAGAGCCGGCCATTGAGCGTGGCACGATTGCCAGTCGCGTAAGACTAATAGAAGGCGGCGAACTTCGCGGTGAAATGAATCTCGGAAACTTCGGCAAAGACCTGAGCCAGTATCCCTACATGCTGATGTTTGAACAGAGCAAGAACGAGGAGTTGCTCTATAAGTTCATCAGGGATCACGGCCGTGAAGTGCGCTGGAACACTGAGCTCGAGCATTTTTCTCAGGATGAGACGGGAGTAACCGCGCAGATCAAAACACCGTCGGGAGAATCTGAAACGATCAGAGGAAAGTTTCTCGTCGGGTGCGACGGTGCGAGTAGTCCAGTTCGTCATGGTCTGGGACTCACGTTTGGCGGCAGCACATTCGAGCGACTCTTCTATGTGGCCGATGCGCGCGTCGATTGGGATATGCCGCACGACGCGCTGCACGTTTGTCTGGCAAAGGAAGTCTTCGTCGCGTTCTTTCCAATGCCGGGTGAGAATCGTTATCGCGTTATCGGCACGTTCCCGGAGAGCAAGAACGAAGAGCAAGGCGAAGTTGTGTACGAGGAAATCGAACGCGAGATCAAAGAGCAAGCAAAACTCAAGCTCGAGATGTCAGACGTGCGCTGGTTCTCGCTTTACAAAGTTCACTCGCGTCGCGTGAACAAGTTTTCCGAAGGACGTTGTTTTCTCGCCGGAGATTCGGCGCACATTCACAGTCCCGCGGGCGCGCAGGGCATGAACACCGGAATTCAGGATGCTTACAACCTGGCGTGGAAACTCGCGCTCGTTGTGAAGGGCATGGCGAACGAAGCGTTGTTGGAGACTTACAACGAAGAACGACTCGCCAACGCACAGCGTCTACTCGAATCCACCGATCGTATGTTTGAACTCGCTGCCGGCTCGCACTGGCTGATGAGTTTTATTCGCACGACGATCTTTCCACCGGTTGCGGGTTTTGTGGCGAGTCTGGAGTCGGTCAGCAAGCGTGTGTTTCCGTTGATCTCGCAGATTGGAATTAATTATCGCGATGCTTCGTTGAGCGAGCACACGGGGGACGAGCGTGACGTCGAAGCCGGCGATCGGCTGCCGTATTTTCTGGTCGACGGCAAGAGCATTTTCGACCAACTCATGGAGCCGAAGTTTCATTTGCTGATCTTTTCCGACGGCGATCGCGAGGCGGCGTGCCAAGAGTTTCTGAACCGTTTCGGACATCTGGCTGACTGTCATGTCGTACCGATGAGTGAGAGGGTGAAAGAGATCTTTGAGACCGACGAGGAGTTCAGCGTGTTGCTGCGGCCTGACAACTACATCGCTTTTATTTCGTCTGAGATTCCGCCGAGTAACGTGGCGGATTACTTGCAATCAAGAAATATTTCTTAAGGTTTGTGTGTGATGATTAGAGAGAAGGAATTAGACAAAACGTTTTACGAGATTCAGGTGAAGGGATACCTGGACGCGAGATGGAATGAGTTGTTTGAGGGCATGAACATCGCCTGGAAAGACAACATCACCACGATTTCGGGCATGGTGGCGGATCAGGCGGCGCTGCATGGGTTGTTGGCCCGCGTGCGGGACTATGGCCTCGTGCTGATCTCGATCAAATCCAGTTAGCCAATAAAAAGCACACAAAGCACAAGAAAAAATTTTGTGACTTATGTGCCTTTTTGTGGCTAGATAATATTTCTTGTAGAATTCGCGGCCGATGCCAACAGTTTCCCCTAACGAATCGCAGCGATTAGTTTCACTTGATGTATTTCGCGGTATCACGATTGCCGGGATGGTCCTGGTTAACAACCCCGGCTCGTGGGAACACATTTACTGGCCGCTCGAACACGCGAGCTGGAGCGGCTGGACGCCGACGGACCTCGTGTTTCCGTTTTTCCTGTTTATCGTCGGCGTTTCGATCCCCCTCGCGTTTGCGAGGCGAGTTGAAAGCGGTGGCAGCACCCGCGATCTTTATTTGAAGATCATCAAGCGCACGCTGATCATCTTTGCGATCGGTTTGTTTCTGAATGGACTTCCCGAATTCGGGCTCGCTGAATATCGGATTCCCGGAGTGTTGCAGCGCATTGCAGTCTGTTATTTCTTCGCCTCGATCATTTTTCTCAACACCAAAGTCAGAACGCAGGTTGCGATCGCGATCGGGCTGCTTATTTTTTACTGTCTGCTCGTAAAATTTGTGCCCGCGCCGGGATTTGCTGCGGGTGATCTAACGAAAGAGGGAAGCCTGCCGTCTTACGTCGATCGGGTCGTGTTTGGAAAACACGTCTGGGCGCAAGCGCGTGTTTACGATCCGGAAGGTTTGTTGAGCACCATTCCGTCGATCGTAACGGCATTGATTGGAGTATTGACCGGTAGCTGGTTGCGGACCGAACGAACACGTTACGAAAAAGCGGCGGGTATGTTTGTTGCCGGCGCTGCTTGTGTCGCGATTGGCTGGGCGTGGAATTCTTTTTTCCCAATCAACAAGGCGTTATGGACCAGTTCGTACGTGATGTTTACCGGCGGACTGGCGCTGCAGTTTCTCTCGTTGTGTTACTGGCTGATCGACATCAAAGGCTATCGTCGCTGGGCCAAGCCGTTTGAGGTTTTTGGTTTGAATGCGATTGCTTTGTATGTTGTGGCTGATGTGCTTGCGGTGTTGCTGGGAGTGGTCAAAGTCGGCGGAGACTCGCTCGGTGGTTGGCTCTACACTCACGTCTTCTCGTCGTGGGCATCGCCGATCAATGCTTCACTCGCGATGGGGATTTCGTTTGTGCTCGTTTGCTTCGTGTTGATGTGGATTCTTTATAACCGGAAAATCTTCCTCAAAATCTAATCCACAGATTACGCAGATGAATCAATCTGTGTAATCTGTGGATAGGTTTCGCTTCGCCTCATCAATCAGCGAGTTGTTGTTCTCGTAACTCATCGGTGCGTCGCTTGCCGGCGGATACTGATGTTTTTGATAAACCGGATAAGCCTCGGTTCGCAGGTGGGCCATCATGTGATGACCACGCCTCACTTCACGCTCGTGACGCAGAGCTGAAATATCGACGGGGCCCACAACGATCCGCTCACCTGGTCCAGGCGAAGCCTCAGCGAGCATTCGTCCATCAAAATCAACTATCTGACTGCCACCGGGCCACGAGTAAGGCGGATAGTGTTTGAGACTCGCGCCCTGATTTGCCGCCACGACGTAAGCCATGTTCTCGAGCGCGCGACAACGATTGACCACGGTCCACCACGCCATCGGTTCGGTCGCGCCCCACGGATCCATGTAAGCTGACACTCGAATCAATACTTCTGCGCCGTTCGCTGCGAGCTGTCGCATAGCTTCGGGAAACAGCCAGTCGTAACAGATCGCGCAGCCGAGTTTGCCGATAGGTGTGTCGGCGACGGGAAAGAGTGGTTCGTCGTAACCGGGCAGATCGTGCGGGCTCGTGTGAACTTCGTAGGGAATCCACGTGTTCACCTTGCGATATTTGTAAAGCACGCCTTCCGGCCCGATCAGACACGTGGTATTGAAGACGTGTCCCGGCCATTTCGGATCGACTTCGAGCATCGAGCCGCTTTGGATGTAGATGTCGTACTCTTTCGCCTTTTGTTGCAGTCGTTCGGTGTGTTCGTTCGGGATCGGAATCGCGAGTTTGTCGATCAACTCAGCGGCGGTGACGAAAACCGGAGCCGCATGCGCGAACTCGGGAAAGACGACGAGACGCACCGGCAAAAACGGCGCCGCACCCGCAACCGCCGAGTCGATCATCGAAAGAATGCGATCGGTGTTCGTACGCATACCTCGTCGATCGACAGGATTAACCAAATCCGTCTGGCAACATGCAACTGAGTACCTGATATGATTCATAACTGTTTTTACAAGATTTCAAGATTTTCATGATGAACAAGATTCATCTTGTAAATCCTGTTAATCCTGCAATCCTGTCCACTTGTGACGTAACAATCCGCGTATTGTAAGTTTCCAAATACCGTCTCCGTCTCTCAGTCAACGGATACCTCTCCGGCCACGCATACGGATATCGGCTCATGCCATGAAACGGCAGTGGTCCAACCTGATCCGGACTCGCCGAATTGATATCCATCTCTTTACTGAAGCCATCGGCATAAAGCAGAAACGTCCGCGTCCAACCTTTTGGCAGCGGCGGCAGTTTGTCCGCGGCGAACGATACCGACAACTCATCACCCGGTCGCGAGATTACAAACATATCGTCGGTCGTCTGCACCAACTCACGTACGTCGCCCTCGCGTGTGTATCGTCCCGTCATCACTTTCCACGGCGACGTAAACGACAGTTGCTTGTAATCGTAAGTTAACGGCTGTCGGCCATCCGGAGAATGTTCGAGCGAAAAACCACGCCAGCGCAAATTCGCAACCGATGGATCGAGTCGCGTTAACTGCATCGGAGAGGTGCCGGTGGAAGTGTCAACGAGGATTTGATCCCAGTAGATGCGCATGTTGGTCACGAGGCGCACTTCGCGATTCGCACTCAGAAACTTGCCGGTGAGATCGACGACGACCGTTTGCGGACGCCCGACAGGAATACCAACGTTCTCAATTACCGTGCGCCAGCGCCCGCCTTTGTCTTTCACTTGAAGCGCAGGCAACGTGAGACTCTTTCCACTCTGAGACGCAGCCAGGTTGTCGCTGGACCATGCATAGTCGGTCCAACCCGTCAGTAATAATTTGACTCGCTCCGGCGATCCGGCATCGAGCTTCATCGTCAGTTCGTGGTCGTCTGCGTAACCGCGAATCGACTTAAGTTTGAAATCATCCGGATACTCGCGGTCGATGTGGGCGATTCGCGACAGCACATCATGTCCATGCTCATCAACTGCTGACAGCGGCGGATGCGCGTCACGCGTCGAATAGATCTTGAACGGCTGCGGCGGCTCCGTAAGTCCTTCGTTGGGATAAACTTCCGTACCTTCGGGATGCGCCACGGAAATCAACTGGAGCCGGTCGACAAACAACGCTTCCTCGAGTTCGTTGGTTACGCGCAACTCATAGCGACCGTTGTGTTCGCGTAACAGATCCCGTGGAATGCGAACGTACTCAGTCGGGTCGGGCATGTTGAAAATTCCGGGCGCGTCGAGATGGCCCATCTCACCACCGCCCATGAAATCTGTGACGAATACAAAACGTTCGCCATTCCAAACATACAGATAAGGACACGACGATGGTTTGCGGTCCAACTCCACGAGCGAGAGCGTCTTGTTATTTGAGATTTCTGTTTCCGACTGCACGATTCCGGCGGGCCACAACACGCGCACCGCATCGACCACCGTGCGTTTGCCGAGACCAAATGTGATATCAGCCGGAGCCGGAGCAGGCGCGGCAGAATAAGTTTCGAGTTTCTGCGCGAGACTGCCGGCACGCACTTCGATCTTCGCGCCGACACCACTGCGATTACTAACCTTGCCTTCGAGACCGACATGCAGCGATCGGTTTGTGTTGCCGCCATCGTTGCGCGCGACTTTCAGTCCGCCGCCCGGCCTGCCGAAGATGATGTCCGTGTCGCCGTCGCCATCGATGTCGCCGGTCGCGAGCACGCGTGCACCAGTCGCCGTAATTCCTTTGGTTGCTTTCGAGCTAACGTCCGTCCACGCATTGCCGGTGTTACGCTGCACGCGAACTCCGTCGCCGGCGACCGAGATAAGATCAAGGAGCCCGTCGTTGTCGTAGTCGACGAATTGCGAAGCGATAGCGCCGCCACCCTCGACTTTAGTCACCTGGAAACGCTCTTTGCCATTGCTGAGTGCAAGGTAGCCCTCGGCTGCGGTCGCGAAATAGAAATCAGTAAAGCCGTCTTTGTTGACATCACCGGCCGCGACGTTTGCAGCGCCCTTGCTCAAAGTGAGGCCGACTTCCGTGGCGACGTCGCGAAACGTTCCGTCGCGCAGGTTGCGCCAAAGAGAAATTTTCTCAACTGAGGCGACCAGAAGATCGATGTCTCGACGGTTGTCGAAATCGGTGGGCACGATCGCGCGCGCTGAGACTTTGTCGACGAGCTTCGCGGCCGCAGTTTGATCGCTGAACGTGCCGTCGCCGTTGTTTCGCAGTAACAGATTGCCGTCACCGCCGAGCAGCAGATCGAGATCGCCGTCGTGATCGAAATCGACAAACGCGGCCGTTGCTGAATAGTTCGGTGACGAGGGAATCTTCGCAGTTGCCGTTACGTCTGAAAAACTGCCGTTGCCGTCGTTGTGATAAAGCGTGCTGGCGCCGTTGCGGAGAATGAATAGATCGGGCTTGGTGTCGTTATCGTAGTCGCCGGCGATGGCTGCTGTTCCCGCAGCGGTTGCTGTTTTTGAGAGCGCTCCGGCCTGCGCGGTGATATCGGTAAACTTGCCTTTATCGTTGCGCCAGAGACGTTGTCGCAAGGCGGCTACTTCGAGCAGGTCAAGATCGCCGTCGAGATCATAATCGAAGAGCAACACTGCGCCCGCGTGCTCATCGGTGGCTGGCCACTCGCTCGCTGGCAACGTGGCAGATGTCACATCGTTGAAAACAACCTCCGGCGTTGTTTTATCAACGAGCTCAGGCTCGGCGCCGGTGGAGGCGACTGCTTCCGCGTAGCGACCTTGTTCGAGATAATTTGCTCCCAACGTGGTCCCGGTGCCGCGATTTCGTAACTCCTGAAACTGTGCGATAACCTTCGTCCCTTCTTCTCTCTGGCCTGAACGCAGCAAGGAGGTGCCGAGGTTGTAGAGACCGGTCGCATTGTACGGTTCGGCGGCGATGGCAGTTCGCAGCACCGCGATCGCTTCCGGGTACTTTCGCTGTTGCGCGTAGAGTTGGCCCAGGTTTACATTCGCGCCTACGTCATTCGGATCGATCTGCAAAACTTTTTGAAACTCGGCGATGGCTTCCTCTGCGCGATTTTGCGTCTTGGCCGCGAGACCAAGGACGTAGTGTGGTTGTGGCGCTGTCGGCGCAGCGGCAACTGCGGCTTGTAACTCTTTTTGTGCTGCAGGCAGATCGGGAACGTTGTAGAGCGCGATGCCGAGATTTATGCGTGCGAGCGCGAGACTCGGATCGAGTTGCAACGCGCGCCGAAACGAATCGGCGGCCTCTTTGTGCTTGAACTGTTCGAGGAGTGCGACGCCAATATTATTGGCCCGATACGCATCTTCGCGCGCGGTTGCTTTTGACTGCTCGTTTTGAAGCTGAGCGGCTGTCGGCCACAATATTGAAACAGTTAGCGCCAACAGCAGAAGGCAAGTTTTCGAAAGTCTCATTGTGCTACATTGTGCGGAGTTTCACGCAAAGGCGCAAAGGCGCAGAGTTAGTAGGCCGCGGATGAACGCTGATCCGCGTTTATCTGCGTTCATCCGCGGCTTAAAACATTTATGACGAAGACGTTAATCATAATTCTGCTGGGGCTGCTCTTAGCCATCAGTGGCTGCCGTCCGAGTAACACTCTCCCGACAAAATCTTCCGCGCAATACAACGAGCTCGTGCGAACGTTTTACATCGGCCTCGCCGCGCTTGAAGTCGGTCACGACGTCCAGGCTGACGCGAAGCTCGCGCAGTTCACCCAACTTGCCGCCGCCGAACCTGCCGGTTGGGCCAACTGGGGATTGCTCGCACTCCGGCAGAGAAACTACGACACCGCTGCCGAGCGATTTAACAAGGCGCGCGATCTCGCGTCGGACAACAGCCAGATCTTCTACCTTTTCGGACTGCTTGAAAGCAGCCGCGGCAACACCGCGGAAGCAATCACCGCGTTACGCAAGTCGGTTGAGTTGGACCAGAACAATCTGATCGCTGTTTACAAACTGGCAGAGGAAGTCGAGCGACAGGGTGACGACAAGAGCGCGGAAGAATTTCAGTCGTTGATTCAAAAGATTCTCTTGGCACAACCGGACAACCTCGCGGCCCTCGTCGAACAGAGTCGCATTGCCGCCAAACGTGGCGACGCGGAGACGTTCAAGTCGTCAGTGGCGAAGATTGTTGCTCGTTCGTCTTCATGGCCCGACGAAGTAAAAGAGCAGGTAAATGCGGTTGACGCACTTGCGAAGAGCGGCGATCTGCGCGCGGGGGCAACTCGCACGAGTTTCCTGCGCAACGTGTTGATGCGTGTGCCGGAATACCGGCGCAATCTCGCAGTGATCAAACCACCGCCTGGTGAAGAGGCAGTTCCATTTGATCATTTTCTCAAGCTGGAAACTCCGACATTCACGACTGCGGCCGCCGACACCGCAATGACTTTTAAATCTGAACCGTTGTCGGGCGAGGACTTGCGGAAGTCATGGATCGGCGCGATCTCATTGAGTGGCGACGGCGCTCCAGTGATCGCGACGGCAAGCAATAACGAAGTGCGTTTGGCAAGCGGTGCCACCATACCTTTCCCCGGCCCGCCTGCGAACTCATCGATGCTCACGTCACCTACGGGTGAAAGTATTTTACCGGTCGACTTTAGTTACGACTTCAAAACTGATCTGGTGCTCGCCGGACAAAGCGGCGTGCGATTCTTCCGGCAGGACAGTCCTTCGGCTTTCACTGACGTCACGCGCGAAACCAAGTTACCGGCCGCGATTCTCGACAATAGCTATCACAAAGCATGGAGTGCGGACATAGAGGCAGACGGCGATCTGGATATTGTGCTTGGAGGTGGGACTGGCGCCCCGCCGGTTTTGAGAAACAACGGCGACGGCACCTTTCTTGAAATTCACCCGTTCGCAAACGTGTCACCGATAACTGACTTTGCCTGGGCTGATTTGGACGCCGATGGAGATCCGGACGCCGCCGTTATCGACAACAATGGCAAACTTCACGTTTTCAGCAACGAGCGACAAGGCCAATTTGCCGAGCGATCAGTTCCGCCCAGTGCTGCTCGTGTTGTGGCCATCAAAGTTGTCGACGTCGACAGCGATGGTGTTCTGGATTTGCTGGTTTGTGACGACCAGGGAGTTATCACTCGTTACTCTGACAAAGACAAGACGGATTGGACGCGCGCAGAGGTCGCAAAACGATCGCCAGTGTCCGCAACTGAATCTGCGGTTGGATTTGATCTCATTGTTGCCGATCTCGATAACAATGGTGGTTTAGATATTGTGATGGTAGCGGGTTCACCTGATGGCCTCTCCACACAGTGTCAGCCGAACTGCAATACCGTGTGGCTCAACAACGGCAACGGTAAATTTGATCTACTGCAAAGCGGTGCTCCGAAGGATCGAATCGACGACATCGCCGATGTAAACAACGATGGCCGTCTCGATCTTCTTGGCATCTCAGAGTCGGGGCCGTATCAGGCAATAAACCAGAGTACAAAAAATTATCACTGGCAGATCGTGCGTCCGCGCGCCAGCAACGCAGTGGGCGATCAACGTATTAATCCGTTCGGCGTTGGTGGCGAGATGGAGATACGCGCGGGCATGATGGTCCAAAAGCAACCGATCGCCGGACCGCTGATGCACTTCGGACTCGGCGAGCAGCCGAGCGCCGACGTAATCCGCGTTGTTTGGCCCAACGGAACTGTCCGCGCCGAGTTTGAAATCAAAGCCGATCAGGAAGTCGTCACTGAGCAACGACTAAAAGCATCGTGTCCGTGGCTCTTTGCCTGGAACGGCAAGCAGATGGAGTTTGTGAAGGACGCGGTGCCGTGGGGCTCAGCGATCGGTTTGCGTATCAACACGCTCGGGTCGGCAAAGATTGCGGCGACGGGCGAGTGGTACAAGATCCGCCGGGATCAACTTGTTCCGCATGATGGTTACTACGACATTCGTGTGACCGCCGAGCTCTGGGAAGTTTATTACTACGACTACATCGGACTCATGCCGGTCGATCATCCGCAGGGAACTGAGATCTTTGTTGACGAACGATTTGTCGTCCCACCGGCAAAGCTTGGTTTCATGACTGTAGCCACTCCCAAACCGATCAAGCAGGCCATCGACGACAACGGCAACGACGTCACCAGCTTGCTGAGCGCGCGTGACGGCAAGGCGCTCGACAATTTCGGACGCGGCCAATTCCAGGGTTTGACGCGCGATCATTACGTTGAAGTTGATCTTGGCGATGAGGCGCCCAACAGTGGTCCGCTTTATCTAATCGCGCACGGCTCGATTCACGATACAGAGTCGTCAGTCAACGTCGCGATTACGCAGGGGAGTCGCTGGCGTGCGAAGAGCATGAGCGTCGAGATCCCCGATGGTAATGGTGGTTGGAAGGCTGCGCAGGAGAACCTTGGTTTTCCGGCGGGACGCAAGAAAACGGTCCTGTTTAATCTGACAGATCTTTTTAAGCCGGGAATGCCACACCGCGTGCGGATTCGAACGAACCTCGAAATCTACTGGGATCACCTGGAATGGGCAGTTGGTCTACCCGATGCAGACGTGAAGCAGGTACGCTTAACGCCCTCGTCGGTTGATCTTCATTATCGCGGTTATTCAGTGGTTAATAAGCCTGAATCCGGCGGCGCCCCGGAAGTGCCGGACTACTACAAACTGTTTTCTACTAAGCAGGCCTGGCGCGATCTCGAGGGCTATTACACTCGTTTTGGCGAAGTCGGCGAGCTTTTGCAGGCGATTGACGATCGCTATGTGACTGTTGCGTCGGGAGATGAAATGTCGTTACGCTTCCCGGAGCTACCGGCGCCGCCCGCGGGTTGGGTGCGTGATTTCATACTAATGGGGGATGGCTGGATTAAGGACGGCGACTATAATTCGACGTTTTCAAGAACGGTGCAGCCGCTACCGCATCACGCACAGCAGGAATATGAAACCCCGCCGGGCAAGCTCGAGGACGAAGTCGTCTACAAACGTTTCCCCGCAGACTGGCAGAAGTATCACACGCGTTACGTCGCGCCTGATGTATTCAAAAACGTATTGAGGTATCGATCAAGGAAATGAATCGTGGAAAGACGGCCAGAATTATCCTGGCCATCTGCTTTGTCGCGTTGCTGGCAACGCCGCTCGTGCTCAAGCGACTCGCAAAGAATCGGGAAGTTGGCCAGGTAGATCGTTCGAGTTCACTGGCCCGCTACGGTTTCTATCTTCAGGAAGTCTCGCAGGACGCTGGGGTCAAATTCACGCACCAGGCGCCGACGTTGGACCACCAGCTCGATCACATCATGCCGCAAGTGGCTTCGATGGGCGCGGCTGTCGCGGTTGTCGATTTCAATCGCGATGGCTGGTCGGATCTTTATGTCACCAACAGCGGCGAGGGAAGTAAGAACGCCCTCTTCAGGAATAATAAAGACGGATCATTTACGGATGTTGCGGCAGATGTCGGCCTCGCGGATCTGAATCAAGTTGGAACCGGCGTTTCGACGGGTTCTGTTTGGGGCGATTACGATAACGACGGTTACGAGGATCTGTTTCTTTACAAGTGGGGCAAGCCTGAGCTTTTTCACAACGACGGCGGTCAGAAGTTTTCGCGTGTCACCGAAAAAGCCGGATTGCCTGCGTGGGTCAATGCCAACACAGCGGTGTGGTTTGACTACGATCGCGATGGAAAACTCGATCTGTTTCTCGGCGGCTATTACTCCGAAGATGTAGACCTCTGGCATTTGAAGAACACGAAGATGATGCCGGAGAGTTTTGAGTACGCGAAGAACGGTGGGCGCAAGTATCTCTTCCATAATCTCGGCGACGGAGCATTTGAAGAAGTCAGTGCGAAAGCCGGCATCGACTCGCGGCGCTGGGCGCTGGCGGCGACGGTGGCGGATCTGCGCGGCACCGGCAATCAGGATCTCTTCATCGCGAACGATTACGGCATCTCCGAACTCTACTTCAACGATGGAAAACAGTTTCGCGAAGCTGGCAACGACACTGGCGTCGGCTTTTCACCGAAGAGCGGCATGAATGCTTCGGTCGGCGATGTTCTGAATCAGGGACGCTATTCGATTTACGTTTCAAACATCTCGGAAGAAGGCGTTCTGATCCAGGGAAACAATCTCTGGATGCCGCGCGACGGCACGAATGGCGATGCGATCAAATACGACAACCTTGCACGGGCGATGGATGTTGAGATCGGCGGCTGGAGTTTTGGCGCGCAGTTTGGCGACATCAACAACGACGGCACGCTCGACATTTATCTCGTCAATGGTTACGTCTCGCTCGATCGCAATCAGAATTACTGGTACGACTTCTCGAAGATCGCGGGCGGCAACTCGACGATCATTTCCGATGCTGCGCATTGGCCTGCGATGGATGGTCGCAGCTTGTCCGGTTATCAGCAGAAAAAAGTCTGGCTCAACGATGGCGCGGGCAAGTTTGTGAATGTGGCGCAGGCAGTTGGGGCGAGCGATGTTTTTGACGGGCGCTCGGTGGTGATGGTCGATCTGTGGAATCGTGGTGTGCTCGACGTCGTGGTCGCGAATCAGCGCGGACCGTTGTTGATTTATAAGAACAACGTTTCGCCCGACAACAAGTGGATCGACTTTGAGCTTGAAGGGGCGGCGAGTAATCGCAGTGCGATTGGTGCTGAAGTTCGTTTGTTTTGGGACGGACGGCAGCAGGTGCAGCAGGTTTCGGGTGGCGGCGGATTTTGTGCGCAGAACCAACGACGTTTACACTTCGGACTCGGTAAGAACCCGCAGATCGAGAAAGCCGAGATTCGTTGGCCGTCCGGAAAGATTGATACGATCGACAAGCCGTCAATGGGGCAGGTTCACAAAATCAAAGAATCAGCTTGATAGGTAAGACGGGGGCGGCCACGGAGTGCCGCCCCAACAGTTCGGTCCGAATATCAGATTGACTTAGCACAACGAGCGCTGTGGAGCGTACTGTAGGGGCGGCCCTCTGTGGCCGCCCGATCTGAGAATATGAGCGAATCGACTATTCAACCTGTCCGTGCATCGACTCTTGACGTTGCAACCAAGAGGAGCTGGATTCGTCCCGACAATCGCTACATCGCACCACTTTTCATCACGTTCATCCTCGTTGTCGGCCATCTGTTCTACGGTATCCTCGAGAGCTACGAGCGCACTGCGATCGCGATCGTCTGCGCGCTGGTAACCGAGTTGATCCTGGGCCGAATCTTCTTCGGCAAGTGGCTCAATCTCTCCAGTGCATACATCTCAGGCATCAGCGTCGGCATCCTGCTGCGCTCGCCGGCGTTCTGGCCCTACGCCCTCTGCAGCGTGCTTTCGATCATGTCGAAGTACGTGTTGCGCGTGAAAGGCCGGCATCTTTGGAACCCGTCAAACTTCGGCATTTGCGTGTTGCTATTTCTGGCGCCAGAGTCAGTTGCGGCTTTGAGTGTGCAATGGGGAAATTTCAAGTGGCCGTTGCTGGTGATCTGGATTCTCGGTTCGATCATCATCTACCGCGCGAAGCGATTTCACATCAGTGCCACTTACGTCCTCTCGTTTTTTGCGTTTGCGTTTCTGCGTAGCTTGATCACCGGCGATCCCTGGCGCGCAGAGATCGCGCCGATCACAGGTCCGATGTACCAGCTCTTCGTGTTCTTCATGATTACGGATCCGAAGACGACGGTGAAGTCACGGAAGTGGCAGTGCGTGGTAGTGTTTTGTGTGGCGTTTGTCGAGATGCTGCTGCGACTCAATCAAGTCGTGCACGCGCCGCTGTACGCATTGTTCCTGGTTGGACCAACAGCAATGTTGATCGAAATCTGGTTGGAATCACGCCGCGAAGCGAATCCTGCTCTCGGGAGTACCGCGTAAAAATCTTTATCAAAATGCGTAGACTCGGCTTTCTCATCGTTCTGATGTTTCTGCTTTCGTCGTGTAAACAACCTCCGGCGACGGCGCCCTCGACAAACACGCCGGCGGAACAGGCAGCGGCGGCTTCGCCGTCTCCAAGCCCGACACCACCGCGTCCCTCAGGCCCGATCGAATTCACTGACGTCACCACCGAAGCAGGCATTCGTTTCAAACACAACAGCGGCGCCTTCGGAAAAAAATATCTCCCGGAAACAATCGGCTCAGGTGGCGCATTTCTTGATTATGACAACGACGGCTGGCAGGACATCCTGCTCGTCAACTCGATGGACTGGCCCGAGAACAAAAAACGCAAATCGTTTCCCGCGCTCTATCACAACAACAAAGACGGCACTTTCACAGACGTAACTCAACAAGCAGGCCTCGGCGTTGAGATGTACGGCATCGGCGTCGCCGTCGCCGACTACGACAACGACGGTAACGACGACATCTACATCACTTGTGTTGGTCCAAACCGTCTCTTCCGAAATCTCGGCGGCGGAAAGTTTGCTGATGTGACTGCGCGCGCCGGTGTCGGCGATCCGGGTTTTTCAACCAGTGCCGCCTGGTTCGACTATGACAACGACGGCAAACTCGATCTGTTTGTCGGGAACTACGTCGAGTGGAGTGTGGAAACCGACAAGTACTGCACGCTCGACGCAAAAAACAAATCGTACTGCACTCCACAGACTTACAAAGGCCAGAGTGCGTCGCTCTTTCACAATCGCGGCAACGGTACTTTTGAAAACGTTACTGCGAAAGCCGGTGTCAACGATCCCGCCGGCAAAACACTCGGTGTTGCGTTGCTCGATTACGACGACGACGGCTGGATGGATCTATTCGTCGCCAACGACACCGAACCGAACAAGCTCTACCGCAACAATCACAACGGCACTTTCACAGACAACGCTGTGATCGCAGGAGTTGCGTTTAGTGAAGCAGGCACCGCTCGCGCCGGCATGGGTGTTGATGCGGCCGACTACGACGGTTCGGGAAAACAGAGTGTCGTCATTGGTAACTTCACCAACGAGAGTATCGCGCTTTATCACAACGATGGTTCCGGATTGTTTACCGACGAAGCACCGTCTTCCGGAATCGGTAAGGTGTCGGCACAGTCGCTGACGTTTGCGTGTTTCTTCTTCGACTACGATCTCGACGGACTGCTCGATGTGTTCGCAGCGAATGGTCACGTTTCTGACGACATCAGTGTCGTGCAGCCAACAGTGAAGTATGCGCAACCGCCACATCTCTTCCGCAATCGCGGCAAGAAGAAGTTTGAGGAAGTGAGCACAAAACTCGGACGCGCTCTGAATCGGGCCATCGTCGGTCGCGGCGCGGCTTATGGCGATTTCGACAACGACGGCGATCTCGATCTGTTGCTTACGACAAACAACGGACCGGCGCGTTTACTTCGCAACGACAACGCGAACCAGAACGATTTGCTGCGCGTGAAAACGATCGGAGCGCGGGCCAACCACGACGGTATCGGCGCGCGAGTTGTTGTGAAGACTTCAAAGGGTAGAACTTTGTACGGAATGGTACGAACGGGTTCGAGTTACTGTTCTCAATCTGAATTGCCTTTGACGTTTGGTCTGGGTAAGCCGGAAGAGGGAACTACTTTGACGCTCGAGATTAGTTGGCCCGGAGGTCAAAAGGAAACGATCGCCAACATCAAACCCAATCAGTCGCTCATCGTTCAGGAAGGAAAAGGCGCCACAACCCAGGAACCAATCGTGTTTGTCAGAACACAACCGACACCCTCACCTACCCCATCCTCTTCGCCAACACAATGACGTCACTCAGATCCGCGTTCATCCGCGTAAATCCGTGGCACGACCTCATTGCTTCTCGTTCTTAAGCCGATCCGCGTCTTTCTTGATCAACCCGCTGAGTTGAATAAAACTTTCGAGATCGTGTTTGGCGCGAGTTAATAGCTCCGCATCGATCGTGTTCGGATTCTCTATGATCGGATTAGTAACAAACGCGCGGATCTCCTTACAGAGCTTGATCAACGAGTCCTTGAACTCCGGCTCCGCTTTTTCAGTAACGACCGTATCATCAGCGGTCAGTTTCAGCATCAACGTCGATTGAACACGCGTGCCACGCTTCTTGAGTTCCGCCGTTGCTTCCGAAACAAAGTGATAGTCAATTGCGTTTTTGGATGAGATCGCGCGGGCGAGTTCGTTGTGCAGAGTTAAAATGCGCGTGAAGTCTTCTTCAGTCTGCGCCATCAAAGCTTCTACCTGACGGCGATCTTTTGGCGCTTCTGGTTCTTTTCCGAAGTTTCTGAGTTGGTATTCACGGCTGCTCTGATCCTGTTGTCGAATGCGATCTGCATTACGGCCTTTATCGATTGGGGGCGGACCACCCTGGCTAAAAACCGGGATCGCGAAGAACAGAAGGGTGAGTGTAATTAAGAGAAAACGAGTCGCGGTATGCTGACTATTCATAGCAAACCTCCTGTTTTGTGTGGCGCGAGTATACTCCTGATCCATCCACAGATTACACAGATTATTTTCTTACAAACATTCCGAATCTGTGTAATCTGTGGATGGGATCTACAAAAGGTGTTGACGGATCGTCTGCTATGTACTAATTATTCTTATCGATTTCCCTGATTGAATCTGGCCGTGATCTTCTAATTAACCTTCTCCCTCCAGGCGACCAGGCGCCTGCAGCTTCGTGATGCGACGAATCGACTTAAAGAAAGCAAACGTGGCTCGTTCAAATACGATCCGCAATATCAATCGCCAGATCGTGTTGAATTACGTTCGCGAAAGAGGCCCGATTTCTCGCGCCGAAATTGCTCACGAAACCGCGCTGCAACGTTCGACAGTTTCGCTGATTGTCGAAGAGTTGCGCGTGGAAGGTTTGATCGAGGAACTCAGTGGAGAGTCAACCGGCGGCCGTCCACCGATTCTGCTTTCACTGCGTACAGCAGATGCAGTAGCGATTGGAGTTGACCTCGGCACGACGCGCACGATCGTAGCGACGAGTGATCTGGCCGGTCGTGTTTTGGATCAGGAAGAGTTTGAAACTGATCCAGATGCTGTTAAGACGACGCAGGCGATCATCGATCGCGCGCAAAGACTAATCCGCAGAAACAAGGGAACGATCGAAGGCATCGGAGTCAGCTTGCCGGGACTCGTCGATCCTGACGGCGCCGAACTGTTCATTCCCACTTTCAATTGGCGTGACATTCCGCTTGCTCGCGATCTGAGCGAGGCGACCGGATTGCCTGTCACGATGGATAACGACGCGAATGCAGCGGCGCAGGCTGAGTTGTGGTTTGGCCGTCCTGAAATTCGCGAAGTGCGCGACTTCATTCTTGTTTTGGTGGAGGGTGGCGTTGGCACCGGGATCGTTTTTGATGGTCAGGTTTATCGTGGCGATAACGGTTCCGCCGGCGAGTTTGGCCACATGACGATCGGGCAGGGCGCGCCGGTAGCGTGTGCGTCGGGAAGTCGTGAATGTTGGGAAGCGTTTGCCTCGGAACGTTCGGCGCTGGCGCGTTTCAAGAATTTATCCGGTGGCCGAAACGGAACCGCGACAAAGAATTTTGGCCAACTGATTGACCTGGCGTTGCGAAGTGACGGCGCCGCTCGCACTGCTCTGAAAGAGACTGCGACCTATCTCGGTATCGGTATTGCAAACCTGATTCGCGGTTTGGCTCCCCAGGCAGTGATTGTTGGCGGTCCAATCGTGCGTGTCTGGCCCGTCATCGAAACCGATATTCGCAAAAGCGTGGAAACAACGATTTGTCGTGGACTTCCCTCAACTCGCATTATTGCCTCGACTCTGGGTCCCGAACCTACCTTGATGGGCGCGTTGAGTCTCGTCCTGGCGAGCAAGTTTGCGTCCGCTTCAGTCACCTGACTTTACTACCTTTTGTCTACCACGTGAACAAAGTCCGACCGACCTTTTGCCGGGCTATTGAACAAAGCTCTATATAAAACGGGCTATTTGCCCCAACGTGAAACACCAAAAACAAAAAGTTCTTGACAAGAAATTGGTTTAGTATTAAATGCTTTTGATAACCACTGCAACAAAGTGTCACTCAAAGAACAGACTTAAATAAAAGATTTACTCACAAGGGTTCAAGGCAACTGAATAAGTTCGTGATTCCGTAGCGGAAATGCCGAGGAGGTGTTGTATGTCGCTTAGGTCTTGGATGCAGGCTTCATTACTCCTGCTGAGTATCGGTCTGCTGGTCAGCGTGCATGCGCAGTCGAGCACCACAGGGAACATCACGGGTACCGTGAGAGACCCTCAAGGCGCCGCCGTGCCAAAAGCTGAGGTGACGATCACCGAAGAGAAGACTGGATCGTCGCGCATGGTCAGAGCAACTGAAGACGGTTTCTACACCGCGACCAGTTTGCCCGCGGGGACCTATACCATCAGCACATCCCCTACCGGATTCAAGAAGACGCTCACCACAGGCGTCGAGCTTCACGTTAGTGAAAACAAAACCGTGAACCTTGATTTGCAGGTGGGGCAGGTAACCGAAACGGTTACGGTCACGAGCGAGGCCGCGCCAGTTGAACTGCGCAGCGGCGAAGTAAGCAGTCTGATCTCTGAGAAGCAGGTAACCGAGTTGCCGCTCAACGGTCGCAACTACGCGCAGCTTGCATTGATGGTCCCAGGCGTCTCTCCAGTAACACAGGCAGGCGCGGGGGGCGCGTTTGCAACCAGCGGCACCGGACTCAACGCCGGTGTTGATATGGCAGCCAATGGCAACCAGTCAAACGCGAACCTGTGGACAGTCGACGGCGTCAATAACATGGACGTCGGTTCAAACCGCACGTTGCTCGTGTTTCCGTCGATTGACTCGATTCAGGAGTTCCGGGTTGAGCGTAACAGTTTCAGTGCTGAGTTCGGACAGGCGCAGGGTGTGGTCGTTAACCTGATTACCAAGGGCGGCGCGAATGAGTTTCATGGCGCTGGCTTTGAGTTTTTCAGAAACGACTCCCTGAATTCCAATAACTTTTTCCTGAACCGCGCTGGTCAACCGAGGCCACAGTTGGAATACAATAACTTTGGCGGCAACTTCAGTGGTCCAATTATCAAGAACCGAGCTTTCTTTTACTGGTCGGAAGAGTGGCGTCGTGAACGTCGCGGTGCGGTGCTCTCGCGGAATGTGCCGACCGCAGCCGAAAAGCGAGGCGACTTTAGCGGCGTGTTGACGGGTAACCTCCCGCACATGCCAGGCCTGACATGTACCACTCCGGGGCCGACCCCGTCAGATCCGGGCTGTTTCCCCGGCAACAAGATTCCGACGAATCTGTTGAGCCCGGGTGGTCTTGCATACGTCAAACTTTTCCCGGATCCGACTGGACCGGGCCCAGGCCAATGGGCGACATCACAGTTGCAGCCGATTAATACGCGTCAGGACTCGATTCGTGGTGACGTTACCATCAACGACAAAACCAACCTGATGGTCCGGTACATCAACGAGAAGTGGACGCACCTGTCAGCTTCCGGAAACTTCTGGGGCGACTCCGCCTATCCGACGCTCGCGTCTGACTGGAGCCAGCCGAGCCACAGCTTCGCGGTTAAGTTGACGAACACCATCACTTCGAAGGCCGTCAACGAATTCCAGTTCTCGATTGCCGGCAACGACATCATCATCACTACGTCGCCGGAAACCGAAGCGCTTCAGAGTGAGATCGCTTCGAAGATTCCATCGGTCTTCCCGCACGCGGATGGAACCATCGGTGGCACCGTGCCATCGCTGTTCTGGGGCGCAGGCGGATATGACAACATCTGGCACCAGGCGCCGTGGGCCAACCGCGAAGACCTTTATATCTGGAAAGACGACTTCTCGCTCGTGAGAGGCTCGCACGAGTGGAAATTCGGCGGTCTCTTCAGTCACAACTTTAAAGACGAGCCAGGTGGTGGTGCGGGCGGTGGTAACCAGCAACTCACGATTCAGGGTTGCGGCGAGCAGACCGGCCATTGTATTGCCGACCTGCTGCTCAAGGACACGGTCCTCCTTAACTACACTGAAACCCCGGCCACGGAAATTGCAGAAGGACGCTGGCGTGATTTCGAGTTTTACGTAAACGACACCTGGAAGATTCATCCACGCGTATCGTTGACCATGGGATTGCGCTACTCGCGTTACACACCAGCATGGGAGAAGGACAATCGCATTTCAAACTTCTTCCCGGATCTCTACAACGGCACGGATTTCAATACCGGTCTCGTAACTTCAGACGAGGCAGTGGCGTTGGGATTCCCCAAGTCAACCATTAACACCTATAAACAGGGATGGCAGCCACGCTTTGGTTTGGCATGGGATGTCCATGGCAATGGCAAGATGGCGGTCAGAGTCGGTTTCGGCCGCTACATGAGCCGCTCGAACGTGATTGAAGACCTGCTCCGGCTGTCAGGTAATCCACCATGGACCACGACGGTAAGTGCCGGATCGGGATGGAACGGCGCGGGTACAACACTCGCCAACTGCCCGACCTGCCGCAGTCTTGACACGATCAATCCCGGGTTGCGCAACAACGTAGCCGGTGTAAATCCGAACGCGGGTTTTGCCGCAGTGGATCCGAACTTCAGACCGCCTGAGAGCTACCAGTGGAACCTGACGATTTCGCGTCAGTTGACGGGCGATACAGTGCTCGAAGCCTCTTACATCGGTAACCATGGTCTGCACATCTGGCGGCGCAACGTAAATCGTAATGATGTTGCTCCCAACCAGGTCTGCAGAGGCGCGGCTTGCGATGGCAGCACTCGCGATGCTCGCTTGCAGATCTCGCGTGCGGCACTTGGCGTAACTACCAGTCCTGTCTTCAGCGATCTTGCCGGTCAATTGATTGCTGACAACCGCCGGTTGCGAAATGTCGGCACCATTAATACTGACGAGTCAAATGGTAACTCCAGTTATCATGCGCTTCAGTTGTGGCTCAACCGTCGCTTCAGTAAACGGCTCGCCTTCCAGGCGTCATACACCTGGTCACACGCAATCTCTGATGTGGCATTGACCTCGTTCACGAATACAACGAGTGATCCATTTAACTTCGCTGCCGACAAGGGCGATGCAGACCTGGATCGACGGCAAACGTTCGTCTCTAACCTGGTCTATGAGCTGCCGTCGTTCCGTAAATGGGGCAAGGCTGCTGAGTTCACTCTCGGTGGTTGGCAGATCAATGGTATCGCTTCGTACTTTGGCGCCACCCCGCTCGATATCACGACCGGTGCTAACACACTTGGTACCGCAAGTGCCGTGGGGCAGCGTCCGAATTACACTGGTGCGCCGCTCTACCTTGATACCGGCGATTCTACGCGACACCTTAATCCGGCCGCGTTTTCACGACCGGCGCCAGGCCAGCTCGGCACGTTGGGTAAAGGGACGGTACGAGGCAAATCGACCACTAACATCGATTTTTCGATGTCGAAGAATTGGAGATACAAAGAAAAGTACGGATTCCAGTTCCGTGCGGAGTTCTTCAATATCTTCAATCATCCGAACTTCAATGGGTATGATCTCGACATAAGAAACGGCACCTTCGGCACGCTGAACAACGTGCAAGGGTCTCGTGAGATTCAATTCGGGATCAAATTCACCTTCTGATATACTCCCCAAAGTCTAGTCCACAGATTACGCAGATGAATTATTCAATCTGCGTAATCTGTGGATGGTTTTTTTGGAGTTGTCATTAAGATGTTCCTGCGGTTGGCCTCCATTTCACTCCTTCTATTTCTTTTCTTCTTTCAGTCGCAGGGCGATCTGTTTCGTAAACACTACGAGGCTGCTAATGCCGCTCATCGCGCCGGCAATTACGCCGCCGCGGAAGCGGAATTCAAAGCCATCCTCGCCGGCGCCTACGAGCAACTCGGCAAGATCTATTCAGCGCAGGGAAAATACCAGTCATCAATTGAAGCGTTTGAGTCGGCTAACGCGATCCGGCCGAGCTCGAAAGATGTTTTGATCGATCAATCGATTGCTTACTTTCACGTCGGACAATACGCGAAAGGCATCGAACCATTACAGCGCGTCATCACCGCCGACCCAAGAAATGCCGCCGCGCACCACATGCTCGGCAAAACGTGGTTCATGATGGGTGAGTTTGAAAAGGCGGGAGGTGAGCTCCAACAAACGCTGAAACTGACACCTGCCGATTACGATGCCGAATACACGCTCGGTCTGTGTTTTCTAAAACGAAAGGACGTCGCGCAGGCGCGGCAACTTTACGAACGCATGGCCCAACGTCTCGGTAATCGTCCGGCGCTGCGTGTACTCATCGGTCGCGCCTATCGCGAAACGGGTTTTCTACCTGAGTCGATTGACGAATTCAAAAAAGCGATTGCGCTCGATCCGAAGTTTCCGCGCGTTCACTACTATCTCGGTCTAACGTACTTATATAAGGACGGCGCCGCCAAAATCCCTGACGCCATGGAGGAGTTCAAGATCGAGCTGGCGGCGAACCCGGACGAATACTTCGCCAACTTCTATCTCGGCATCCTCTATATCATGGACCGTAAATTCGAGCCGGCGATCGCCCTACTCGAAAAAGCCACCAGCAAGCAGCCCAATAATCCCGATCCTTATTTTCATCTGGGCCAGGCATACCAGGGCGCCGGCAAGTATAAGGAAGCGATCGAGGTGCTTCAGAAAACCATCGACCTCAATCCGTCTCTCACTCACAACGATTACCAGGTGACCACGGCTCATTACCGCCTGGGCCAGTCGTTGTTGAAAGTCGGCCGCACTGAGGAAGGTCAAAAAGAGTTGCAGATCTCGGCGGACCTCAAGTCGAAGGGTTTCAAACTAGACGAGAAAAAGGTCGGAGCATTTCTAAACGGCAACAGCTTGCCCGATCAAAATAACAATACGGAGTTAGTCAAAGCCGAAGGCGTCATCGCGGAACCGGTCGCACTCGATCCGGCCACCGCCGAGAAACTCAAAGCGGAAGAAACGTACTACACGAAAGTCGTAGCCGCCGGTTACAACAGCATTGGTCTGCTACGGGCCGAGCGACAGGATTTCGCGGAAGCTGCAACGCAGTTTGCGCTCGCGGCGAAATGGAATCCAAACCAGGAAGGTCTCAATTTCAACCTCGGTCTCGCGAACTACAAGTCCGAGCGATACAAAGAAGCGATTCCGGCGCTCGAGAAAGAGCTCAAAATAGATCCCTCGAACATCGGTATCAAACAGTTGCTGGGTCTTAGTTACTTCGTGACGAACGAATACGCGAAGGCCGCAGCGTTATTAACCGAAGTCACCGCCGTCAAATCACAGGATGCAGCGCTCTACTATCCGCTCGCGCTCTCTTTGTTGAAAGACGGCAAGCTCGACGACGCAAATCGTGTGATTCAGCAGATGGTAGCCGTGGGCGAGAACACGCCGCAGCTTCATATTCTGTTCAGTCAAGCTCAGTATGAACGCGGTGAAGTCGACAAGGCTCTCGACGAATTGCGTGAGGCGCTCAAGCTCGACAACAAAGTCCGTCTGGCCCATTTCTACATGGGGCTGATTCATCTGAAGGCGGGAAAATTTCCGGACGCTGTGCGCGAGTTTCAACTAGAGTTGACCGTAAACCCGAATGACTTCCAGTCGCGTTATCATCTGGCCTTTGTGGTGTTGGCCCAGCAGGAAACGGACCGCGGCATCGCACTGATGCGTGACATCGTTCGCGAACAACCTGATTTCGCGGATGGGCGTTACGAGTTGGGCAAAGCACTGCTGCTAAAGGGCGACGTGAAAGGCAGTATTGAGAATCTCGAAACTGCAGCGCGTTTGAAACCCGATCAAGCTCACGTCCATTATCAGCTTGGGCGCGCGTACATTGCCGCGGGACGCAAAACCGAAGGCGAGGCCCAACTGGAAATGTCGAAGGACCTAAAAGAGAAGGCGCGCACTGCGAATGAGTAAACCGATCATCGATGTAATCTGTGGATGGATCGTGGCGCTTTTCTCATTCTTTCCCGCCCAAACCAACAATCGCCCGGCGCCGAAAATCGCTTTTACCGACATCACTAAACAGGCCGGCATCACGTTCAAACACGTCGCCTCGCCTGATAAAAAGTATATCGTCGAATCGATGAGCGGTGGCGTGGCGATGTTTGACTACGACAACGACGGCGATCTCGATCTTTACCTGGTCAACTCCCTGACCGTCGATCTCGTCAAGACGAAAGGCAAAACGAAGAGCGAGCTGTATCGCAACGACGGCAATGGTAAATTCACTGAAGTCGGCGAAAAAGCCGGCGTGAGCGACATCGGTTGGGGCATGGGCGTCGCGGTGGGCGATTACAACAACGATGGCTTCGAAGATCTTTACGTGAGTTGTCTCGGACCGGATCACCTGCTCAAGAACAACGGTAACGGCACATTCACAGACGTAACTGCCAAAGCCGGTGTAAACGATCCGCGTTGGACCACCGGTGCCTCGTTCGTCGACTACGACAACGACGGCGATCTCGATCTGTTCGTTACAAACTACGTCGACTTCGACATCAACAACCTGCCGGAATTCGGTCAGGGCAAAACCTGCACGTACAAAGCAATTCCGGTGCAGTGTGGGCCGAGAGGTCTGAAAGGCGCCGGCGATTCGCTCTTTCGCAATAACGGCGACGGCACCTTCACCGACGTTTCGAAGCAAGCCGGAGTGATGGACGAAAATGGTTACTACGGTCTGGGCATTCTCACCGGCGACTTCGACGACGACGGCCTTACCGATATCTTCGTCGCAAACGATTCAACACCAAACTTTCACTATCGCAACAAAGGCAACGGCACGTTTGAAGAGATCGGGTTCAATGCTGGTACCGCGGTGAATGAGAACGGCAGCGAACAGGGCAGCATGGGAGTGACGGCCGGCGACTACGATCACGACGGTAAGCTCGATATCTTCATCACCAACTTTGCCGACGAATACAATACGCTTTACCACAACGACGGAAAGAATTCTTTCACCGATCTTTCTTACGCTGCGAAAGTTGCGGCGGTTAGTTTGCCGTACGTCGGTTGGGGGACGAAATTTTTCGATTTCGATAACGATGGTTGGGTAGACTTGTTTGTCGCGAATGGTCACGTCTATCCGCAGTTGCCGGGCTATCGTCAGCCGCGCTTGTTACACCGAAACAATCGCGATTCGACGTTTACTGAAATCTCTGCGGAGTTTGGCGCTGTGTTGACAGAGAATCGCGTCAGCCGTGGCGTGGCCTTCGGCGACATTGATAACGACGGCGACGTCGATCTACTGATCGCGGATCTCGATGGACCACCACAACTCTTGCGTAACGACGGTGGCAACGCGAACAACTCGATCATCGTCAAGCTGGTTGGTGTGAAGAGTAATCGCAGTGGCGTCGGCGCGCGGGTGACCGTGGTATCGGGAGACTTGTCACAGATTGATGAAGTACGCAGCGGCGACAGTTATATCTCGCAGAGTGATCTCCGGTTGAACTTCGGACTCGAGAAGCGATCTAAAGTTGATTCAATTCAGGTACGTTGGCCCAGCGGCACGGTTGATAAGATTTCCGGTGTTGGCGTGAACCGGATCATCACGATCAAAGAAGGTCAAGGCAAGCTCGATGAGAAAGAATTCATCAGGTAACCACAAAAAATCACAAATAGTCCTTTTGTGCCTTTTGTGTTTTTTGTGCCTTTTTGTGATCCCTGCTCGTGGCCAAAAAGCCGACGTGGTCCAGATCTTCGAGCAAGTGGCGACTTTCATCAGAGACAACCGGCTCGCCGAAGCTGAAAAGGAACTTGTGGCAGTTTTGCGCGTCTCGCCGGATGAGCCCGTGGCGCTCAATTTTCTCGGCACTGTCCGCGCGAAGCAGAACCGCATTGTCGAAGCCGAGTCGCTTTTCCTGCGCGCCGCCGGCAACGACAAGAGCTTCACCGGCCCGCGTATGAATCTGGCGTATTTATATTTACTCAAGCACACGCCCGACAAAGCCGTTCCTCAGCTCAAAGAAGTCTTAGCGATCGAACCTGAAAACGCCGAAGCCCTGGTGCTGCTCGGAGACGTCTATCTAGCGCAAAATAACTTGCCGGAGGCGGAGCAAAATTATCTGGCAGCGCTTGGCGGACGTCTTGAGAATGCCGCTGCACTGTTTGGTCTCGCACAAATCTCGCGAATGAATGGCGAGATGAGAGAAACAACGATCTACTTGAATCGCGTCGCGACCTTGTCGGCTGATTCGAAGTCGCCGGAGTTTCTTTACAAGTTTGGTCTCGAAGCAATGCGAGTGAACATGTTCGACGAAGCAAAGTCTGCCCTCGAACGTGCGTTCGAGCTGAATCCCAAAGAACCGTCGTACCTGCTTGGCCTCGGCATTGCGTGGTTAAGAAAAGGCGATCTCTTCGAAGCAGAAAAACACTTTCGCCGTTTGCTCGTAATGCAACCAAATAATGCGCAAGCTCAATTGCACCTCGGCTATGTGCTTCTTAATCAAAAGAAATATGCGGAGGCGCGCATGTGGCTGGAGAAGAGCGCGCGTCCCGGCGTCGCCATACCCGAAGTCTTCTACTATCTTGGACTGGTGGCACAGGAGCAGAACGACGACGCGCGGGCGATCGTTTTGTTTGAAAAAGCAGTGCAGAAACTTCCCGACTACGCGCACGCTCGTATCGCTCTCGGTTCGAGTTACATGAGACTCAAGAACTACATTCGCGCGCGGCAGGAACTCGAAACGGCGGTGAAACTCGATCCCGAAGAGCCATCGGCACATTACAATCTCGCGCTTCTATACGCGCGCATCAAAGAACCCGCCAAGGCGCAGGAAGAGATGAAGATCATTGACCAACTGAAAGCCAAAGGCACCACCAACAGCGGCGTCATCGTCCTGCCCCCTAAATCCAATCCGTAACTAATCCGTGTTTATCCGTGGCCCAATCTTTCTCTCGTTGCTTGCGCTCCTGTTGCTTGCTCCTGTCCAAAAACCAACTTTCGAAGAAGTCCCCGCAGCCACCAGCAAAATCACCTGGGTTCACGACAACGCCATGTCTCCCGATCGACAATTGCCTGAGACTGTCGGGGCGGGTTGCGCGTTTCTTGATTACGACAACGACGGTTGGATGGACGTCTACTTCGTCAACAGTGGTCCATCAGATTTCTTCACGCCGCCAAAGCCTCTGAAAAACGCGCTCTATCGCAATAATCATGACGGCACGTTTACTGATGTCACGGATAAAGCCGGTGTCGCCGGAGGAAAATTCGGGATGGGTGTGGCTGCCGCTGACTATGACGGCGATGGAAACATCGATCTCTACATCACCAACTACGGTCCAAACATTCTCTACCGCAACAACGGCGACGGCACTTTCACTGACGTGACCGACAAGGCCGGCGTTACTGCTCCCGGCTGGTCCACCTGCGCCACCTGGTTTGATTACGACAACGACTCCAAACTCGATCTCTTCGTTTCGAGCTTTGTCTATTACGACAAGTCTCAGAATCCACTTTGCACCGATGCGACCTTGCAACGTCGCTATTACTGCGTCCCGCGTCTCTTCAAGCCACAACCTTCGCGACTCTTTCACAACAACGGCAACGGCACGTTTCAGGATGTGAGTCGCGAGTCAGGCATCGCGAGTTCGCCAGGCAAATCGTTTGGCGCGGTGGCCACTGATGTAAACAACGACGGGCTCATGGATCTCTTCGTCGCCAACGACACCATGCCGAATTTTCTTTTTCTCAACAAAGGCGCTGGGAAGTTTGAAGAAATTGGTCTCTCGGCGGGCGTCGCGTACGGTGAAGCCGGACGACCGCGTTCGGGCATGGGTGTCGATGCGGCTGATTTCGACGGCGACGGCTGGCAGGATCTTTTTGTCGCGAACATCGATCAGGAATTCTTCAGTTTGTATCACAATGAGAAGGAGTTGATCTTCACCGATCAGCCGGGCGAGATTGCTCCCGCAACTCAACTGCTGAGCGGTTGGGGATTGAAGTTTTTTGATTACGACAACGATGGCGATCCCGATTTGTTTTTGGTGAATGGTCATCCGGACGACATGATCGAGTCGCGAGTGCCGCGCGTCAGACACAAAGAACCGCTGTTGATGTTTGAAAACACTGGCCGCTCGTTTAAGGATGTAAGCGCAAAATCGGGTGCTGTTTTCGGTAAGATGTTTTCAGGACGGGGCATGGCGCTCGGCGATTTTGATAACGACGGTGATTACGACGTGCTCACCTCAAACAACGGCGAGCCGCCTCTCTTGCTGCGTAACCAGGGTGGCAATCGTAACAACTGGATCGGTTTGCAACTGGTCGCAACGAAAAGCAATAGTGCTGCGGTCGGCGCGGTGATCACGTGGCAGGCAGGAGCGCTGAAGCGCACCCGCTTGAAGACCGGTGGCGGCAGTTATCTTTCGTCTCACGATCCGCGTGAGATTCTCGGCGTCGGCATTGCGACAAAGATCGATTCGATAGAGATACGTTGGCCCAGCGGCAAAGTCGACAAGCTCACAAACCCGCCGCTAAACCGGTATGTAAAGATTGTCGAAGGCACTGGCTTAGTCACGAAATGACCTTCGCTTTAAAAACAATCTGTGCCATCTGCGTAATCTGTGGACTGGTTTTTCTCTGTTGCGGACAGCAAGATACATTTTTCTCCGAGTGGCGTCCGAACGGCGAGACGCACGGCATTCGCTATGTCGGCAACAAAGAGTGTGTCGACTGTCACCAGCGTGAAGCATCACAGTTAACGACGCCGATGGCCCAGGCTCTCGAAATCGCTCCCGATTGCCGGATCCTGAACGCGCGTCGCCGTCTCACATTCAAGAACGGCAACTACAACTACGAAATATCACGCCAGGGCAAGAACCTCATTTACGCAGTTTCTGATGGCAAGAACACGATCGTAAATCCAATTTTGTATTGCTTTGGACAGGGTCACGTCGGCCAAACATATCTCTTTCGTTACAACGATACGCTCTACGAGACCCGCGTCAGTTACTTTGAAAAGCTACGCGCTCTCGATTTCACGATTGGTCATCGCACAAGTGTGCCGACTTCGCTCGACGACGCCCTGGGCCGTGCGATTGTTAGAGAAGAACCGCAACTGTGTTTTGGTTGTCACTCGACTGGCGCCGTCAACGGCATGGAGCTAAAGCTCGATCGATTACGACCGGGTGTGGAGTGCGAAGCGTGTCATGGACCAGGCGAGAAGCATCTGGTGGCGATGAAAGAAAAGAAACTTGATGAGCCGCAGATCTTCAATCCCGGCGGTCTCGGTGCGCACGAGCTTTCGCAGTCGTTTTGCGGCACGTGTCACACGAGTTTTGAAGCGGCGATGCTGCAGCCGGGACAATCAGGCATCAACAACATTCGCTTCCAGCCTTATCGCATGTTCAATAGTCGCGGGCACAACACGAACGATCCGCGCGTGAGTTGTCTGGCATGTCATAATCCGCATGATAAGTTGCAGAAAGACGAAACGTATTACGACGGCAAGTGTCTGGCTTGTCACTTGACGACGACTAATGAAACAAAGACAGAACGTCGCAGTGCAGCAGCGTGTCCGGTAAGCCCGAAGAAGTGTGCGTCGTGTCACATGCCAAAGGTTGAATTGCCCGGCATGCATGCGGCATTCACCGATCACTGGATTCGGATTGCCAAACCTAATGAACCCGTACCGAGGTGATGATGAAGGCAAATCAGAAAAAGCCAACGACAATCGACGAATACATAGCCGACTTTCCGCGTGATATACAGCCGTTGCTCGAGAAGGTGAGAGCAACGATCAGGAAGGCCGCGCCAAACGCGCAAGAAGCGATCAAGTACATGATGCCGACGTTTGTGCTGGAAGGAAATCTGATCCACTTCGCCGGTTACAACCAACACATCGGGCTCTATCCGGGTTCCCGACCGATTGAGGAGTTTAAAGAAGCGCTGGCGAAGTATGAAACGGCGAAGGGAACAGTGCGATTTCCACTGGATAAACCGATACCCGTTGGCTTGATTGGCAAGATCACGAAATTCTGTGTGAAGCGCAATCTGGAGAAAGCAGCAGCCAAAGCAAAAAAGAAACGTTAGATTGAGCGCCACTTTGGAGTGCGGCGGCCTGGCGCCGCTTTGTTATCGGTGTTACGTGATCGAGGTGAAAGCGGCGCCAGGCCGCCGCACTCCAAAGTGGTTACCGGTACACCTTGATCCAGTGGTTTCTTACCTTCGGAAGGATTCGCACGCCGTCGTGAGTCGAGAAGATCACGTTCGACGTTTGATTCGGCAGGTGACAGTCAACGCATTTCCCCACGATCGTTCGTCCGCGTTTCGGAAACAACCCACAGCTTTCAACCTTGTGACACGCCAGACACTTGTCTGAGAACTGTCCCGCATCGCGCTGTCGTTGATGTGTGTCATGACACGTCGAGCACGTCATCGCGGATGATTTAAAACACTTGCTTCGTTCCAGCAATGCGATCTGATTGCCGTGCACATCGAGAGATTCACTCTCTTTCGGAATCTCGAGTTTGAGGAAATCTTCTAGTGCGTCGCCCACTTTGAAAGAGAACGCAGCCGCTTTCGCCACCCCGACTCCGCCGTGACACAACGAACACAACGCCAGTTGTCGATCGCGCGGCAGTTTCGCAGGGTTAACAATCGCCTGGTCCACTGGCTTCGGCGCGCCCGGCGCATTTAACTCAGCGTGTCGTTGTCCTGGTCCATGACACCGTTCACACGAAACACCAAGCACATAATCAGTGCGGCGATAACGATTGGCGACGCCCGCTTCATTTACTGCTTCGAAGTACGATGCGTGACACTCGAGACACCGAGGCACAACCGGCCGGCCGAAGTCGAGAGACCTGTCGCCATAACCGGGACTGTTGACCCAGCTTGCGACTTCAGTCCAATAAGAAACGGGCAACTGGAAGAGTTGATCGTCTTTGCCCCAGTAAAGATATGTTTGTCCTTTGCGTCCTGAGCCGATCACAAAGTCGAAACGTTCGGAGATGGAAATCGTGTCGGGTGGCGTTCCGAGCACGCCGGTCTGAAAAAAGCCGTCGCTTCTGGCGTCCATTCGGTAGAGCAGTTCGCGTTGTGTGCGCAGGATATTTTTGCGGGGGGCAAAACTGCCGGCGATCGACGCTGCGGTTGCTGGTTGCGAGGTTAAGTGATGCGCGGTGGTGAGGTACGTCCGCTGCTTCTCGTGACACGACAGGCACTTGTCGTCGCCGATGTAATTAGCGAAGACAATCAAAAGCAATGAGAGTCCGAAATGCAGTCTCATTTTTTTACAGGATTAACAAGATGAACGGGATTCTACAAGATAAATCCTGCACATCCCGTATATCTTGTTAATCCTGTCTACTACTACCGTTTGATATCGGCGGCGGTGTTGACCAATTGCTTCATCGTACCAATCACTACGAACTCGAGCGCGCCGGCCGGCTTCGCGGCCTCATCGATTTTAGCGATACTGGTCTCACGCCATTCTCTCGGCGGCGGCATCCCGAGTTTCAGATAAGTTACCGCTTCCATTCCGGTTTCACCGAGTTGTGACAGACTATGCGCGAGCGGTTTGATCTCGCGCAGCGCCGGGGAACGATCGATCATTGGTCCAAGCGAGGCGCCCGCGGTTTGCCAGTCGCCCAGCATCTGATTCAGTTCCGCGCGATAGAGTTGAAAACGTGGTCCATCGTTGAGGAACTCCCGCACCATAAACGCAAACCGGCGCGCGGTTTCACTGTCAGGCGCCGTTGCGTCGATCACTCCCGTCAACGGGCTGAGCATCGTTTGCGGGCGCTGCTGGTTCCGGCGATATTCCTTCACCGGTTCGATGACCGACACGAGAGTGCGCAATGGTCCAATGTCGTCGTTGCGCACGAGGCGCCGCAACATCATTTCCTGGTTCTTCTTGTGCGTCAGCCCGAGCTCTTCCAACTGCAGGCTGACAACGGCGAGCCGGCGATACATATCTTCAACATCCGTAACATTGCGTGGCGACCACAGCCGTTCAGCAATCGCTGCCGTGCGCGGCCAGACGCGCGAGTCGATCGTTTCCGGAGTTACCCATTCGGCCCACATGGTCGCTTCACCACCGAGGATGTGTTTAGCTTCTTCGGGCGTGAGCGTGCTGTCTGCCGGCAGCGGATCGGGAACGTAGTGTTGTGACGCCGGTTGAATCAGATCGATGTAGTAACCATTCGAGAGAATGCCGTCGTAACCCTTGCGCGCCGCTTCGGCGAGCGCTGCGGTGCCGCGCCACGAGTGAATCGCGACGTCCTTAGGCAATTCTGGTTGCAGGATCTCGTCCCAGCCGATCATCTTCTTGCCGTGCTTCTGAAGAATCTTCAGCAGACGCGTGTTGAAGTAAGCCTGTAGCGCGTGGTTGTCTTTGATCCCTTTCTGCTTCATGTAAGCCTGGATCGCAGGATTTCGATCCCATTGCTTACCTTCGTTTTCATCGCCGCCGATGTGCAGGTAGTCATCCGGAAAGAGCGCCGCCATCTCGCCCAAAAACGCGTCGAGAAACTTGTAGACTTCCTCGCGCGTGGGATCGAGCGCGGGCTCGAAGATGCCGGGACGACGTTCAATCGTGTATGGACCAGGCGCACTGCCTAGCTCGGGATAACCAACCAGCCAGCTCGTGCTGTGTCCGGGTATGTCAAACTCGGGCACGACGCGAATGCCACGATCGCGCGCGTACGCAATGATCTCTTTGGCCTGTTCCTGCGTGAAGTAGTTTCCGTCAGACCCGAGCTGATGCAGCTTGGGAAACTTCTTGCTCTCGATACGAAAGCCCTGGTCTTCGCTGAGATGCCAGTGAAAGACGTTCATCTTCATTGCCGCCATCGCGTCGAGATTGCGTTTGAGCACGTCCATGGTTTGGAAGTGACGCGCAACGTCGATCATCAAACCGCGCCAGGGAAAACGTGGACGATCGTCGATCTGAACGCCGGGGAAAAAGTATCCATTGCGATCGGCGTCGAGCAGTTGCAGCAGCGTTTCGAGTCCGCGCAATGCGCCGACGACCGTGGGAGCACTCAGGATTGCCTGCCGGCGCGTGATGTCGATGCGATAGCTTTCATCTTCAGTGACGGAAGGAATGTTTTTGCCGGGTCCCTGACAGTTGATGATGAGCGGCGTCACCTGGTCGTCGGGCCCGAGAGTCGGCGCGAGCGTCAGCACCGTGCGTCCTTCGAGGCGTTTGATAAATCGCCAGATGCCGGCTTGCAGACGCGCGTCGGAGTGACCGCGTGTTGCGACTTTGAAGTTTGCATCGACGACGAGTCGCTCGTTCTGAAGTTTCACCGATGCCGGCACCGGCATCAGGTTCAGTTTGCGTTCGGGTTCTTGTGCGGTTACGACAATCGCGCACATCATAATTAGGAGAATGGTTTTCATGCAGGTTTTAGCCACCGATGACACGGATTGGAGACGGATTATCTAAGTGTAAACTTTTGGGTTAGGTTGCCGATCTTGACCTCGAAATCGCCGGGTTCGAGAGTCGGCTTGTTGTTGGAACCGATGAAGGAAAGATCTTCACGGCGCAGTTTGAACGTCAGCGTTTTACTCTGACCTGGATCGAGATTGATCTTGGCGAAGCGCCGCAAACGTTTTCCTGGCGGAGAGATCGACGCAACCAGATCGCTCACGTAGACAAGCACCGCTTCTTTGCCGGCGCGACTGCCGGTGTTCTTTACGGTGACACTCACCGACAACTCTTCATTTGCGGAAATGGTTTGTTTTCCAAGTTTCAGATCGCTGTAGGTGAACGTTGTGTAACTTAGTCCGTCACCAAACTGAAACTGCGGATTAAACGCCATGTTGCCAAACGCAGTGTTCTCGGTTTCGAAAGGTTTGTGATCGTAGTTGATCAGCCCGTTCGGCGTGCGCGGGTAAGTGAAGGGAAGTTTGCCACTCGGATTAACGTCGCCAAAGAGAATATCGGCGATCGCTCGTCCACCCTCGTCACTAGGGTTGTAGGCCATCAGGATCGCGCTTGCGCCATCGGCGATGCGATTGATGATGCGCGGGCGACCTTCGACAAGGACCATCACCACCGGCTTTCCGGTTGCTTTGATTGCTTCGGCAAGCTTGATCTGCGGTTCGCCGATCGTCAGATCGGTTATGTTGCCGGGAGTTTCACAATACGATCCCTCGCCGAGTGCGAGCACGACGACATCTACATTCCGCGCTGCATTCACTGCGGCTGCGATGTCGACTTCCTGTTCCTGATCGGTTGGCGTACCGTTCGAAGGACCCGGACCGCGCGTGATCTTCGTACCTTGAACAAACGTTACGTTTGACGCGCCCACCTTCGCTTCAATTGCTCTGCGAACGGTCAATCGATCTTTGGGATAGAGTGATTCTTCCGAACCCTGCCAAACCCAGGTCCAGCCATTGTTCATCGCGACTAACGAATCGGAGGTTGGACCAGTGACGAGAACTTTGGCGTTCTTCGAGAGCGGCAGAATGTTGTTATTGTTCTTGAGCAACGTGATCGATTCACGTGCTGCGGCGAGGCTGGCGTCTCGGTATTCAGGCAGTCCAAACTTCGCCTTTAGCGATGCATCCGGCATCGGTTTCTCAAACAGTCCGAGCTCAAACTTGACGCGCAGAATGCGACGCACTGCTTCGTCGATTCTTGATTGCGGCACAGCGCCCTCTTTGACGAGTGCGATCAGGTGATCGGCGAAACTGTAGTCGTTTGGCACCATACTCATGTCGATGCCGGCCATGACTGCCAGTCTCGTTGCTTCTTTTTCATCGGCAGCGATACGCCACGTCGTCACCAGCTTCTTGATGTCTTCCCAGTCAGAGACGACAAAGCCTTTGAATCCGAGTTCGGTGCGCAGGATGTCGGTCAGAATTTGATGGTTGATGTGTCCGGGAACGCCGTTGATCTCACCGGAATTAACCATGATCGTGCGCGCTCCTGCTTTGACCGACGCTTCGAAGCTGGGCAGAAAATACTCACGCAGATAATTTTCCGGGATCCATGCAGGCGTGCGGTCTCTGCCAGTGAGCGGAAAACTGTAGCCCATGTAATGCTTCAAGCTCGATGCCACCGCCGTATCCGCGGACACGTCCGTTCCTTCCAGTCCACGCACAAACGCGACGCCCATCACTTTCGTGAGATACGGATCTTCGCCAAACGTTTCCCAGAAGCGTGGCCACAGTGGATTACGACCGAGATCGAGAACGGGAGAAAAGCTCCACGGAATCGCAGCAGCGCGTGTTTCGATTGCGGCTATCTCGGCGGCGCGTTTCATCAACTCGGGATTGAACGTCGCCGCCATTCCGATCTCTTGCGGGAACAGTGTCGCGCCCCGAACATAATTGGCGCCGTGAATGGAGTCGATGCCGTAAATGATCGGAATGCCGAGTCGCGTCTTCTTGGTCGCAGCATCCTGCATCTGGCCGATGAGTTCGTGCCACCTGTCGACTGTCAGCGCCTGGTCCGACACATTCAGAATCGAGCCGACGCCATATTTGACGATCGCCTTTTCGAGTTTTGCCGGATCGATCTTCGCATCCTGATCTCTTCCTGAGATGACCATCGCGAGTGCGAGTTGAGTCATCTGCCCGACTTTCTCTTCGAGCGTCATGCGCTTCAGCAGGGCCTCGATCTTCTGAGTGTTGTTCGGTTCCGGACTGGTGCGGCTGGCGCGCTGAAAGAATTCGTCACTATCGAGCAAGTCGACGGATGTCTGCGCCTGGATGGTGATTACCGGTTGCAGTGCGAAGCACAGTGAAAGAGAAGCTGCGCACAGGGCGAGCACGGATTTCTTCATCTATCTAGCTGTCCTCAGGAAGGAATTCAGGAACGCCGCTATGATAGCAAATGGTGGCCACAAAAAGGCACAAAAAGCACTTTCTGTGTGCCTTTTGTGGCTTCAAAGAAATCGGAGGCAGACGGGCGCGGGAATCGCTTCGTTTACGCCCGTAGGTTTAAGGCGGCCCGTAGCGGCGTCGATTGAAAAGACGACCACATTCTCGGAGCGTTGGTTGGCCACCAGAAGAAAGTTGCCCGAAGGATCGAGCGTGAAATTGCGTGGCCAGTTGCCTTCAGTCGAAACATGCTCGACGAGGGTGAGTTTGCCGGTGAGTTGATCGATTTGGAAGACGACGATGCTGTTATGGCCACGATTCGAGCCGTAAAGAAACTTGCCTGATGGGGAGACGTGCACATCAGCACAGTAACTCGTGCCACTGAAATCGGTCGGCAAAGTCGAAACAGTTTCGATGTCGGTGAGAGTTCCGTTTTGCTCGTTGTATTTGAAGACCGCCATTGTCGAATCGAGTTCGCTAATGACGTAGAGGAACTTGCCCGAAGGATGAAACGATAGATGGCGTGGTCCAGCACCGGGCTTGAGTTCAGCGAATGGTTGTTTGGCTGGAGTAAGCTTCCCGGTTGTTCGATCGAACCGATAGATCATCACTTTATCGATGCCGAGATCAGCGGCGAGCGCGTGTCGTTCCAGACGATCGAAGATGATGCAATGTGCGTGTGGGCCTTTTTGTTGCTCTTTAATCCCGGAACCCTCGTGCTGCGTCACTTCCGCAACCATTCCGAGTGTTCCATCCGACCGCAGTGGAAACACGCTCACGTTGCCGCCAGTATAGTTTGCCACCAGCAACGTTCGTTTTTTGCTGTCGACACTGAGATAACACGGATCGGCGCCTTGCGTTGCTTGTTCATTCAGCAAGCGAAGATTGAATGTCGAAGGGTTAATCTCAAACGCACTGACCGCGCCGCCAGGTTTCCCGGCGTACTCACCAACTTCATTCACTGCGTAAAGAAACCGTTTACTACGATCGATCGTGAGAAACGAAGGATTGACAGATTTGATCGAGCTCGAACGATTTAGCGTACCCGTCGCCACGTCGAACCGGTAAACATAGATGCCTTCACTTTTGCCCGTCGTGTAAGTGCCGACATAAAGCACGCGGTCCTGGTTGGACCATGCATTGCCGCGAACGGCGAATGCCCCAAGCAAACCAATGCCGCCAGCTTTCATAAACTGGCGGCGTGAAAACTTAGCAAGTGTCACCGGCGACTCCTCGAATCGTCTGAATTCAAAAGCAGGCCGATGACTTCCTAGTCGACTTTACGACAAAAAGCAAGGCCCTGACTTTCGTCAGGGCCTTCGCCTTCAGTGTGTGCGCCCCCGTTTGAACTTACTTGCCACGATCAATCAACACATGATCCTGGCGCCTTTCGGCTAATGCTTTCTCCAACGACTTCTCACGATTGGAGATTTGAATCTCGCGTCCGGTGTTGCTGCCCGGAGTCCAAAACTCAGCCAGAAAATAAAGATCGTCGTACTTGTGGAATACCAGTCTGGTTTCTTCAACGGTCTCGTATGCACGGACCGGTCTAGTCAAGATCAGAGCCCTGCCGACATTGTCTTTGTGCTTGATTAGGTACACCACATCCGAGTCTTTCCTGTTTTGCTGGATGACGTACTGACCAGCCGGGAATGCTTTCTCACCGACGCTAAAATTAAAGGGTATATGTATGATGGTCTGCCGGTTAGATTGTCCCAGAGCAGATGAGAACGTCAACAGTAACAGTAGACCAGCTAATGCGATGTATTTCATGATGCGCTCCTTCAGGCACTGCAAAAAAATATCGGCAAGTCCGATTGCTGCCGTCAATCGAATAACGCGTGAAAGGAGTGCGGAGAGGGCCACTTTGCGGAAGTTTTTTATCCACAGATTACACAGATAATCGGCGCAATCTGTGGATACTATTTGATCAGTTTGCCGAGGTCGCGCCAGGTAATGAGCTTGATCTGGTTCTCTTGCAGTGCTTTACGAAAGGCGTCGCTGGTGAAGAACTCGAAGTCGCGTTGCCGCCAGGAGGCGCCCCAGTCAGGATGATTGACGGTGATCCCCTGCATCTCGGTGTCGTCGTGGGCAAGGTGAATGACGACCTCCGTCACACCGGGTTCCAGCTTCTTGAGCGCTTCGGTGTAGAACCTGGCCCAGTCCTGTGGTCCAACCGTCGGATTGATGTCCAAAACCCGATCGATGTAAACATCATCCGGATTTAACGCCAGCGATAAATAATCAGCCCGGCCAGCCCACGCCTTCGCCACTCTCACCGGTAGCTTTTGACTGCGCGCAACACGCAGGAAGACTTCGAACAGAGCGCGGTTTTGATAAAGCGTGCCCATGTGAGAATCGAGATGCGTCGGCTGAATGCCGAGTGCACGGGCGCGCTCGATCTGCGCAGTGATCTCGAGTTCGACTTGTTTCGGATCTGCCTTCGCAGCAGCTTCGCTTTCGGTCAAATAAAAGTAACCGTCTTTGTCGAGCAGTGAAGTGACGCGATCTTTCGGCGACACCGGACCCCAACGAAAAGAGGTCCATTCACTCGTGAGGGTGAGATGAAGTCCGAGATCGGCTTGCGGATTCGCACGCGCGTACGCAGCGATCTCAGGAAGCCACGGACACGGGATCATGATGCTGCCCGAGTTGACCAGACCGGTTTCGAAAGCTTTGATCGTGGCGACGTTGACCGAGTGGGCCACGCCCAGATCGTCCGCGTGAACGATCAGCAGCTTTGCGTCACGCGGATAACCAAGCCGTTCCGCGATCGTTTTGGTGGGTTCCTGGCTACGGACTTGAACGACGGGAAGTAACGCCAGCACGGCGACTGCGAGCATCAGTTTTCGTCTCATGGCGCTAGAGAATATCATCAGTCGAAAGATCGCGCCTCTTGTCCACCTTTTGGTGGAGACGCAGACTTTAGTCGTGAGGTAAAATTAAGTCCGACACGCCCAGCTTCCAGAGATATTCAGTTCGAAATTTCGATGAAACCGTTAAAAATCGGCATCACCGGCGTGCGAGGAATTGTCGGTGAGACCTTGACCCCAGAACTGGCAGTCGATTTTGCCGAGAGTTTTGGGACCTACCTCGACCGCGGACGAATTCTTGTATGTCGCGACACTAGACCGTCCGGACCAATGATTCGCTCGGCGGTGCTCGCCGGTTTATTGGCGGCGGGTTGTGAAGTCGTCGATCTCGGCGTTTGTCCGACACCCAGCATGCAGCTCGCCGTGAAATCGCTAAAGGCCGACGGCGGCATTGCGATTACAGCCGGTCACAATCCATGGCAGTGGAACGCGCTGAAGTTTGTTCGTGGTGATGGGCTCTATCTGAATTCAACTCAGGGAGAAGAGCTGCTCGACATCTTTCATCAGGGCGAGTTTTTGAAGGCGGGTTGGGACACGATCCAGCAAGTGGTCCACTCAGCCGATGCGATCGAAGCGCACGTCAAGGTGTTGAGCGAGAGTTTTGCGGTTGAGGCGATTAGATCGAAAAAATTGACGGTGGCGGTTGATTGCTGTAACGGCGCGTGTTCGTTTTTGAGTCCGCGGTGGTTGGCGAGTTTGGGCTGTGAGGTGCTTGCCGTTAACGACAATCCGAATGCGCCGTTTCCACATTCACCCGAGCCAAAGCCAGAGACGATGGCTCAGCTTTGTGCGGTTGTTAAGGCCGGTCGCGCCGCCGTGGGATTTGCGCATGATGCGGATGGGGAGCGGCTCGGAATTGTTACTGACCTCGGTGAGCCCCTCTCGGAAGAGATGACGCTCGCGATCGCAGCTGATATTCGTCTCCGCCGTAAATCTGGCGCCGTTGTTACAAACGTTTCCACTTCCAGTGCCATCGACATTATTGCTGCGCGTCATGGTGGCAGTGTCGTGCGCGTCCCGGTGGGCCAGGCTTACATCTCGGAAGGGTTGATCGAACACGATGGAGTGCTTGGTGGTGAGGGTAGCGGTGGAATCACCGTTCCGGAAGTTCACTTGACGCACGACAGCGCCGCGGCAATCGGGTTGATACTCGAATACATGGCCCAGACCGGTGAGCGCATTTCGGATCTGGTGACCGGGCTGCCGCGATTGACGACCTTGAAACACAACGTCACCGTCGCGCCACATCAATTGTATTCGGTGTTACAGGAGTTTCGGGCGGTGATGGAACAGGAAGGCATCGAGATCGATTCCACTGACGGGATCAAAATCACGTTGCCTGAAGGTTGGGTTCACGTGCGGGCATCGAATACGGAGTCGATGATTCGGATCATTGTTGAAGCAGGAGAGAAGTCTGCGGCACGAGAGCTTCTTGATTGGGCACGAGACCGTATCAAGCGATGAGGTTTTTATCCACAGATTACACAGATTTTGAGAAATGAGAGCGATACCGACTCTAAAAATCAGCATTTCGGGTGTGCGTGGCGTGGTGGGCCAATCGCTGACCCCGAAACTGCTGACGCGCTTCGCACAGGCGTTTGGTACGCACACCGGATCGGGAACGATCGTCATTGGTCGCGATCCGCGGACCTCGGGTGAGATGGTGAAGCACGCCGTGGTCGCCGGATTACTCTCAACCGGCAGCCGCGTGATCGATATCGGCGTGTGTCCCGTACCGACGGTCCAACTGCAAGTGCGCCAGCGTCGTGCCCAGGGTGGCATCGCGATAACTGCCAGTCACAATCCCGCTGAATGGAATGCGTTGAAGTTTATCGGCTCGAACGGTCTCTTTCTCGATTCGGGCCAGGCGCGCGAGTTACTCGATATCTATCATCAGGGTGAATACACAAAAGTCGGCGGCGCAGAACTCAGGACGGTTGAAGCCGTCGCAGGCGCAACCGATCTGCACATCAAGGCGATCCTCGACGCGCTTGGACCATTGCCGCAAACACAAAAAAAACTGCGCGTCGTACTCGACTCCTGTAACGGCGCCGGGTCGATAGTTGGTCCAAAGTTGATCGAAGCGCTCGGCGCCGAGGTTATACCGATCAACGTCACTCCTGATGGGTCGTTTCCGCGTCCGGCTGAGCCGATTCCTGAAAATCTCGGCGATCTTTGTCGCGCAGTTAAAGAGCACAAAGCTGATGTCGGGTTTGCCCAGGACATGGATGCGGATCGCCTGGCAATTGTCTCAGACCGCGGTGAGCCGATCGGTGAGGACTACACACTCGTGCTCGCGATCCTTCATGTGCTCGGACGCGAGCAAGGGCCGGTGGTCGCCAATCTCTCGACGACTTCCGCGGTCGCCGATATTGCCAAACGATTCAATAGCACGGTGTATCTGACCAAGATCGGCGAGGTCAACGTCACCGATGCGATGCAACAACATCACGCAGTGATCGGCGGCGAAGGAAATGGCGGCGTTATCTACCCGCGTATTAACTTCGCCCGCGACAGTCTGGTGGGCATCGCGCTCGTGCTTCATCTGCTCGCCGCATCAGGCAAGTCGATCACTGAATTACTCGAAGACATTCCGCGCTACACGATCGTGAAGGAAAAGATGACTTGTGCTTCCGATCGGATTCCCGGAGTGCTGCGTATGGTCCGTCAGGAATTTGCGCAGTTTCCGATGGACACACGCGATGGCGTGAAAGTGATCATGCCTGATGGGTGGTTACTTGTAAGAGGCTCAAATACCGAACCAATCATTCGTGTGGTGGCTGAGGCGACGAGTGAAGATCGTGCGCGGGCCATCGTGGCTGATGTCATTAGGCGGCTCGGTTTCTAGCAGGTTGTTTTTGAAACAGGATCTACAAGATTTCCCCAGACTGAAAGGATTGTAAATGACGCGACTTGCCCTTCTGAGCGTTCTTGTCATCGCCGTGCAGCTAACGGCGTTCTCCCAACAAGCTGCAACCGCAACACTCAACGGAACGATCAGCGATCCGTTGGGTGCGAATATCGCCGGCGCGAAGATCACCGCCACTCAAACATCTACCGGCATCAAACGCGATGCAGTGACAAACGAGGATGGTTTATTCGTCTTCTCGAACCTCTCGCCCGGTGATTATGAAATGAGAATCGAGGCAGCCGGATTTGCGACCAAAGTCACAAAAGCCGTGCCGCTTAACGTGGGCCAAACCGTTGCCTTCAACGCCAAACTCGAAGTTGACACGACCAAAGCCGTTGTCGATCAGATCACATACATCCCACCATTAATCGACAGCAGTAATTCGCTCATCGACGGCGTAATTCAATCGCGCGAAGTTCAAAGTCTGCCCCTCAACGGTCGCAACTTTCTTGAACTGGCCTTATTGGTTCCCGGCAACAGCCCGGCGCCAAACTTCGATCCGACGAAGACAAATACCGTCGTCATTTCATCGGCCGGTCAACTCGGTCGTGGTGGAAACGTAACGATCGATGGCGCTGACACCAACGACGACGTTGTTGGCGGATCGATTCAGAACATTTCACAGGACGCGATTCAGGAGTTTCAGATCGCTACGAATCGTTTCTCGGCGCAACTCGGTCGCTCGGGTTCGTCGGTTATCAACGTCATCACCAAGTCAGGCTCGAACGAGTTTCATGGCTCGGGATCGTTCTACTTTCGCGACAGCGGATTGCAGGGTTTACCAGCGACGTTCGATCGCACTCTGAATCAGTCGCCGCCATTCGATCGAGAACAATATGCGTTTACGATCGGTGGTCCAATCAAGAAGGATCGCGCCTGGTTCTTTGGTTCGTTCGAAGATCGAAATCAGGATGGCGTGGTGCTGGTGGGAACCAGGAATCTGGCCACGCGGTCGATCACGCGCAGTTTTGCCGACTCGCCACTCGACGATTTCATGACTTCCAATCGCGTCGACTGGCGGGCTAGTGATAACGACCTGCTCAATTTCCGCTATTCATTTCAAAAAGAGAACGGCATAACGGCCAGCAGTCTGATACGTTCCATCGGTTCAGCCTCGGAACGCCAGTCGAGTGAGAACAAGTCGAACGTCTTTGTAGCTAGCTACAGTCATCAGTTCTCTCCGACCGACGTAAATAATTTCAACTTCAGCTTCAGTACTTTCCGAAACGACACGTTGCCGGTAACACCTGGACCACAGCTTACTTTTCCCAGCATTCAGGATGGCGCTTCGTTTCGTGTGCCGCAGCAAACAAAGCAACGACGTTTTCAGTTTAGCGACACCTACTCGATGGTCCGTGGAAATCACACGTTCTATATCGGCGGTGAGATTCAGCGCGTGGAGTCGGATCTCGATCTGAAGGTGTTTCAAACCGGCCGCATCGAACTGATTGAAGACTTCCCGGATTTCGATCGAAATCTCGACGGCCGTGTGGACGATAACGATCTGCTGTTTGCCGTCACGCTCCGCAGCGGTTTCCCGACTCGATCGCTGCTGCTCCCCGACACCGACAACACGTATTTCGCTGGTTTTATTCAGGACGACTGGCGTGTGCACCGCCAATTCTCGTTGAATCTCGGACTGCGTTATGAAATCGACACCGACGTCAAGAACGTCAGTCGCGTTGATGAACTGAATCCACTCATTCTTCCTTTTTTGAGAGGAACGCGAAGCCGCGACAAAAACAATTTTGCCCCGCGCATCGGTTTCAATTACTCAAACAAAGACGGGAACATGAGTGTTCATGGCGGCTATGGCATTTACTACGACCGCGTGACTCTCGAGATTCAGACACTCGAGCGCGGGCTCGACGGTCGTGCGCTTCCGGTTGAGGTGCGCGCCGGCAATGTTTTCTTCATTCCACCGCAGTTTCTGTTCGATCCCGTCAACGGCGTGTTTCCGCCGCCGGCCCCGACCATCGCCAATCCATTCACGGGGTTTGTCCTGCCGGGAGCGGGAGCGGGTGGCATCAACATCATCGACAACGACATGCAGAACCCGATGGTCCATCAGATGAACATCGGTGTTCAGCGTGAGCTTGGTAAGAACCTTGCGTTGCGCGTGGACTACGTGCGAAACATCGGTACACACTTCATCATCGGTCGCGTGATCGGGACAGTGCCGTTAAATCCGGTCGTTGGTGGACCAGACATCGTCAAGAATCTCGAGTCGAGTGTTAGAACCAAGTACGACGGACTGTTAGTGAGTCTGGAGCGACGCTTCGCAAACCGATTTCAATTCCGCGCGTCGTACACGCTCTCGCGTTCGTCAAATTATGCCAACGACGATCAAATTCCATTCTCGAATGGACCAATCGACTCGAATGATCTGCGTCGTGAATACGGACCAACGCCCAACGATCAGCGACATCGATTTACCTTCTCGGGTGTGTTCAACCTGCCGGCGGATATTCGCGTGTCGCCGATTCTGACACTCGCTTCCACGGTGCCAATCGACATTCTGTTACCGGATGGCAGTTCGCGCGTTTGTGAGTTGCAACGGAATGCGGGTACGCGGCAGTTCAAGACCGGAGCTGAGTTGAATGCGGCGTTGACTCAGATCAACGCAGCCGGTGGTTCGTTGTGTCCGAATGCGGATCCGAACACCGGATTCAAGCCGCGTGTGCTGGTGCCGTTGGTGCGCGACAATTTGAAACTGGGCGACAACTTCTCGTCATTTGATTTGAGGGTATCGAAAGTGTTTCGGATCGGAGAGCGTTGGACGGTTGAGCCGATTGCTGAGGTGTTCAATCTTTTCAATGTGACGAACGTGCTCGGTAGCTCGAATGTCAATTATTCGGGATTTAGTAATGTCCTCGTGCGTGATAACAACGATCCGAGCAGTGCCGGATTCCTGCGGTCGTCGAGTTTTGGACAGGCAGTGACGACGGCGGGCGGTGTTTTCGGTTCGGGTGGACCACGCGCATTTCAGTTTGCCGCGCGCGTCACTTTCTAAAACCTTATCCACAGATTACACAGATTCTTTCTAAACATCGGCGTAATCTGTGGATGGCCTTTTTGTGACTGAACTAAAACGACAGATCGGACTCTGGACCGCAACTGCACTTGTCGTTGGCGAAGTGATTGCGGTCGGGATTTTTCTGACTCCGGCGGGCATGGCGAAGGCGTTGGGCTCGCCGCTGTGGTTACTGGTCGTGTGGTTCACGATGGGCGCGATGGCTCTTTGCGGCGCGCTCTGCTACGGCGAACTGTCTGCGAGATTTCCGGAAGCGGGCGGCGGTTATGTTTTCCTGCGCGAAGCGTATGGACCAGCCGTCGCTTTCATGTACGGCTGGATGGCGTTTCTGGTGATGGATCCGGGTCTGACGGCCGCACTGGCCACCGGACTCGCCACCTACGCCGGCTACATTCTCAAGCTCTCACCAGCACAGATCAAAATCCTTGCCATCGTGACGATCATTTTCGTGGCGCTAATCAATATTCGCGGCGTCAGGTTGGGCGCGGGATTCATTCGCACGATGGCGATCCTCAAACTCGGTTTACTCGCCTTCATTTTTCTCTGGGGATTCGGTTTTCAACTCGGCGACTGGTCAAACTTCATTCCCTTTGTCGAACGTCACGCCGGTTCGCCCCCGCTAATTGGCGCACTCGCCGGTGGAATGGTGGGCGCGTTCTTCTCGTTCGCCGGCTGGTGGGATCTGGGAAAACTGGCTGGCGAAGTAAAGAATCCCGAACGAGCATTGCCGAAGGCGTTGACGTTTGGCGTGCTGGTCGTAATGCTCGTTTATATCCTGACGAGCTTTGCGTTTGTTTACCTTGTTCCGCTGGACCGCGTAACTTCGGGAGAAACGTTTGCGGCCCAAGCCGGTGAGGTTCTGTTCGGGCGCGCTGGTGGGCTAATATTCTCACTCATCGTGGTGGTGTCGGTGCTGGGCAGTGTTACCGCCGTCGTGATGGCGGCGCCGCGAGTTTATTTTGCGATGGCCCGTGATGGCTTGTTTGTTCCGGCGGTCGCCGTACTGCACAAGCGCTATGAAACCCCGGCGCGCGCAATCGCGTTGCAGGCAATACTTGCTTCCGTACTCGTCGTTGCAGGAAATTTCAACGAGATCGTTTCGTACTTCGTGTTCATCGTAGTCGTTTTTATTGGACTCACCATTGTCGCGCAGTTCAAATTTCGCCGTGAAGATAAGGGTGAACTTCGTTATCGAACTCCGCTCTATCCGCTGACGCCGATTGTGTTTCTCGTAATGCTGGTTGGCTTGCTTTTCTTGCTTGCCGGAAATAATCCGCGCCAGGCATTTCTCGGGGTTGGTGTGGTTGCGTTAGGCTTTCCGGTTTATATGTTGCTGTTTCGTGATAAGCGTTTAGCAGAAAGAAGGACCACGGAATGACCTGGATCAAAACGGTGTCGGTTGATGAGAGTGAAGAAGTGCGCCAGGCGGTCGAGTCTCAGCGTGATTTGTATCCGGTTGAGTACGCCACGCCAGTGCATCCGACGCCGGACGGTGCGGCAGGTATAGTTGCTTCTCACAGTTTGATTCCCAACGCTCTCTTCCACGCCTTTTCCACCTTTGGCTCGCTGATGTCTCCCGATTTACCGCTCGATCGACGACAACACGAAATGATTACTACCGTGGTGTCGGTCACCAATCGGTGTCATTATTGAATCGAATCTCACGCAGAGTTTCTGCGTCGGGTTACCCTGGACAAGGAATTGGTAGACGCCCTCGAAGACGACTACCGCAAGGCGCCGATCTCCGAGCAGGATCGAGTCATGCTCGATTATGTGGTGCAGGTAACGCGCGACGCGACGCGTATCTCACCCGCCGATCACGAGCGACTCCGGTCGGTAGGTTTTGACGATCAGGGTATACTACAAATCACCTTGATTGCTTCCTGGTTCAACTACATCAATCGTGTCGCTGACGCCCTCGGCGTGGGAAGAGATTAATCCATGAAAAAATCCGTGCAAATCTGTGCTCTGATTTTTGCTCTCGTTTTCACACAGATTGGACACGCTCAAGACGACGTAGTCAAAGTTAAATCAAACCTCGTCAATATCGACGTCATCGTCAAAGACAAAAAAGGGAAATACATCTTCGACCTCAAACCCGAAGACTTCGTCATCACGGAAAACGGTCAACCCCAGAAGATCGAATTCTTCGACGCGCCACTTTCACAAACCGAAACTACCACGCCCGGTGTAACCGTTGTCGAAGCACCGACCGCTGCGCCCACCACAACAGCGCCGCGCAACTACATCTCGCTCGTGCTCGACTCGCAAACTACTGACCTATCAAGCCTGACAAAGGTGCGCGAAGGCGCCATCAAGTATGTGCGCGAGCAAATAACCGGTTCGGACACCGTGGCCATACTCTCTGTGACGAACGGCCTGAAAATGCTTCAGCCGTTTACGCAAGACAAAACAAAGCTGATCGCCACCCTCGAAAAGATGGGCACGGGTGCCGATTCAAAGGGCTTCGAAAGCAGAGAGATTAATGAAACTATCGCTAATCTCAGAGACGCCTTGAACGGAGCGGCTCCGTCCACCGGGATCACCACTAATGCAGGCGGATCAGCAGCGGCCCAGGCCATGATCGCTCGAGCTGTGTTGGCCCAGTTTATCCGGATGCGTACGACGCTGAGTGTGCAACAAGCTCGTCCCGTACTTGCGGCGCTCGCGGCGTTGGCAGAAGGACTACGACCGATTCCCGGTAAGAAAACGCTCGTGTTGTTTTCGCAAGGTTTCGTCACCCCTGAAGTTCTCGATTGGCAGGTACAAAGCACGATCGACATCGCGAATCGCGCCAACGTCGCCATCTACATCATCGATTCCGCCGGGCTTAGAGCCGCGGCGCCGGCGTCAGGCGCTCTCGTGCCGTCGGCGCCACTTTCCGGAGCTGCCTCTCTCAATCAGGAGGACCGAATCAAAGGTGTTGGCGGTGAAACTGTGTTCGACAACGTGAGGCAGGAAGGCCTGACGCGTGAATACGACGTTCTTTATCGACTTTCCGGCGACACGGGAGGAAAGTTTCTCAAAGGCAATAACGACATCGGCCAGGGACTCGAACGCATCAACCAGGAAATTCAGGCGCGTTACACGCTTGCCTATCGCAGTAGTAATCAAAACTTCGACGGCACGTTTCGCAAAATAAAGATTGAAGTGCGCCGGCCCGAAGCGCAACTCATTTCGCGTTCCGGTTATTACGCGATTCCGCCCGAAGAGATCGTGTTGTTATCACCCGCGGACAAGAAATTGCTCGCTGGTTTCAATGAAGCGCAGGCAAATCCCGGTTTGCCACTCTCCGTTTCGTGGAGTGCATTCAGAACCAACCAGGGACTTTACACCGTGCCGCTCGCGATCGAAGTGCCGCCGTCGGCCGTGAAGTTCGATAAAAAAGGCGACAAGCAGTCGATGCAGTTGGAGGTGCTTGGAGTTTTGAAAGCGACGCCTGATCGAATGCTTTCAAGATTAGGGGGCAACTTCGACGTCAATCTGTCGGCTAATGATTACAACCAGATTCTCAATAACAACATTTTCTATCGCCAGGACCTGCAACTAACCGCGGGCGATTACACGATCGATCTGATCGTGCGCGATAAGCTGTCGGGAAAAATCAGTGCCCGACGCGAACACTTCGAATTATCCGAACCAGACGCGGAGTTTGCGACTACGCCGGTGGTGCTGAGTCGATACGTCGAGCCGGCGAACCAGTTGCCACCGGATCCGGCACAGTTTCCGGACGTATTTGTCTATCGGAAGCAATTGGTCCGGCCTTCCGCTGCGCTCCAGTTTAAGAAGACCGACAATCTGATCATGTTTTCTGCCATTTACAACGCGGCGAACAGTCCTGACACAGGTAAGCCGCTGGTCCGTGTCAGTGTGCGCTTGATGAAGGACGGACAGCCGGCGTCGAAGTTTTTTGATTTTGTGTTGACTGATGTTCAGGACCAGCCAGTGTCTCACCTGACGTTTGCTGAATACGTGCGGCTTGCGAATCTTGCTCCCGGTCGTTACCAGGCGATGATTGAAACGAAAGACATGGTGACGCGGAAATCCACGAAACAGGAAGCGTCATTCGAGATCGTCCCTTAAGAAACGGTCCACAGATTACGCAGATTCTTTATAAACATCTGTGTAATCTGTGGATGGCTTTAGAAATCAATGCACATCTCTGAACTCGAAACGCCCGCGGTCGTCGTTGACCTCGACGTGATGGAACGCAATCTGTCGCACGTGGCTGACTACTGCCGGACGAACAAACTCTTACTCCGGCCGCACACTAAAACGCACAAGATCCCGGAGCTTGCCAAACGACAGATTGCGAGCGGCGCAACCGGAATTACAGTTGCAAAAATCGGCGAAGCTGAAGTGATGCTTGACGCTGGCATTGACGACATCTTGATCGCTTATCCGATTGTAGGTAAAGAAAAAACCGAACGGCTCGCACGTCTCGCCGAACGAGCGAAGGTCAGAGTCTCGATCGATTCAGAGGAAGCAGCGCGTGAGATCTCTGCGGCTGCTTCGAAACAGGGAACAACCATTGGGATGCTGGTGGAAATGGATGTTGGCTTTCATCGTTGTGGATTTAGCGATGAAAATGATTTGGTGGCGTTGGCGCAAAAGATTAGTGAACTCCCGGCAGTCGAGTTCAAAGGCTTGATGTTTTTTCCGGGACACTTCGGCGTTACGCCTGAAGAGCGAGTCGCATTGCGGGCTCAGGTAAATGAGTTTCTCGAGCGAACGATTGCCGCTTTTGACGCTGCCGGAGTGCCGGTTGCCGTTGTGAGTGGTGGTTCGACACCCACCGCATACGAAGGCGGATCATTTTTTGGAGTGAACGAAGTGCGTCCGGGAACCTATATCTTCAACGATCGAAACACCGTTGCGATTTCAGCAGCGTCGTTGAGCGATTGTGCGTTGTCGGTGCTGGTGACGGTGGTGAGCACTGCTGTCCCGGGACATGCGATCGTTGATGGTGGCTCAAAGACGTTCTCATACGATCGTTTTCAGGGCGGTGATGGAAGCGGATATGGAATCGTCAAAGAAGATCCGGCCGCTGCCGTAGCGCGATTTTCCGAGGAGCATGGACACTTGAATATCGAGCAGTCTGAGCGGATTTACCGCGTGGGAGATCGCCTCAGCATCATTCCGAATCACGTTTGCACCACTGTCAACATGCACGACGAGATTTACGGCGTGAGAGGCGAGCAGGTTGAGGAAGTTTGGCGTGTGGCTGCGCGAGGGAAAGTGCAATGAGAAGAATAGGACTTGTAAGTTCTATCGGCCTAATCCTCGTCGCGCTTATCTTTCCCTCGATTTCGAGTTCTCAGGCCGCGTACGATCTGGTGATCCTCAACGGTCGAGTAATCGATCCTGAAACACGCACCGATGCAATCCGCAATCTCGGCATCTCAAACGGGACCATCAAAGCAATCAGCACCAACAGGCTCGGCGGAAGGACCGTCATCGATGCTCGCGGTCTGGTTGTCTCACCCGGTTTTATCGATCTTCACCAGCACGGCCAGGACGATGAAAATTATCGCTTCAAAGCGATGGACGGTGTCACCACGGCGCTCGAGCTCGAAGTCGGCACGGGCGACATTGATAGTTGGTACGCGCAACGCGAACATAAAACTCTAATCAATTACGGTGTGAGTGCCGGACATCTCGCAGCACGAATGGCGGCGATGCGCGAGCCCGTTACATTTCTTCCTACCGGCGACGCCGCCCGTCGCGCCGCAACCGACGCCGAGATCGCCGAGATGAAACAGCGGCTCGAAGACGGTTTGAAGCGTGGCGCGGTGGCCGTTGGATTCGGAATTCAATACACGCCGAATGCATCACGTTGGGAAATTCTGGAGATGTTTCGGGTGGCGGCGAAGTATGGCGCGTCGTGTCATGTTCACATGCGACACGCGGGCGTGAGAGAGCCGGGCAGCAGTATTCAGGCGCTCGAAGAAGTAATCTCGGCTGCCGCAATTACGGGAGCGCCATTGCACGTCGTTCACATTCAGAGCACTGGTGGACCAGCAACACCAAAGTTGTTGCAAATGATCGGGGAGGCGAAGACTCGTGGGATTGATGTGACCACAGAATGTTATCCCTACATCGCCGGAATGACGGACATTAAGTCGGCGATCTTCGACGAAGGATGGCAGGAAGTTTTCAACATCGACTACAAGGATCTGCAATGGGCCGCGACCGGAGAGCGGCTTACGAAAGAAAGTTTCGATCGTTATCGCAAGACCGGCGGCATGGTGGCTGTGTTTTCGATGACGGAGGAAGTTGTGAATACGGCGATCGCGAGCCCGCTGACGATGATTGCGAGTGATGGAATTCTTGAAAAAGGGAAGGGACATCCACGCACGGCGGGAACGTACTCACGCGTGCTTGGTAATTATGTGCGAGAGAAACGAGCCCTCAGTCTCATCGACGCCCTCACAAAGATGACTCTCTTACCGGCCCGGCGTCTCGAACGCCGTGTGCCATCGATGAAGAACAAAGGCCGGATCCGAATCGGCGCCGATGCGGATCTCACAATCTTCGATCCGCAATCAATAATCGACCGCTCAACTTTTCAGGACCCGGCAAAATATTCCGAAGGAATCAAATTCGTCATCGTGAACGGCGTCCCGATAGTAAAGGACGGACAACTTCAGTCAGGATTTTCTCCCGGCCGCCCAATCCGCGCGCCCCAAGAAAAGAAATAAGCCGCAGATGAACGCGGATTAACGCTGATCTGCGTTTATCTGCGTTCATCCGCGGCTAAAATTATTCCGGTAAGTTTATCGAATCATCCACGATCATCTCCATCGTTACACCGGCCAACCGGGCATAACGCAACACAATCAACAGATCCGGTTCGCGTGTCCCAAGCTCGAAATTCGACACTGCGGAATAATGCACCTTTAGCTCAAGCGCCCTCGCCATCTCACTCTGGCTCATTTGCAGACGCCTCCTAATCGCCAACAATTTATGGCTCAGTTTCAACGGCTTGTTTCGACGCACGCGTCCCATCAGGCCACGACTCCTGACGAAGATGCGCTCTTGAATTTATGTGTATTTTCACTTACACTGCGCGCCGACTCGGAAGATACCGGAAACGCCCGAACTTGTCGGGCGCTACTCACTATCGGGTTCGACCTCGCGCCTTAATCAACACTTGCTCCTTTTCATTTTAAATAGATTTCGGAGCGCATGCCCGGAGGCACCTTGTGGGTGTTGCCTGTGCGTTCCGCCGAGAGCGGTAGTTCGGCTTCAGAATCGTGCTGCCGCTCTCACCTTACGACTTGTACTGCCCACAAACTGTCACACGTATATGAGTATCGCCGGCATCAGCTTAGGCGAGGCTAGCTCATCTTCGTAAGGGCCGAGGTTAACGCGAGGATTTTCGCTTGGCAATATCTTTGCGCCTGGGCCTGGCCTCTGTGACCGCCGCACATACTACACGTAAACAGCCACAGATAATCACGGATTTTATGGAGAGGGAATCAGGAAATTCCTGTATGTATTTACGTGTAGTGTATGTGTGTAATTACACATGCATCACGTTATATGTGAGAACAACGCAACCGTTCGATAACTGCTGACACTTCTGCAACTCCAGATCGATCTGTCGCGACATCTCGTAGAAGATGGGAATGCCCGATCCGAGTAACACGGGATGTATGTTGAAGCCGATCTCGTCGATCAGATCTGCTTCGAATAAAGACTTCGCTAACAATCCCCCACCAAGCACGCAGATGTCTTTGCCGTCTTCATTCTTCAAACGTCGCACAAAGTCTGCGGCATCTTCGGAGACGAATGTCAGCTTTTTGTTACTCGGTTTTTTGATCGTTCGTGAAAACACATAAGTCTTGATACCTGGACCACTGCCGGCGCCGTCGCCGTTCTTTGTCGCCACCTCATATGTTCGGCGACCCATGATCACGGTGTCGATGTTCTTCCAGTAGTCTTTCATGAACTGTTGCACCTCTTTGCACCACATCAGCCAGTCGACAGTGTCGTCTTTGCGAGCGAAGAAGTTGTCGAGACTATTAGCCCCTCCAAATGTAACTTTACGCATCAGAGTCCTCCTTTAGAATTGGGCGTAACTGTAGGGGCGGCCCTCCGTGGCTGCCCCCCGCATTGATGTTTTAGAGAGGGGCGGCCACGGAGTGCCGCCCCTACAGTACATTCGACCGTACTTTGTGAGTCTACGGCGCGTTTCATGACACCCTTTGTCATATTTGTAGGATAAAATTCGTCGCATGCGGGCTGATCGTTTACTTTCGATAGTGCTCCTGCTGCAGGCGCATCAACAGATGACCTCGCGCGACCTTGCCGAACGTCTCGAAGTCTCGGAGCGAACGATTCATCGCGACATGGAGGCATTGAGTGGCGCTGGTATTCCAGTCATCGCCGCGCGTGGTTCGGGCGGTGGCTGGTCGTTGCTCGGCGAATACCGCACCACGCTCACCGGACTCACCGAAACAGAAATTCAATCGCTCTTCGTTAACAAGCCAACGAAGCTACTCGCCGATCTGCGTCTCGAAAAAGCCGCGGACGGCGCACTATTGAAACTACTGGCCTCATTACCAACGGCCTTTCGACAGGGAGCAGAACGAGCGAGACAACGGATCTACGTTGATGTGAGTGGCTGGTCCAGACGCGAAGAAGCGGTACCGTTGCTTCCTATCCTGCAGGAAGCACTCTGGCTCGAACGTGGCCTCAGGATCAATTACGAACGAGGCGAGAACTGCGAATCCGTCGAGCGTTTGCTTGGTCCACTCGGCTTAGTGGCAAAAGGAAGTGTTTGGTATCTCGTGGCTGCAGTTGATGGAAGCATTCGCAGCTATCGTGTCTCACGTATTGTGGACGCCGAAATTCTCGAGACACCGGCGCCGATTCCTTTCAGCTTCAATCTCGCTGAGTACTGGGAACAATCAGCCTCGACATTCAAGGCCGCGGTGCCAAACTATCGCGCCACGTTTTGGGTCTCGCCGTCAGTATTGCTGCGACTGCGTTTTGCGGGACGTTTCGCGCGCGTCAATGAAACTGAGGAACTGGACTCTCGCGGTTGGAAGAAGGTCTACATCGGTTTCGATGTTGAGGAAATGGCCTGTGAGTATGCCGTATCGTTTGGTCCAAATCTTGAAGTTATTGAACCAACGACGTTGCGCGAGAAAGTTGTGGCGATGACAAAAGCGACATTGGACTTTTATAGAATTGCAAAATAAACGCAAGCTAAGAACAACCCGCATTTTGTCGAACTCCGACAAAGTATCTCTCCTCCTGTAAAACCTCCCAAAGAGTTTGGATTGCATCACGAGCCGGCGATTCGCAGCCCGACGCACGGATGATTGTGTCTACTCACCGCGCACGCGTCTGTAGTTAATCGTCGCAAACCACAACAGCAGAGAAGGAGACTCACCATGTATAACTTCAAGTACTCACTCGTTGGCTTACTCGCTCTAGGAATGTTCGTTGCTTCGATGATTGTTCCGTCAAGCACCAGCGGACGAAACGAGAAAAACACTACCGCAAAAGAAGTTCAGATCGAGACTGGAGAAAAGTTTCGTCGCGCTGAGCATCCGGTAAAGAATGAATATATCGTCGTACTAAACGATCTCGCGGCCGGACCAAAAGGTGAACACTCACTGGTTCCGACTGTTGCTGCCAACCTGAAAGCGATTCACGGCGGCACGCTCAAGCGCATGTATCAGCACGCGTTGTTGGGTTACACCGTGCGCATGTCGGAAGCCGCCGCGCAACGTTTGAGCCTCGATCCGCGCGTGGCTTTCGTGCAGGAAGACAGCGAAATCACGCTGTCGACTACCCAAACAGGAGCGACCTGGGGAATCGACCGCATCGATCAGCGAAATCTTCCACTTTCGACAACGTACAGCTACACCGCGACGGGCGCGGGAGTTAAGGCTTATGTCATCGACACTGGTATCCGCGCCACACATCAGGAACTCACCGGGCGTGTGCTCGCAGGCACGAACACAGTTGATGCCACACCGAGCACCGAAGACTGTAACGGTCACGGCACGCACGTGTCAGGCACGATCGGTGGCACCACTTACGGTATTGCGAAAGGTGTGACGCTCGTTGCCGTGCGCGTTTTTGGTTGTGGCAGTTCGACTACGACCGCAGCGATCATTGCCGGTGTTGATTGGGTCACTGGAAATCATCAAGCGGGTGAGCCGGCCGTGGCAAACATGAGTCTCGGTGGCGGCGCAAATGCTGCACTCGATACCGCCGTGCGCAACATGATCGCCGACGGTGTATCGTGTGCCATCGCCGCGGGCAACGGCAATATTCTCGGCTTCCCCGTTAACTCGTGTAATCAATCGCCCGCGCGTGTCGCGGAAGGAATTACCGTCGGCGCGTCAGACATCAACGATGCGAAGGCGTCGTTCTCAAACTACGGAACATGCGTGGATCTTCATGCCCCGGGCGTGAATATCACATCTTCGTGGGCCACGTCTGACACGGCAACCAATACGATCAGCGGCACATCGATGGCAACGCCGCATGTGGTTGGTGTAGCGGCCCTGTACCTGCAAACAAATCCGCTTGCGTCACCAGCGCTGGTCCAACAAACGATCAAGGATTTATCGACGAAGGGTGTGGTGACGGGAACGTCCGGAGGTTTGTTTGGTGGTTCGACTCCGAACAATCATCTCTTATTCAGCAACTTCTAACGTATGGCGTTGGCTTGGGTCGGGTCAGTACCGTCCGCGGTAGCAGATGGGTCGCTGAGATTGTCACCCATCCGCTACCGCGGACGGTACTGACTGTATCCAAGTGGGCTATCTCAATGATTTTTCGTGTAAAATCCCCCCATGAAAATCGACCGCCGCAAATTCCTGTTCGCGTCTTCGGCTGCAGCGCTGGGCCACAAGTATCTCCCTTCCGTCTTCGGAAAATCGAGTCCCGAACAGCCGGGAACAATTCCCTTCGAATCGAATCCCGCCGTTGCAAAGCAGGTGACGGTTTACACCACGGCTGACAAGTCAAATCACAGATTGACGCAGACCGACAGTGTCGCATTCAAAACCGTCGGCCAGCCGAAGGAGACGCAGGTCTGCGTGTTCGTCGATCCCGGCCGGCCGTTTCAAACCTTCTTCGGCATCGGTGGAGCGTTGACCGACGCGTCGGCTGAAACATTCGCCAAACTGCCGCAAAAGAAGCAACGCGAATTCATCGACGCACATTTCGACGAGCAGCGCGGCATCGGTTACAAACTCGCGCGCACGAATATTCACAGTTGTGATTTCTCGAGCGGCAGTTACACCTACATCGACGAAGGCGATAAAGAGCTGAAGTCGTTCAGTGTTGCGCCCGACAAAAAATATCGCATTCCCTTCATCAAGGAATGCATGGCAGCCGCAAAGGGCCAACTCAATATCTTCGCGAGTCCGTGGAGTCCGCCGGCGTTCATGAAAGACAACAACGACATTCTGCATGGCGGGAAGCTGAAGCCCGAGTTTTATCAATCATGGGCCAACTACTACACGAAGTTCATCAAGGCTTACCAGGGGGAAGGTGTGCCGATCTGGGGTCTTTCGATCCAGAACGAACCGATGGCGACGCAAAAATGGGAGTCGTGTATCTACTCGGCCGAGGAAGAGCGTGACTTTCTCAAAAATCATCTTGGACCAACGATGAGTCGCGCTGGTTTGGGCGATAAGAAGATCATTGCCTGGGATCACAATCGCGATCTGATTTATCAGCGGGTCAGTACGCTGCTTGCCGATCCAAAGGCCGCTAAATTTGTCTGGGGCATTGGTTTCCACTGGTACGAGCCGTGGAGTGGCGGCGATCCGATGTTTGACAATGTGCGCCTAGTCCACGAGGTATATCCGGACAAGCATCTGATCTTTACCGAAGGGTGTGTCGATTCATTCGATCCGAAGAAACTCGGCGAATGGAAGTTTGGTGAGCAGTACGGGCGGTCGATGATTAATGATTTCAACAACGGCACGGTTGGTTGGACTGACTGGAATATTCTGCTCGACGAACGAGGTGGTCCAAATCACGTCGCGAACTTCTGTTTCGCACCGGTGCATGCGGATACAAAGACAGGTGAGCTGACGTATTTGAGCTCGTACTACTACATCGGCCACTTCTCGAAGTTCATTAAACCGGGTGCAAAACGAATTGCGAGCTCGCCAAGTCGCAGCCAATTGTTATCGACAGCATTTCTCAATCGCGACGGCAAGGCGGCTGTCGTGGTGATGAATCCGACCGACAAGCAAGCGTCTTACTGGCTGTGGGTAAATGGCGATGCGGCTGAGGTGAACAGCCCGCCGCATTCCATTCAAACACTTGTCTTCTGAAGGTAGTTTAGGATCCTGTCCAACTATATCGAGATAATCATGGACCTAACAGATATCAAGAACCTTTTCAGTTACACCGAATGGGCCAACGAACTGGCGATCGAGGCGGCGAACAGGCTACCCGGCGATCACCTGGTGCGCGATGTCGGAATTAGTCATCGCTCGATCTTCGGAACTCTCGTGCATATGGCGGGCGCTGAGTGGATTTGGTTGGAGCGCTGGCATGGCCGCTCGCCTGCGAAAGCTGAAGCCTGGTCGCTTTGGTCACCTGAGTCGTGTGCTGATCTGGCGACCCTGCGCGATCGTTGGACGAACCTCAGCAACACGCGAACGCAATTTGTTTCCGAATTGGATGAACCGCGGCTGGCAGAAGATCTACCATTCAAGCTTCTCAGTGGCGACCCGAGTTCGATGCCGCTAATCAATCAGATGCAGCACGTCGTCAACCACGCGACGATGCATCGCGGGCAGATCGTCGGGATGATCCGGCAGCTCGGCATCGATCCTCCAGCGACTGATCTGCTTTTCTATCTGCGACGAGAGATATCACCCAGATAGGCCGCATATCGATCAGCGGCTTCGTCGAGCGCGAGTTTTTCCGACTTCTTCAACGCACGCGAGGTGTTGAATTCGATGTTTCCTGATTCAGAGCGCTTCCACGTGCCGGTAGCGATTCCATCGATGAGAAATGTTGGACCAAGCACATCCCACGTCGACAGTGAAGGAGCCACCGCGATTTGCCGGTCTTTGTACGCGACAAAGTATTCGTCAAAAGCCGGCAAGAGATGAATTGAATTTGCGGACTGTTGCCGGGTTCGTGAGGTGCGTGCACTCCAATACACCTTCTCGTGCAACTTGGCTTTTTCAAGTTCGCTGTCGATCGAAGCGATACCGCGCTTCGCGTCGTCAACAGTCAACCCCGACCACCAGACAAAATCCGGCAGCGTTGCCGGTCCATGACTGGTGAAATAGCGGCGCGTTAGTTCCGCCAACGCTTCTTCGCGTTTTAGAATTTTCGCGACCGGTGTTCGCTCCTCGAGGAGAGCGTAAGTAAACTGTTTGCCCAGTCGAGGCCCACTGCATATCACGCCATCCAACTCCGCCCGTAAGAGAATATGAACCAGGCGAACCGGATCATTTGCATCGATTTGCGCCCGGTTAAGCGCCGATTTCAACTCAGAACGAATCAGATAATTCCCACCCCGCAAGGCCTTCTCAAAGATCTTATTGGACCGTTTGAACAGCGCCGCATCAAGTTCAAACTTACGATTATTTGGCCCACACTTCAGGTTCACGCGCGGCGCTGTCAACTGTAATAACCAACGGATATCCTCAGGCGCGACGAAGTGCCACGTCGGACGCATGACATGCGTGCGCAGTATTTCTCCTTTATTGAAAGCATCCTCTACGACAGCATCCGTCGCGGTGCGCATTCTGAGCGCAAGTGCCCACTTCGCAGCCTTAAAATCCTGCGCCTGCACCGCACCAAACCAGCGCACCACCTCAGCCGCCATCTTAAATCCCGGTGACACCAACTTCTGATTGTTGAGCCGTGCCCCAATAACATCTAATCCGTTCATAAATCCGTGTTCATCTGTGGTCAAGTTCGATCGTTAGTGTCGAGCGTCGCAGTGGAATCTAGGCATTTACGCTCCGCAACAGAAGTTTGTTGAAGAGAGAGATGCGTTTACGCACCGTCACTTTCTTCTTGTCTTGCGCAAGCTCCGCAGGAATCGTGTACTCACGAAGCATCCGCTATGCTGGCCACAATCAGGGCCCAAAAGGAGAGCGCCAAACTGGATCTTCATGCCACAGATTTACGCGGATGAATGCGGATCAGTCAATGATAAAATTCCGGTATGAATAGAGAGAAGTTGCTTCTGTGGCTATTGCGTATTGCCGGCGCCATGGAAATACTCGCATTCGTCGCCGTAGTGATGCCGCGATCGTGGATGGAGGGTTCACACGCGTGGCTCGGGATGGGCGCAATGCCGGACGGGCCACTCCTGATGTTCATGATCCGGCAGGCTTCCTACACCTATGGTATTCACGGATTGTCTCTGTGGTTGATCGCAACAGACGTAGAGCGTTTTCGACCATTTATCATTTTCAACGGCGTCGCCTTCCTGATAGCCGCTCCGGTATTCTTTTTGATAGATCTAACTTCGGGTATGCCCCTCTGGTGGGCCGTGGGCGATCCGGGTTCGTGTGGATTTTTTGGCGCAGCACTACTTTTGCTGAGCCGCAAACCTTTCGCGAAAGGTAATAAACCTGATGCTTAAAAAAACCGCTGCGCAATTTGTCGCTTTAACACTGGTGCTGATGCTGTCCGGGTCCGAGCTTTTGGCTCAGAAGCGGATCAGCTTTCGACGTGGGACCAGTTCCGCGACAGTGCGTGGAAGGATTGGACCAAAGGGGTATCTGGAATACATTATTAACGGCAGCGCGGGGCAGTTGATGTCCATCGACATTACCTCCGGTAACGGCGCCGTGATCGTCAATGCGGGGAGTGCGAGCGGTAAGAATTTCAGCCTCGAAATGACGGGCGGCGACCATCTGCTATCGATAGTGAATACGGGCCGCGGCGCCACGAGCTACACACTGACCGTCTCGATCAGGTAGGTTGGAAGAGACTTAGTTGCCCGCAGTGTGCGAAAAAAGGTTATCAGCTTTTTACCGGGCTACAATTTCGAGCCACAAAAAAGCACAAAAAGCGCAAAGAATCGGGAAGTGATTGCGGTTAGGTGGCCCGCGTCGGGAACCGCCCCCGCTCTTGACGAACTTCTTAGTTTCAAGTATCTTGATATCAAGATATTAGAGATTAAGGTAAATGAGCAAACGCAAAGAGCAGTCGTTGAAGGGTGGCAGCGGGGTTCATGTCTTTCTGGTGTTGTGGAAAGCCGCGCGGGCGGTTGAGACTTACGCCGAGAAGAGTATTGAAGAGTTGGAGATGTGTGGCAGCGACTTCGCGGTGATGGAGGCCCTGCTGCACAAAGGGCCACTGCCGATTAACGAGATCGGAAAGAAAGTGCTGCTGACAAGCGGCTCGATCACCGTCGCCGTTGACCGGCTGGAATCGAAAAAACTGGTCGAGCGACGTGCCTCAGGCACCGACCGGCGAGCGCGAATAGTGCACCTGACGAAAGCCGGCCAGGAGCTGATCACGCGTGTTTATGCCGATCACGCGTCTGACATGGAACAACTCGCAGCCGCATCTCTTAGTCGCGCAGAGCGCGAAACGCTCATTGGCCTGTTGAAGAAAATTGGTTATGAGGCGACGGCTCGTCTCGAACAGGATAACAAGGAGAATTGAATTTAATGGCTACCGAAGTGTTGACCGAAGTATTAACGAGGCCCCGCACAGTTGCGGGTGTGGTAAATAGTATCGAAACGTTGGAAGGCGCGGGCTTTCTGGTCCGGCGACCTTTCCCGAAAGCACAGTTTTCAGAATTCGATCCGTTTTTGTTGCTCGATGAAATGGGACCGATGGAGTTGGGACCAAACCAGGCGAAAGGCGCACCCGACCATCCCCATCGTGGTTTTGAGACGGTAACATACATGCTTTCCGGTGAGATGGAGCACAAGGATTCGCGCGGACATGCGGGACGTTTGACTCCCGGTGATGTGCAATGGATGACTGCCGGCGCCGGTGTGGTCCACTCGGAAATGCCGAGCGCGGAATTCGCGCGTCGCGGTGGACGAATGCACGGATTCCAGCTTTGGGTAAACCTGCCGAAGCGTGACAAGATGATTACGCCACGTTACCAGGAGTTCCCAGGCGCGCAAATCCCGAAAGTTACCTCGACCGATGGTCTGGTAACAGTTAACGTGATTGCGGGCGAAGCAATGGACCAGAAAGCCGTGATCGAAACGCGCACTCCGATCATTTACCTGCACTACAGCATTAAACCGGGTGGCGTTGTGACGCAAAAAGTTCCGGCTGACTTCAATACTTTTGCTTACGTTGTCGATGGGCGCGGTCTATTCGGCGCCGAACGTGAGCGTGGAGACGATGGTCAGATGATCCTCTTTGCGCAGGACGGCGACGAAGTCAGGATTGAGAATCCGGCTGATGCGACTGCGACTCTCGATGTTCTGTTGATCGGCGGTGTGCCGCTCAACGAGCCCGTGGCCCGTTATGGACCATTCGTGATGAACACACGCGAAGAAATCATGCAGGCGATTGAAGATTACCAAAATGGCAAGATGGGTGAGATAAACCATCGTTGATGAGAGTGTTGAAGGAGAATTAGATGAGAATAGCAGCATTGATCGCACGTCTTTTGCTTGGTCTGATTTTTGTAGTGTTCGGATTGAACGGCTTTCTACAGTTCATACCGATGGGACCAATGCCGACTGGCCTTGCCGGACAATTTATCGGCGCTCTCGCCCTGTCGCATTACTTCTGGGTGGTGGCGGCGCTGCAAATCGTGGGTGGGGCGCTGTTGCTGGTGAATCGCTACGTGCCGCTTGGTCTGGTGCTACTTGGACCAGTGATCGTGAATATTTTTCTTTATCACTTGTTCCTGAATCCCACGGGGATGGGAATGGCGGTGCTGGTGATTGCGTTGTGGTTTATCGTTTTCTACGCGCACCGCGCGGCGTTCTCGGGGATCTTTGCGCAGCGGGCGTGAGTTTTATTGGACCGCCGAGACAGTCACGACCGTTCCATTGAATGCCGCAGTGCCACACAGAGCATCGATTGCCTGATTGTCAGTCAGGTCATTGATGCTCTGACCGGGATGTTGTTGGGCCACTTCCATTTTGTTTCCCGGCCGGTCGTGGCCCCATCCGTGCGGAATACTCACCACGCCGGGCATCATCTCTTCAGACACTTCGATCGGTATCACGATCGATCCGACTCTCGACTCCACTTTTACACTTTGACCCGAGCTTAAATTCCGTCGACCAGCATCCACCGGGTTCATGAGAATCGTGCAACGCGGCTGTGTCTCGTCGTCTCGCAACAACCGGCGCGTGTTATGCATCCAGGAGTTGTTGCTGCGCAGATGACGCCGGCCAATCAATAACAGATTGCCGTTCAAATCTGCCGGCGCGTTATCGAAAAACTTTGCCTTCACGCGCTCCAGGTCTTTAACGAGAATTTCCGGCGCTAAGTCGATACGCTTGTCGGCCGTGCAGAGACGCTTTTCTAAACAGGGCGTTAGTGGACCAAGGTCGATGCCGTGTACGGCTTTCCGCACTTTTCGCAGAGTCAGGCCTTTGGAAAATGGATTGAGACGGGCGCCGTATGGTCCAAAGCGCAGGCCTAAATCGAGAATCCTTTCTGGACCAAAGAATTTTCTCGTGAACTTTTGTTGCACGCCGCGCAGAACACGCCCGACTTGCTTGTGTTCCATTCGCGTTTGCAGCTCAGCGAGGATCTGCCAATCGGCGCGTGAGTCCGGAGCGGGATCGAATAATGGTGGCGAGAACTTGGCCGTGTTGCGAACTGCGAGCAGGTTGAAGGCGACGTCGTAGTGGCCACGCTCTAACGACGAAGTCGGAGGCAGGATAATGTGCGCATGACGGGTTGTCTCGTTGATATAGATGTCAATTGATACCATGAACTCGAGACTCGCGAGTGCCTGGTCTAGCTCTCGGCCATTGGGTGTCGATAACACCGGATTGCCGGCAAGCGTTACGAGGGCCTTCACCTGTCCTTCGCCGGGCGTCAAAATTTCTTCGGCAAGCGCTGCTACCGGTAACTCTCCGGCAAACTCAGGCAGCTTTCGCACGCGACTGTGCCAGCGACCAAAACTACCGCGCGGAGCGATTGACTCCGGCGCCGACAACGGATCAAACGCCGGTAGTGTGAACATCGCACCGCCGGGTCGATCAAAATTGCCAGTCACAATATTCAAGACGTTGATCAGCCACTGGCAAACAGCGCCGAACTCCTGCGTGGAGACGCCGATCCGCCCGTAGCAAACGGCTGACTTGGCGGCGGCGAATTCTCTCGCGAGCGTGCGTATCTGATCCGAGTCGATTCCTGTGATCGAAGCGATTCGCTCCGGCGGAAACTCTTTTACGAGCGCCTCGATCTGCTCGAAACCCTTTGTAAAAGAAGCCAATGGGCCAGGTCGCGTTAGTCCCTCTTCAAAAATGACTTGCAGCAATGCAAGTAACAAAAGAACATCAGTGCCGGGGCGAATAAAGAGATGTTGGTCGACGAGCCGGGCTGTCTCATTTTGACGAGGATCGATCAGGATTACTTTGCCGCCGTTACGCTGTATTTCCTGAAGCCTGCGCCCCAAGCCCGGCGCGGTCATCATGCTGCCATTTGAAACCGCGGGATTCGCACCGAGCACAAGAAAAAATTTTGTGCGATCCACATCCGGGATCGGAAGCAGCAGTTGATGACCAAACATCAGGAACGACGCGACGTGATGCGCGAGCTGATCGACTGAGGTGGCAGAAAACCTGTTTCGCGTGCGTAGGCTGCGGAGAAAACCGGGCGCGAAGAGAATAGCACCGTAGTTATGAACGGTGGGATTGCCGATGTAGGTGCCGATCGAGTTGCGGCCGTACTTTGCGTTAATGCCTTTGAGGTTCTTTGCTACTTCGGCGAAAGCTTCGTCCCAATCCATGCGTCGCCAGCCGCCATCCGGAAGCCGGCGTACGGGATATTTGAGCCGATCTTTATCGTAATGAATGTCTTGTAAAGCGACCGCTTTCGGACAGATGTAACCGTGACTAAACGGATCGTCTTTGTCACCGCGAATTGAGAGCTGTGGTCCGGGTTCGACCTTGATCTCGATGCCACAGATCGCTTCGCATAGATTACACGCGCGATAATGTGGAGAGCCGGTCGTCATGATCGGCTCCCATTAAGCCACACAAAAAGCACAAAAGAAACTATTTCAGAGCTGCCTGGACTGTGGCTTTCAGATCCTCGTAGCTCTTTACGGATACGCGGCGACCGTTGACGAAAATTGTGGGTGTGCCGTTGATGCCCAGCTTCATCCCGTCTTCAAGATCGCGCTGCACTGACTCAGAGAATTTTCCGGAATCGAGCGCGCTGTCAAAGCGAGTGCGGTCGAGCGCGAGGTCCGTCGCGTAACCTTTCAACTTATCAACCGTCAACGCCGACTGATTGCGGAGCAGGATGTGAATGTACTCCCAATATTTTCCCTGCTCGCGGGCTGCTTCGGCAGCCTCAGCAGCTTTGAGCGCTTCGGTGTGCTGGCTCAACGGGAAGTCGCGTGTGACGAGTCTCACTTTGTCGCCAAACTCCGTCACCAGTCGCTCCAACGTCGGATGCATTGCGGCACAACTCGGACACTGGTAATCCGTGAAAGCAACAATCGTGACCGGAGCATTCGCATTCCCGAGCGATGGCTGGTCGCTGGTCGAGATCGCAAACACCGGCGACACAGGCTCGATTAGAAATGTCTTGATCGAAGCGGTCGCGCGTAGCTTTTCAACAAAGGTTCGTTCCGCCTGGCGTAACTCCATCTGTTCCAGATATTGCCTGATCGCGTCTTTTGTTTGCGCAAAGTCGCCGCTGACCCGATCTTTATTCTGATCATAGAAGAGCTGTGTTTGCTGATCCGTGACGAGTTTTGGTTTTACTTCCGCTTCAAGCAGTGCGGTGGTTGTGATCTTCCGCTTCGCTGCTTCCTGCGTCAGCAGGGTGTCGTTGATACTGAGCTCGAGCTCGTCTTTTCGTAATTTGTAAACTTGTTCCTGTACGTCGAAGATTAACGGAAGCAGCGAGCTTTCGACGTCGCCCGATGTGATCTTCTCATCTTTGATCGTCGCGAACACACGCGCGCGATCGGCTTCGTTTGCCGGCGGCGTGATCTCAGTCACATTCACTTTAACTTCATTCGCGACGCGCAGAGTGTCGGCAAACTTCTTCGCTTCCTGTTGCTGGCGCTGCTCAAACAAGTACGCGGTGATGTCGTCAACCACTTCCGTGAACTCTTTGTTGATGCGTGATTTGTTTTGATCGTAAAAAACCTGTGCTTCGGTTTGAGTCGGTCGCTTGACCTTGGTCATCACTTCCTGCTCAAGCAGTTTGACCGTGCTGACGCCACGCTTCTTCGCTTCGAGCGCAAGCAGTTTCGAATTGATCAATAGGTCAAGCTCGCGTTTGCGTGCGTCGATCACCTGCGCTTGAAGTTGGCCCACCGAATTTCCGGTGGCCTTATTAATGTCGTTGCCGGTGATCTTGACCCCATTTACGATCGCGAGTGTCTCAGGTAGAACTTGTGATTCACACGCGCAATCGACGGGTTTGGATGGCGTAGTTTGTATCGGAAGCGTTTGCGATTTGACCGCCGAAGCGAAAGCAAAACTTAAAAGTATAAGAGCGTAGGTGAGTCTCAGCATTTCAATCTCCTTGCGTTGTGGTATTATTCCCCGGTGCGCGATTAGGTTATTTAGCTCGCTGTCGTTTCAGCATCTGCAAGTACTGTGCTACAGCGGCTTCCCTAGGTTTCTCCTCGCTGGCTACGTCATTCGTGGGAAAATCCACATTAAGCGCTAACTAAAATCTCTCTTTGCAGGATGGAAGGGAGACACAATTCCTCTGGCAATGGCAGAATTTTCTCAAAATGAAACATAGTGCGCGCCGTTTGCCGAGGCTCTTGCAGAACTTCTAGCAGATTTTTGGGTGTTGTTGTAGTTATCGGCCACACCTGACCCAAACAACGAGTTGATCCCTTCTTCAGAAGGCTGTGGGGAGACAGTCTTTTTCACCGGGAATCGTCTATGAGTGTCCTTTCACGAGTGTTGTCGAATACCCCTTACTTCGGAAGGGTGTCGTTCAGCAGACTGTCGAATCTCAAGTTAATAATCCTCTTTACAGTGTTAACCCTCTCGCTGACCGGCCTTGTGATCCTCGCCTGGGAGCAACTGTTAAGGCCATCTTATTTCGACTGGGTGGAACGCAATTATCCTGGTATCGAGAACGCCGATTACCGCTATAAACTCGAGCAAAGAGTAGAGCACGTCTTCATTTCGATGACTGTCGACGTGATAGTCGTCAGCATTCTGCTCGGCATTGTAAATCGCAAACAGCAACGATTAATGGTGGCGAATGAACAACTTGCGCACAGCGAAAAGATTGCGACGCTGGGGAGAGTGGCAGCGCAGGTGGCCCATGAAGTCCGAAACCCGCTGGCCGGCTTGTTACTTTATTCCGAACACCTGAAAGGCAAGCTCGACGGAAAGATTCCCACTGGCGATGCACAATTGATCGAGAAGATCATCGCGACCATCAACCATCTCACCGCCACCACCGAACAGATTCTTAATTATGCACGACCTGTCACACTCGCGTTGAGAACAGTGGACTTAAATGACGTCACGCGAGATGTGCTGCAACTCCTGAGTACTGAGATCTCCGGCCACAACATCGAGACTGTTTTGGAACTAGATGATTCACCAGTTGCCGGAATGCTCGACGAACCGTCGATTCGTGCCGCTACGCTGAACCTCATGTTGAATGCTGTTCAGGCCATGTCCAATGGCGGACAGTTAACAATTTCAACCGGTCGCGACGGCAAGAAAATATGGATGACGATTAAAGACACCGGCGTTGGAATGAGTCCGGAACGGATCAAACAGATCTTCGAGCCCTTCAACACCACCAAGAGCCGCGGGCTCGGTCTCGGCATGCCTTACGCGCAGAAGGTTATTCAGCAACATGGCGGCCACATTACAGTTGAGAGCCAGCCGGGAAAGGGAACTCAGGTCAAAATTGATTTACCCACAGACGAGAGGAACCAACCGTGATTGCACGCACCCCGAAAAAGATTTTGGTAGTTGATGATGAGCCAAGCGTTACTGGATCGTTGTCGCTGATTCTCACCGATGCCGGCTTTGAAGTCTTGACGGCTCAGGGCTTTGCGGAATCTGTCAACATCCTCAAAGAAACACCTGCAGACCTCGTTATAACCGATCTTCGTCTCGCCGACGCTTCCGGTATTGATTTGATTACGCACGTAAAAAGGACCACACCCGACGTCGAAGTCATTCTCATGACGGGTTATGGCTCACTCGATATCACGATCGAGGCTATCAAAGCGGGTGCTTACTATTATCTTGAAAAGCCTTACACGCCCGATCGTCTCTTCACTCTCGTCGATCGCGCCTTACAACTCGCTGAGTTGAAACATGAAAACGAAGCACTTAAGCGGACGCTCGCCGGCGACAGTGAAACGTTCGGAATGATTGGTCGTGATGCGAAGATGTGTCAGATCTTTGAGACGATCCGGACGGCCGCGCCTTCCGACGCTTCCGTGTTGATCGAAGGTGAGAGTGGAACCGGTAAAGAGTTGATAGCGACGGCTTTTCACACGCAGAGCCAGCGTGCGTCTGGCCCATTTATTCGCATTAATTGCGCTGCGATTCCTCACGAGCTTATTGAATCAGAGTTGTTTGGGTACAAGCGCGGCGCGTTTACCGGCGCGGACCGTGACAAGCGAGGTCTAATCGAAGCTGCAAATAACGGCACCTTGCTGCTCGATGAGATCGCGGAGATGCCGGCCCACCTGCAAACGAAGCTGTTGCGGGTTTTACAGGAGCGACGATTGCGGCGGCTGGGTGATGAACGCGAGATCGATGTCAACTTTCGGCTCGTTTCGGCGACCAACCGTAACACGCTGGCGCTCCTGGATGAAGGTCTCTTGCGTAAGGATTTGTACTTCCGCATCAGCACGATCAAACTTAAGGTACCACCTTTGCGTGAGCGTCTTGACGATGTGCCATTGATCGCGAACCGTTTTCTGAAGCGATTCAACGAACAATACGGAAAACGGATCCGAGATATAGCACCCGATACGGTCATGCGTCTGGTTCGTTACGATTGGCCCGGCAACATTCGACAACTTGAAAGTGTTATCGAGCGTGCGGTGTTATTTTGTTCGGGCACGGAGTTGGTGCCGAACTGTTTACCGGAAGAATTTCAAACGCGCCTGACCAGCTCGAGTTTTGTGATTCCTCCATTACTACCGATGGAAGAGATTGAGCGGGAAGCAATTATGCAGACTCTCGAACGCACCGCAGGCAATATAAAAAAGAGTGCTCAGATTCTTCGTTTTCCGCGTCCGACGTTTTATCGAAAGCTCAAAAAGCTTGGTATTAAAGTTGAACGACCAGCTTCGTCGATGGCTGCAAAGCCCTAATAATGACGAAGGTTACTTGTGCTCCCCCGATGGATAATAAACTACGTGTTTTAATCGTAGATGACGAGCCGTCTGTAGGCGACGCGCTCAGGCTGGTGCTTGAGTCGAACGGCTACGAGGTGGTCCTTGTCACGAAGGGAATCGATGGAATCGATCAGGTCCGCAAAGGGCCTTTTGGGTTCAGTGTCGTCGATCTCTATTTGACGGACATTTCCGGCTTTGAAGTAATCACCGACATCCGCAAGCATCAACCTGAAATACCAATCGTTCTCATAACCGCACACGGCAGCGAACAAGTTTTCGCTGAAGCGAAAAAACTCGGCGCCATCGGCGCCCTCGCCAAACCATTTGCACCCGCTGAAATCCTCAAACTAATCGACTCTCACTTGCATGGTCCAACCACTGATTCAGCGTGAAGCACGCCCCGGTCTCGATGTCTCACGCTGAGACATAGCCACAAGAAAGCACAGAACCACAAAAACAATGTAAGTGCACTTGCATGATTTCTTTCTGAGTCTTTTGTGCCTCTTTGTGATTAACGGTTAGTGGGCACGATCGTTGCAGAAGCGTCAGTACCCCCAAGCTCATCTGGAGGAAACTGATGAAGATTAAAAACCCTATCTACCCATGGAGGAAGTCCTCCACTCTAATCTTCCTCCTCGCTCTTGCGTGGTTGTCGATATCAGCTAACGCACAAACACAAACTGCGGCAGCAGACCCCGTAGCCGGAGGAGATGCACTTGCGCTCCCGTCACCCACGCCCGCGTGCACGCGCACGATCAAAGCGGACGTGGTTGCATTGGACCAGGTGATTATGTTCAACCGTTTGGGTGCAGTTAACCCGAACGGAATGATTTACGCGCTTAGACAAGACGTCGTCGCGATCGATCCTGCCAAAGGAATCGTCGCCGGCAACGTTCGCTTACGCACAGACAAGAGACCGCGACCCATCGTCTTACGCATGAATAGCGGCGATTGTCTGCGCATCACTTTTACCAACCTTCTTTCTCCGACAGCTCTCAGCGATCAGCCGGCCACTCGTTCGGCAGGTATTCATGTGATCGGAATGGAGCTCGTCGGCAGCATGGCGTCTGATGGATCAAACGTCGGAACAAACGTACCAAGTCTCGTTGGTTCCGGTGGCTCGACCGTCTACACGTTCAGTGCGACGCGAGAAGGAAACAACTTGATGTACAGCACCGGCGCTACCACCAGTGGCGAAGGTGACGGCGGAACGCTGTCCGAGGGTTTATTCGGCAGTGTCAACGTCGAACGCCAGGGCGCCGAGTGGTATCGCTCGCAGGTAACCGCAGCGGATTTGAACCTGGCGAAAACAGGGACGACTCCGGGCGGTCAGCCAATCATCAACTACGACGCTGTGTACCCGGTGGGACACCCGCGTGCGGGCCAGCCGATTTTGAAGATGCTCAATGTCGACACGATCGTAAACACCGACTTGAACGCCATCATCACCGGCCCGAACAAAGGACGCTTTCCAACCGGTACCTATCGCGCCAACGCCACCAACCCGGATCGTGACAAGCCGTTTCGCGAGTTCACCGTGATCTATCACGATGAAGTTCAAGACGTGCAGGCATTTCCGCAATTTGAAGATCCGGTTCTGAGTCACACGCTGCACAGCGTGGAGGACAAGTTTGCGATCAACTACGGCATCGCTGGAGTTGGCGCAGAGATTTTGGCCAACCGCCTCGGCGTTGGACCAATGTTCAATTGTACTGAATGCAAGTTTGAAGAGTTCTTCCTGTCATCATGGGCCATCGGTGATCCCGCGCAAATCGTGGACACGCCGGCTAACACGACTGATGCAGCGGGTAATTTGATCAAGGGACGGAAAGCGACGAAGGTCCTGTATCCTGACGATCCTTCGAACGTACATCACAGCTACATCGGCGATCCCGTAAAAATGCGTGTTGTTCATGCGGGACCGAAAGAGCATCACATTCATCACTTGCACGCGCACCAGTGGCTGCAAACACCCGACGACGACAACTCGACTTATCTCGATAGTCAGGCGCTTGGACCAGGTTTCGCATTCACGACGGAAATCGCACACGGCGGTACCGGCAATAGGAATCAGACCGTCGGCGATTCAATTTTCCACTGTCACTTCTATCCGCACTTCGCGCAGGGAATGTGGGAACTGTGGCGCGCACACGATGTATTCGAACCAGGAACGGTACTGGACACCAAGGGTATTCCCGTAGCCGGTTCACGTGCGTTGCCCGACGGTGAAATCACCGCCGGAACACCAACGCCCGCGATCGTTCCGATTCCAACTTTAGCGATGGCGCCGATGCCGACCGCATCTGTTCCGGGTTATCCGTTCTTCAATCCGGCAGTCGCAGGCCATCGTCCGCCACATCCTCCGCTCGACACGATCGATGACGGTGGTTTGCCGAGACACATCATCACGGGCGGTACTTTCACCCACGTTGAAACACGTCTCGACTTCAGTAAGGAACTGGTCACCGCAGTTGCACAAAGCATTGCCGAGACCGGCACTGCTTCCGAAATCGCGGCGATGCAGTATCACGAAATGCGTCTCCACCCGAGCTACAAACCCGATGGAACCGCAGCCAGTTTCGTAACCAACGGTTTGCCGCGTAAACCAGGTGCTCCGTTTGCCGATCCCTGCATGGACGACAACGGAAATGCCACGGGCGTCGCACGCACATACAAAGCAGCCGCATTTCAACTCGATCTGAAACTCAACAAGGCCGGCTGGCACTTCCCGCAGTCGCGCATTCTTTCGTTGTGGGCCGACGTGGCGGCAACAAAGGCAGGTACTAAACCACCCGAGCCGTTGTTCTTCCGTGCAAACACCAACGACTGCATCACGTTCTATCACACGAATCTCGTGCCTGGTAATTACGAACAGGACGACTTTCAGGTGCGAACGCCGACCGACATCATCGGTCAGCACATTCACCTCGTGAAGTTTGACGTTACGGCTTCAGACGGAGCGGGAAATGGTTTCAACTACGAAGACGGCACCTTCAGTCCGGATGAAGTAATCGAACGCATCCGCGCGATTCGCAAACAGAATTCATGCACCGGCAAGGATTCAGGCGACGTGCGCGACGGTACGTTCACCTGTCCCAAGGCTAAAGCACATCCGTACTTCGGCACTCTCGGCGCGCAGACCACCGTGCAGCGTTGGTACGCGGACAACACCCTGAACAACAACGGTGTGGACCGCACGCTGCGCACGATCTTCACGCACGATCACTTTGGACCATCAACACACCAGCAGGCAGGTCTCTATGCCGGTCTCGTGCTCGAGCCGGAAGGTTCAGTCTGGAAGAATCCGGAAACGGGCGTCACTATGGGCACCCGTGTGACGGATGGTGGACCAACCAGTTGGCAAGCAAACATTATCGAGAAGGATGCGAGTCTCAGTCACCGCGAATTTTTGTTTGAATTCGCTGACTACCAGCTCGCTTATCAGGCAGGTGCAGGTGTCGACGCCAATGGTAAACCCATTGCCGACCCGGCAAACGTTATCAATCCGCCAATCGTCAACGAGATCGGCTTACCGTTCATCGTTGAGAACGGCATGGTTTGTCCTGGTGGCGTTCCGGCTCCCTGTCCCGAAGCGATTTCGGCGGCGGATCCGGGAACCATGAGTGTTAACTATCGCAACGAGCCGGTGCCTTTACGCGTTCGCAATCCGAGTACTAACACTCAGGCGAGTGGCGCAGCCGGCGATCTTTCCAAGGTTTACAAGTCAAACATCACTCGGTCCGATCCGCAGTTCAACGTGCAACCGACGTTCTATCCGGCGTTGACGCAGGGTGTGCAACCGGGTGATCCGTTCACGCCGCTACTGCGAGCTTACGAAAACGACAAGATTCAGATTCGTATCCTCGTGGGAGCGCACGAAGAAACACACAACATGACTATCAACGGTCACAAGTGGCTCCATCAACCGGGCACGCCACAGGATCCGTTGGCAGTCAACAACTCCGGCTATCGCAATTCGCAAATGGCCGGTATCTCCGAACACTTCGAGATGCTGACTGGTAAAGAGTCGATCCTGGGCAGCCGTCCATCCATCGATTATCTCTATCAGAACAGCGCCTCAGTTGATGGTCAGTGGAATGGAGTCTGGGGAATCCTCAGAGTCTACAACGGTCGTGCCGGATTCAAGAACGATCTGTTGGCACTACCGAACAACATGGAAGGCGCGGCGCCGTTGTCGACGAACGATGATCAGTTCCCGACTGACACGAATCGCCCGACCGGTGTTACTGACTACAAAGACACAACTGATGCGTCAGTAACAGCAGACACGACTCCAACGAGTGACTCGCGGTTTATGTCACCGGATATGCAGGCAGAGCAGGCTGCGGGTGCACAGTCATTTGCTGGACCCACCCCTGTCGTGATGTCAAACCCGACGGACTTCGCCACTGGCAAGTCGATCGCTACCAGCATCTGTCCGCTGGCTGCTCCAAGAAGAACGATCAACGTGACGGCTGTGAGTGCTGCGGCACTGCCAGGCGGCAAGTTGATCTATAACAGCCGCGCCGGTATGGGCGGTGCACTCAATGACCCAACTGCGATCATGTATTTCCGCAATGAGGACATTGATGCGTTCGGCAAGGTCAAGGCAGGGGTTCCGATTGAGCCGCTCGTCGTCCGCGCAAAGGCCGGCGAATGTATTAACTTCAACCTCTACAACAAACTGCCGAAACTCGTGGCGGATCTGGACGGCTTCAACACGATGCCGAACATCGTTCACCACTTCAACGCAAATCAGGTCAAACCTTCGAATCAGGTTGGTCTGCACCCGCAACTGCTTGCTTACAACGTAGCGAACAGTGACGGTAAAAACGTCGGCTTCAATCCGAACCAGACGATTGGACCAGGCGGTGTGGCGCGGTATACGTGGTATGCCGGCGACGTCGTCATCAATGGTTTCCAACGTATTGCTACACCGATTGAATTCGGCGCGACCAATTTGATCTCATCCGATCCGATCAAGCACAGCAACAAGGGCGCGATCGGTTCGCTCATCGTCGAACCACAGGGATCGAGCTGGATCGAAGACACCACTTCACGAGCACAGGCCACCATCACGAAGTCAGATGGTTCGTCGTTCCGTGAGTTTGTCATTCAGTTCCAGACCGATATCAACATGCGATTCGCCGACGGTAGCCCGGTGCCAAACCTTGCTGGACCAGACGGCGCGGAAGACGCTGAAGACTCTGCTCAGAAAGCGATCAACTACCGTACTGAACCGCTTTGGAAACGCATGGGATACGCGCCGGAAACTCCGTTCGAAGACACCCGTAACTTCGACTTCACCAACGTGCTGACGAATGCAGTCGTTGGTGGCGATCCGCAGACGCCGGTATTCACGGCGAGTGCTGGTCAGGAAGTCAGGTTCCGGCTCCTGAATTCGAACGGACACATGCGCAACAACCTGTTCAACCTGCATGGTCATTTCTGGCAGGATGAACCCTATACCAACAACTCAAAATCGATTGGCAACAATCCATTGTCCGAGTTCAAAGGTGTCGTTTACGGCATTGGACCGTCCTCGCATTATGAGGTGATTCCGGTAAATCGTGCTGGTGGGGCCCGAAGAGTGGCGGGTGACTACTTGTATCGAACGCAGGAATCATTTCAGTTCGATGGCGGTATCTGGGGTATCTTCCGGGTCACACCGTAGGACCTCCAGGCCCGCGGTTGGGTCTCAACCGCAAAGACGGGTGCAGCCTGTTGGGGGACAGGCTGCACTCGACCTTAACTTCTTATCTTGTGAATCATGTGAATCCTGAAATCCTGTGAAACAAGTCTCACATGATTTCATGATTGTCAGGATTAACAGGAGAAAGCATCATGATTCGACGCTTAACTTTTCATACCACAATCTTCTTACTCCTTCTTTCAAGTGCCGCCGCCTCGTTCGCCCAGCAACCCGCGCCACCACAACCGCAAAAGCTTGTGGAGCAGGGAATCGCGATCGAGTTCGCCGCAGAGCCACAGACGTCCGGTGCGAAATTAAAGGCCGGCGAGGACGTCAACATCAAATTCAAAGTCACTGACACGAATACCGGAACGCCGGTTAAGGGTCTCAATCTTTCGGCCTGGTTAAGTCTTAGCGCCGGAGACAAGATGGCCGACGCAACTCAGTGTCGCGAGAAGATTCAGTCGTATCTCACCGGCAGCATGCGCGCGCGTCCCGATGTCGATCTGAATTCCTATTACATCCTTGCGTTGAACAAGAGTCCTGATATCTCGGTGATCGATCCGCTGCTTGGTTTTGGCGGCAGCAAGCTTTTGACACTCGTGATGATGAAGAGCCCCGGCGAAGACTGGGTCATGACCAAAGATCGCGAAAAGCTTTTTGTCACACTGCCGCTCGTAAATCAGGTTGCGGTGATCGATACGCGTAGCTGGAAAGTAGTGAGCTACATCGATACCGGCATTAAACCGACGAGCATCGCTTTGCAGTCCGATCAGAAGTATTTGTGGGTTGGCAACGACGGTGAACAGGGAAAAGAGAGCGGCGTCACCGTTATCGATGCCGGCGCCTTGAAAGTCGCCGCGCAGATCTCGACTGGCGTGGGCCAACACGAAATCGTCGTCAGCACTGACAACCAGTTTGCGTTTATCTCAAACCGCGAGAGCGGCACTGTTTCCGTGATCGATGTTGCGAAACTGGCGAAAGTAAAAGACGTCAACGTTGGTCCAAGTGTCGTGTCGCTGGCGTCGTCTGAACTGAGCAAGGCGATTTACGCGGTGAGTGAAACTGATGGAACGATTGCGGTGATCGATACGAAGGGCGAAGTGCTGGCGAGAATCAAAACAAAACCCGGTTCGCGCTCGCTTCGCTTTGCTCCCGGCGGACGATATGGCTTTGTAGTTAACACCAAAGAGAACACAGTCAACATCTTCGATACAGCTTCGAACCGTGTGTTGCACGAAGTGAAAGTCGGCAAAGCGCCGGACCAGTTAATCTTCAGCGACACGTTTGCCTTTATCAGATCGCTCGAGACTGAAACCGTCGCGATGATTCGTCTCGCCACCATTGGTACGGAGATCGACATCACTGATTTTCCGGGCGGTCAGGGAATTCCTGCTGAAGGTTCCAGGCCGGTGCGAGGTGATGTGTTGGTGAGAGCGCCGGAAGGAAACGCGGTGATCGTCGCCAATCCGGTCGATCGGGTTATCTATTACTACACCGAAGGCATGGCGGCGCCGATGGGCAACTTCCAGAACTATCGTCGTGAGCCGCTCGCGGTTGCGATTGTCGATCGGAGTTTGCAGGAAACCGCCCCGGGCGTTTATTCGACCACGGTAAAACTGCCGGCCAGCGGTCGTTATGATGTTGCATTTCTAACTGACTCACCGCGCATATCTCACTGTTTCGAAACGACAGCCGAAACCAATCCATTGCTCAAAGAAGAACGAGCCGTTGCGTTGCGCATCGAGCACGCTGCGAAAGGTGGAGAGTTGCCGGTGGGCCGGAGTTTCCCGCTGCGGTTCAAGCTGATCGACACGAAGACCAATAAGCCGAAAGACGATTTGAAAGACGTGCACGTGTTGACGTTTCTCGCGCCGGGTACCTGGCAACGACGTGATTTCGCAAAGCCGCTCGGCAACGGAAACTACGAAGTCGATCTGAACGTGCCCGAGACGGGTGTGTACATGGTGTTTGTTGAATCGACTTCGATGGGCGTGAAGTACCGGGATCTACCGTACCTGACACTACACGCAGAAGGTACAAACAAATGAAGAAACAGTTAGTTCTTCTGATCATATTGGCATTGTTTGCAATCAACGCTGGCGACGTTCTGGCCCAGGCTACGTCATCATCGGCCCAGGAAGTAGCCTCAAAAACGGTTTATTCGTGTCCGATGCATCCGGAGGTGAAGTCGTCGAAGCGTGGCAAGTGTCCAAAGTGCAAGATGGATCTGGTGAAGCAAACGGCTGCCACTGCGGTAACAGATTCTGAGCCTGTTAAAGCAAGCTCGAGCAAGACACTGAGAATTCCGGATGTTGAAGTGTTGGACCAGGACGGCAACGTCCGTCATTTCTATACCGAGCTGATCAAAGGCAAGACCGTCGTCATCAATTTTATCTTTACCAACTGCACGACCATCTGCCCGCCGCTCGGCGCTACCTTTGCTCGAGTGCAGAAGGAACTCGGAAACAAGGATGTGCAATTCATCTCCGTCAGTGTGGATCCTTTGACCGACACGCCGGAACGTCTGAAAGCATGGGGCGCAAAGTTCAAAGCCGGCACTGGCTGGACCTTCGTCACCGGCAACAAACCGGAGATCGATCGGCTGTTGCTTGCACTCGGAGCCTCGGCCGCTCGTCGTGAAGATCACACGCCATCAGTAATCATCGGCAACGACACGCTGGACGTTTGGACGCGAACGTATGGTTTGTCAAAGACGACTCAGATGGTCGCACTAATCGAGAATGTGATGGCTGGCAGAGTTGATGACGCGATCGCGAAGGAGTCTGTGAAGCCATGAAATCGTTCGCATTACTTTTCTTGTTCTTATGCTTCGCAGTCACCTCGGCAGTGGGTCAACAAGCCCTCGCGCCCTCAGCCGCTGAGAAATACTTTTCTGACGTCGAGCTGATCAATCAGGACGGCGAGAAGATGCGTTTTTACAATGACGTTCTAAAAAACAAAGTCGTCATCATCAACACGTTCTTCAGCACCTGCACCAGTGTTTGTCCGCCGATGAATCGGAATCTCGAGAAGATTCAGGACGCCCTCGGCGATCGTTTAGGCAAAGACGCATTTCTCGTTTCGATCACCGTCGATCCGGAAACCGACACGCCCACCCGCCTGAAAGAATACAGTCGCAGATTTCACGCCAAGCCGGGATGGACCTTTCTGACAGGCAAGAAGGAGAACGTTGATTGGGCGCTTTACAAGCTGGGCCAATACGTTGAGACCAAAGGCGACCACACCACGATCATCATCATCGGCAACGAGCCCAAAGGTCTGTGGAAGAAGGCGCTCGGTCTCGCGAAAGCGGACGAACTGTTCCGCATAGTCGAGGACGTAATCAATGATAAGTAAGTCAAAGAGTAGCCACAAAAAGGCACAAAATGTTTATTCGTATTCAGTCACCTCCTATTTAGTTCATGTGTGTTTTATGTGCCTTTTTGTGGCCATGTTTTCCGTTGTGGCCCACGCGCAGTCGAGCTTTCGTCCGTTAACCCTGGAAGAGAAACGGGGCAAGGCTCTTTATCTTCGTGGCGAGAGTGCGTCGGGCCAGGAGATCACAGCGCTCCTGAACGACCTCGATGTGCCTGCCTCGACACTCACCTGCGCCGGTTGTCATGGATCTCGTGGTGAAGGAAAGACCGAAGGCGGCGTGACGGCCGGCAATCTCGTCTGGTCCAATCTAACAAAATCTTACGGTCACACCCACGACAACGGTCGCAAGCATAATGCTTTCACTGAAACTTCATTCATTCGCGCGTTGACCGCCGGTGTAGATCCAGCCGGCACAAAGCTCGCCGTTGCCATGCCCACTTATCGAATGCCGCAACAGGACATGGCGGATCTGCTTGCGTACCTGAAGCGCATCGACACCGATCTCGATCCCGGTGTGTCTGACGACAAGATCGTGATCGGCACGCTCTTGCCTGAGAAGACTGCACTCACCGGCCTGGCCCAGTCGATGGAAGATGTCCTCCAGGCGTACTTCGCCGAAGTGAATACTCGCGGCGGAATTTTCAACCGCAAGATCGAGTTGCGTGTTTTGAACGGCAACGCCGGCACGACGGTCACCAACATGAAGCAGTTGATCGACGACAAAGGAGTGTTTGCGATCGTCAGTGGATTGACGGCGGGGGCGGAGAATGGTGTCGCAGAGTTGAGCCGCGATCGTGAAGTGCCGTTTATTGGACCATCGACGTTGCTTCCCGATCGAGCGTCGCCGCTGAATCGTTACATCTTCTACTTATTGCCCGGTCTGAAGGAACAGGCGCGCAGCCTGGTGAACTTTGCGGCGAAGAAGAGTGAGTTGCAAAAAGCTCAGGTGGCGATTGTTTCGCCCGACTCGGAGTTCAGCAAAGCGATTGTGGCGAGTGTCGAAGATCAGGAGAAGAAACTCGGTTGGGGTTCGAAAACGACAGTCTATTACGCACACGACGCGTTCAAGTCGAACGAGACTGTCGCTGAACTGAAAGCAAAAGGCGTCGACACGGTGTTCATGCTCGGCGCTGCTGATGAAGCATCAGCGTTCTTCAAAGCGGCCGGCGCAGTTGGTTGGAACCCGACTGTTTATTTGCTCGGCACGTTGGTGGGCCGAAGCGCGCCGGATTTAGTGCCGGTGGTAATGAAAGATCGCGTGTTCTTCGCGTTTCCGACGGTTCCGTCTGATGTCTCAGCGGCAGGCGCAACGGAGTACAGCAGTTTGCTTCAGCGAAACAAGCTGAGCTCGACGCACGCAGCGGCGCAGGCTTCTGCAATCGCGGCCGCGAAAATACTCGTCTATGCCCTCGAACGTTGTGGCAAAGATCTCACTCGCGAACAATTGGTCACCACACTCGAAGGACTCTACGAGTACGACACCGGACTAATGCCAAAGATCACCTTTGGTCCAAATCGACGCATCGGCGCCCTCGGGGCTTACGTCGTTACCATCGATCCGGAGAAGAAGTTATTTCCTGCCACATTTGAATGGGTACCATCAGAATAGGCCACAAAAAGGCACAAAAAGCACAAGAAAGATCTCTTCTGTTTTATGTGCTTCTTGTGCCTTTTTGTGGCTAACTGGTTTTTATTGTGGCGCGCCGAGGAAGGATGCGAGACGAAGCAGATCCGCAAAGACGCCTGCTGCCGTGACTTCAGGCCCGGCGCCTGGTCCTCTGACGATCATCGGTTGCGTGTTGTACCGCGTGGTCTGGAAGCTCACGATGTTGTCACTGCCCTTGAGACTGGCAAATGGATGATCGAGCGGATAAGTGCGAAGACCCGCGGACATGCTGCCGTCGTTATTAATCACGCCCACATAGCGCAACACGTGACCGCTGGCACGAGCTGAATTGAGTCGATCGGCGATCGTCTGATCTTCCTGTACCATACTCTCCACTGCGACGGCGTCCAACTCGACTTGAAGTCCCATCTCACGCGCCAGAATGATCAGCTTGCGCGCCACGTCGACACCGGAAAGGTCGAGGCGCGGATCGGGCTCGGTTAATCCAAGCGCGTGAGCTTCGCGCACGATCTCCGAGAAGGAAGATGATCCGTCGAACGAGTTGAGGATGTACGAGAGCGTGCCCGAGAGTACACCTTCGATCTTGATAATCTGATCTCCTGTTTCTATTAGACCACGAAGCGTGTGAATGATCGGAAGTCCGGCGCCGACGTTTGTTTCGTAAAGGAAATATCGCTGATGTTTGCGTGCCGCTTCGCGAAGACTGCGATAAGAATTAAGCGGACCGGAGTTGCTCTGCTTGTTCGGAGTGATGATGTTGATTCCGCGCGACACCCAACTCTCGTAATACTTCGGTAGCTCGCCGCTCGCAGTGGCGTCGATGATCACCGCGTGCGGTAAGTGATCGGCATGCACGTGATTGATGAACTGTTCGAGGTTCGCAGCGGAAGAACTCGCCGCTAACTCATCACGCCAACCGTCGAGCGATACCTGTCCTTCATGAAGGATCATCTTGCGGCTGTTTATAATGCCGCGCACTCTCAGATCGATCCCTCGTTCCGTTCGCAACTCCTGAACACGCGCGGTGAGTTGGTCCAAAAACGTGCCGCCGATTAGACCGCTGCCGATCACGCCAATCGAGAGGGTTTGACTCGAGAGATAAAACGCCGAATGCAACGCTCGCAATGCCTTGGTTGCTTCGTGCTGTTCGATAACGGCCGAGATGTTTCGTTCAGACGACCCCTGCGCGATGGCGCGGATGTTCACACCTGCTTTGCCGAGGGCGCTGAAAAACTGTCCGGCCATGCCCAGTTTTTCAATCATGCCCTCGCCAACCATGGCCACAATGCAGCAATCGTCTCGCAAATCGACAGTTTGAATTTCTCCGCGTTGCAACTCGGCGTAAAACGTCTGCTCGATCGTCTTCCTTGCACGTTCAGCCTGCGCACGCGGCACGGCGAAGCAGATCGAATGTTCCGAGCTTGCCTGAGAGATCATGACGATCGAGACGCCGACTGCTCGCAGCGCGCCGAAAAGTTTGTGGGCCACGCCAGGGACGCCGATCATGCCGGTGCCTTCGACGTTGATCAGGGCCATGTCTTCGACTGCCGCAAAACCTTTGATCGGCAGGTCGGGCGATGATGAGGCCGAGATTCTTGTGCCCGTAACTTCCGGCTTGAAACTGTTTTTGATCCAGACGGTGATGTTCTTTGCGATCGCCGGCGCCATTGTGTTCGGATGGATGACTTTGGCTCCGAAGTAAGCAAGTTCCGCGGCTTCCTGGTACGAGAGTTCAGGAATTACGATCGCGTCCGGGACACGTCGCGGGTCGGCGCTAAACACGCCATCGACGTCAGTCCAGATCGTCACCGACGCGGCGCCAAGCAATGCCGCAAAGATCGAAGCCGAGAGATCGCTTCCGTTTCGTTTTAGAGTTGTCGCTGAACCGTCGTGAGTGGCAGCGACATACCCGGTGATCACGACGAAGTCTGTTTGATCCTGTTCTGCGATCCACTCGTTGACCTTTTCCTGCGAAAGCGGCCAGTCGATGTTGACGGTGTTAGTTTCTGGTTCGACGATGAGAACCTTGCGCGCATCGAGCCACGTCGAAGAATGTCCGTTTGCTTCGAGATAAGCGTGCAGCAGTTGGGCCGACCACAATTCGCCGTGCCCGGCGACGAATTCCATGATGCGTTCGGAAGGAATGCGCGTGATCCAAACGCCCCGCAGCACTTCTTCGATCGCTTTGAAGTCGGAGACGATAGTTTCGCTCAGCGCTGCGGTCTGCGCGGGCGTGAGCGAAAGCTTTTCGATAGTTTCGAGATGTTTCTTCTCAAGTTCCTGAAGTTTGGCGGGGTAAGATTCGTTGCGACTGGCGGCGAACTCAACGGCTTGAATCAAACCATTCGTCACGCCGCTCATGGCCGACACGACGACTCCTACTCGCTCATCCGATGCACGCTGCAGCACGATATCCGCCGCGGCGCGATATCGCTCCGCGTCGGCTACACTCGTGCCGCCAAACTTGTGAACAATCCATTTGCTATTCATATGAAGTGGACAGAATTAACGAGATTTTCAGGATTTACAAGATAAAAATTCTGCTAAGCTTGTAAATCCTGTAAATCTTGTAATCCTGTCAAAGCGAGGTTCTCATCGTGAAGGTCGCAAAGACACTCTTTCTAACCATTACATTTCTGATCACTGCTGTTGCTACGCACGCCGCTGACGTGGTCCAAACCGCCAACGGCCCTATCGAAGGGCGTGGTGTACAACCTTCCGGTGTGCGGATCTTCAGAGGCATTCCCTTCGCGCAGCCGCCAACAGGTGACTTGCGCTGGCGCGAACCACAACGGGCGAGTAGTTGGAAGGGCGCGAGACAAGCCGTCGACTTTGGACCACGCTGCATGCAGGCGCGCATCTTCGACGACATGGTGTTCCGTTCTAACGGCGTTAGTGAAGACTGTCTCTACCTGAACGTCTGGACTCCGGCGAAATCGAACCGCGAGCGACTGCCGGTGCTCGTTTATTTTTACGGTGGCGGCTTCGTGAGCGGCGACGGATCGGAGCCTCGCTACGACGGCGAGAGCATGGCCACAAAAGGCATTGTCGTCGTGACCGTTAACTACCGGCTCGGAGCCTTTGGATTCATGGCCCATCCTGAGTTGACCAAAGAGTCGCCGCACAGCGCTTCGGGCAATTACGGGCTCCTTGACCAGAATGCAGCGTTACGCTGGGTGCAGACCAACATCGCAAACTTTGGCGGCGATCCGAAACGCGTCACGATCGCCGGTGAGTCTGCCGGATCGGTATCCGTCAGCGCGCACATGATTTCGCCACTCTCGAAGAATCTTATCAGTGGCGCCATTGGTGAAAGCGGCGCGATAACCGGCACGCTCTCCGCGGTGCCACGCGCCAAAGCGGAAGAGCAGGGAAGTAAGTTCGCGTCGAACCTCGGCGCGCAATCGATTGCTGCACTACGAGCGATCCCGTCGCAGCAGATCCTCGACGCGGCGAGTCAGGGTGGTTGGGCCAGTGTGGGCCGGTTTTCGTTAACGATTGATGGGTATTTTCTAACAGACGATCCGGCTACGATCTTCGCCACCGGAAAACAAGCGCGCGTGCCGTTGCTGGCAGGCTGGAATTCTGAAGAGGTGGGCTATGGCGCTCTGCTCGGCGCGGCTCAACCGACGCTGGAGAATTACAAGAATGTGCTGGCGAAGACGTACTCGACGCGAGCGAACGAAGTCTTAAAGCTATATCCAGCCACGACCAACGAAGAAGTCATGCAGGCGGCGACTGATCTTGCCAGTGACAGATTCATTAGTTACAGCACCTGGAAGTGGATGGATCTGCACGCGAAGACAGGCGGCGCCAGTGTGTATCGTTATTTCTACGCACGCCCACGACCGGCAATGAAAACGGGGAACGCCCCGCCCGCGCGTGGTGCGTCTCACTCGGCTGAGATTGAATACGCGCTCGGGAATCTTGGCTTGAACGATGTCTACGCGTGGACACCCGACGATCACAAGGTGTCGATGGTGATGCAGAGTTACTTTGCGAACTTCATCAAAAAAGGTAATCCGAATGGGGGCGGATTGCCCGATTGGCCCGCGATCACCGCGGGGCGGTTCATGAGAATCGACGTCGAATCGCGAGCGGAGCAGGACAATAAGCGTGCGCGATATCTTTTTCTCGATCAACTCCCAAAATAGTTTTAACCACAGATTACACAGATTTTTTCATTGACTTGATTTCCTCCAGCATGGTATTAGTTCGCGCCACGAATTAAATACACCCGTGCGAAGAATCGATCTGTCAAACTTCCAGGTCGCGACGAGCGAAACTGCGAGAGACATCAATCGCCGTATCGTTCTCAACCTGATACGAACGCACCAACCGATCTCTCGGGCCGACCTGGCGCGCCAATCCGGTCTGCAACGCAGCACCGTCTCCGTTATCGCCGAACAACTAATCCAGGAACGCTGGATTACTGAAGGCGCAAACGGTCACACGCTGCGCGGACGCCGTCCCGTATTTTTGCACCTGAACAAAGAACGCGTCGGCATCATCGGCATCAACGTTCGCCCGATCACGACCACGCTCGCACTCGCAGATCTCGACGCCAATTTCCTGGCGCAGGATTCACTCGCAACGCCACAGGATCCAAAACAGTTTGTCACTGAATTAGTCCCGCGCGTTAAGAAGCTAATGACCGCGCGACCGGAGTTGACGTGTGAAGGCATCGGCGTGAGTCTGCCGGGTCGCGTCGATCGCGAGACTAAGAAACTCGTCTTCGCACCCAATCTCGGCTGGAAAGATTTCGATCTAAAAACGCCGCTGGAAAAAGCGACGCGCCTGCCGGTCGAACTCGAAAATGCTGCAAATTCCTGCGCACTTTCGGAGATTTGCTTTGGACGACGCGCCGAAGGACTGCAAAATCTGGTGGTCGTCACCGTGTCTGAAGGTATCGGCTGCGGCCTCATTCTCAACCATCAATTGGTCCAGGGGTCGACCGGTACGGCGGGTGAATTTGGTCATGCGGCAATTGTTCCGGACGGGCTCGAGTGCAGTTGTGGCAACCGTGGTTGTTGGGAAATGTATGCGTCCAACTCAGCCGCTATTCGCAACTACACCGACGCCATCGCACCCGCGCGACGCAGCAAACCCCAATCGTCCGAAACGACGATTACTTTCGAACAACTTTTGCGTCTTGCCGAGCAGGGCGACGTGAAGGCGGTCGAGGCTCTGGACCAGATGGCAATGTACCTCGGTCGTGGTATTGCCCCGCTGGTGGCCGGTCTCGCGCCCGACATGATCGTCATCGTCGGCGAGGTCACCCGCGCCTGGTCACGAATTGGACCAATCATCAAGGAAACAGTCAGACAGCATTCTTTCACACGGGCAGAAACACAGGTCGTGCCGAGTGATCCGATAACTCAACCACGCTTACGCGGCACGATTGCACTGGTTCTACTGAAGCACTTCGGCGCTCCGGCGATCGTCTGAGCGCCTCTCTTTTGTCTATTTTGTTGTGGACCCGAACTAAATGACTAACACCCATCTCAAAGGAGATACGTCGATGTTTACCTTTGCCAGATCACTCACTTCCAAATCGCGCCGGTTTCTGTTTTTGACTTCGTTCTGTGTCTGTTTGATTGCCGCTCTAGCTCCGCTAACTGTAGCGCAGGTCCTTTATGGCTCGCTCGTGGGAAACGTTAGCGATCCGAATGGGGCTGCTGTGGCCGGCGCGAAGGTCGACGTTACTAACCTGGCTACTGGCGGCGTATCAAGCGTCACAACCGACGATCGTGGCGGTTACTCGCTAAACGATCTTCAAGTCGGCGTTTACAAAGTGACCATTTCGCGAGCGTCTTTCAAAACGACGATCAGGGAAGACGTTCGTATCGAGGCGAATAAAACTCTTCGTTTCGACGCTGCTCTGGAGGTCGGCGGCGTCGAGGAAACGGTTGTCGTCACGGCCACCGGAGAAGCCACACTGCAAACTGATCGCGGCGACGTGAACGTCACGCAAACAGCGCGACAGGTTAACGATCTGCCGCTTTTCGGCAGCATTGGTCGAAACTACCAGAGTCTGATGTATCTGGTTCCAGGCACCACCAGAGGCACGGGAGGCTTTTTTATCAACGGCTCCGGCACTGAGGATAACTCCGCCGCCGGTAACCCGCAGCGCTCCATGTCGTTCAACGTCAACGGCGTCTCGCGTTTGCAAAACAATACGAAGATTGATGGCTCGAGCGTCATTTACCCCTGGTTGCCGGGTAACACGGTCTACGTTCCGCCGGCCGAAGCCATTCAGGAAGTGAACATCGTTACCAATGCCTTCGACGCTGAGCAGGGGCTTGCGGGTGGCGCTGCAATCAACGTGAGCATTAAGACGGGTGGCAATGATTTCCACGGCGTCGGCTGGGGTTACGACACAAACAGCCGGTTCAGGTCCCGCACCTTTTTCCAACCTGTAAACCAGCCGACGAATCCGAAGAACATCCTGGCGCAATTCGGCTATGCCTTCAGCGGACCGATCATTCTCCCGCACTTTGGTGAGGGCGGCCCGAAGATCTGGAGCGGGAAGAATAAGCTGTTTTTCTTTACTGACCTGGAGCGCACGACCCAGCGAAATGCCGCGGGGGGCACCTTCAGTGTTCCGGCTGCCAACCTGCGTCCTGATGCCAATGGCAACGTGAACTTCACTGGCACTGGCATCACCGTGTTCGACCCATTGTCGAACCCTGACCCAAGATTGCGCACGCCCTTCCCCAACAACACCATTCCGGCAAACCGCATTGACCTCGCGGCACTGGAAATTTTGAAGCGCTTACCGCTGCCAAATGTGCCCGGCATTCAAAATAATTTTGCCGCAACTGGCATCGGTTCGTTCAATCGAACCAACATTGACAACAAGATTAACTTCGTTTCTGACAACTTCAGTTTGTGGGGACGATACAGTCGTTCGCCTACGATCATCATTGACCCGCCGATATTCGGAGAAGTCAGCGGTCCCGCTTTGAACGGCGGACAATTAGGAACGGCTCCGGGTTTGATCAATGTGTTTGGTCTTGGCGCCAGCTACACGTTTACGCCAACAATCGTCCTCGATGGAAATGTTGGTTACACCAGACAGCGCTTGGGTGCTGAAGGATTCGATATCGTCTCGAACTTTGGCTTGGATGTTTTAAAGATCCCGGGCACGAATGGCCCTGATCGGCTTCAAGGCGGAGTCCCCTCGTTTCAGATTGGCGCGGGATGGACCAACATCGGCAACGACAACACTGGCAACCCGTTTCTATTCCGGGATAATCAGTACGTGGGTGCGGCGAACCTTTCCTGGCTCAAAGGCGCTCACTCGTTCCGCTTCGGCGGCGACTATCTAAACGCGCAGCTCAATCACTTTCAACCACAGGGCGGATCATTCCAGACCGTGCGTGGCACTTTCGGCTTCAGCGGAAACGCAACGGCTCTGCAGGGCTGTCCTGCAACTGCGACCGTTGCACAATGTGAAGCGCTGGGCTTTACCCGCAGTCCCGCGGCGGCAAACCGGTTCAACAACTGGGCAGACTTTCTGCTTGGCTTGCCGACCTCTGCCGGTAAAGTTGACCAGCTTCGCAATCCGAACTCGGTGTATTGGAAACAGTATGCAGGTTATGCTCGCGACCATTGGCAGATTACCCGCGACCTAACGTTTATTTACGGGTTGCGCTGGGAGAGGTTTACCACTCCGCGAAAAGATAACACCGGCATCAATCGTTTTGATCCGAACACCGGGAAGGTCGTCACCGGGGGATTGAGCGGTCTTGATATTAATGGGGGCGCAGTGTCAGGTGTGAATCTGTTCCTGCCGCGTTTTGGAATTGCTTACCGCGTCAACGACAAGACCGTGTTTCGCGGCGGCTACGGACAATCCTCCGATCCGCGGCCATTTCAGGATGTCAGGAATGCTTATCCGATCGCCAATATCTGGTCGATGCCTGCGATCACTTTCAACGGCGCTACCAACTCGTTTATCCCTGTCACTACTTTGCGGCAAGGGTTAATTAACTCGAGCCCGGCCCCGGATCTGAGTCAGGGGATTCTGCCTTTGCCGGCGAATACCGGTACCACGACTTTTCCAATTGACGAACCGCGCAAGAGGATTCACTCCTTCAACGCATTTATCGAACGTCAACTGCCCTGGAAGTTTGCTGCTCAGGTTGGTTATGTCGGCACGCGGGTTATCGGACAGATGGGCTTTATCAATATCAATGCGGGTCCGCCGGGAGGAGGAAACAACGGCCGGCCACTCGCGGTCAAATTTGGTTTGGTGGGAGATATCAACTCGATCCAACCGTATGGCGACACGACCTATGATTCCCTCCAGGCGTTATTCACCAGGCGCTGGGGCAGCTCGCTCTTTGGAACTGCTTACACGTGGTCCAAGACGATCAACTTCGCGGATAACGATGGCGGTCCGAGAATCCAATACCTGCCGGAGAAACAACGGAATCGAGGCCTGGCCAGCTACGATCGGACGCACAACCTGCAAATGTATGGCGTCTATGATCTGCCTTTTGGCAAGGGCGAGCGGTGGGCCAGAGATGGCTGGAGCAGCAAGGTTCTCGGCGGCTTTCAGGTGAGCGGTGTGATGAGTATTATGAGCGGCATACCGTTTTACGTGATTCAAGGCAACGCTCCAGGTCTACTGGCAGGCGGCAGCGCCCAGATACCGAATCAATTAATTCCTGATATCGCCATTCTCGGCGGAATAGGAATCTCCTCGCAGGTTGGTTCATCGGCGGGACCATACTTCACGAATACGGTGCAGGGTAAGACAATACAAGGAGTGTCGTGCACATCAAACTGTGCCTGGGCGGACGAAACCGGCGCGCGCTTCGGAAGTGTGGGGCGAAACAATCTGCGTGGTCCGGGATTCTTCGAGACGGACTTGAGTATCTTCCGAACGTTCTCTATCTCGGAAAAGGTGAAGTTCCAACTCCGAGCCGAGGCGTTGAACGCGACGAACCACGCGAACTTCGCGAATCCCACTAGTGACACCAACAGCGGTAACTTCGGATTTATCACCGGGCTTTACGGCCCCAACCAGTCGCGCCAGTGGCGTTTTGGAATGCGACTTAACTTCTGACCTGCATGACGATTAAAAAAAACTATCCACAGATTACGCAGATCGTTTTATTTATTCTGTGTAATCTGTGGATAACAGCTTCGGTCGTTGCCCAGACGGATCGCTGGATTGATTATGCTCCAGTTGATTACGACATTCTTCCCAACATCACTTATGCGAAAGCAAACAATCTCGAACTGAAATTGGATCTTTATCTTCCCCGGGACAGAACGCGTCCGCACCAGACCTTGATTCTGTTTCATGGTGGTGGTTGGGTTGATGGACAGAAAGAACGCAATGTTCTTTACCTGCTTCCGTATCTGGAGTTGGGTTGGGCGGTTATTAATGTTGAGTATCGCACCGGGCATCAGTCGCCCGCGCCCGCTGCGGTTGAAGACACTCGTTGCGCGTTGCGTTGGATCACCGGACACGCGCGTGAGTATTCACTGGATGCTTCGAAGTTTGTTTTGACGGGAACATCCGCGGGCGGACATCTCGCTTTGATCACGGGCATGTTGCCGGCAAACAATGTGTTCGATCGACAATGCACGGTTGACGGTGGCGGGCGTTGGAATACGGCGACTGTTCCGGAATTAAAAGTGGCAGCAATCGTGAACTGGTTCGGCATTGGCGACGTCGCCGATATTGTTGAAGGTCCGAACGCAAAGAATTACGCGCGCGAGTGGTTTGGAAGTATGAGCAATCCAGAGCAGCTTGCGAAGCAGCTTTCGCCGGTCAACTACGTTCGCTCTGGTCTGCCGGCGATCATTACGATACATGGCGAGAACGACGATGTAGCGCCATATGCTCATGCAGTTCGTTTGCACGCGATGCTCGACAAGGCCGGTGTTCCGAATCAACTGGTTACTATTAGTGGTCGCAAGCATGGCGGCTTCAATCGTCAGGAGATGATCGACAGCTACGCCAAGATCCGCGAATTTCTTCGTAAAAATGGCCTACTTTAAGCCACAAAAATGCACACAAAAATATCTGGCAAAAGCATTTGCGCTTTTTGTCTTTTTTTGTGGCATTACCTGTGTGAAGGCCGACGATGGATATCGGTTGTGGCTGAGATATGAACGACTGCCGGAGCAATCGTTGAGTACGTATCGTGAGAGTGTTAAGTCGATTGCTGTTCAAGGTCAGTCTGCGACGTTCGATGCGATCAGGCGTGAACTCAGTGTTGGTTGTGCGGGATTGTTGGGAATGCCGATCGTTGTTGGCGATCGGGCCGGCGCTTCAGTTGTAATTGGAACACCTCAGACGTCACCTGTGATTCGCAAACTGCGTTGGACCACAGATCTGAATCGACTTGGCCCGGAAGGTTATCGCATTCGCACCGTCAAAAACGGCAATCGAACTATTATCGTGGTTGCTTCGTCGACAGATGTCGGAGCGCTCTACGGCGCTTTTCACTTCCTTCGTTTACTACAAACCGAAACGCGGATTAATGATCTATTCATCGATCAGAAACCCGATCTGAAACTGCGTATTCTCGATCACTGGGACAACCTCGACGGCAGCATCGAACGTGGTTACGCCGGCAAGTCACTCTGGAACTGGGCTGAACTCCCCGGACACGTCGATCAGCGACTAACCGACTACGCCCGTGCGAATGCTTCGATCGGTATCAACGGTTCGGCACTCAATAACGTTAACGCCAACGCGCAGATTCTGACGGCCGAATACCTCACGAAGGTCGCGGCCATTGCCAACGTCTTTCGTCCTTACGGAATTCGTGTCTATCTCTCCGCGCGATTTTCAGCGCCGATGGAAATCGGAAATCTCTCGACTGCTGATCCACTCGATCCAACTGTTATCGGGTGGTGGAAAGCGAAGGCCGACGAGATCTACAAGTTGATTCCTGACTTTGGCGGCTTCGTCGTCAAAGCAAACAGCGAAGGACAACCTGGCCCACGAACGTACAACCGCACCCATGCCGACGGCGCCAACATGCTGGCCGCGGCTGTCGCTCCGCACAAAGGCATCGTCATGTGGCGCGCGTTTGTTTACGACATGAAGCCCGGTTACGACCGCGCCGGAGCGGCTTATGAAAATCTCCAGCCCTTTGACGGCAAGTTCGCTCCGAATGTTTTACTGCAAGTCAAAAATGGGCCAATAGACTTTCAACCGCGCGAGCCGTTTCATCCGCTTTTCGGCGCGATGCCGAAGACGCAGATGATGCCTGAGTTTCAGATCACTCAGGAGTATCTCGGCTTCTCCAATCATCTCGTGTTTCTCGCGTCGATGTGGAGGGACTTTCTTAGTGCCGACACATTCACGGCCGGACGTGATTCACGAGTCGCGCAGGTTGTGGATGGATCGTTATTTCGCCAGCGTTTGACCGGCATCGCAGGCGTCGCCAACACCGGTTCCGATCGAAACTGGACCGATCATGACATGCTACAGGCAAACTGGTACGCCTTTGGCAGACTCGCCTGGAGTGTTTACTTTTCGCCGGAACAAATCGCATCAGAATGGATCAAGATGACGCTGACTCACGATTCGTCAGCGGTCACGACGATTATGGAAATGATGCTGCGGTCGCACGATGCAGTCGTCAACTACATGACACCACTCGGACTGCACCATTTATTCTGGGGCGGACATCATTATGGACCAGCGCCCTGGTGGGACACCGAAAAGCGCGACGATTGGAACCCGGTCTATTATCACAAGGCGGATGCGTTTGGCATCGGTTTCGATCGCACTAAGACCGGCAGCAACACGGTGAGCCAGTATCAATTCCCGCTGCGCGAAGAATTTTCTGACGTCGATCGTTGTCCCGAAGAGTTTCTGCTCTGGTTTCATCACGTTTCGTGGGATCACAAGATGAAGTCGGGGCGAACGTTGTGGGATGAACTAGCGTTGGACTATCAACGAGGTGTTGATTGGGTGCGAGAGACGCGCATGAAATGGACGGGGCTGAAGGGCAAGATTGATGACGAACGTTACACCGCGATCAGCAAGAAGCTCGCGATCCAGGAGCGTGATGCGGTCTGGTGGCGTGACGCGTGTTTGCTTTACTTCCAGACGTTTTCCAAAAAGCCATTGCCCGAAGGTGTAGAAAAGCCGGCGCATACGTTGGCTGAGTACAAAGCGAAGGCACTTGAATGGTGAGCCACGGATTACACGGATGAAGATCACGGATTTACGTGCAGTTACTATTACTGTTCCGCTCGAGGCGCCGTTGCGTCATGCAAACGGGTGTCATTGGGGACGGTTTGTGCGGACGATCGTGGAGGTCGAGACTGATGAAGGATTGATCGGTTTGGGTGAGATGGGTGGCGGTGGCGAGTCTGCAGAAGCGGCCTTTCACGCGCTGAAGTCATATTTAGTTGGACGCGATCCGGCGCGACTCGAAGAGCTGCGATTTCTGATCTCGAATCCGACTGCGTCGCTCTACAACAATCGCACCCAGATCCTCGCAGCGATCGAGTTTGCGTGTCTCGACATCCTCGGACAGAAGTGGGGCGTGCCCGTTTCTGAGATTCTCGGCGGACGTTTACGCGAACACGTTCCCTTCGCGTCGTACCTCTTCTTTCGTTATCCCAACGATGGCAAGGGCGAAGTTCGCACGGTCGAACAGCTTGTCGAATATGCCGTTGAGTTGAAGAAACGTTGTGGCTTCACGTCGCACAAACTCAAAGGCGGAGTGTTCCCGCCTGAATATGAACTGAAATGTTATCGCGCCCTCGCGGAAGCGCTTGCGGGCGACAGCTTTCGTTTCGATCCAAATGGCGTTTGGTCCACTGAAACCTCGATCTGGTTTGGACAACAAATCGAAGATATAAAGAACGACTATCTCGAAGATCCGGTGTTTGGTCTGAACGGAATGCGACGCGTGCGTGAAAAGGTTCGCATGCCACTCGCGACCAACACGGTCGTCGTAAACTTTGAGCAACTCGCTGCTAATGTTCTGAATACGGCGGTTGACGTTGTGTTACTGGATACGACGTTTTGGGGCGGTATTCGCGCCTGTGTTAAAGCTGCCGGTGTTTGTGAAACGTTTCAACTCGGCGTAGCCGTGCATTCTTCCGGCGAGCTCGGAATTCAGCTCGCGACGATGCTTCATCTCGGCGCAGTGATTCCAAACCTGTCGTTCGCGGCTGACGCTCATTATCATCACTTAACAGACGACATCATCAAAGGTGGTAAGCTGAAGTACGACAACGGAGCGATCGCCGTACCGACCGGCCCTGGTCTGGGTGTTAAGCTGGATCGCGATAAAGTTGCCGAGTATCGTGAGTTGTATCAGCGGCTTGGATCGTATCCGTACGATCAGGATCCGTTGCGGCCGGGTTGGACGCCGACGATCCCAAACGATCGTTGGGCCGATCCATCCGCAGATTACGCAGATTCCATAAAATAATCTGTGTAATCTGTGGATAAAAAAAACCGAGAAAGCACATATGGTCATCTCTACCGAAAGTCGCACGAAGTTCGCTGACCTGCTCACGCATTCGGAAGAACTGCGTGCGCGCGTCGAAGCGGTGGTGAACTCAATGCCGGTGATGGATATGCACACGCATCTGTTTCCGGCGGAATTCAATGAACTGTGTTTGTCGGGCATCGATGAACTGCTGACTTATCACTATCTGACCGCCGAAACACTTCGCTCGGCACGAATTTCTCACGACGATTTCTGGGACCTCTCGAAAACCGCTCAGGCAGATTTGGTTTGGCAGACTCTCTTTGTCGAAAACTCTCCGGCGTCCGAAGCAGCGCGCGGAATCGTGACCGTGCTCGATGCGTTTGGTCTCGACACGCGCGCCGAGAACCTGAGTGAAGCACGCGCGTTTTTCAGTTCACGGCGAATCAGTGAACACATCGATCACGTTTTCGACATCGCGCGAGTGAGTGGTGTCGTGATGACAAACGATCCGTTTGACGACGCCGAGGGTGAGGTATGGAAAAGTGACGTCAATGCTGATTCACGCTTTAAGTCGGCGTTGCGGTTGGACCGTCTGTTGAATGTGAAGCGAGCTACAGAACCAACGGCGAACCTGCGACATTTTCTCGATCTGTGGATTGCGCGGATGAATCCGGTTTACATGGGTGTGTCGTTACCGGCGGATTTCAAGTTTCCTGCTGACGACGCTCGTGACCAGTTGCTGCGCGAAGTCGTCATCCCAACTGCGAAGGAGCATGGACTTGCGATCACGTTGATGGTTGGCGTACGTCGACGCGTCAATCCAAACTTGCGCGAGGCCGGTGATGGTGTGGGGAAAGCCGATGTGACTGCCGTTGAGCGACTCTGTGCTGAGTTTCCGGACGTGAAGTTTTTTGCGACGTTTCTTTCGCGTGAGAACCAGCATGAGTTGTGTGTGGCGGCGCGAAAGTTCAACAACCTGATGCCGTTTGGTTGCTGGTGGTTCTTGAATAACCCGTCGATTGTTTCTGAGATCACGCGCGAGCGGCTCGAATTGCTGGGCACGAGTTTCATCCCACAACACTCGGACGCGCGCGTGCTCGAGCAACTGATTTACAAGTGGAAACACTCGCGCACAGAGATCGCAAACGCGCTCGCCGATTCGTATGAGCGGCTGTTGAGTAGTGGACGTGCCGTTACCGGTGAAGAGATTTCGAGGGATGTGAACCGTTTGTTCTCAGGCAATTTCGAAGACTGGGTCAGATGATCTGATCGGCGTTTTATCCGCGTTCATCTGCGGCTAAAAAAACAAAATGAAAAAATCGCGAATCATTGGACTCACGATTAGCGTCACGCTCATCGTTTCAGCATTCTGCTTGCCCGTGGCACACACACAAGACGGCGGCAGGCCCGATTACAAGAATCGGAACCTTCCGATCGATCGTCGCGTTGCCGATCTCCTGGCGCGCATGACGCTGGAAGAAAAGATCGCGCAGTTAACCTGTCTGTGGGGCAATCGCCCGCAAGTAAATCCGCAAACCGATTTCGCTACCGACCGCGGCGACTTCTCGCCCGCGAAAGCCGCAGAAGTGATGAAGCACGGCATCGGCCAGATCGCGCGGCAAAGAGAGCGCAAAGGACCACGCGAAGGCGCAACGTTTGCCAATGCGCTTCAGAAATGGCTGGTCGAGAATACGCGACTCGGCATTCCCGCGATTTTTCACGACGAGATACTTCATGGCCACATGGCCAAAGGCAGCACGAGTTTTCCGCAACCGATCGCACTCGCTACGACGTGGGATCCGGAGTTTGTCACGAAAGTCTTCACCGCCGGCGCGGTGGAAACGCGCGCGCGCGGGAGTCAGCTCGTGCTGGGTCCGAATCTCGATCTTGCCCGCGATGCGCGCTGGGGTCGCACCGAGGAAACTTACGGTGAAGATCCGTATCTGACTTCGCGGATGGGCGTCGCGATCGTTAGGGCGTTGCAGGGGCCTGGACCAGGCATCGATGAGAATCACGTGATGGCGACGGCGAAACACTTCGCTGCGCACGGCCAGCCGGAAAGCGGCACCAATATCGCGCCCGTCAATTTTTCCGAACGAACATTGCGTGAATATTTCCTGCCGAGTTTTAAGGCGGCGGTGACTGAAGCGGGAATCGGCGCTGTGATGCCGTCGTACAACGAAATCGACGGCACGCCGTCGCACGCGAATAAGTGGTTGCTGCAAAAACTGTTGCGTGAAGAATGGGGGTTTGACGGCCTCGTCGTTTCGGATTACTACGCAATTCCGCAGATGATGGATCTTCATCATCTCGCTGGCGACAAGACAGGCACTGCGAAACTGGCAATTGAAGCAGGTGTTGATACAGAGCTTCCCGATCCCGATTCGTATCCGACGCTTTTGCAACTCGTGAAAGACGGTCAGGTGTCGGAAGCGATGATCGATCGCGCAGTGGCGCGAAATCTACGGGCGAAGTTTTTGCTCGGCTTGTTTGAGAATCCTTACGTCGACGTTGAGCGCACGGTGCGTGTCACTAATTCGGCGGAACATCGCGCGCTCGCAGCAGAGGCGGCACGACGATCGATTACCCTCCTGAAGAACGACAATAACGTGTTGCCGTTGAATGCAAGCGCGTTGCGATCGATCGCGGTGATCGGTCCGAATGCGGCCCACGTGCATCTCGGTGGATACAGTGACGATCCGATGCGTGGCGTCAGTGTGCTTCAGGGAATCAAAGACAAGGTTGGCGGCCGTGTCAAAGTTAACTATGCAGAAGGCTGCAAAATCACGAAAGAGGGCGGGAACTGGTTTGCTGACAGCGCTCAGCTTAGCGATGCGGCAGCGGACCAGAAGATGATCGCTGAAGCCGTGCAGGTTGCGAGGAGTTCCGACATTGCATTGCTTGTGCTTGGTGGTAATGAAGACACGAACAAGGAAGGCTGGGCTGACAATCATCTCGGCGATCGCGACAGTCTCGATCTGGTTGGACGACAGAATGATCTCGTCAAAGCCGTGGTCGAGACCGGGAAGCCAACAATCGTCCTGTTGATTAACAGTGGTCCACTTTCGATCAACTACATAGCCGAGAATGTACCTGCCATTCTCGAAGGATTTTATTTAGGACAGGAAACGGGCGTGGGCGTCGCTGATGTTCTCTTCGGTGACTACAATCCGGCCGGCAAACTCACGATTAGTTTCCCGCGATCGGTGGGCCAGTTGCCGCTGTACTACAACCGCAAGCCGACTGCGCGACGAGGTTATCTATTCGCAAACAAGGAACCGTTGTTTCCGTTTGGCTTTGGACTCAGCTACACGACGTTCGCTTATTCCAATCTAAAACTTAATCCGGCACGAATCGGGGTCGCGGGCGAGACAAAGGTCAGCGTCACGGTAACCAACACCGGGAAGCGCGCCGGTGACGAGATCGTTCAGCTCTACATTCGCGATCTGGTGAGTTCAGTCACGCGCCCGATCATGGAGCTCAAAGACTTCAAACGCATTTCACTCGCGGCGGGCGAGAGCAAGACGGTTGAGTTTGTGATCACGCCTGACAAACTCTCCTTTCTTGATGTGAATATGAAAAGCGTTGTCGAGCCGGGATGGTTCGACATCATGGTGGGAACCAGTTCAGTAAAGTATGAAACGGCTAAACTCGAGGTTAAGTAGGCCGCAAAGAGGCACAAACAGACACATTTTTGTGTTTTTGTGCTTCTTGGTGATCTGTTCTTCGGTCGCGGCGCAAGACCGAACATTGAAGGACGTTTTTAAGAACGACTTCCGTGTTGGAGCCGCGCTGAATCGGCGCCAGATCTTCGAACAAGACACGCGCGGTGCACAGATTGTCACCACTCACTTCAACAGCATCACGCCGGAAAATATTCTCAAGTGGGCTCTGGTCCATCCCGAGGCTGAACGATATGACTTTGCCGCCGCGGATCGCTTTGTCGAGTTTGGCGAGAAGCGTGGGATGTTCATCGTTGGGCATACACTCGTCTGGCACAACCAAACACCGCGTTGGGTGTTTGAAGACGGAAAAGGGAATGCCGTCGACCGTGAGACCCTGCTGAAGCGCATGCGCGACCATATCTTTACCGTCGTTGGTCGTTACAAAGGAAAAATCAATGGTTGGGACGTCGTCAACGAGGCGTTGAATCAGGACGGCACGATGCGCCAATCGCCGTGGTTCAAAATTATTGGCGAAGACTACCTGGTCCAGGCATTCAAGTTTGCTCACGAAGCTGATCCGGCGGCTGAACTTTACTACAACGATTACGATCTGGAACTGCCGGCAAAACGTGCCGGCGGTGTTGAACTGCTCAAGAAATTGAAAGCCGCAGGTGTAGTAATCACGGGTGTCGGACTGCAAAACCACAATCAGCTCGAGTGGCCTTCAGTGGCCGATGAAGACGCGACTATCGCCGCGTTCTCCGCGCTCGGTCTTAAGATTCAAATCACCGAGCTCGATGTCGATGTGTTGCCACGCACGACGAAGATCGGCGCCGATTACGCAGTCGATGATCCGGTCACGCCGCAGCTAAATCCTTTCGTCGATCGGTTGCCCGATGCGAAGCAATTAGCGTTGGCAAAGCGTTATGCAGAGTTGTTTCAGGTCTATCTCAAACATCGCGATGCCATCGAGCGCGTAACTTTCTGGGGCGTCGCCGACGGAGACTCGTGGCTCAATAACTGGCCCATGAAGGGCCGCACAAATTATCCGCTGCTTTTCGACCGTTTTGGCAGAGGCAAACCGGCGTTAGCCGCAGTCATTAATATTGCCGGCAATGATCTTATATTGCCGGTCGAGTTAACTGCCGAACAGGATCATCGGCGGCTGTTGGGACTCTTAAGCATTGCGTCACTCAGACCCGGCGTTAACGGCAACGATCCAAATGCGCCGAACGCCGCGAACTACGACGAAGCGAAAGCGAATCCTTTTCCTGCGCTTCCCGATCCGTTGTTGCTAAAAAATGGCAAACGCGTGACGACGGCGAAGATGTGGTGGGATCAACGCCGCCCTGAGATCGTCACAGACTTCGATCGTGAAATGTACGGCAAAGTGCCGAACAACGTGCCGCGCGTTGATTGGGAAGTTATAGAGACGAAGCAGGAAGTAAAGTATGACATTCCGGTCGTTTCGAAAAAGATAGTGGGCCACGTTAACAACTCCGCTTATCAACTCGTCAATGTAGATATCCAGTTATCACTGACAACTCCGGCGAAGGCGACGGGGCCTGTTCCCGTTATGATGGAACTGAGCTTCGTGTTCCCGCCTGGATTTCGTCCGCCAGCCCCACAAACACCACCTGATGCGCCGTGGCAACAGCAGGTGTTGAGTAAAGGTTGGGGATACGCGAGTCTGATTCCCACGAGTGTGCAGGCAGACAATGGCGCTGGTTTGACGTTGGGCATAATCGGGCTGACAAACAAAGGACAGCCGCGCGGTCTCGACGAATGGGGCGCGTTACGCGCGTGGGCGTGGGGCGCGAGTCGTGCACTCGATTATTTTGAGAGCGACAAGACTGTCGATGCAAAACGCGTCGGACTCGAAGGCCATTCACGTTACGGAAAAGCGGTGCTGGTCGCGATGGCTTATGATTCGCGTTTTGCGGTCGCTTATGTCAGTTCGTCAGGAGCGGCGGGAGCGAAACTCCATCGACGCAATTGGGGCGAACTCGTCGAGAACATCGCTTCCTCCGGTGAGTATCACTGGATGGCCGGCAACTATCTCAAGTATGCGGGGCCGCTCAACTGGAACGACCTGCCGGTTGATGCACACGAATTGATCGCCATGTGCGCGCCGCGACCGGTGTTTATTGGTACGGGTGACAAAGGCGACTGGTGGGTCGATGCGAAAGGGATGTTCCTCGCGGCCGTCGCCGCCGGCCCGGTGTACAAACTCTTAGGCAAAGAAGATCTCGGTGTGACCGAGTTTCCGGCGATCGAAACCACCTTGATCGATGGCGACATCGCTTTTCGACAACATCGCGGCGGTCACACGACCGCGCCGAACTGGCCCACGTTCTTAAACTTCGCGAGCCGATACTTTGAGCCAAAAGGCGCGAAAAACACAAAAAAGAGGGATACATGGTAAGCAATAATTTTCAACCGAAACCGGAACATAAATTCACTTTTGGTCTGTGGACCGTCGGCAATCGCGGTCGCGATCCGTTTGGCGATGCGACGCGCGCGACTATAACTCCGGTAACGATCGTGAAACGTTTGAGTGAGCTTGGTGCTTATGGTGTGAATCTGCACGACAACGATCTCGTGCCTATCGATGCGACGCCGGCTGAACGCGATCGCATCGTTAGTGAGTTCAAGAAAGCAGTCGACGACTACGGTATGAAAGTGCCGATGGCGACGACGAATCTCTTTTACGATCCGGTTTTCAAGGATGGTGCTTTTACTTCCAGCGATCCGCGCGTGCGCATGTACGCATTGCAGAAGACGATGCGATCGATGGACCTCGGCGCCGAGTTGGGCGCGCAGATCTATGTCTTCTGGGGTGGACGTGAGGGCGCGGAAGTCGATGCGGCCAAAGATCCGCGCGAGGCGTTGAAGTGGAATCGTGAAGCGCTCAACTTTCTCTGCGAGTACTCGATGGATCAGGGTTACAACTATCGTTTCGCTTTGGAAGCAAAACCGAATGAGCCGCGTGGCGATATCTATCTGCCGACGACGGGCGCGATGCTCGGATTCATTGCGACACTCGATCACCCGGAGATGGTTGGAGTTAATCCTGAAGTCGGACACGAGCAGATGTCGGGACTCAACTTCTATCACGTCGTGGCGCAGGCGATCGAAGCGGACAAGCTCTTTCACATCGATCTCAACGATCAGAAAGGTCCGCGTTTCGATCAGGATCTGAGATTCGGATCGGAGTCGATCAAGAATCTGTTCTTCTTGGTGAGGTTGCTCGAGGCTGCTTACGATGGACCACGACACTTCGATGCGCATTCTTATCGTAGTGAGGATGAAGAAGGTGTGTGGACGTTTGCGGCCGGGTGCATGCGGAATTATCTGATACTCAAGGAGAAGGCGCGGCAGTTTGATGAGGATCAGGAGATCAAGGCGTTGCTGGCGGAGATAAGTAATGGTTCCAGCGAGTCGATTGGTAAGTACAGCACCGAGAATGCAAAGCGCGTGAAGGAAATGCCGCTCGATCGCGTTGAGTTAGCGCGCAAGTCTCTTCCTTACGAGCGGTTGGACCAGTTGACGGTTGATATCCTCTTCGGCGTGCGCTAATGACCACGAAGAACCCTCAATAGACTCGGAACGTACTGTAGGGGCGGCCCTCCGTGGCCGCCCTTGCGTCAAATCATGCGTGTATCGAATCGTACCTGCGTCAAACCAAGGGCGGCCAC
>DASSFI010000093.1:0-63341 GCA_035694465.1 Pyrinomonadaceae bacterium | reverse complement strand
GCCACGGAGGGCCGCCCCTACAGTACGTTCCACAGGGTCAAACTAATAACCCACAAATACTCCAGCGGTGTGTGGTAAATTCAGAAGCGTTATTCGCACCTGCTTGGTCCTGAGGGTCCCGCTATGGACGAATCTGGGGCTCACGAACTCACCGAACTCTTGTTAGCCTGGGGAAACGGCGATGAAGACGCGCTGGGACGCATCGCGCCGCTTGTTCACGCCGAACTATACCGGCTTGCCAAACGTTACATGAGCAGAGAGCGACCCGATCATCTGCTGCAAACATCAGCTCTGATCAACGAAGCGTATGTGCGACTGATCGATTGGAAAGCTGTGCGTTGGCAAAACCGGGCTCACTTTTTTGGCGTTGCCGCACAGATGATGCGCCGTATCCTCGTTGATTTCGCACGGCAGCGTCCGAAAGTGGATAACAAAAACGAAGCACTCAACATTTCTCTCGACGAAGCAATGACCGTCACCGCGGACAAAGACGCGGATCTTTTGGCACTCGACGAGGCGTTGAAAAGTCTGGCAGGGATCGACGAACGCAAGAGCCAAATCGTGGAGTTGCGTTTTTTCGGTGGTCTGAGTGTCGAAGAGACGGCCGAAGTGATGAAGGTTGCGCCCATCACCGTGATGCGCGAGTGGAACAAAGCCAAAGCCTGGCTCTATCGCGAACTCTCCTCAAATTAATCGATGGATCCCGACCTCTGGAAACAGGTTGACGCTCTCTTGGACCAGGCTATGGCCCAACCGCCTGATCAGCGCGAAGCGTTCGTCATAGAGGCCAGCAAAGACAACGCGGTGTTGCGCGATGAAGTACTGAGTCTGTTAAAGGCACAAGCGCAAGCGACAAACTTCATGGAACGTTCAGCGATGAGAGTCGCGGCTGAGTCGCTGGCCCAGGATTCAAACCTCACCACCTCTTTCTCCCTCATCGGCAGGGAACTGGCTAACTACAAAATTGAAAAACTCATCGGCGCGGGCGGTATGGGCGAAGTTTATCTGGCGCGCGACAGTAAACTCGATCGCTTAGTCGCACTCAAGATTCTGCCGTGGCATTTTGTGGCCGACACCGAGCGATCGGCGCGTTTCCAACGAGAGGCGCGTGCACTTTCAGCGTTGAATCATCCAAACCTCGTAACCATCTACGAAGTGGGCGAAGCCGGCGGCATTCATTTCATCGCCATCGAATACGTCGAAGGCCAAACTCTTTCTTCGTCGCGCGAGAAACTGGGATTGCGAGAGAGCCTCGCCTTGGTGGCGCAGGTTGCGGAAGGACTCGCCGCCGCACATCAAGCCGGGCTCGTGCATCGCGACATCAAGCCTGAGAACGTCATGGTGCGTCCTGATGGTTATGCAAAGGTTCTCGATTTTGGTCTCGTGAAATTGAGCGAAGTTGCGGCCGGTGACGACGGAGTCAGTACTCAAGTTGGCGTGGCGATGGGAACGCTGGCCTATATGTCGCCGGAACAGGCGAGTGGTGAGCCGGTCGATCATCGCACCGACATCTGGAGTCTCGGCGTTTTGCTTTATGAACTTGTTACCAGTCACAAACCGTTCAAAGCTGAGACGCGACAAGCGACCATCAACGCGATTCTCTCGGGCGAGCCCAAAGCGGCGACTGCGATTGATGCCACGCTTCCGCCTGATATCGACCTGATCCTGCAAAAGGCGCTCGAGAAAGATCGCGAGCTTCGTTATCAAACCGCGTCAGACTTCCGGGCTGACATTCGTCGTCTTATGCGAATGATCGATTCAGCGGCGACGATCTCGAATCCCAAAGCCGTCACCGGATCTCTGCCGCAGATCGCACGGCGCTCCTGGTTCTGGCCGATTGCGATTGCTGCTGTGATCGTCATCACGGCTATTCCACTTATCTGGTATCTGACTAAAACAAAAACGACTGCGCCCGATTGGTCGCGTGCCTCGCATTTGCAGTTGACCAATCAAGCCGGCACCGAATTCTTTCCGACGCTCGCTCCCGATGGCGAGGATTTTGTTTTTTCAAGCGAGCCGGAAGGAAACTTTGATCTGTTTCTCCAGCGTGTGGGTGGGAAAAATGCGAGGCCGTTAACGCCGAATACACCTTCAGACGAGTATGAGGCGTCGTACTCTCCGGACGGCAAACGCATCGCGTTTTACTCCAACCGTGAACCGGCAGGTGTGTACCTGATGGAAGCGACAGGCGAAAACGTCAGGCCACTGGTGGCGCGTTGTCATCATCCGGCATGGTCTCCCAACGGGAAGGAAATTGTTTGCAGCCGAGTCGGTCACAGTTTGCCGTCAACGCGAAACATCAATCCCAGCTCCCTGGTGATTGCTGATGTGGAAAGCGGCGCGCAGCGGACACTTTGTGAAAACGATGCGATGCAGCCGTCGTGGTCGCCGAACGGATCGCGCATCGCGTTCTGGTTCAATCCGCCGAGCGCCGGAAGAAGCGACATCGCAACCATTGCGAGAACCGGTGGAGAAATCGAGATTGTTACGCGCGACGCCTCGACGAACTGGAATCCGGTTTGGTCGCCTGACGGCAAGTTTCTTTACTTTGCCAGCGACCGGACCGGCAACATGAGTTTCTGGCGCGTGCCGATTAACGAAGCGAATGGAAAAGTTTTGGGTGAGCCGGAAGCGGTTTCAACGCCGGCAACCTTCAACCGGCATCTGAATTTCTCGCGCAATGGCAAACGGCTTATCTACGTGCAGACGGATCGACGCGCAAACATTCAGGCCGTCAATTTCGATCGCGAGCGGGGCCGAACTGTTGGCGAGCCGTACTCGATTACACGCGGCGATAATCGCATCGTGCGACCCGAACTCTCGCCCGACGGCAGTCGTTTCGTGATGAGACTGTTGCGTGGAACGCAGGAAGACATCGTGGTGGTGGATCGCGATGGAACGAATTGGCGCGATCTGACGACCGATAAATTCTTCGATCGTTACCCGCGTTGGTCGCCGGACGGAAAGCGAATCGCGTTTACTTCAGATCGAAGTGGTCGTTACGAGATCTGGACAATTGACGCCGACGGCACAAATCTTCGCCAACTCACTTTCGATAGTCCTGGAGACACAACGTTGCCGCTCTGGTCTCCTGATGGTACGCGCCTGCTCATTCAGCGAAGTCGAGTGAACGTCATTCTCGATCTCAGTAAGGATTGGTCTTCGCAAACGCTGCCGCAGTTACCGAAGCCAGACAAGACATTTGTTGCCTGGGATTGGTCGCGCGATGGTAAGACATTGATCGGGACGTTTACTGATGGGCAGATCGGTTACTACTCGTTTGAGACAAACCGATACGAGAAAGCCGGTGACGTTTGTGGTTACCCGATGTGGATTCCTGATAGCACCGGCTATATCTGTTTGACAGGCGGGAAGGCGCATGTCGGCGATGTTGCGAAAAAAGGACTGCGTGAGATTTTGGCGTTGCGAGACGCGCAGATTCAGGGCATCGCTGTCTCGAGAGATGGACAATTTATTTATTTCTCCGCTTACTCGACTGAAAGTGATATTTGGTTGTTAGATCTCCAGTAATAGACCGCGGATGAACGCGGATTAACGCGGATCTGCGTTCATCCGCGTTCATCTGCGGCAAGATTCTTACCGGAGTGGTTTCTGTAGCAACCAGTTGAAGATTGGGTGTTCGAGTTCGTGCTGATGTTTCTTTGAAAACATGTAATCGACGTGACCGTAGTCTGCTTTGAAATTGATGGTCACGTCCGCGGAGTTCATCAGTTGTGCCGTGTCGAGCATAGCACTGCCGAATCCATGTCCTCCGGCAAACATGATCACCGGTCCGGTGAAGCTGCTGAGATTATTTGTGAACGTCGTCTCACCAGCCAAACCACAATTAAGATCCCGAAACGCTCTGACGGGTGTGTAGTCGTTGAACCCCGCCGCGTTGTCATGGACCAATTGTTCATTTGCAAAGAAGAATCGATCTTCGAGGAAATTGCCGGCGACATTGTAGTAACCCGGTCGCGGCGTGAGTGGCGATAGTGGCGGCGCGCTGAGTGCCAGCACCCACGCCTGATGATTGGTAATTCCCGGTGGAAACCCCGGAATCGCAGCGGGTGCGTTTGGAGCGACCTGCGCCAGTTGATTCAAGAACTTAAACCCTGGTGCACTTTGCCCGTCGTAATACACGCCGCCGGCGAGTTGAGCTTCGAACAACGCACAGAAGTTTGCATTGATCGCACGAACGTTTGCGCTGGTGTCGTGCAGCGTGCCTTCGATCAGAATTGCCCCGGCATAGTCGTTTGGATATGCATTCAATAGCGCCTGCGAAGCGATGCTACCCATCGAGAGTCCGCCCACCACAATCTTCAGATCGGGATACTTTAGTGCGATCTGCTGGCGTATGAAGGTTGCGTCGTCGACGACAGTCTGTAAACCCCAGTTCGCCATTGGCGAGCAATCCACAGCGCCACTCTCACACGATCCGGCCGCAAGACCCTGCACTCGCGGCGAGTAACCAAAGACGGCGAAGTTCCGGCGCGCAAAAAATGCCACAAATGAATTGTTGTAATCACCATCTTCACCGACTTCATAATTTTGAAAACCGCTTCCCAACGGCGGCATCAGTAAGATCACGCCACGGATAGCCTGGTTCGGCAATGGCTTCGTCACTTCCGTCATGAGAAAGCGATCGAGCGAGTTGTTGCCTTCTTGAATGGTGGTGACAGTTTTACTCAGATCCCCACCGACGACGGAGTTTTGAGTGTTAATGATCTGATAAGGTTGAGCTTGAGCAACAATGTTGACGATTAAGAGTTGAATTGCGAAGAAAAAAGCAAAGATAATCTCTTTCACCTTAGTGACTCCTTTTTGGATTAAAATATCGAGCGAAACGTGGCCGTGAGGCTGTATTCGCATCGTGCAACTATTAAGGCGAAAGAGTTGAACAGAAACTATCATCGTTACCTGATCTTTATTTTCCTGTTGACCGCGCTCTACCCAGCCGTATCCAGATCGCAAACTAAGCCCGACAAAGATTATTGGCTTTACGTCTTGTCCGAGGCTGCCGACAAGATCGCTCTCGTTCGTTTTGGACCAGAAGGATTTCGTATTGAGCGCCAGATTGATACTGGTGATATGCCGGTGGATATCGATGGTCCACACGGGATCGTGATCTCACCGGATAGACAGTTTTATTACGTCACGATCGCGCATGGCCGGCCGTTCGGAACTGTTTGGAAGTATGCGACGAAGAACGATGCGGTGGTAGGAAAAGCCACTCTCGGGCTTTTCCCCGCAACGTTAGATGTTTCTCCCGACGGCAACTTTCTTTTCGTCGTCAACTTCAATTTGCACGGCGATATGGTGCCGTCAACTGTCTCCGTGGTCTCGACACAAACGATGACTGAAGTCGCGCGCATACCGACGTGTACGATGCCGCATGGTTCGCGTCTGAATCCGCAGGGAACGAAGCAATACTCAGCCTGCATGATGAACGACATGCTGGTCGAGATTGATACTCGCTCGTTGAAGGCTTCTCGCTATTTTGTGGTGACTAAGGATCAAGAGAAGGGGATGAGTGGTCCACCAAATGTAAGCGCGACGCCATCGACGCACGCGATGCACGGTATGGCAGGGCATGGTTCGGAGCCGCCGAAGCCGGGTGATAAGTCCTGTTCGCCGACGTGGGCTGAGCCTTCGGTCGATGGTTCATCAATCTTTGTTGCGTGTAACGGGTCGAGTGAGATCGTTGAGGTTAATGCGAATACGTGGACACTCGTGCGACGGATTCCTGCGCGTGCGGGTGTTTACAATCTTGAGGTCACACACGACGGCCAACGTTTGCTCGCGACCAATAAACGTGATCAGTCAGTTTCGATCTACGAGTTGAAGACGGGCAGGGAATTGGCGCGTCTGCCGACGAAGCGCAGAGTGCTGCACGGCGTTGTGGTCTCACCGGACGATCGCTATGCCTTCGTCACAGTTGAAGGCGTTGGTTCAGAACCGGGAACAGTCGAAGTCATCGACCTCGCGGCACTCAAGACAGTGGCGACGTTGGATGTTGGACCCGGCGCCGCAGGGATCGATTTCTATAAGTAGCCACAAAAAGGCACAAAACGATCAGTTTGGTGACGTCGTCGAGCCTTTCTCGATCTTCTCTCCGAGTTTTACGATCCACAGTCCTGAGTTGATGTCGTTGAAGTAGATCAATCCTTTGTGCGGCTGTGCGCCCCAGGTCATTGGAAGATTCGGACGGAACGCATCCGGATCGCCGGTCCAAATGCGTCCAATCTCGCGACCCTGTCGATAGAGATCGCCAGACAAGTCACCGGAGACATCGACGATGCGACCGCCGCCGCTGTAGTACCCTACATACATCACATCATTCTCAACCCAGATGTTGTGCGCGCCACCCTCTGGCACCGGATACTCGGCCACTTTGCGTGGATTGTTAATATCCGAGACATCGATCACGTGCACGATGCCACGCACGAACACACGCTTCGGCGACTTGATGTCGAAGATTCCGGGAAACACTTCGTCGCCGATGAAGACGTACTTGCCGTAGCGGTAAACCGAGTGAGTGCCCGCGAGCCAGCCATCACCGTAAAGTTCGTGATGATTGAAACGCAACTGGCTCACGAACTTCGGATTCTCCGGACTGCCGCCTTTCAAGCCTGCGCCAACATCCAGAACGATCAAACCATCGTGCCAGTAAGCGAGGTACGCGAGACCGTCCTTGACTTGCAGATCATGAATGTAGCGTCCAGCGATGTGATCGCCTTCTTTCGTGGTGATGGTGCTGGCAAGAGTATTTTCTGTTTGCCAGCGCGCCACTTCTTTCGGGTTCTTCACGTCGGCGAAATCGATCACGCGCATCGAGCCGGTGGCGTCGTCGGTTAGATAGACGTAGTGACTGTCGACAAACGCGCTGTGAACACCGCCGGTCACGGTGGCCGTATATTCAGAAATCAGTTTGGGATGAGCCGGATCAGACGTGTCGTAAAAAGCGATTCCGTTTTTGCGGTTCGACGCGCCTTCGCGTGAGATCACGAGAATCTTGCCATCCGCCGTCGTTGAAATATCGTTGACGAGACGCGCATCGACTTTGATCGTGTCAGTTAGTTTCGGATTGGCCGGATCGGAAATGTCATAAACGAGGAACCGATCCGAAATCGTTGAGTAATACGCGTAGTTGCCGATGATCCACTGTTCCGCTCCCTGAAACTCCTTGAACGGCGCACGACCCACGATTTCGACTTCGCGTTCGAGATTGCGTGGTGTAACGACAACCGAAGCACTCGATGAAACCATGCCGCTACTTGCCGTGACGATGTAAGTGCCGGGCAGGTCGGCAACGAATTTTCCATCGTCGTCGATGGTGGCTCCGCTTCCGTTAACGGCCCATTGCACGGTGAAGTTGTCGTCCGGATTCGCCTTCGCATTGAACGAGATCACATCGCCGGTGCGCGCCGACTGCGGGCCGCCGGCAACCACGAGTTTATGCAGATCGCTTTTGACGACTGTGATCGTCGTCTTTGTTGTAGCTGATCCTGACGTAGCAGTGATTGTCGCTTTGCCTGGGCCAACTCCGGTGATTACTCCGCCTGGTGAGACAGTCGCGACTTGTGCGTTGTCAGAAGTCCATTCGACCAGCACACCAGTGCGCGGGTCGCCGTTGAAAATGCGCGTAACGGCGTCGAGCCGGGCGCTGCCGCCAACGACGACCGGACGCTTCAACGCGCCAATGTCAATCGTCTTGACGCTCGGCGCCTTTACCATGAACGTGGTTAAGCCCGGTTTGCCTCCGACAATCGCACCAACAGTAACTTCGCCGATGCCGAAAAGCTTCACATTACCGTTGTCGTCAACGGCGGCAATGTCGAAAGGGCCGGCGAAATAAGTTGAAGGCTGTTCCTTGATCACGTTGCCAGCAGCATCGGTTGCGACCACGTTCACTTTTACAGTTTGACCGACTTCAGCTTCTTTTGCGGACGTCGTGATTTGAACGTTCTTGATGCTGGAGACAGAAGCCGTTGTGCTTCCGTTCTGAGCCAGAACGTTGATGGAGAACAGGGAGATAGTAGCGAAAGTAACGAGGAGGGAACTGATATTTCTCATAGTGCACCTGAAGTTAGGATCTGCGTAATCGTGGTTAATAAATGCTGCCGCCGGCTTGTGTTGACGTCAGCGATCCGTTGTTTACGTTTAGTGTGTAGGCCACGCCACCGGTACCGGTCCAGGTTGAGAGATTGAACGTGCCGCCCTGTGGGACTTTGTACACACCTATATTTAAATATGTCAGCGGGGTGCGATCAGCGAGGACCTGGGCTGGTCCAGGTGCCTGGAGAAAGTACGCAGTACCTGAGCCCACCAAGGTCGCAGCGCCAGTTGGCATTACCAGGAGCGCGGTCTCTTCGTCTAATCCGATGTCACGAGGTTGGGTGGCCCAGCCGTTGTTAACGATGCGTGCCAGAAAAGCGATTGTCCGGCCCATTCGATCACGCGTCACGAAGTGTGAATCGTAGAGTTTGTTCGCGCCGAGTGACGATTGAAACAGGTCTCGATCGAGAGTGACGTATCGGTGAAAAGGATTCGCGAGTGCCTGGCTTGACGTCACCGAACCGAGTTGGCCGGTATAGATGAACTGACTCAGCACTGCGAGTCCGGCGCTCGTGCCGCCAACCGGTACCTGCTTGATGTTTAGCAGATTATTCACACCTGTTTGCACGGCCGTTCCGCGCCACAAATTCACATAGGTTGATTGATCGCCGCCGGCAATCCAGAGTGCTTCTGCATTCAGTATCTGGTTGCTGACGTATGCATTGTTTGCGCCGTTGACGGTAGTGATAATTATCGTTTCAACCGAATCCATTTGTGGGCAGAGTTGTTGAATGTACGGATTGTAGGCATCTGTACCGGTCGTTCTGATGACGAGGAAGTCGCCACCACCCGCGCGTTGGCACATCCATTGAAATGCAGCGTCAACGTCCGTACCGCCGCCCATCAGCACGAGGCCACGACTCAGCGTTGCAGCCGGAGGCGCATCGGCCGGATTGCCGACAATAAAGGACTGAAATCCGGGTTTGGGGGCGGCATACAACGCCGGCGCGATCAAACAGATGAGAATGATTGTGCGTAGAACAGTGGACATGAGAATCCTCCTGCGAGCAACGAGAAGCAAACGAGCGCCAGTTTTATATCACGAGAATTGGGCGTAACTGTAGGGGCGGCCATCGTGGCCGCTCCAATGTGGAATTTAAACGTGGGGCGGCCACGGAGGGCCGCCCTACAGTACGTTCGGTGTGATTTGACTTTCACTTACATCAGGGATCTCATGAAAAATTATTCAGGGTCGAACGATTAAGACTCCCGACACCTCTTTTCCATCTTTTGAGACAAAATCGATCGCCTTCCGCCCGGCCGAGTCGGTCATTTCCTTTGTAACCAGAACTTCCATGCTGGTTCCATCGTCCGCAAGATTCTTTGACTTGAGAACTTCTCCCTGGAAGATAACCTTATCAACTGAGCCGAGATTGGTTCCCGCGACGGTCACGTATATCTGATCGTTCACGTTAACCGGAGTGATGTTTGTCACCGTGGGTTTAGGCGGCGGCGGGGCGGGAGCTGTTACCGGTAAGATTGTTGAGGTTGCGTTCCCATAAGCCACCGCAATCTGTTTGACAGTTTTGCTGAGAGCATCGGGAAGTGTTAACACCAGCAGCGTCGGATCTTTCCACTCAAGTGAAACGCCTCCGACCGGAGCCGCGACGGGAGTCATGGTGGTCCCGTCCACAACTACTTTTGTATTCAAATCGTTGGTAAAGCCGGTGCCGCTGATGCCCAACTTCATGCCGCCGCCACTCGATAGTATCGTCACTTTCGAAGCGGTGAAAACACTGGGAGGCGCAAGCGAAAATTCGGCGCGAAATCGTGGACCAAAGAACAACCGCTTAACGACAATCGTCCCGATGGTTTGGGCGAGTCGTGCTGGGACGACCGCCGTCAGTGTGTAGGTTCTGCTTGCACTGGCGCCGCCCGCGGCTATGGCTGTTACAGATGTGGACCGCATCGGTGCATCACTGAAACCATAAGCTTTGTCTCCGACAACCAGAATCAGGTCAGTCTCCGGCGGTGGTGCAATCACAGGTGGAGCCGGCGGCACCGCGGGACGAGGTGGAACTGTGTGTACAACTGTGACCACCATCTGACAGGTTTCGGCATTCAGCGACGTGACCGTGACGTTTGAGATTGAAAGGCGTCCCATTAACGCCACAGATGCCGGATTTGTAACTGCCGGGTCTCTTAACTCCTTTGGAGGACCAAAGCGACCGACAATCAATGCGTCATCAACGGAAGCCAGTTGTTGCCCGGGAACGAGCCAACGGAAATTCTTTTCACCCTGAAGGAAGAAACCCTTCTCGGCATTGTCAATAATTTGATTTCCCAGGACGACGGACGTGCCCGGCAGAAAGTAACTTCCCGATACGTTGACCAGCACGTTTCCCTGACCGGCATCTACCGCCGATACTCCCGTAGCTATAGGTTGTAGCGGTTCACCATTCACGAAGTTCCCGGGAATAGTCAGGTTAGTTAAATCCTGCGTACTGCTTGATCCGTCGATCACGGCTCCGACTGCCTTTGTCTTTGAGTTGTAACGTCGCCAGTGAGTAGTGGCTTTCACGGTTGCGTCGTAAGCGAAGCCATCCGGGACCGGGAGGGCGAGTACGGCAAATACCTGACGTGGACCAGCCTTGACTGTTTTTTGACCCAGGACGGGTCTGAATTGCCACCCTAACGTAACGGCCTTAGGGTCCAGTGGACCCGTCGAAGTCTTTGGACGCTCGCGCTGAAAAGCCACCGTGTCAGTGTCCTGGACCAGATAGAGAGTTTCCTTCTGATTTTGAGTGGCTAACCCGAAACTAATTGGCTGAACAGCTACACCAAAACCAAATTGTTTCGAGTCTTTCGTAAAGGTAGCAACGTTGTAGTTGTTCTCTTGCGGCAGGAGCATCACAACCGATGGGGGATTCTTTCCGACTGGATCTACAGGACTGACTGTCGATACTGTTATCTCCACTTCCGCCACGGCATTTTCGTAACGTCTCAATGAGTCGATGCTGATTTGAAAGCCGGCAATTGCTCTCATACGAGGACCGATGTAATCGAAGCCGCCGTTAGCGGACGTGCCGCGCGCATTGATGATCCTGTCTGTCAAAGAGCCTTCCAGCAGCAACCGGTAATTTTCAAGGTCGTGCGTGAGTTCCAATTGCTGTGCAAGGAGAGTTTGAGGTGCAAGTCCAAAGGACGGCTGAAACGCCAATGTGGATGGCTGCGCTGCGAGAGCAGGCGCTGCTGGTGTTACAGCCGGCTGAGTAATCGTTTGACTGATCGTATTCGGTGTCACCACATTATTTGTGGTGACGATATTCGGGAAGGGGGTGGGCAGATTGGCGGGAGAAGTCGGTTGGGTGATTGCTTCGTTAAGAGTGGTTGTGCTTCCGGTATTGATCGTAGTGCTTGTGCCCGGCAGGGGCGTCGTCGTGACATTCAAGCCGAATGATGATGTATCTAATCGAGCACCTTGCATCTTGCCGATGGCTGCCGCAATGCTTCCCTGATCGAAGAAGTCTCGATTAGCTAGTCGTGCCTGAACTCCCTGCAGCATCAGGGCAAGCGATCGCTCGTCGAAAAGCTTGGTTTGACCTACCACGATTCCGTTGTCAGGTAATGGTGGCAATGGTGCAGCCTTAACAGATTGGAACGGCACTGTTACAAGCTGCACAATCAAGATGAATTGGATTAACGTAATTGCGGAATGTCGAAAAGTTCTACCAAATGACACCATTGTTCGCCTCCTAGTTCGCCGACACCATCAAAATGGATTGCTGTCCGAAGAGGTTTGCCGGGTAACCGAGCACAGTTAACGGATCACCTTCGTCTTTTCCGAGACCATGTCGCAGAAAAGAAGCGGCAGCTCCAATATCGGCTGGTGAATAATTGCCCTGGGGACGATACATAACGAGCAATGACGAACTGCTCGAAACAAGAAACGACGCCACGGCTTCAAAGTGAACCGAGCCGTTGAATTGTGAGGGAGTGTTTTCCGCGTTCATCAACATGGTTTCCAGCTTGTGCGTCGATACTCTTAACTTCGACGTTTGACCGGCAGCCATTTTCTTAGTAGCCCCTTTTTTACTTTTCTTTGTAGTCTTCGCTTTTGTCATCTCAATCTCCTCCAAAAATCAAGACTCGTACGTCGGGTCAAAGACCCTAAATCAACTGTAATGGCAATATCCGAGGAAACGTTTCAGACGTGTATGGAGCACTTTGAGATTCGTAAAATTGAGTTACGAATCTCAACTTCCGGGGCAGGATTTAGAAGGGGTGGTGATGGTTTACGCCGATTGCAAGTAGCTTTTCGTTCAGCGATAGCAGAACCTTGTTGATCAGCAGGGTACCAATCGCCGACTCGAGCTTGTCGGTTGAGAAGGTTTTACCTAACGCGGAATGCAGCGCCGACATTGTTTGTGCTGAGTCGCATAATCGATAGACTTCAGCTCCGGCTCCTTCGATGGTCCAGCTTCTCTGGATGGCAGATGGTCGCGTGTCGAAGAATCGCAAGCGTTCACCTTCGTCGTAAACCTGCAGCACCGGTTTCGAAGCGCGCCAGAGTTGGTTCCAGTAGACGACCACTTCCTGCAAACGCTGCTGACCGGGTTCGTTCGAGAGACCGCGATGCATATGTCGCGGCCGATTGTTGTCTTCGAAGGAATACGCCAGACGCATCAACGATTCTTTTGCGAGTGGATATACGTATGGATAGGTGCGACTCGGCTCGAGCGTGAGACCAAAATCGTGTGGCCGCATGTGGTAAGGACTGAAACGATCGAATCTGATGCGGGCGACTCCGGTTGGTGGTTGGAAATGAAAGATCGACGGCAACCAGTCTGCCATGTTCGCGTACCAGTCGTCTGACTCACCGGGAATTCCGCAAAGTAGGTTCCAGGAGACATCAATATCGAGTTCGCAGCACCATTTCAGGAGCTGCAAGTTCATCAACGTCGAGTTTCCTTTTTCGAGAAGCTTGAGAGCTCGATCGTCGAGACTCTCGATGCCGGGTTGAATCCAGCGAATACCTGCTTGCGCGAGTAACTCGACCTGCTCGCGTTTCAGGTTGGCTTTCGTTTCATAAAACAGGGAAAACTTTTCATCTGATTCGATAAGCTTCGGCAGGACGGTCTTGAAGTACGACATGTCGAGAATGTTGTCGACGAATTGAATGTTGCCGATGCCGTAGAGACGCTTCAACTCGGACAATTCATCGATCACGCGCTCGGGTGATTTCAACCGATACTGCATGCCGACACCGTTCAAACCGCAGAAAGTGCAGTGAAACTTTTCGCCCCACCAGCAACCACGCGAACTCTCAGCCAACAGTCCCGGTTTGATCAGATTAGTTAACGTCGAGGCGTTCAGGGCCTGAAAGTAGTGCCGATAGTCAGGCAATGGCAACGAGTCCATGTTGTGAATGAGCGAACGTGGCGCTTGCACCGGTTGTTGTGAAATGACGCGAAACGGGCTTCTCAATTGTCGCTGTGAGACAGCGCCATCCGGAATCGAGGTGGCATCGCGACCATGGTCCAACAATACTCTGCAGAGTTCAGGAAACAGTGCGTCCGCTTCGCCGGAGACGATACAGTCGACCCACGGAAACGACTCGAGTGTCTGCACACCCATCTCGCCTTCACAGTTTGCGCCACCCATCAACAAAATGATCTCGGGATCGAGTTCGTGAATACGCTTCAGCAACGCGAGCGATGCGCAGTGCTGTTGAAACACCGAACTACAGCCAACAATCTTTGGTTTCTTCGCGACTATCGTCCCGGCAAGCCAGTCGACATAAGCGAGACTCTGCCGGCGCACCCAGCGCATCTGATCCTTTCTGTCTTCGAGATCAACAGGGAAGCCGGTGCAACGCACTTCCAGCACGAGATCGAGATATTCCTCGTCTTTGGCCTCATCGATTGGAAACAGGTATCCGGCAAAGCACCACTCACCAAGTAGATGATCGGTCGGCGCCAGTTGCATCGACTGATACGCGACCAGCCCGATTCGTTCAGCCAGACCAAAGTTTCCATAAACAACTTCGCTCTGAATGTTCGTATCAGCCAGCGATGCATGCAGCAGGCCCAGCGCTATCGAAGGTCGCTGGACCTCTGCAAACGGCATGGAAACAAGCACAACGTCCATACGCTTTTGTGGCGAATCTTATGCGGCTTGAATGCCGGCCGCTTCACGATCGCCTTCGTTGAAGGTCCACGTCTTCTCAAAACTACCGACTGGACCCGGAATCGGACTGTGATCCTGGTGGACCCACTCGTAGTAATTAATAATTTCGTTCACCAGTCGTGTTTCTTCTCTCTTCTCGTGTTCGGTAAGACCATCGAGATAGCTTGAATCACGTTCGAGAATCGAGAGTGGTGTTTGTTCGATGTGATCGAGTGCGCAACGCAGCGTGTAACACGCAACGCGATTGCAGATCGCAGTCAGGTAGTGCAGGTAATCCTTTTGGGGCTGCGACACCGGATTTGCCGTCGGCAATCTGAGATGTGCTTCGAAGAGCAGACTACGCAGAATGTGACATAGTCCCTCGTTGGTAAAGTTTCGTTCGTAGAACGTATTCACCATCCAGTCGTAGAAAAGATCGAGTTTCGGATCGAGGAACTTGTAATCGGGATCGAACGATGTGCCGAGCATCCGTCCTTCCGATTCGAGCCGGCGTTTGATGGGCGTGCCGGCGTAAGGAAGCATCCGGCAGAATGGCGCAACTGTCCAACCATCGCCGATGAATTCCTCAAGAAAAGCGACCTGCTGACGAATGCTGCGAAACGACGAATACGGATCGACGAGCATGAACCCGAAATCAAACGACAGGTTGAAGCTTCTCAGTATACGCCCGGCTCGCAAGTGCGCTTCCGGTTTGAGCCGCTTACTCATATTGATCAGCCCTTCTTCGTCGCCTGATTCGACGCCCATGTAGACGTGAGTCAGTCCGCCGGCGATCAGGCGTTCGATCACGTCTTCGTGAATCTCGTCAGAACGACAACTGATCTTCCATGCTAACTTGCCGGCCAGACCCTCTTTGGCGATCAGGTCGGCAATCTCCATCGCCCATTCTTTGGCTTTCCTTCCGCCGGCCAGGAAATCGTCGTCCTGAAACAGAAAGATTGGCACGCCACGATTGCGATGCAGCTCGATCATTTCGTCGACAACTGCACGAGGTGTGCGCAGACGCCGCAATGGACCACCTTGCTCCTCGTAAAATGGTCGAATACTGCAGAACGAACAATCCCACGGACAGCCGCGACTACCGAGAATCGACGCTGTGGGCATCGGATGACTTTCGTAGTCGATCGACTTGCGATCCGGCCACGGCAGCAGATCGAGATCTTCGACCACTGTTGCCAGTGGCGCGATGTTGATCTGGCCGTCATCTTTGCGAAATGCAATTCCGGGAAGTTCACGCCACTCGGTGTTCGTGGCCAAACAGTTCAACAGCTTCACGAGTGTCATCTCGCCGTCGAATCGCACCACTGAATCGAGACCGGCAATGCGTCTGAGAATTTCATCAGGTTCGAAGCTGGCGTAGTGACCTCCCATCGTGAAGTGAGCGGTCACTCCGGCTTTCCGCAACGCTTCGATCACGAGGCCGAAATCCGGAGCCATGTATTGAAAGATCAGCGAGAAGCCGACAACATCAGGTTGATCCTTGCTGATGCGTTGCAGGATCTGATCGGGATCGGAGCGATAGGTCATGATGAACGCCTCGTGGCCCGAGGCGTTCACCGTCGACATCAGGTAGCGCAGTCCGAGATTGTCTTGATCCTGAAAACCGATCAGCAGGATTTTTTGTGCGCGACCGCTGGCGTCGCACACGGGTAATTGCATTGGTAGAGATGGCAGTTTTCGCACTTCAAGCCCTCCGTTCTAAAGCGGCTTAAGACTCTTTCATCAAACTTGTAAGAACGTCAGACTACTGCTTAGCCTGGCTGTTGCTTTTTCAGTGCTTCGATTTGATTCTTGACCATCGATTCCATCGCGTCGAGACGAGCTCTTTCGGCCGCAATGCTGTGAATCGTAGCTTCGAGTTGTTGGACTGATAATCTGCCGATGTCCGGTGGCGGGGGATCACCGATGGGTCCGACGCGTCCGATTCTGGCAGCCAGGTTTGCTTGCGCGAGCACTGCCGGATCGACGATTGGATTGGGCCATGGCGCTGGATCAACCACGGGCTGTGGGAATGGACCAGGATCAACAACTGGTGTGGGCCAACGTGGGCGCGTCCAGCCTCCCGGCCACCCCCACGGCGCTGGGTCGACAACCGGCGAAGGTCTGGGAATGAATTGCCATTGGCCGGGCCATGGCGCCGGATCAGTGACTACGCCTCCGGGCGGTGTAAATCCGCCGCCACCACCACCAGTTCCGGCAGTGCCCGCTCGTTGCGTAAGTGCGGCTTCGATTCGGGTTAGTCGCTCTTCGAGTATTTTCATTCTTTCTTCAGCCATGATGGAGTCTCCATTACGTAGGATTTGATTTGGTGGGTCGAGAAAAGTCTCGACAACAATGGATGGGATGAACTGACATATTTCGCGATCTCCCTGAGGAGCTGAGGCAATTTTGAAGGCCTGAAGGGGTATGGGGGTACCGAATCGGCGTGTCAAACCACTTTTGGCGAGCGCGTAGAATAGTACCGAAGCGGATCAGTGTCAATAAAGTTTTTGCAGAATTTTGCGACTGAAGTCAGCGGTGTAATCTGCGGATACTAACCTTGAACAAAGACTCTTTTTGATGCGTTAAGTGTTTCAGTCAGAAAAGCGCGACATGCTTACTCTACTCAAACTCGAGCTTGAAAAACTGTTCCGGTCCAGAGGCTTCTATCTTTCGTTTATCGTCCTGGTCGGCTTTGTGGTTCTCATGCTTTGGGGGTTCTATACATATGCGGCGCGCAAGACCGGCGGGCAGGCAGTCGAGCAATTCAAATACACGTATGAGTCGAAGGAATATTTCAACGGGTTGACCTTCGCGCTCTACTCGGTGCTCTTTTCATTCACACTGCTACTACCGATCTTCGTGTCCATGAGCGCTGGCTCGCAGATCGCCGGTGAGACGCGGGCCGGAACTCTGCGAATGATCTGTACGCGGCCGATCTCGCGGGCGTCACTCATTTTGTCGAAGTTTTTAGTGACCGCCCTGCACACCTTTCTATTGCTGGCTTTCTTTATCGGTTTCAATCTGCTGGTGGGACTGATCTTCGTCGGTTGGGGAAATCTCGAGCTCTATCCCGGTCCACTCAATCTCGTGGATGTGCCGGGCAAGATCATGCGAGACGAAGCCCTCATGCGCTTCGGCTACGCCGCAATTACCGGGACCTGGGCGCTGCTTGTCGTCGCCGCTCTCGCACTGCTTTGCTCAGTCGTGTTCGAGTCGCCAGTGCAAGCTACGGTGATGACGATCGCGGCTTACCTGACGCTCTATATTGTCGGGCGAGTGGAATTCTTCGAACATTTGCGGCCTTACTTTTTTACTACTGACATGGAGTTCTGGCGCGACGTGTTCAAGCCGGAAATTCCCTTGCAGAGCCTGTGGCACTACGCGTGTGTCTGCGGTGCGTATATTGCCGGCTTATTACTGTCGACGGTGATCATCTTCGAGCGGAAGGATATTGTTTCCTGAGATGTGGGTGAAACTGTTCCTCGTCGTGCTCTTCTGCTTGATGATCGCCGGTGCTGTTTATTTCAAACAGCCACAACAATCGGAAGAGTCAGGTTCGTCTGCGAATGATTCTGCGTCACTTCGATTGCTTACCTGGAACGTTGGCTACGCAGAGCTCGAAGACGACACGCGCGCGCACGACAAAGATTTGCCGGCTATTGCCGAGTTGATCCTGCGCGAAGATCCTGACGCCGTGGCACTACAGGAACTGACGGGTAATGCGCAACTGCGGACGTTGTTGGATCTGTTGCACCGTAAGTATCTGGGCGCGGTTGCACAGCAGGGAAAGGACGATCGATTCGAAGCGGTGCTGGTGAAAGCGAGCGGCGCGAAGTTCAGTCCCGTTGTCGTGGCCGGACGCTTTGCAATGGCGGGTTCTTTCCAATTACAACCACAGGGACCGAAGATCGTGCTTCTGAGTGCGCATGCCGATGCCTTTAACGCGGCTCGACGTCGCAGCTACACGGAAGCCATCGTCGACTGGGCCCAGTCGCAAAGTGCAAATGTATTCATTGCGGGTGATTTCAACTTCGAACTCAAAGCCGCCAACGAGACGAACCTTTACACAGACAATGTGAAGCACGACAGTGAATCGTACAGTTTCATCCTGCGCAGCTTTCGCGACCTGGGCCGCGACGCGGGTGACACTGCTATCAACGATCGACGAATTGATTACGTCTTCGCACCAGCAGGCGTGCGACAGGTGAAACGCGTGGCAGTGTTGCGTGACGCCGCGGTCGGCCGCATGGACCACTGGCCGTTGCTGGTCGAAGTTGGGATCGAGTGAGACGTCAACCAGGCATCGGCTCTCCCGTCATCTCACGCTTTAACCACGAACGAGCAAAGCGCCAGTCGCGTTCGATGGTTGACTGCGCAACACCTAAGAGTTCCGCCATCTGCGTCAATGTCAGACCGATGAAGTATCTACACTCGACGATCGTTGCTTTCCGTTCGTCGATCTCTGCCAGCTTGGTCAATGCGCCGTCAAGCATGAGCAGTTCCTTCGGCTTCTCATAGGCAATGACCGCCTCATCAACATCGGTGTATTCGGCTCTTTGCTCTTTCCTCGCGTAATCGACCAGAACCTGCCGCATCCGTCTGGCGACAAGGGCATAGAACTGTTTGCGATTCTCCCAGGTGATGTGTTCGCCAATAAGTTTCAGTAAAGCTTCGTTGACGAGAGCAGTAGTTTGCAATAGGTGTCCGGGCCGTTCGTTACGCATGTAGTTATGAGCGATCTTTCTTAGTTCGTGATCAACCAGCGGCACCAGTCGATCAAGTGCCTGCATATCGCCGTCACTCCAGGCCTTCAAGAGTTCAGTTATTTCATTCATCGCGTTAGCCAAAAATTTTGAGGGGACGCCAAAAACATCATCACCAGCAACTCAAGAGGGCGCCAGATTTTTGTTTTGCCAACTTCATTAAGTAATGAAACGAGGCATAAACCATTACAGGTGAAAACGCATTACCCAGAAATTCTTTAGCCCATTGTCAGAGATGCCACCGGTTTAAAAGTGCGGCCCGCAATCAAGACCCAGAAGCGTTAAAACAATTCTTCTCGCTGCTCAACTCCCTAGGCCCAGGAGACAATCTAATGAAACAGTCCAACTGGGATCGCATTCAGGAAATCTACCATGCGGCCCTGGCGATGCCTCGTTCTGAGTGGAGCGCGTTCGTTGCTCACGCTTGTGCAAACGATGCTGATCTCCTGCTTGAGGTGTGTTCGTTGCTAAAGGCGGACGACTCATCCGGTGGGTTTTTGGAATCTCCGATTATCGAATTGGCTTTCGCTCCGGAACAATTGGTGGGAGTGACGATTGACGAACGTTACCTGATCGAAAGAGAGCTCGGGCACGGCGGCATGAGTCAGGTTTATGTCGCACTCGATCTAAAACTCAAGCGTCAGGCGGTGGTGATCAAGATCTTGTCGCAGGCACTGGTCCATGATTCATACGCGCGGCAGAAGTTTGAACAGGAAGTTGAGGCGTTGTTGCGCATCGATCATCCGGGAGTCGTAAAGGTGCTGGACGTTGGCCGACTACCTGACGAGCGGCCGTACATCGTGATGCAGTACATCGACGGTGAGATGTTGCGCAGCCACATACCGGTCGAAGGAATGAATCTAAATCGCGTGGCGACGATTCTCGAACAGATCGGAATCGCACTCGAACAGGTTCACGAAAAAGGCATTTTTCATCGCGATCTAAAGCCGGAAAACATCATGATCAAGCGCGATACGGATTCGATCGTGCTGCTGGATTTTGGCATTGCCAAAGTCAAAGACTCTGACATCGCTCCCAGTACTGCGCACGGTGGATCAGTTGGAACGCTGCTCTATATGTCCCCGGAGCAACTCCGTGGCGAGGAAGTAACTGCGGCGAGTGACGTATATGCTATGAGTCTCATTGCTTATGAACTGGTTACCGGACGCCGTCCATTTAATCCCACTTCGGCGTCGCAACTGTTGGAGATGCAACGCGCCGGCGTACGTGTAAAGCCTATGCATTTGCGAGAGAACCTTACCGTAAAGGCGCAGGCAACAATGCTTCGAGCCATGTCGTTCGATCCTCGGGCGCGGTACCGGAGTGCACAGGAGTTTGGTCAGAAGCTGGCGCAGGGTCTGCTCGATTTGCGTGTTGGTATGCCGTACAAACGATGGCCGCGAGTGATCGGCGCGTCATTGGTTGTTTTACTGTTCGCGGCGATCACCTCTTTAACAATCTACACACAGTTCCGAGGAACCACGAACGTCGTCCCCGCGAATTCGGTTACTTACTGGCTCACCGTTCAAAAGATGCGAGACGGAAAATCATACCAGGATCAATTTAAGTCGAACGGTGCGGAAACATTCGAGAATGGCGACAAGTTTCGGCTCAACGTTTCCAGTCCCAATCCCGGATATCTCTACGTGATCAATGAGAGCCCGCCCGAGCCAAACAGCACCAGCTTTGTGATGATTTATCCCAGCCAGGCAATTAACAACGGCTCGGCCACGCTCGGCGCAAACCAGCCGGTGCAATTTGATTGGACCATTTTCAGAGGACCCGCAGGCGCGGAAAATTTCTGGATAATCTGGTCAACTTCACCAGTCACGCAAATGGAATCGGCTAAGAGTGAAGCGTTCAAACATCCGAATGGAGGATTGGACGATCAGCATTTGATGACGGTGAAAGAATTCCTGAAGATGAAACAGGAAGAAGTGAAAGTTAGAGTTACCCACTACAAGGCAAGTCAAACGGTCCTCGTGCGTGGTCCAGGCGATGTGCTGGTCACCCTCGCACAAATTAACCATCGATAGTTTCCACGAAAAATATTTTCTCGAATCAGTGACGAGTTCTGAATCATTTCTGCGCCATGTAGTTCAGAGGTGATCAAACGAACATGACCGAGAAGATTCGAATACTATTTCTATCATCAAATCCGTGGTCGACCAGCCGCATCCTCGTGGATGAAGAAGCCAGGGAGATCTTCGAGAGAATTCACGAAGGTCCATACCGCGAGAGATTCGAGTTGCACAAGCACACGGCCATCAAGCCGATCGATCTTCAGAAACTGCTGTTGATGTATCAACCACACATCGTTCACTTCAGTGGACACGGCAGTAAAGGACACAAACTGATTCTTGGTGGAACACAGGGTCGGGGGAAAACAGTCGATCAGCAGGGATTGGCAAACGTATTCGGCCTCTATCGCAATCACGTCCGCCTCGTATTACTAAATGCCTGTTTTACTAAGGCGCAGGCCCGTTCGATCTCCGAGGTAGTTAATTATTCGATCGGCACCGGCAAGGGCATTGGTGACAAAGTTGGTGTGGCCTTCGCCGGCGCATTTTATCGCGCACTGGGGTTTGGCCGATCGGTTCGCGATGCTTTTGAGTCGGCCAAAGCCGAGCTGGCTCTAACCAGAATTCCGCGATCAGGTGGAATTGAACTCTTCGTTCGCGACGGCATCGATAATGGCGATCAGTTTCCGTCAATCGGCACATTCGAAAACAGACATGCGCAATCGTTTGACTCGCAAATCATGTTCAGAACCGAGGCAAGCTTTGCGTTTCAACTCACGATAGCCAACGCAATTCAACAAACAGCATTGGTCCAGGTTTAGTAAACGCCGGCACGCAGGCGGAATTTGCTCAGGCGAGACGATCCCGCCCGGCCAGGTAGAACTGTGTCAGGTGACTGCGGCACCGCGCACATTAATAAAAGGAGAATAGCAATGCCTAACACTGAAAACACAAAGCAAGCAAATCAGGAGAACTCTTTCCGCAAATCGATTCGGAAAGCTCCGGGAACCAGAGTCGGCACCATTCAGGATTGGCGAGCGGCTAACGGCAACTCTGCAAAGCCTTTGGGTCGGCATGGGGCTTCGGTTCGCGACGGACGTTAACAATAACTAAGCTCTTTGGAGTGCGCCAACAAGTTGACGCACTCCAAGGAGGCGCGTCACCGGTTCGCGGTCTCTTATTCAACGTCACTTCTTCGCGTCGTTCGGTTTCAGCTCGAACTCAAAACCGTAATCGCCCGGCAGCTTCGGCACTATCACCCAAAGCGCGTACCAGGTTAATTCCTCACAGCGCGCAGCGGGTTTATCGTAACTGATTTCCATCCGGTAGCGTTTTTCGTCAAAATCCTTGTAGACCTTTTGCGAAAGGCTCGGCGGTCGCATGCAGTCGCCGGTGTTCACGTTGTACCCTGCCAGTGTGTATTTATCGAAATCGATCGCCAGGACCGCAAAAAGCGCCTTGCACTCGCGACTCCTAACTTCGAGCGCGCTTTGCAGGAATTCATCCTTTATTAGTATCCACTGGCTCTGGCGGTCGAGAGGCAGACACCCTTTCACTTCGATCTCGCGCGATTCGATCAGCTCCGGTTTGATCCCCGATGGCTGTTTCGGAAAATAAAAATCCTTGCCGTCCGCGTTTACACCATGGATCCTGTCCACCCGCACTTCACGTATATTCAGCCCATAACCTTCCGGTATCTTATCGATCACCATCCATTCCTCGCGCGAACCCCCAGCCCGGCAGCCGCCATAGACGTTGTTGATTACCAGGAGATAATTTTTGTCCGTATCGCTGCGAAATATCTTTGTGCGAAGCTGCATGTGGCAGTCGCCTCGTGCGCTGTAGCGGATAAGCGTTTGCGTTTTATGATCGACATTGAGCGCGCGTAGATGCTCCGCGCATTTCGGATTCGTTTGTAGCGGTTTTAGCTTCTCCTCGTCGTAAATGCCGTCGTCCCGAATATAGCAATCGGTGCTGGGGCGCATTCGGAATAACACCGGCCCGTGGTTTACGGGCTGTATCTCGACATATCCAGCCGGCAACTGCGCGTGAGCGGAAACGTTCGCCGAGAGAATGGCGGTCAAGAGCGCGATAATCAAAAAAGCTGCCTTTTTCATAAGATGATAAAAATCCTCCCGCTCCTAATCGCAGAAATCCTGCTTGTTCAAGGTCACCGCGCTCAAAATTAGAGTTGGCGGCACCACCAATAGGTTCACCACGAAGGACGCAGAGTATATTCGAATTAAGACACCACCCGCCTTCGCTATTAGTCATTGAATCTCCACAACATACGTGGTAATAGAGTGATGTTGTCCAGAGCCCCACTACATGTTACCGGTGCTCTCCGAATCCATGTCTCACTATTGTTAGTCTCCCGCTGAAGACAACTGTGTTCAAATGTTAGCTGTACAAAGAAGCAGTTTCCGCAGACGTCGCCTCGTGAGCGTGTTGTTGTGCTGCGGTTTGATTGTCCTGGTAGTTATTCTCACGCGTTCGTCTGAAACCCCATCCAGCGCAGCAGAAACGTCTGTCACCGACGATGGACCAATCCAGCTTGTGCCGGACTCTGGAGTCAAACTTGAGCTCGTTGGAGGGGCCAAACAGGCATTCACGATCACGGTTGAGCAAGGCAAGCTGTTGCGATTCGCTATTGATAAAGGAGATCTGGTTCTTTCGACTGCCTTATATGGTCCAACTGGCGTGAAGTTGCTCGAACACGTCAGTCAGGATTTTGAGTTGGTGCAGTTCTCCTTCGCAACTCAGTTCACGGGTACGTATCGAATAGAGCTCCAATCGCTTGAAAAGACGAAAACCAGTAAACCATATGAGTTGAAACTTCAGCCCGTCACGAACGCTACAGCTCAGGATCGAAAGGGCAGTGAGGCCTGGCAATCGTTCGTTCGTGCCGATCGTCTCTGTGCAGAATGGACGCCGGGTTCCTTCCGACAGGCAATCACTCAATACGACCGGGCCGCGACGATCTGGACTTCAATCTCAGACTTCGGAAACGCGTCAACCGCCAATCTGAAATCTGCCGACGTCTACTTCCGTCTGAGTGAATATTCCGAAGCCCTCAAGCGGTATCAAAGCGCCGTAACCCTATCTCAAAAGACAGGCGATTGGTTTGCTACGGCGAGGGCTCTGAGCCGGAGCGCACGTCTTCAGTCGTACCTGGGCCATAACGAGCTGGCGGAAAAACAACTCTCTGAATCGCTGCGTCTGTTCAATGACCACGCGTCGAATCAGGATTCTTTGTTTACAAATGGCCGCGGCGAGAGCCTTAGCAATCTGGCGGAAGTTAGTTACGCAAAGGGAGATTTTCTTACCTCATCGAAGCAGTTCGAAGAAGCACTCAAAATCTTAGCAAACGATCGTAAGGGTGAAGCGAAAGTACGTCTCTACCAGGGCTACATAGCCGGTGGCATAGGTGATTTGGAAAGAGCACTGAAGGAAATAACCCGAGCGCGCGAACTCTACACTGAAACAAACAACAAAGCCGGCGAGGGACTGGCCCTGATCGCTCTGGGGTTATGTCACTATTCGCAGGACGTCGAAAAATCAATTGTATTTCACCGCGAGGCATTCGAGCTTTTTCACTCTATCGGAGATCGATACGGCGAGGCCGCTGCGCATAATGCTATCGGGCAAGGTTACGAGTATCTCGACGATCAGGCATTGGCTTTGAGCAATTATGAGCAGGCGTTGCGGAAATTTGAAGACATCGGGGCTGTGGACGGCATCTCGATGTCGATGTTTAAGATCGCGCACATGCACGATCTCGGTGGACGATTCGAGCAGGCGCTTTCTTATTACGATCGATCTGTGCGGATCACTCAAGCCTCAGGAAATCTTCGCAACGAAGGATTTGCCCTCAACGAGATTGCATCCATTTACGTCAAGCAGGGCCTGGTTGAACGAGCCGTCGCACAGTATCAGAGAGTCCTGAATTTTTTCGAGCACATTGGTGATCTTCGTGGTCAGGCGACAGCGCTGAACTCGTACGGAGATCTGTTGTTTCAGCGTGACGAGAAACAAAAAGCGCTGGAGTTGTATCTGCGAGCGCTGCCGATGAGTGAGAAGGTCGCGGACGAAGATATTCGAACTACGACACTCTACAATCTCGCCCGAACTCATGCGAAGCTTGGCACTGTTGACGATGCGCTGTCGTTTATTAACCGTTCGCTGAAAAATATAGAAGATCTGCGCGCTACTGTACGCAGCCCGGAATTTCGCGCTACCTATGTTTCAGGCGTTCAAAAGCACTACGAATTATGCATCGATATTTTGATGCAACTTCACAAGTTGCATCCTGGGGCGGGTTTTGACCAGCAAGCGTTCATCGTCAGTGAAAAGAATCGATCTCGTGTACTCCTCGACCTGGTTAATGAGTCGCGCGCGAATATTCGTGAAGGAGCGGCAAAGGAACTGCTCGATCGTGAAAGAAGTTTGGGCGGACTGATCCGGTTGCAGGCTCAATACAGAATGGATCTTTTGTTGAGCGGGAAGAATTCGGCTGAGATTTCGGAAGTGGAGAATAAGTTGACGCAACTGAAAGCTGATTATCAGGAAGTTGAAGCTCAGTTGCGACAACGTAATCCGCGTCTTTTGTCGCTCGAAGGTTCTGTCACTCTGGAACAGATTCAGAAAGAGTTGCGAGATAGCGATACGATGCTGCTGGAATACTCATTAGGGGATGAACGTAGTTATCTGTGGATGGTTACTTCCAACTCTTTTCAGACCTTCGAATTGCCTGCTCGCAAGACCATCGAAGAACCGGCCCGCGAGTCCTACAAACTGATCACGGCGCGGCAAAACGGAATCGACAACGAATATCTGAGCAAGCTTGCCGCAACAGATGAGCGCGAACTTGAAATACGAAGCAAGCTAGGAAACATGCTTCTTGGACCAATCGCAGGAAATCTCGGGAGTAGAAGGTTGCTGGTGGTGTCTGAAGGCGCGTTACAGTACGTTCCTTTCGATGCACTTCTCTTGCCGGGTCACTCCAGCGCTCCGTTACTGGAAACCAATGAAGTTGTTGTTTTGCCTTCCATTTCGACTCTCATCGCGATTCGCTCCGCCCGTCATTCTTTAACTTCCACGAGCAAACTGCTGGCTGTGATCGCCGATCCGGTTTTCAACGCCAATGATGAACGTATTCAGGGCGTTGCGAATGAACCCGCAGTGGCAAAGGCAGCCACTGACAAGAGCGTGGACCACAACCTGCCTCAAACTCCCGGCATTCTTATCCGTGACGGCGCTCTCGTACGTCTCGTTCATGCTTCGGAAGAAGCCGCCGCAATCTCAAAAATTGCGCCGTGGGGGACGACGATGGTGGCCACTGGATTCGATGCCAATCGTGAGACTGCGATGAGTCCGGATGTGGGCCAGTATCAGATCGTGCATTTTGCAACGCACGGATTTCTTAACAGTGAACATCCGGAGTTGTCGGGCCTCGTTTTTACCACCACCGATCGCCACGGAGTGAAGACGAATGGCTTGATGCCGCTTCACGATATCTACAGTCTGGAACTTTCGGCAGAGTTGACGGTGTTGAGTGCGTGTCAGACCGCCCTGGGCAAACAGATAAAGGGAGAAGGGCTTGTTGGTCTGGCCCATGGCTTCATGGCCGCGGGTTCGAAGAGCGTGGTGGCGAGTCTTTGGAAGGTAGACGATCGCGCGACTGCCGTCTTGATGGCTGACTTTTATGCGGCGATGTTGGACCAGGGCATGGCTCCGGCTGCCGCCCTTCGTTTTGCAAAACTAAAAATGATGCGAGACAAGCAGTGGAGCGCGCCCTATTACTGGGCGGGGTTCGAATTGCAGGGTGAATACGCGAATACAATCGTCGTTAATCATTATTCCTGGCTCACGTCTCGTCTGGTCCTGCTATTATTAGTGATTCTGATCGTTGTTGCTCTGATAGTATTTCGAAAACGGATACGGCGGCTCCCCCATCACCGTTAACATAAACAGAATTCGACGCGGAAATGGCCCGAGATTCGGCAATCCCACCCGAAAGCTTCGAGGAGATTCTCGCGTGGCTTAATCCTGATCGTAACGTGGCTGCGACCATGTATGTTCAGCTTCGCCACGACTTGGCGAAAATGTTTTTGTGGGGCCGGTGTGCCGACCCGGAGGGAATGACTGATGAAGCATTCGACCGGGTCGCGAAGAAAGTTCACGACGTGAGGCCGACTTATGAAGGTGATCCGCGACTTTACTTTCGCGCCGTAGCCAATAACCTCATCAAAGAAAATCACAAAAAGATAAAAAACCAACTGCCATTGGAAGGCATTGACCTTTCGGGACCAGCGATAAGCGAGACTGAGGATAATATCGCCGAGGATATTGAAGAATGTTTGCAACTATGTCTGCAAAAGCTAAGTATCGATAGGCGTGAACTGATTCTGGCTTACTATGTCAAAGATAAGCAGGCCAAGATCGATCATCGCAACGACCTGGCGCAAAAATACGGAATAACTGTAGAAACGTTGAGAGTTAGAGTCTTTCGAATTCGTGAGTCGCTTGCGAATTGCATTCGGCGCTGTCTGAAGCGGAAGAGAAAATGAAACGGATCGCGTGAAATTTCATTGTAATTGAAATGGTCACGTGCGGAGAATGGCCCATGAAAGAAGAAATACTTACTGACGCAGTGTTGCGTGAGTTTTTATTGGGCAACGTCAATGACGAAGAACAGGCGCAGATCGAGGGTTTGTTTCTCACGGACTCCGAAGCGCGCGAAAGAGTTCTCGTCATTGAACAGGAGTTGATGGAAGACTACCTGGAAGATAGCCTCACTGCGGAAGATCGGGAGAGATTCCTGTCACGATACGGGCAAACAGACGCACAACTTCAGCAGCTTAGAATCACGAAGGCTATCAAAGATTGGGCACTCAGAGAGAACGCCTCTCAAACAACACCCGCGTCTCCATCGCTCTGGCGCCGTTTACGTGCGAGCCTGTTGCTGAAACCAGCTTTTTTCGCTCCGATCGCCGCCGCGGCAATAATCGCAGTGGTTGTCGGTGGGATTTGGTTCAACGGCCGGATGAAACGCGCCGCACTACTGCGAGAACTGGCTCAGTTGAATAGCAGTGCAAGCCTACGCGATGTTCCAGCACAGATGGCTTTACTGGAATTGCGCCCAATTACGGTTAGAAGTTTGGAACAGGCGACTGAATTCAAGAAGTCCGCCGACGTTCACATCGTTGAGCTGCGTCTTCCGTGGATCCAGAAAGAAAGTTATCCAAGCTATCAGGCTGAAGTTCGTCCACTCAGTGGTGGCGATTCGTTGATCGTTCCCAACTTACAAGCCGAGAATGATGGGTTGCTAATTATTCGCATGAGACTATTCACGAATGAACTCAATCGCGGGCAGTATCAAATTCGTTTGAGCGGCATCGACAGTGGTGGCGTAGTCGGCACGACCGAAGAGTACGCTTTTATCGTCGAGAGTTAATTACCTCCAATCTTTCCGGGTCCCCACAACGCCTTTCCGGGCTTCGCGCCGGTATGTTCACCGTTCTTGAGCACTTGTCTGCCATTCACGAAAACGTCTCGAACTCCGACTGAATACTGATGCGGATTCTCAAAAGTCGCACGGTCGGCGATTGTTTGTGGATCAAAAATGACGACGTCCGCGAACATGCCGCGCTGAAGCAGACCGCGATGGTTCAGACCGAGATTAGTTGCGGGCAGGCTGGTCAATCTTCGCACTGCTTCCGTAAGAGAGATGACCTTTTCATCGCGCACATACTTACCGAGCAGACGTGCAAAATTGCCGTAGGTGCGCGGGTGTGCAGCCGATTTCAGAAACACACCTTCGGCCGAGATCGAAGCTGCATCTGATCCGAACGAGACCCACGGCTGACGAATCTGCTTCTTGATATTGTCTTCACTCATCAGGAAATAGATCGTGCCGATGCGAGAGCGATCTTCGAGCACCAGGTCCATAATCGTCTCGACCGGATCTTTCCCGCGCATCTTTGCAACTTCGGCGAGAGTCTTTCCCGTAAGGGGCTTCAAACTGTCGTTCCTGAAGCTTGCCAGCAGGATGCGATCCGGAGAGCCCGACAATAGATACAGGTTTTCCCATTCGCTTGTTGGTGTACGAACAGCCTCGGCAATCTTTTGACGCGTCGCTGGATCCTGAAGACGTTTGTAGGCGGCTTCGCGTCCACCATCAAAGACCCACGGCGGCAACGACGCATCAAGCCCTGTTCCGCCCGCCGGATAGGTGTACATGTCGGCAGTGATCTTCATACCGTGCCGGCGTGCGTCTTCGATCATCTTGATGACTTGATCCATCTTGGGCCAATTTGCTTCGCCCGACGCTTTGAGATGATAAATCTCCGCGGGCAGACCGGCTTCACGGCTAATTCGAATTGTTTCTTCAACAGCTTCGATCAACTGCGCTCCTTCACTGCGCATGTGGGCTGTGTATTTGCCTTTGTACTTGGCGGCGACCTTGCAGAGTTCGATGAGCTCGTCGGTCTTAGCAAAGAATGCCGGCGGATAGATCAGAGCAGTAGTGATGCCGAGGGCGCCGGCTTCCATTTCGCGACGTACCAGCTCGCGCATCTGGTCGAGTTGTGCGGGCGTCGGCGGTTTGTCGTCGAGACCGATCACGTATTCGCGGATCGTCGGAGCGCCGATGAAAGAGGCGACATTTTGCGACATGCCTCGTTTCTCGAGATAGTTGAGATACTCCGCGAGCGTGGTCCACTCGATCTTGAATTTCAGATCGCCCTGTGATGCCGTGCGCCGCTGTTTCATTTCGTCGCTAAGGGGACCCATGGAACTCTCACCGAATATTTGAGTAGTAACACCTTGCCGCAGTTCACTTAACGAACGGCCGTCTTCAAACCAGGAAGTCTCGGAGTGAGAGAGCATGTTGATGAAGCCGGGCGCAACGGCTAGTCCACTGGCGTCGACGATTGTGGGCGCACTTGCACGACTCAGATTTTCAACCGCCGTGATTCGGTCGCCCTTTATTCCGACGTCTGCTTTCACCGGCGGCCGGCCGGTTCCGTCATAAACTGTGCCGCCTCGAATAATGACGTCGAATTGTGGTGCTGAACTGGAACGACTTTGCGCAAACGCAGTGATGGTCAGCGTCATGATCAGCACGAGGGATTGAATCTTCTGCAGAGTTTTCATCGTTTAGTCTCCGGGCCAACGTGGTGACAACTTTTTACAATTCCGGTACGAAAGGTGGCAAGTTTCGGTAGAATTCGGTGGTAACCTGAACGGCGGTTCTTATCCACAGATTACGCCGATTCTATTATCAATCTGTGCAATCTGCGGATAAGAGAAGTCGCAAAAGTAGGGTACTACCTGGAATTCGAGTATGCTCTCGCTTCGTGTGTTCCGAGAGACAATCAGAAACTTATCGCTGCGAAAGAAGCTGATCATACTGGCATCGGTTGGTGTGTTGCTTCCGGTGCTCGTATTGAGCTATTTGCAGTATCGATCTCTCAGCGAACTCCAGAATAAAACCAAAGGCGCGTTCAAGGACAATCTCCGACAAGGCTTCACCAACTTGCAACGCCAGATGAGACAACGCCTCGAGGACATAGCAACTCAGACATTGAATCCGATCGGCAGCATGAACCTTTCGGCGCCTGGATCAGCCGCGGAAGTCGAAAAATATTTCGCCAAGCTAAAGCTTTCACATCCGGAGATTGAACAGATCTTTGTCTTCATCTACCGCGATGGCCGGCAAGAAGCAAGTAGATATGCATATTTCCATTCAGGCAATTTCGTTGATACTGCCCAGACAGACTTCACCGTGACGCAAGCTACTATTCTTGCCCAGTTTGAAAAATCAAAGATCGCTCAAAGTTTTCTTGACGGTGATCGCAAGTACTCATTTGTACACCATTCCTGTCCGGCATGTCCGCCAAGCGCGCCTGGCGGAGCCTATCTTTTTCATCCGTTAAAGGATCGAACGACAGGAGTGGAGCGCGGTTTCGCAGGTGTTTTACTGACCGACACGTTTGTGCGCGATGATTTGCTCGCTAAGACCATCAGTGACGTCGGCGGCGCTTCACACACCGGCAATTCACCATTTGCCACAGCCGTTACAGTTAGCGACGAGAATCAGCGAGTGCTTTACGCAAACGGCGCTGCGCAAAACGGAAGTCTTCTCGAAAGTAATTTCGATCCTCCGTTCTCTTCCTGGAAAGCCACGGTTGGTTTGAAGAATACAAACCTCGACGCCCTCGCTCGCAACGGTTTCCTGCACAGTGCCGGCTCAACTGTTCTGGTACTGTTGTTCCTGTTGCTCGGTTTGGCCCTCATAATCCGTGCTACTGATCGCGAAGCGCGTCTGGCGCAGGCAAAATCAAACTTCGTCGCAAATGTCTCGCATGAACTGAAGACGCCGCTATCGCTGCTTAGTTTGTTTTCCGAAATCCTCGAGTTGGATCGGGTCAAGAGTGACGAGAAGAAAAGCGAGTATTACCGGATCATTCGCGACGAAACCAGGCGTTTGAACAAGCTGATTGACAACATCCTCGATTTTTCAAAGATTGAAGCCGGACGGAAAACTTACAATTTCGTCGAGGGTGATCTGGCCGAAGTGATTGAGAAGGTACTCGGCAGTTATCAATATCAGACCGTCAATTCGGGCTTCGACGTTCAAACAAACATCCAACCCGATCTGCCGCCCGTCTTGATTGACCGCGACGCTATGACGCAGGCAATCTCAAATCTGCTCGACAATGCCATTAAATATTCACGCGACACCAGGCGTATTTCGATCAAGACTGAAACCGTTCGATCGGATCTATTTATTGAGATTGCGGACAATGGCATTGGAATTCCACGCGCAGAACAGGGAAAGATCTTCGAAAAGTTTTATCGAGTCGGCAACGGGTTGGTCCATGATGTAAAAGGTAGTGGTCTTGGGCTATCGCTGGTGAAGCACATCATCGAAGCTCATCACGGAACGATCTCGGTTGATAGTGAAGTCGGGAAGGGAAGTCGGTTTACGATTCGTCTTCCGTTCGCGCCTCGCAGCACCGGTGTTTAGGAGGATCAGTTGGTTAAAGTCCTGATAATCGAAGACGAACCCAACATGATCGTCGGGCTCAAGGATACGTGTGAGTATGAAGGCTACGAGGTTTCTGTCGCACGTGATGGGAAGGAAGGTCTGGAGAAAGCTTCGACCGAGAAGCCCGACATCATTCTGCTCGACGTGATGTTGCCGGTGATGAGCGGAATCGATGTATGCCGGACGTTGCGTACACGTGGGATCGAAACGCCGATTCTGATGTTGACGGCTCGCAGTCAGGAGATCGACAAGGTGGTTGGGCTCGAAGTCGGCGCCGATGATTACGTGACGAAGCCTTTCAGCGTCAGGGAACTGCTCGCACGCATCAGGGCACATTTGCGAAGGGCCGCGAAACAAGTCGTGGAAATCGACAGTTTTACCTTTGCCGACGTGGAGTTGAATTTTAAGAAATACGCGGCTCGCAAAGGTGGACAGGTGTTAGATCTGTCAGCGCGTGAATTTGCGATCCTGCATTACCTGATACGACACCGCGGCGAAATCGTCACGCGCGATCAATTGCTCGACGAAGTTTGGGGTTACGACAGTTCGCCGGTTACACGCACGGTTGATAACCATATCGCGAGATTGCGACAGAAAATCGAACCTGATCCATCCGAGCCGCGGCATATCATTACCGTGCATCGCATCGGTTATCGCTTCGTCGAATAAATCCTCGATACAACTTTTTACAATCTGATTACAGTCTGTGGAGACTTTGGCGCGCAAACGCGATTAGAGTGCGGGTTGACTGGGAGGATACCGCATGAACCGCAGCGTTTTGTTAACCATCTCGTCTTTGCTCTCGATCCTCTTTCTGACGTTTCACCTGACGGATGATATCGTCCGCGGGTTTGAACCGGGTGGTCCAAAGACCACCATTGGCTCGCTCATCGCAGTAGTTTTGCTTTACGCGACGTTGGTGCTTCGCGATCGGCGCTCAGGGTTGATCGTCATCTTACTGGGAGCGATCCTCGGCGCCGGCGTGCCGATAATTCACATGACCAAGGCGGGACTGGTGGGCGGCAGGATCGCAAACTCGAGTGGCAAATTCTTCTGGGTCTGGACGCTGCTCGCGCTGCAAGTGACGTCGATCTTCTCGATCATCCTCGCGACTCGTGGCCTCTGGAGTTTGCCCTGGCGCCGCGATGTTTCGAAATAACCATAATTCCTCGGTTGCTTACTACTCATTTTCGGATTTAGTCATGTAAAGCTTCAGCCATGCCTGGGCAGCAGTCCACTCCCGTACAACTGTTCTTGGGGAGAGACCCATGACAGTTGCAGTTTCTTCGATACTCAGGCCGATGAAGAAGCGATACTCAATGATCGCTACCTGACGTTCATCCTCCCGGGCGAGCTTGGCGAGCGCCTCGTTAAGCCTGATGATCTCCTGCGACTTCTCTTCTGAGAGCTCTTCCACTTCGTCGAAACCAACTTGCTGTGGCCGATGTCCTCGCTTTGCCGCTTTTTGTTTGTTCGCGTAATCAATAAGAACCTGACGCATTCGCATTGCAGCATATCCATAAAACTGATTTCGATCTTCCGGCCTGACTTTCTCCTTAATCAGTTTGATTAACGCTTCATGTATGAGGGCAGTTGTTTGGAGGACATTTCCGGGTCGCTCCTTGCGCATAAAGTTATGGGCAATTCTCTTAAGGTCCGGATCGACAAGCGGCATGAGCCGGTCGAGTGCTTCTTGATCGCCGCTTTTCCAGGCGTGCAGGAGTTGGGTGATTTCGTGCATGACGTTGGTCTATTTAGTTAGAGACGCACTCTTTGTGCAGACCTCAATAAAGTAATGAAATGACGGTCAAACCATTACATGCAGGCGACGCGTGGTCCCCCAAAGTCTTGAACCCAGATTCCTATTGCCAGAGACTACGCCGCTGTATAGAATCCGCGCCGCAACGTAAGCCCAGGGCGCTCAAAGTACTCTTCGCACACGATTTCCTACCTCGGGAGACAGTTGAATGAGGCAGTCCAACCGGGATCGCATTCAAGATATTTATCTCGATGCCGTGGAATTGCCGGAGTCTGAGCGCGCTGCGTTCGTGGAGAGTAAGTGTGACGCTGATCCCGGTTGTATTCGTAAAGTTAACTCATTGCTCGACGCTGCTGCCCGCCCCGGTATTCTGGACAGTCCGGTTGCCAACTTTGGCCTGCCTGTAAGCCTGATAGGGAAAACGATCGACACTCGTTACAAGATCGAACGGAAACTGCCACATGGCGGCATGAGTGAGGTGTATGTCGCCCTCGATCAGAATCTTGACGACAAACAGGTAGTCATAAAGATTCTTTCAGCCGAATTGCTGCAAGACTCGTACGCACGGCAACACTTCGATCAGGAAGTCGAAGCAATGCTACGCATCAAGAATGCAGGCGTAGTCGACGTGAGCGATCGGGGGAGTTTGCCTGACGGCAGGCCATATATCGTGATGCAGTACGTGGATGGCGAGACACTACGTTCACAAATACCAAACGAAGGCATGGACTTGAGACGTGCAGCATCCATTATCAAACAGGTTGGCGTGGCGCTCGAACACATTCATCAAGCCGGTATCTTTCATCGAGACGTAAAGCCCGAGAACATCATGCTACGACGTGGCACCGACTCGGTTGTTCTCATCGACTTTGGCATTGCGCGAGTAATGGACTCAGTTGTCGCCTTAAGTACCGTACGCGGGTCATCCGCCGGAACGCTAGCCTACATGTCTCCCGAACAACTTCTCGGCGAGAAGGTCTTCGCTCAAAGCGATATCTACTCGATGGCGGTGGTCGCGTATGAAATGATCACGGGTAGAAGACCGTTTTCTCCGACTTCACCCGCTCAAATGCTCGAACTGCAACGCAAAGGCGTGCGTGCTAAGCCAACCGATTTGCGATCAGGCCTATCGAAAAGGGCACAAGACATATTGTTGCGTGCACTGGAATTCGAGCCGAGCCATCGCTACAAGAGTGCCGTGCAATTCGCTGACGAGTTGGCAGAGGCTCTGAATGAATCGAATATCACAGTTGATTTCCCAGTTGGACCAGGAATCCGGAAATGGCTGAAGGTATTTGCCGGTGTTGCCATCATTGCCGTGTTGGCTTACTTGGCTTATATCTTCGTTCCACCACCGATACCTCCGAAACCAAAAGGCTTCAACTACTGGCTGACAGTTCAAAGGACTGTCAATGGTAAGGATTACGATGCCCCGTTCAAGTCGAACGGTAACGAGCCATTTCATAATGGTGACAAATTCCAACTCAGCATCCAGAGCCTATTTTCCGGCTACATTTACGTCTTTAATGAACGATTGCCGATAGAGGGCAGTGCCAGTCTTCAATTGATCTACCCGAATCAAGCCGTCAATAACGATTCGTCGATAGGCGCTAATCACACGATTCAATCCGATTGGATTGTTTTTGATGGTCCACCCGGCACGGATAACTACTGGATTGTCTGGTCGGCTTCACCACTAGCCGAACTTGAGACCGCAAAGAACGCAAGCTTAAATCAGCCTCAAGCTAGTTCGACTGACCAGAATCTGGTGAAAATCAAAGAATATTTGAGGGACCTGAATACTGAAGTGAAGGCTCGAGCTGCAAAAATGACTAAATCCCAGGAAGTCGAGGTACGCAAGAGGACCAACATTGTCCTCACCTTTGCAGAGTTCAAACACAGATAGTAGTCAACAACCCTCCAAAATTCCTGAATTATTTTTTTCCATCGTGGCGCAATTCATTCAATCTCCACGCCCTCTATAGCAAAGGTCTTTTAGAAAGGAGGCTTATGCCACTAGAGGAGGTCAAAAAACATGTCGGGTAAGATCCGAGTACTATTACTTTCGGCCAATCCATTACCCACCAGTCGCATACTTGTCGATCTGGAAGCCAGGGAGATCCGCGAGAGGCTTGAGGAAGGTCCACACCGCAACCGGTTCGAGTTGTACCAGTGCGAAGCAACCCGGCCAATTGATATTCAAAAGTTGATGTTAAAGCACGGGCCACACATCGTGCACTTCTGCGGGCATGGGCACAAAACACGACAAATCATTTTGGATGGAGCACCCGGTCGAGCTAAAACCGTTGACAACCAGGGGCTGGCCCAGGTCTTTGCGCTCTACAAACACCAGGTTCATTTGGTTGTACTCAACGCGTGTTTTACCGATGTACTGGCTCGCTCAATCGTTCAAACAGTCGACTATGCAGTTGGTTCAAGTTTGGGAATTGGCGACAAAGCGGCCGTTGCTTTTGCGGGGGCCTTTTACCGCGCGCTTGGGTTCGGCAAGTCCATCCCGGACGCATTCAAGTCTGCCAAAGCAGAATTGGCTTTGACCAAAATTTCGCGCTCGCGTGGAATCGAACTCTTCATAAAAAACGGTGTCGGCAAACAAAATGTGTTTCCCTGTTTCGATGAAAATCGAAACTTGCCTCGACGCACTCGTGGTGCAAATCGGGTACTGAAAACAGAAATAAGATTTCAGTGTCGCATCACACTGCAAAACAATTCGGCGAGCAGTTTGGCACGGTTTTGAAGGTATTGTCGGTCCGCAGGCGTGATTCGCTCGAGCGACGACATCACGCCCGAATCTGGAACTGTGTCTGGTGACTGCGGCGCCTGACACCATGAATAAGGAGAATGAAATGCCAATCAATAACGAAGCAACAGCGAAGCAAGAAACGATGACGGGTCAATCTCGTCGTAAAACTCCCGGTACGAGACTCGGCACGATGTTAAATTGGAGAGTTGGCGCCGATAAATCCGAAAAGATCTCGAGCCGCCCTGGTCACAGGATTCGAGATGGCCGGTAGTCAGAAATACCAAGTCTGAAACTTTGACATCGTCGTCTTGTTTTATTATTCACTCAGGGTTATCTGCGCGCATTAACCCTGGGTGCCTCTCACAAGTTGTTTTGGTTCGTCAACAAAATGTCGGCAAGCAAATCCAGGAAAGCGGGAGTGATAACTATTTTGGTTATCGGTTTCTGTGTATCTCTCGCTGAAGCGAAGGCGCAGGGTGCGACTAGGTCAACAGACCAAAAAATCAGTGAGGCTCAAGAGGCGACCGATCGCGCTGCAAAGCTACGCGCAACCTGGACCAAAGCCAGGTTACAGGAAGCAATTCTCGAGTATGAAAAGGCGGCGCTGCTGTGGATCTCCGCGTCCGATTTCTCACATGCCTCAGAGGCGACGCTGAGTTCCGGCGATCTGTTTTTCCTTTTCAGCGATTACCGTGAGGCCCTCAAAAGATTCCAGCGAGCGGAAGCATTCGCTGAAAGAGCAGGCGACTGGTTGGCGCGAGCAAACGCTCTGAGTCGGATTGGGCGATTACAGAGTTTTATTGGCAAGAACGAGCTGGCCCAACAGTATCTAACCAGAGCACTGGAACTCTTCAACCAGCACCAGGCTAATCGAAATGAAAATACATCGAACGCCTACGGCGAAGCACTAGGCAATCTTGCCGAAGTGAATTATGCGAAGGGCGACTTTATGAGAGCTCGGGAACAATTCAAGAGTGCGCTTGAAGCCCTCAAGAACGATTCTGGAAGGGCAGCCAAGATACACATTTTTAACGGTTACATATCCGGCAGTCTCGGCGATTCTAAGAAGGCAAAACAGGAAATCTCTCAGGCGCAGAAGCTGTACCAACAGGTCAATGACAAAGTTGGTGAAGCCCTGGCTACAACAGCCTTAGGTCTGGTTTACTCTCACAATTTGGACCACCCCCACGCAATTGAGTTACACAAGAGCGCAATCGAAATTTTCCGTACTGCCGGCGACCGACACAGCGAGGCTCTAAGCTTGAATGCACTAGGAACGTCCTATTTGCGTGCCAGGCAATACGAACTCGCTCTCAACCAGTACGAACAGGCTCTGCGACTTTTCGAAGAGATTGGTTCGGTGGAAGGCACGTCGGAGGCGGCATTGCAAATAGCGGGGGTGAACTTTGCAATCCAGCACTTGGACCAGGCGCAAGCCTTTTGTGAGCGTTCTATTCGATTGAGCCGTCTTGCCGGATCGGTTCGCAGCGAGATCAACGCGCTCATGCAGCTAGCGGCAGTCTATGCGGCGCAGGGCCGTCGGGAGTTGGCCTTGGCCGAGTATCAAAAAATACTCAGGTTTTACAAGAACAGCGATCTTCGAGCACGAGCGATGGCTTTGAATGCGTATGCAGACTTCCTGCTTCAAATTGGAGACAACCGAAGAGCATTGGAAACGTGTCTTAAAGCCCTCGCCTTGAGTGAGCAGATTGACGATAAAGAAATTCTGACACCTGCGCTTTATAATCTCGCGCGTGCTCATTTAGCAGTTGGCTCTCCTGACGTTGCCCTGTCGGTTATTCGGCGTTCACTCGACATGATCGAAGATGTGCGGGCGAATGTGACGAGTCCTGACTTCCGCGTCTCATATCTTTCCGGAGTTGGAAAGCATTACGGGTTGTGCATTCAGATCTTGATGCAGCTTGATCGAGAACGTCCGGGAAATGACTTTGCTGCCCTGGCACTGTTAGTCAGTGAAAAAGGCCGAGCTCGGCTAATGCTCGATTTGATTCGTGAATCAAGAGCCGTTTCAAGCCAGGAAGCGGTTCAGGAACTTTTCAATCGGGAGCGTGAATTGCGGAACTTGTTTGAAATACTGGCCCAGTACCGAATGAATTTGTTTTTGAGCCGAAAAGACTCTGCTGAGATTGCCGCGATTGACAATCAGGTGGCTCAACTTAAAGCCGATTATCAAATGATCCAGGCAGAGAAAGCGGACCTTCCCGGCCAGCCTTATCGCAAACGGGCTGAGCAAATGGCGCCGCTGACCTTGCAACAGATTAAGAGTGAGTTGCGAGATGATAATACTATGCTCCTCGAATATTCGTTGGGAGACGAACGCAGTTATTTGTGGGCAGTTACATCTAACTCTTTTCAGAGTTATGAGTTGCCGGCTCGCCAGGCGATCGAAGATGCCGCGCGCGAGTGCTACAAGCTGATCACGGCGCCACAGGAAACTGTTGGACCAGGCAGCAACGATTATCAGAAACGGGTTGAAGCGGCAGCGAGAGCTTATCCTGAAAAGGCGATGAATCTGAGTCGTATGTTACTGGGTCCGGTGGCGGACCAACTCGGAAAGCGACGCTTGCTCGTCGTAACAGAAGGAGCATTGCAACATATTCCACTTGGAGCGTTGCCGGTGCCCGCCAGTGAAAATGGATCCGTAAGTAAATTTCTAATCGAAGAGCATGAAGTCGTTGCCTTGCCTTCCTTTTCAGCGTTAATCGCGATCCGCAGCACGCGGAATCGTGCCGGTTCGCCGAAGAAGCTTCTTGCGGTCATCGCCGATCCGGTTTTTAGTGGCAGTGATGACCGCGTGCAGCGCGAGCAAATGTCTCGAGGAATCGCGCAAGCGGCAACAGGCGACAATCCTGAGACCCGAAGGCGTGATGGAACGCTCGCTCGTCTCAGCTATGCCTCAGAAGAGGCTGATTCGATTTCTGCGACGGCACCGTGGGGCACGACGCTGGTGGCAAAAGGTTTTGATGCCAATCGTGATTTAGCTATGAGTTCAGACATCGGACAGTATCAGATCCTTCACTTTGCGACTCACGGTTTCATTGACAGCGACCATCCCGAACTATCAAGCATTGTGCTTAGTACAGTAGATCGTAATGGTAACGAGACGAATGGCTTGATGCCACTCTACGACATTTATAGTTTGGATCTTTCTGCCGAACTGACAGTCTTAAGCGCATGTCAAACTGCTTTGGGAAAAGACATAAAAGGGGAGGGGCTCATAGGTCTAACTCACAGTTTTATGTCTGCTGGTTCGAACACTGTAGTTGCGACTCTTTGGGAGGTAGACGATAAGGCGACCGCTGTTCTAATGGCTGATTTTTATGAGGCGATGCTGCAGAAGGGCATGTCACCTGCGGCTGCGCTTAGATCGGCCCAATTAAGAATGATCCGAGACAAGCAAAGGAGTGCGCCTTATTATTGGGCAGGATTTGTGTTGCAAGGGGAGTATGCAAACCGAATTGTTGTGGACAATAACTCGTCACTCCGCCTTGCGCTCGCACTTCTGTTTCTATTAGGTCTGATTGCCGCTGGTTTTTTCGTTTTACAAAAACGGAGGCGCCGGTTTTCTCCACCACGGTAGAGCTGAACGGAATACGCCGCGGAAATGGCCCAAGACCCGGAAATCCCACCAGACAGTTTCGACGAAATACTCGCTTGGCTTGATCCCGATCGTGAGGTTGCTGCAAACCTGTATGTGCGGCTTCGTGCAGATCTCACGAACATATTCAAGTGGAAGGGATGTGCTGATCCTGATGGGTTGACTGATGAGGTGTTTGATCGCGTGGGCAAGAAAGTCCACGAGCTGAGGCCGACCTACGAAGGCGATCCGCGACTTTATTTCAGGGCAGTAGCAAACAATTTGATTAAGGAAGATTTCAAGAAGGTCAGGATCCAGGTTTCATTGGAAGACCTTCTTGACCTGCCACAACCTGCAACAAGTGAGGACGTAGACGAAGAAGCAGTTGATATGGACGAATGTCTGCGATCATGTTTGCAAAAGCTCAGTGCTAAGAACCGAGACTTGATCGTAGGTTATTACGCCAAAGAAAAGCAGGCCAAGATCGATCGTCGAAGCGAACTGGCACGGCAACTCGGGGTAACCGTACCGACTTTGAGAGTTAGAGCCTTTCGGATTCGTGAAGGACTCCAGAAATGCATTGAGGACTGTCTGAAGCGTCAGGGTAATTGCGAATGAAACGGATTGCGTGGTTTTTCATTGTAGGTGAATGGCGACGTCTGGAGTATTGCCCATGAAGGAAGAATTTATGACTGGCGCGTTCCTGCGTGAGTTTCTGCTGGGCGAGCTTGCTGATGAAGATCGCGAGCGAATTGAGAGTCTGTATTTAACAGACGATGAGACAAGGGAGAGAGTGCTGGATGCCGAACAGGATTTAATTGAGGACTACCTGGAGGGCAGTCTCTCCCGGGAAGAAACGGAGAGATTTGTATTACGTTATGCTCGAACTTTCGAACAACGACAAAAACTCAGGATCACAAAGTCGATCAAAGATTGGGCAGTTACGGAAGAAGGAAAAGCCCAGACGGCCGCAGCTCCAGCTTCGATCGTACGTGGTCCACAGTCTCGGTTGCGACTCAGACCTGTGTTGGTCGTTCCGATCGCAGCGATGATTGTAATTGCGATCATGCTGGCAATCGTTTGGCGAAATAGTCAATTGAAGGAACGGCAGCATTTGAAAGTGGAGCAGGAGCTAGCTCAGTTGAATTCTCCAGCCAGCATGCAGGAAATTCCCCCGCAGATGACTTCATTAGAACTCAAGCCTGTTACAGTCAGAGGTATCGCACCGCAAACTCAGTTTAATCCAGATGCGGAGTTTCGCATCGTTGAGCTACATCTTCCCTGGATTCAGACGGAGAGATACCCGACGTACCAGGCTAAAATCAGCAAGTTGGGCGACGACGTTTCGTTCACAATTTCCAACCTTCAAGCGCAGGATAGCGGTGAATATATGGTTCGAATCAGACTTCGGGTAGAGCTGCTCAGTAAGGGAAACTATCAAATATGCCTGCGCGGCATTTCTGCAGACGGTGTTGTCAGTTCTTGTGAAGAATATAAGTTCGTCGTTAATAACTAGGCATTCGTTCTGACCCCTTCTTCCCAAGCGTGGTCCTCATACCACCAGCAAATATCCCTTTCAATTATCCCTCTCAGCTATTGGCTGTAATGTTTCGAAGGCGATTCCATAATTCCTGTAAACCGGCTCGGCAAACAGCAAATTTGATGATCGGGGAGGGAACCAATGGCTCGTTATCGAATTATTTGCACCGCACAGCAACCTGTTCAGGTGCCAAATGATCGCGCACACATCGTGGCAGTAGGCACAATCGATCCAGCCTCAACCAGCTCTACCTACACAAAGTATTGGCAATTAAGTGAGGTGCTCAAAGCTATGGACGCAGGCGACAAGTTCTACACGCAAGGTGAACAGTCGGGGGAAACTGCTGCTGTTGATAAATATACCTGTCCCTCGTGCACAAAAACTCACATTCGATCAGCTGCGGATGCAACCACGGATAATAACCTGGACAACTTACCGCGATGCCAGTGAATAAACTGTTCACCGTCGTCACCACTACATTACTTCTGAAATCGAAAGGCTCCCACAATGAAACTTAATCGCCCTCTCGCCGCCGCAATTGTTTCTCTTACGGTCAGCGTATCTACCTTCGCGCAGAAACTGGTTTTCCAAGCCAAAGTTATCGACGTCATAGATGGCTCAACCGTGGCAGTGGAAACTCAAAACGATGCCAGGTTCGTAGTTAAGTGTCAGGCCACCCCTGTTCCTCAGCCTCCAGATCCGTATGCGGACCATTCGAAACAGAGATTTTCGAGTCTGCTGCTGGGAAAGACAGTTGCAGTGGAATACAGCGCGCGTAATGAGTATGGCCACTTACTCGGCACGATATTCTTAAACGGAGAAGATGTTTGCCTCGATCAGATTGCCGCGGGTTTAGCGCGGTTTGATCCGCAAACACCAAACGACATCAAACCGTCGAGGCGGGATTTGTATGCAACCACTGAAGACCGCGCTCGCACAAACGGCAGCGGTATATGGACCATCTCAAGTGCATCAGCCGCTTCGTCAATCATCAAGCCGAACACTTCGAACAATGGAATGGCGGTCACGTCACACAAACGAACAGCGCCGGATGACAAGTTTGATGATAATTGGTCGACTGTCGGCAATGTTAATCTGTATACAGGCAAGCCTGGTACGAAGAGCTGGTTTGCTCGTAACTGGTGGATCTTCCCGACGGTCGGAGCATTGGTTGGGACGGGTTTCTTGTTGCACCGGACAATGGGTTCGACAGGGTCGATCGGTGGTATTCAGTGTAACGACGGAACCGTAAGCCAGGCCCAAAACCGGCAAGGTGCATGTTCTCATCACGGCGGAATTCGGTGAGACGGGTTGTTGCGTTCGACTCTTCGGAAAGGCGGCGTTCACAGCCGCCTTTTTCGGACCTGCATTGAAGTCAAAATTAATAGAAATAGCGCCCTCACTTGTCCAGATCGCTACTGCTCCCTGTCCTGACCCAACCTAGGAATGATTTCCACTTTTGAACAAGTAACGGCGCGGAATGGCTGTTTTCGTCCCGTTAGGATTGACCAACTGGAAAGAGTTTGGCGATCATGAATGAGGCTTAGCAGAACCTCTAATAAAGGAACACACACAATGACAATTACCTCAACTCGCTTCCTTTCCGGGTCGGCACTCGAACGCGTTAGGTGGGCCAGCCAGGACGTTTTTATTGCCGCCCTGATAGGGCACACTTAGATCCGGCGCGTTATGTTCGAGCCACTGAAAGAACAAGCGATGAGCGTGAGTTCACGAATCAAAGGTTTATGCCATGCCGGATATGACGCAAGTTATCATTGACGCTGACAACCTCCGCGAAATCGTCGCGGTGTTGTTTGAAGCGGACGTCTACACGGCTGGGATGCTGAGCGCACTCCTGATGCCGATGTACAATGCAGAGATCGCGGCGGGCCGCCTGACTGAAGAGGGGACCACGCGTATCCGCGCACTCCACGACCAGTTGAGTGATGAGTACCTAGATTCAGCACATGATCGTGATCTCTATCTGAGGATTTTCGAAATACTCACCGAGCGCCGTCTTATTCAACGTCCTGAGAGCTTGGAAGACATTTCTTCTGAGTTAAGTCCTCATAACGCTGGCATATGGGCCAAAGTAGAGAAAGGCAAATCAATCCTGGAGGATGACATCAGAGACGGCCTGCGCTCGTTGGATGAGATTAAGAAATCGTGCCGTACGCTCGCGAACGTGAAAAACGTGCTGATGGATAATGTCGAGAGCAAACGAATGCTGAAAGGACTCGCGGCCGACCTCGATTCGGACTTCGAGAAGGGTAAGATCAAACCTCAGCGCGCGGCGCGTATGCGGGCGATTATGGCCGAACTGGAAGAACTGTTAGATGCCCCTCTCAATGACCCTGTGGAAATCAAGCGCGCGCGCCAAATGCGTGTTCAGGAACTCCTCGCCTCAATATCCGGAGCGATTGCAGTCCCGGCGGGGAAGAAGACCTACGAAGAAGATACGCGCGCCTATATCGTCGACAGCTTTATTACCGACCTTAAGGCGGCATTCATAGAAGAGTTACGCCGACCCGGAATCCGCGAAGGCGAGAAGGACATTGGGAACGCCGGCGGTAACGTTATTGGAGCACAACAGACCCTGGAAAAACATTTCAGCGACGAGGATGTTATCGATTTGGAGAAGGAGACTCTCAGGTCGGCTGCCCTTGAGCTGAAACAATATTACCTCCGCCATCATCTCATGCTCATAACGCCAGTATGGACGACGCCGCGCTCGCTGGTGCAAGACCAGAATTCAGTTTTGTTCTCCGGCCCAGCGGCGAACCATGCGCTTGTCGAACGAGTTTGTAAAAAGCGTGGGTTGACTCTCCTGTCGGGTCAGCGCGCTGGGGTCGAACACGGACGTTTCCGCTGGCAGCAACTCTGGACCTCACACGTCTCCGTCTTCGACCTTACCGGTCACGACCAATTCGCTCCTGTCTACTCGGCCACGGGAGTCGCCGCCGCATGCTACGAAATAGGGATAGCGTTTGCGCTCGGCCGATCGGTAGTGATTCTGGCGCGGGAAGGGCCGACACTGCCATTCGACATCGATGTCGCCCCGACGTATCTCTCCGGTGGCGACGAGGACGAAGAAACTCTCGGTGCAGCCATAGACGTTGCGCTCTACACAACCCAGCGTTACGGGGGCGGCAGCTCTCTTGGGCCGACGCTCGAATATGCGCGGCGCATTCTCAGCGGAGAGCAGGAGTGGATGGATAGTAACACCGCCGTCGATCCCGTGCAGGCTCGTCGCTTGCTCCAGCAGTCATTAAGTAAGACCGGGTCACGCCGCCGTATGTCTGCTCTCGCGGCGTTGCCCGGCGCTTATCCGAGTCCCGACTCGCCGCATTGCTTTCACGTTATGCCGTTCCGGGCGGAATTCAACTGGACGGTCAATCTCATTTCAAAAATTTGCGAGGAGAGAGAGATAACTTACGTTCGTGGCGACCGCGTTCTGGAGGCGGACATCATCCGCTCTATCTGGGACGAAATCTGCCGCGCGACCCATATCGTGGTGGAGTTGACGGGCTTAAACCCCAACGTTGTCATTGAGCTTGGCATCGTTCATACGCTCGGGCGCAACGTCCTCATCGTTACGCAAGATGAATCAACCATCGGAGCGATTCCATCGCTTGCGAAGGTCCGTGTACATCTTTACTCGAGCGATGGATCGCAAGGCCCGGAATCTCTTACTGACGTAGTAGTCGACTTCCTTAAGACTAGCGCCGAGTTAAACTCGTACTAGCGCCCACACAGCAAGTTCAAAATGAAAAGCGACAGGCTGTTCAACCTGCCGCAATTCATTTGAATTATGGTGAGCCGAGCAGAGCTCGAACCTGGCCAAGCAACGGTCGAGATGGACTTTCGCTACACCCATGCGACCGAACATGGCAAGCGAGTTGCCGTCGAAGCCGCTCGCATTAATCGATCTGACCTCTGCCACAATCCTGCCACAAACGATCAACGGCCAGTCATGCTGGCCGCTGTAAGTGGTTGATTTTATCGGTAGCGGGGGGCGGGATCGAACCGCCGACCTTGGAGTTATGAACCCCAGGGTCACGCTTGTACCAGCTTCATACGGGGAAAAAGCCCAATAAAAAACGAGGGTCGCGGTCAGAAAGATGTGGTTATACGCCTCATGCGATGCATGTTTTGATATGAATCTCGGCAAAATCTCGGCAAAATTTTTCGAGGCAAGACGAGGCCATGCAACAGTTAACGGGAGGCCAGGTCTAAAATCTCTATCTCAGAAAGTGATATGCATCTCATCTAACCAAGCATTAAGACGTACAGTGCAACATTTCGCTTCACTCATTCTGGCGAGTAATTAACACCTCTCCTCACACTTTCCCTCAACCGACATTTCTCAACACAACCAATAAGAAAAAAGAGGCGGTTAACGAGTAGGTGATTCACTAAGAATCTCCAAAAGGAAACCGCTGTAATGAGATTTTTACTTGGCGTCCTCGTTGGTTACAGCCTACGAGGCAAACAGAAACTGCTTATCAGATTTCTTGTGACGCTGGCGTTCGTTGTGTACGTCGTTATACCGGCAATTGCGCTTTTGGGGTTGAGTATTGACGTCCAACGTGAGCGCCGGTCTAGACCAGCTCAAACCAGGGTGCCAGTAATCAAGGGACTTACCTATGAAGACGCCGAGAGGAAGCTTCATGCCGCTAATTTGAACATTCGGCTGTTGGCGACACGTTACGATCCGGCCGTTCAACCCGGATTGATTATCGAGCAAGTTCCCGCACCTGGAGAGGAAGTAGCTGTCGGCTATTCGGTTGGCGTTACCGTTAGCAGAAAGGATTACTTCGGTCCTGGTCCATGAAGCTAATGCTAATTCATTGGACCAGATAAGCCACACGCTGCGTTCCTGGCGTATCCAGCCTCCCTGTCTCTCAATCGAACTGACACTACAAAATGGGTTAGCTAGAGACACGGAGGTTTCACGTAAACACTTCCTCCGAGGTTGCTAACATGAAAAATGTTTTCTCTCTTCGCAAGCGTTCATTCCTCTCGCCTGTATCAACCGGCTATACGTCGCATATCTTCGCTGAAGTTGAATCCTCCAACGAGGGTGAATACAGGTGGGGTCACAACATGCTTACCATTGCTGATTGCCGGCGCCGAGTTCAGATTGAATTCTTTTTGGGTACTAAGCGAGAGCGTCGACGATCCCTGGCGAAGATCAATTTACTTATTGCCATTCTCACGCGCTTTCGTGACGCGCTCACTAAAGAGATCAATTTAATCGAAAAGGCCAAAGCCAAATAGGTTTCGGGAAGATAATCGCGGTCCAACTCACAGCTAAGCTGTCATTCAGGTGAGGGCTGGAAGTGAGTTGGACCGCGATTCCTCTGTGCGAGAAGAAAGAGGTAACTAATGCCAACCACTAAACATGAACTGCTCGATTGGTTAATGGATGTGCCAGAAGATGCCGAAATAGGAACTGACGGAGCCGGACTAGCTTTGCTGGCAATTCTTGGCACCAACGTTCACTTGTTAGAGATCGGTCCCCTTCCAAATGCGGACGAACTCTATGCCGAGGCGATCAATCAGGCAATGATGGAACGGCTACGGCGGATTCATGCAGCAGGCGGGGAAACGGAGACAGGAGTAATAATAGTGACATTTCTAGGTTACATCTCAGGCATTCCCAGTCTGTTCTCTACAGACTTCAATACGGCGTTTGTATTCAAGAACAAAGAACAGGCGGAAGCCTTTATCACAGAGTTTGCAGACGAGCTACACAATCCCCAGATTCTCGATTGCCCGTAATCCTACCAGCAGCTAATTTGCACTGAATTGTTCTTGGCGTGCCGCCAATAGAAGCTGAAATCCAAAACTATGGGACACTCTCGACCGCGTCCAAAACATCTCGCAAAGAAGGTGCTGCAGATCCGCCGCAGCTTAGGAATATCTCAAGGAGAAATGGTCAGACGACTTGGTGTTCAAAGGCTGATCGACCACACGACTATTTCCAAGTACGAACTCGACAAGAACGAGCCCCCGCTCGCCATCCTGCTCGCCTATGCTCGCCTCGCAGGGATTCCCGTCGAACAAATCATCGATGACGAACTCGATCTAATATTTTAAGTTCGGCAAGAGCACCGCAATCGTTTTTTGCCCGCTATTAACTTCCCAACACCAGTCGACACGGCAGAGTCGACGTTGAACTCACGGAATCGCTCCCGTTAGCTAATTCAATAACCCAGACTTTTGCCGATCCAACCAAAGAGCGCTCCCTGCGTCAGCCGTCAAGACATCTAGTTGTTCGGCGTGCTTTCGGACTTCGCCCACGAGCGATAGCCTCCGCTGCGGCAGCCGTCAACGGTCTCGCTGCGCTCGATGAACTCCGCTCGCTTCGCTCGCTCGCCGTTGACTGCCGTCCTCGCTCCGGCTGGGCAGCAGACAAGGAGCTAACGCTCCTTAGAATCCATTTGGATTCTTCCTGCAACTGACTCACCTAAGCGGCAACTTACTTCAAAACTGCAACCCAAAGCCGGGATAACTGCGGGTCTACGCTGCGCTACGACTGAATGCGCCTTTATTAGGCATTTCGCTTAATCTATAATCCTGAGTGCTGGTCGGCTGATTGGTGGAGTTCGACAGCCCTAATATAGAGATTCTGAGGCTTACGATGATGGAAAAACTTACTGTTGACGCAGAGGGAAAAATCGTAATTCCACCCGAGGTTATCCAGAAACGTGGCCTTCACCCCGGAGATGAGCTCACACTCGTTGAATCTGCTGAAGGCTTGCTCGTTTACCAGGGCGGCGTCGATGAAAAAACTTTGGCGTGGTGGAACAGACTCGACGACAGGCAGCGCCTGCTCGCAGAAGATTATGCTCTACGCGACGAGAATTTGAGCGAACACGAGCAAGACGCCTCCTGGAACCAAGAAGCAGAGTCCATCGAAATCGAAGCCGAGAGTGACGAGCTCGACCTTCCAACCAACTAGCGTCTTGCTCGACAAAGGCGTGATCAGGCGTGTGTACGAACGGCGCGTTCGCTTGGCATTGGCTAAGCCACCGACAGTTCTACAGGTAGAAGCTGCAAACTCTTATGCGCATATCGCAACTATCGCGAATCGTCTCTACATCACCGAACAAACGGCAAATATTCTGAAACGACGCACAGAGATCTTTGCCGCCCCAATTCTGGCTGATACACGTGCGTTAAAGAAAGCGCGATATTTGCGCCGTTGGGCTCGGCGCTTGACGGACTTCGCATTCTCATCTGAGGATGCGATCGTTCTCGCTTATGGAAGCTTCGGCTTGGATGTCGAGTCCAAGACAGTCGGGGTCGATGCAATCATCACAACGGATATCAGGCTTGCGGAACATTACGAGCGAAGGCATGGGGAAATCAAACATCGCTTTGACGATATGATCGTGAACCTGCCCGAAACCTATGCAGTACTAAGGCTGCCTCAGGTACTGACAACCGCAGCGATTCTGGCTATGGTCTGACCCAGCAGGCCTGAAAGACCGCAGTAACATTGGAGAGGCCTTTCGCAAAATAAAGATTGACTGCCGTCCTTTCTCCGGCTTCCGGCAATTTGATGTTCCCAAAACAGGATGATGATTGATCTTGCGAAGCTGTTTGCAAACGTTGGATCGTGACCCTCGGCGCCGCGTGTTCCTGCCGCCGGTACGGGATACATCAGCGTCGAGCATTCATATAAAAACCATGCTCGACGAACATAGGTGCCTGTGGGTCCTGCCGTATCCACTCCTCTAACAACGCGGCGTCAAGGACCTTGAAATGGGCCTCGTAAACACTCAGATCAATGGGTTCGTAACGTAAGGCAAATTTGAGATTTCCGATTATTCCCGAGGGCGCGTAGACGGGAGGGTAGTATTCCTTTATGGCCTCACGTGTGACGATGGTCTTTCTGGCTCCCGACCTAGTCCACGATCGAACAGTTGGTCTACGCACGGGTAGGTCTAGCTCCTGAATCAAAGCCATCAGGCCTATAGGTTGGTCGGTCCGCTTCGATGTAAAACTCCGATCAGGCATGGAAATTTCTGATCTGATGCCCACAGTTCATGCAATCACGATCGCATCTTACCAGAAACGATTAAAAACCCGAGTATCTGACGGTCCATGTAGTTGATCGTAGTTGCGAAAAACGCAAGGTACAAATGATCCAACTATAATGGGGTGCTCGGCTCATGTCGTTCTTCACGCAGAGATCTACTTCATTGCCACCTCAATGTGTTGGTCAAGAATGACGGCAACGTAAGCAAGAATGAGTCACCGGGCACACACGTACGCGACTTATGTAATCAGATTCCGAAACCTATTCGGGAATGGCAATTTCCCCACACCACCAAATTAGCACCGTTAGGTTACTTCGATCACGATCTGGCAAGGGTGTCGTAATCGTAGTACTACCAAGTACCATAGAGATTTCGAAGACAACCAATTGGTTTGCTCATCACCTGGTCCGGTTCGGACTTCGAACTGAAACACCGACCCACCATCAAGTAATGATTCGCAAATAATTGACAGTCAAAAAATCTGGCTATAAGCTACGCGCGCATTCTCGCACTAACACTCAACCTAAGCACGCCCGAGGTTGCAATCACCATATTCCTGGGTAGGAGCGCCAATTCAATGCAAGACTACGACTCAGTGAATCGTGAACTGTGGAATCGTCGGACGCGTCTGCACATCGGCTCCGCGTTCTATCAGGAAGACGACTTCCGGAAGGGAAAGACCACGCTTAATGCCATAGAACTCGAAGGTCTAGGCGAGGTTGCCAACAAGAAGCTACTACATCTTCAGTGTCACTACGGCCTTGACTCGCTTTCTTGGGTCCGCGAAGGTGCGGTGGTTACTGGCGTAGACTACTCCGAGGAGGCCATCGCCTATGCCATTAAGTTAAGTGAGTCCCTGGGACTGCCCGCAACATTCATCTGTTCAAACGTCTACGACCTACCCAAGGTATTAGAGGGTTCGTTTGACATAGTGTTCACCTCGTACGGCGTACTGCACTGGCTATCGAGCCTGGACAAATGGGCAAGAATCATACGCGATTTCTTGGCACCCAACGGCGTCTTCTTTATGGTGGAGTTCCATCCTCTAGAATTGCTCTTTGACGCTACCGGCGACATAAGTCATGACTTTCACTACTCATCGAGTGGGAAGCCCCTGCCGCGTATAGTCACTGGGACTTACGCTAACCCCACGGCTACGCTCCAACAGTCGGCATGGAACTGGCGCTACAGTTTGGGGGAAGTGGTCACGGCTCTAGCCACCGTAGGCCTCCGGATTGAAAGCCTGGTCGAGTACCCATTTACCTATTATTGGGGAAAACATCGCGAGGCTGATACAAGGCCGGCAAGCCTTCCGCGACTGTTTTCTGTAATAGCGCGAAACCCGAGGTGACACATGGTCGAACCAACCCTCACGCTAGCTGCGCAATGTGGATTTCAAACAATCTACGGCCCGTTCGAACTCCGTTTGTATCACAGACGCGCGAATGAAGGAGACGTGATTGTCCTTTTAGCGGGGGACATACCTTGCAAGAAAAGTGTCTTGGTGAGGATACATTCAGAGTGCTTGACTGGCGACTCTCTTAGATCTGATCGTTGCGACTGCGGCCATCAGTTATCCCAATCGATGCAGATGATTGCGGCGGAGGGTACAGGGGTCGTAGTTTATTTAAGACAGGAAGGGCGCGGCATTGGTCTGCTCGAAAAGATTCGTGCATATGGCCTGCAAGATCATGGACACGATACCGTCGACGCCAACCTTCTGCTTGGCCACCAAGTGGACGACCGAGATTATGGAGTAGCCGCGGCAATCCTCCGCAGCTTAGACATTAACGGCGTTCGTGTTATCACAAACAATATCAAAAAGATCGAGGCACTCTTAGGCGCTGGGGTAGACGTTCTGGAGAGGGTGGTCGTGCCGCCGCATGTGACGGCCTATAACCTCAATTATCTTAAGACAAAGAGAGACCGTTTAAAGCATTCAATTGATCTTGATCGCTTCTTTCCGCCAGAACAAACTCTGAGTGAAAGCTTTCCTGGGAATCATGTATCGTCGCGACCATGGATCACTCTGTCCTATGCACAGACGCTCGACGGGTCCATCACCTCAAAGAAAGGTGAACAATTGCTTATTAGTGGGCCTATTAGCCGCGCTCAGATGCACCAACTACGATCCCAGCATGATGGCATACTAGTTGGCATCGGTACCGTCCTGATAGACGATCCACAGTTAAACGTAAGATATGCTGTGGGACCGGATCCTCGGCCCATTGTCTTAGACAGTAACTTGCGGACCCCTATGGCTGCTAGGTTTCTTCGGGGTGCCACGCCGCCGATTATTGTCTGTGCTGAGGACGCCGCGCCAGACCGAGTCGCTCGGCTTGAGGCCTCCGGAGTTAGTGTGGTTAAGTCTGTGCGGGATCGGGACCAACTTCTCTCTCTCCCCGAAGTTCTGCGCCTCCTCCATCTTATGGGACTGAAGAGAGTTATGGTGGAGGGGGGACAAGAGATCATTGGCAGTTTTCTTGCGCATCGTCTCGTAGACGAGTGTGTGATAGCGATCGCACCGCGCTTCGCCGGCGGCCTTCCGGCAATAGCGACGCCCCTATCAACGCCATACCCAGACCTAGACAATATCTCCGTCCAAGTGCTCGGCGGGGATATGGTAGTTCGCGGCACGATTCGTACTGAATCTAAACCACCTTACCATTCTGTTGCTGACTTTGACTGAGGGTTCCCAATGCCTTCTGCTCGCAAGCGACTCATCGAAGATCTCTTGGACTCAGGCTTGCGCACACCTTTCGTTGAGACTTACCGCGGGATCACGGAAAATGAGGCGTTTGTTGCACACGGCGTGCTTAAGGCTGGGCCGCCGAAAGACATCGACCAGGAATTGGGCATCTACCAGGATCTGCAAGACCGCCTCGGCGCCCACTACAATCAAATTTTCCCCAAGGTCTTTCTTCGACACCATGATGAGCAATTAGCAGTTATCGAGATTACCTGGCTAGGCCGCTCGCTCAACGAGGAGGTTTTCAAGCCGCTGGCCTGGGGCGAGTGGTCAACAGTGCTAGCACGTTGGCCAGACGCCCCTCCCATTGTAGCGAGACTATCCATGGCCGACGAGGCCGTCTCGCGAACTTTGGACCATCTCGAAACGCTATTCGCAGCCAGTCAGCGGCACGACCCAGCCTTGGCTAGTGCGTTCGTCAGCGAAACAATCGCCGCATTGCGTGTCAACCTCCGACGCGCTGGACTACTACCCGAACTAAACCGCGACTTGGCAGCCATTGAAGAGTCCAGAGATCTGTGGAGCGCGGGCCTTGCAGTCTCATGCTGCCACCGCGACCTAATGGTTGAGCACATCTACTTGGCTCATCGCGAAGGGGCGCTCGACGTAGGTCTAGCTGATCCTAGGTCGGGTTTCCCGCATTTCGATGAGACGCCAGCCGGCCGTGCACGCATACCCAACAGCCTCGGATGCGCAGCCGTAGATTTAGCTCACCTTGAACTGTCTTTGGTCCGGAGACAACTGGAACTAAAACATATTCATGCTGGCACCGAAGTGGTGGCTTTGGAGCGCGTACGCAAGTCTGTGAACGATTGGGTGACACGCGGTCGGTTCAGCGGCGCGTTCTACGAACTCGCAATGGCCACTTGGTACGCCAATTATGCCGGGTGGCCCCCCGCACTTGGTAAGGTTCCGCCACCAGAGAAGGAGTGGTTATTCGACCTTACCGTTACCCAAGCCCGACAATGTCTTGCGCGCTGCGGCGCCCTGGCTCGGGGCGAGGAGGGGGCACTACCATGACTTACAATGCTCAAGGCATAGACGCCATATATCCACCATAGGGCAACCTGCACGTCAATACATGCCACATGCATATTCGGCTACGATATTCCCTACTATCCTCTAAAGAGGTACTTTAGTGAGTTCAAGGCGCGGGTTTAAGTGACTGTCGGGACACAACTACATGGGTGGGGGGCCGTACACTGCCAGGAGAGGCTGATTAGTTAGGCACAATCATAGATTTCAGACCGCGACCGCGTTGGGAGGTCCTAATTATCCGACTGCAATGTCTTACATGGTTGGAGTAAAAAGGGTGATTGGGAATCCGTCGGGATCTTTGATGCGGAATGACGTATCTCCCCATGAATTGTCTCTTAGCGGGAAAATCACGGGGACCTTATTTTTCAGCCGTTCAAACAGCGACCACACATCGGGGACTGATATGGCGATTCGTGAGGAGGAACTGGGTTTGTCGGCTTCAGAATCCTGAATCAGTTCAAAAGTGGCCGCCCCTGTGTCATACATGACACCTCCACCCCAGTCATCGATGACAGGCCAGTCGAAAATTTCTTCGTAGAAGGCACGCTGAATGGTAAGATCTCGCACAAGGCGAATAAGACGAAACTCCTGGACGAGAGTTGTTCCTTGGTGCCTGCTATGATTCACAGAAAACATTATAGCACCGCTTTGCGATGCAATAGGAACGCTTACCGCATTGTCACTATGGCGCATAGTGATACCCATCTTTTCTGCGCGTTCACGCGCCGCATGCGTGAGATAAACCTCGTCCGAGACCGTTATCTCTTTGACACCTCGACCTGCCACTTCGTCGATATCGCTTTCGCATAGAATTGTCTTAGGCATTTCTTGACCCCAAGTACCAATCGCGCGCTAAATATCTGCGAATACTTCTCGTTGGCAGTAACCCACGCAGCCATCGAAAGTCGCCCAGTATATCCGATTGCCATTAACGGCAAGAGCAGATACACCCAAACGTGAGTCTACCTGTGCAATGCGGATTGAAGGCCGTCCGACTCTATGCACGTATAGGTGGCCATTGTAACAGCCAGACACCACCGTTTCAGGATCAATCCAAGCTATGGCTTTCACCGGTGCCGTATGGCCTTCCCCTTGATGCAGGACAGTTAATTGAAGTCCAGAGTCCGAACCCGATTCTACGACAGCTACTATCCAGACCTGAAATTCCGCCGCACATACAGCAAGGCGGTCCACGTCTGGGTTGAACTCGACGACGTCGCTTACGGGAGTGTCTAATGCGAGTCGGGCAAGAATACGTCCGTCTACTAGCGAGCCGACCCTTAGCGGGTCGTAGCGTCCGGTCATCGCGAAGAGGTCGCGACTTACGCTTACGCTCTTGGTAGCACCGCTTGCTTCTGGCTGATGCCACAGAAACTTGCCCGTGGAGGCGGCAAAACACGTTGCACCGCCAGTGTAAAGCCCTGCTAATACATACTCAGCAGATTGTGCGATACCGACGATGGGACTATCCGCGTGCAGCATTGTGCTAGATTTATGAGGCCACTCGGCGGTCCACTGGAGTTCGGCATCGGCGAAGCATGCAAGAGTCCCGTCCCAGCAACCATACGTGATTTTGCCAAACGTGCCTTGGATTCCAGTGACTGCAGATGGCGCAGTGGTCACACGCTCGGATTTCGGCCTGCGTTGAACCGGAACTAAACCCGATGAGCTCAGTCTTCGAACGATTCCCGAATCCCCCCCTAAGACGAGGCACTCGGCGGCGCGGTCGAGTACCATTGAGGAGATGCAGTCAACCGTTGCGGCGGGCGCGGGCACATACGAGTATCCATTATTAACATCTGACCTATAGCAGCGTGGCACTCCATCAAATGACCCAATTGCGATGAAATCCTTAGAAGCGACAATACTATGCCCCCACACTTGTGGGTCGTATAGACGGCATACTGGAGCGTGCGTGTCGGCCGGAGCTTCTCCTGACATCTCACTCCTCCATCGGGTGACCGTCTGATCATAAGCTGCGATCCAGAAATGGCTGCCGTCAGGCTCAACGGCCATCGCCTTTGGCGTAGTACTAAATGCAGTGATTTGATCAAGAACACGGAGTTCGTCATCCAACCATAGAACCCGAGTATCGTGACCCGATGAGACGATTCCATGCTTCGTTGTAACCAAGGCTTTGACAGGTCCCGTGTGGGGCTTACAGTCTTGGACCACGCGGCCTGTGGCCCACTCTATCTTGCGAATCCCTGTATCATTACATCCCGTCAGCACGTATGCCTCACTTGAGTGCCTGCACGATGCTCCGACTGTCTTACCATGATCAATCAAGAACAGTTGCTCGGCAGTATGAGTATCGAAAATCCGTGCAGTCCCGTCCGTCCCCCCTGTCAACAGGTATTCGCCCCTGAAGGAGAATACCGCTGTCTCGACGTCGCCGGGATGATGAAGCACTCGCACAGGAGCCTCCGGATTTCGCAAATCTACGAGGCAGGTACGACCATCTGAGCCGCCCGTAGCCACGAATCGACCGGTAGGATCAATCGTTACGCAGTTAATTCCCTTGGAGTGCAAGAGACGCCGTGACAAGCCTACTATTTCAGGGCGAGCATCCCACTCACAAAGAGCCCCATCATATGACCCAGTGAGGATCTTCCCGCAAGGGGTGATGGCAACGGAGGAGATAGGCGCGAGATGACTGATGGGACTCTCGTCGCTCGGGTGTTTTATCATTCTTCAACTCCTTTGGTGGGAGGCGTGGCTAGCGCAGAGTAGGCAGCGACACCTTGACGAAATGCCATAGCGTACCCCCATCCCGAGTCAGACTTGCTGCGTCGGAGCTTATCTCTTATCGATGATTCGTGGGGAAGTTCATCCGGACACAGCGCCTTTTCAAGAAGTACTAACTACAGTCACGCAGGCTTTGCAAGACCTACGAGAACCATCAGCTACTACGGCGATTGCGAACCTAATTCAATCACGGCTACCCTATGCTCAAGAATGAAAACCGTATGTTGTCATAAGTGGATTCCGAGTCGACCCAGCAACCCGGGAAGTTCAAGTAGAGAATCAATTCTAAACCGTGGTTCCTCATCTTTTGAGCAACCGAGCTCCTCCCCAAGAAAATCAGCGGGCTTGTACACCGTGACGAAGCCCGTTCGATTTGCAAAGACGATATCGCGCTGAATCGAGTCACCTACCATCACGAAAAGAGTTTCCTTATACTCGTTGACAGTGGATAAATGTTTGCACGCCGTTTCTCGAACCAGGCAAAAGGAATCCAAGCTCTTTTTTTGTATAACGATCTCATCGAAAACCTTTCTGTTTCGAAGCTGATGAGCTTCCAGAATTCGTTCTAATCTGCGGGCTTTGCCCTCAGAAAACATTACCAAAGCGATGGGCGTACCAGATGATCGAGAATCCTGTACCCTGATCAAAACCTCTTCGGCATCTTTAAACATAGGGGGAATCTGCTTCAAGGCTTTGTTGAAGCTCTCACAGGAATAACGTACGAAATCCTGGGCATATCCAGAGCCTTGCCGAAGGGCCCAAGTGGCAGCTTCATCAACAGACACATTTTGAGAATAGTAATGGTCCAACGCGACTGGGAGCATGATAGGCCTATATTCGAAGTCTTGGGCCAGATTTGCAAGTGCCTTGTCTATGAGGCGCAGGTTATCCAGTTCTGATTCAGGTTCTTTGATAAGACCACTCTTGGCAAACACCCGCAGTATTTCCAGCTGCGCCTTGCGGAACACGGCGTTTGTATCCCAAAGGGTGTTGTCCGCATCGAAAACGAGAACTGCACTGACCAAGCGATCACCTGAAGCTACTATTTTCATCGTCCCGATTAGAAATTCAACTGCCAGTCTTCTACATCCCTCTCCCCAAACCTGTTTCTCGTGTTTGTGCCGTGAACAAGAATGGATTCATAGTACCAGTGCAGGAGTGATCCCCGGTTCCCTTTGAAACCATTCTTCACCATAGGATTGTGAGCGCGCAACGCTCCCTGCCGTTGTGTGACGAACAAACTCTCGTCATCCCGAGCGTTGCCGATTCGGGCTACAGGGGTCATAAGCTGGATCGCTTGCTCGACCGTTGCTAGGAAGATCGAGGTCCTCGGCATTTTCCGCTTGTGGACTTGGACCCGTCGGATTGGTTACAGCTCCCACCATCAAGAGACTCCGACCACGAAAGGTTGCATATCGCGTTTTTGTGCAGTCCTTTGAGATCGATTTTCATCGATTTGTAGAGAGTCGAGTGATGAATCGGTGACATTTTTCGCGTGCGTGGCCTCCGCACAATCAAAGAAAGGGTGACGATACTTCAATTGTCCTCCCTGGCTTTGGAAGAAGTTCGAGAACACAAAAGGTTGTTAACGGGTTAATCATAACTCAGTCCAGAAATCGATGTGTCAATTAACAGCCTTACGTAGATTGTTTTCTGAAATCCAGAACGATGATTGGAATCCGCCATAAACACCCTATAAGACACCGTGGACCGCTATTGCATAGTTCATAATATCGTTCGCCGCTCATGCCACGAAAACATGCCAGATTTTGGAAGATGTTGGTGGCAAAAAATCATTGACTCTGATGATAATCTGGCATATTGTCGCTTTGAGTTTACGCCTCCAAGAGCCTTTAGAAGAGAGCGGCGATTCACAAAATGTTACGATTTACTCACGTCCTCTTGCTGCCTACAACTAACCAAGCATGGGTGGATTCTAAAAGTGAAATTGCTGTCACCTAGTCGCGTTTATAAGTGCTGCGGCGGGGTTTTCGGAAAGTCAACATGAACACCATTCCGAAAGTGGACTGGGCCAATCGGCACAATGCATCGATTGATGACTATCTTTCGGAAGCCGCTTTTATTTGGGAACGAGACAGGACCGAGAGAACCGTAACGGATCTCTGGTTGAATGTCATCGCTCACACAAATCACGTCGTAAAGAACGCTCGGCTTAGTCAACCCAAGCAGGTCATCGATTCTCTGGCTGATACGATGATGTATCTACTGAGTTTTCTCAGCCAGTGTCGATATTCTGCTAAACCTGAAGACATTGCGCTACGTTTGACTACGGAGCCCTCCGATCTAATTTGGAACAAATATCCTGCGACTTGTCCAGCGTGTCTTGACGACACGTTGGAAACGCTTTTGAGCTCAAAGAATAGTGACTTACAAGAACCAACACCATGCCACCTGTTCTCGGCTGAACGGTATATCAAAAAGTTGGCATCTGAATACCGTGTGGCGGTTCGCTGTACATGCCCCGCTCAGTTCACGTTCACAGGCGCGAGGCATCATTTTTGGAGCAAGAATGACGACTATCTCATCGATTTTAGGCTTAGATATGCGGAGATTCTAAGAAGACAAGGAGACAAGCCCTCGTCGGTGTCAGAGCTTGAGAGAATGTTTGCAGTGATTTTCGGAAGATCCTGTTATACCTTTTCTCTTGAAAGAATGGCGTTATTTGTGCAGGAAGAAGTCGCGGACGTCGCCGAAGCGATCAAGGATTGCTACACTTATGACGACAATATTGAGCCCTGGTCAGAGGAAGTCGCGCTAAGAAGAATGCGGCGGGTTCAAGAAGAACTCGCCGATGTGTTTTCGTGTTTATTTAGCGTTCTCCTGAAAATCAAATTTGAGTGCTCGAATGTTAAGGAGTATGTTGCCGAATTATCCGATCGGTCGACTGATGAGCTGGATTTGACTGAAGAATTTTCATTTGGCGATTTGATCTGGAGTAAGTATGGAAGATCTCAGACGTCGGGTAAAAAATGGGATTTTTTGCGGTGCCCGAGGTGTGAAGATCGGCCGTGCCGGTGCCCGAGGCGTTTTCTGAATAACAGAAGTGATGGTGTGAAGTTTAGAGATCCGCTCCTTGTTGATGCTGTAGCTTAGACCGTTGAAGCCTTGCGATATCGCTAGAGATCCTCACTGCACGTCCGGGGTACTTTAGCCAAATAAAACTTAGCAATGCCCTATGGATTGGAGGTGGCTCGCTCAAGTGACCACAACTTCCCCTAGTCTTCTCACAGTTCATTACGAAAACCGGTACACAGCATCAATCGATGATTATTTCAGAGATGTGCTTTGGATTTGGCAACGAGACTCAACCGAACGCACTGTCTTCGACCTCTGGTTCCATGTCATTGACCATTGCTCACGACTTGTTGAGGCAGTTCGAAAAGAGCGTCCCAAGTTCGTCATAGACGATCTGGCTAACACGTTCATGTGGTTCCTAAGTTTTATTGCACAAACCCACCAAAGCGAAAATGATCTGGATCAGTACTTCCACCTTGACGTATTACCCTCAGACATAATTTGGAATAAGTATCCCGCTCACTGTCCAGCGTGCTTCGACTTTTTTATGGCTGAGCAAATTGGAGCGAGAAACCCCTTGGATGCAGAGGAGATCATTAACCAAAGGGGCGAACAGCTCAATGATAAAATCGTAAAGTTTGCAAACGATCCAAGCGTCCAACAACCCTACGTATGTGCTTGCTTATCTCACATTGGTTTTGCGGAAGATCGGCATGCGATTTACAAGCCTATTAACGAAAAGCTGGATGGGTTTCGTTTGGTTTACGCCAACGAAACGAGAAAAAACAAGATTCATAGTATCAAGTCACTTGAAGAGATGTTTGAGAGTGTATTTCATAACTCTTATGAAGTCTTTAGCATAGAGAACATTGCTTTTCATTTGCTGGAAGAGGTCGGAGAGGTTACTCAAAGTATCAAAGACTTATACACTTTCGATGAGGACAGAGAACCATTTAGTGTAACTGCAAGTCAACGTCGGCGTATGAAGTTCGAGGAAGAATTGGCAGACGTGTTCTCTTGGATATTTGCTTTGATGCTCAAAATTAGACGCGTATATTTTAAAGATGCACAGGAATACGTAACTTCGCTGGTTAAAGGTCTTGAAGTCAACTTTATGGGAAGTCTCAATCTCGCGGATATTATATGGGCGAAGTACGGGAGGACGGAGAACGGAGGTACTATGTTTTGCTCCGGCTGTCTTCGCGCGCCATGTTCATGCAAACGTCATCTGCTTGTGGACTGGTCGAAAGCGCAAAAGGCTATCGTGGCCGGAAGCGATACTAAATCCCAACAATCCTATAGCGACCCGTCTTGATACTATTGAGTCGATTAAGCGCGATAATGAGTATTGTCAGCCGTTCAATGCTTCTTGAGTTTTCAAGGGGACCCGCGTCCAATGGGCGGAGGCCCTCAATGAGTTTCATGGCTTCGATAATAGTGGACTTGGCACTCTCAGAGTCGCTCGCTACAAAGTCATCGCAGTCAAGCTGAGGTATAGAAGTCGGATCTGCGAACGCATCACTCATTGGATCGAATAACGCGTAAGCTGATATTGTTTTGAAAGCGGCAACTAAGTGAATGGAGGGTGCGACGTACGGTTGCAAGCGCTCACTTCCTGAACGTCCATCTGACTCAAGATAATGCGTAGGACGGTCCCCGATCAATGGAACTGTTGCGTCCACTAAGATCGACTCAGGTCGAAAGTTTTTTGCGTAACGGGTCAGTGTCGTCGCGGCACAATCGTAGGGAACTGCGAGAACCACAATGTCCGCATGAGAAATAGCTTCCTCGTTCTTTGCGTGTCGAATGCGATCTTCGCCCAGGATTTGATTTAGACTCCGGGCTCGTTCTGCGGCTCTGGCGAATTCTCGCGAGCCTATCGTTACATTCGCGCCTGCAAAGGCCCATCTAAAGGCAATGCCGCGTCCCTCTTTGCCGGTGCCACCGATGATTGCGATTTCGAGGTTTGAGGGAGTCATTGAAATCTTCGATCTCGAATACTGTCTCAGCAAGGTACCTCAGGTAGGCAACACTGACAAGAATTAACTGAATCTAAGGCTTCTCGGTGCGTAACCTCGCAAGGATTCGAACGCTGAACCAACAGATCATGACAACTGAGGGAAGGGCATCGCTTCGGCTTTGATTTGGACGCAAATGATTCTGCCTGAAAAGTCATTTCGCAAGCCCCGATTGATTCTCTTTTCATCGTCAGGAGGCCGAGCGCCTTCGGTGCTTAATTAAATTAGAGCTCCCCTGGTAGCAGTGAAAATGTCTATATAATACATTCACACCGGACGCATAATCGCGGAGACTTACATTCAATCCTCCGACAATCCACTTCACATAGCTAATTGAAGCCGCTGCATCTCGTTGTTTTGGAAGCCGCCAGCGATGCGATTGCACTGCTCAGGTCAAGCATTTGTTGACTACTCGCCAATAGAAACATTAAGATATGCAAGAATGTGCAGATGTGCATATCCGAAATCGTTTAATAGAGTCATACGATTGGGAAGAACAGGGCGTCGAATGAGACAACAACTTAGTGAATTCAAGGCAGACTTTTTCAAAGCTCTGGCTCACCCCTTGAGAATCTCTATCCTTGATGCCTTGCGAGACGGTGAGTTGACCGTCAACGAAATCAGCCAACGTTTTGATGTCGAGCAGGCTAATGCCTCGCAACAACTTGCTGTATTGCGCAACAGAAATATCGTCGTCACCCGTAAAGAAGGCGCGAACGTCTATTACTCAGTGAGCGACAAAAGCATATTTAAGTTGCTTGATGCGGCCAAAGAAATCTTCAATCACCGCCTCGTCGGCGTGCGCAGCATGCTTGAGGAGATTCACGCGGTCGCGCCAACTAAAGCCGCACGCCGGTCAGCGTCTCAGCGCGTTCGTTAAAAACCTGCTCGATCATTAATACCGGCAAAACTCATGAGGGAAGGGAACGTTCGAGGGGGTGGGGAGAGGTTGGCGATCGGATTGTCAGTCTTGAAGTCTCGACTTCACGGGCTTGGTTGTTTCGCGACTGTTCATATTCCGAGAAACTGTGCCATAGCAGAATACGCCGGTGAAAGGATTACTCGCGCTGAGGCGATGCAGAGAATGAGACAGCGCGGCGTGAAGCGCATCAGTGAATTGGATGCGGACCTTTACATCGACGGAAGCGTGGATGGGAACGATACAAAGTACATTAACCACTCCTGCGAGCCTAACGCAGATGTCTTCATTATTGATGGACTCATGATCGTCTTCGCACTGCAGGAGATCGTGCCTGGAGAAGAGATAACAGTTGACTACTTAAACTCTTTCGAAGAGGACCGAACAGTCTGCCAGTGTCGCACTGCCTCATGTCGACGAAATCTTAACCAAAAGGCCGCATAAACTGGTTCCGAGCACAGAACCGGCAAGAACTTCCCCATTACTCCTTTCTAAAAAAGAAAAACCGTGACGTCGCTGAATAAGAAATGGATTCCAAAATCGGTTTTATGCTTGCGAGCGGGATACACCCGGAAGGACTGATCTCCTCCCGAAAACCCTGCCAGAATAAAATAGAGAAAAGCGGGCAATTATGACAGGATGGGAGCCTGACAATTGCCATGAAGAAGTCGAAGTTTACCGAGTCGCAGATCGTGTTTGCACTGCAGCAGGCCGAGAGTGGTACCGCGGTGGCGGAAGTGTGTCGCAAGTTGGGAATCAGCGAAGCTACTTTCTACAGCTGGAAAAAGAAGTATGGCGGGTTGGACCCGGCGGAGTTGCGACGACGGCGTCAGCTGGAAGAAGAGAACGCGCAGTTGAAGCGGATCGTGGCGGACCTGACGCTGGACAAGCAGATGCTGCAGGACGTGTTAAAAAAAAGCTTTGAGGTGCCGGCAACGAAGACAGCTGGCGTTGATGCTGCTGACGGAGTATCGCGTCTCGGAACGTCGCGCCTGTGCCACCGTGCTGCTGGAGCGCACGGTCTATCGCTACGTGGGCCATCCGCGTGACGATCGGGC
>DASSFI010000092.1:0-41219 GCA_035694465.1 Pyrinomonadaceae bacterium | reverse complement strand
TTTCGAATAACAGAGCGGCGCCAGGCCGCCACACTCCAAAACAGGAGCTGATATGAAGCTAAGATTCGTTATTCTTTCCGTCGCTATTCTTGTGACAGCCATTTTCGCTTTCCGATCGATTCATAAATCACCCAACATATCGTCCGAAAGCGCAACAGCTCCAAGCAAATTGGACCAGCGCATCCTTCGCGCTCAACAATCGATCGCAAAGTTTCCCAACAGCGCAGACGCTTACAATCAACTCGCATCAGCCTACATGCAGAGAGCGCGCGAGACGGCGGATTTTTCTTTCAACGAACACGCCAACGACGCCATCACACACTCCCTCGCCGTCGAACCCGACAATTACGATGGTCTGAAGCTGCGTACCAAACTTCAGTTGACGTATCACCGCTTCGCCGAAGCTCTCGAGACTGCTCGTCGCATGCAGACAGTTCGCGACGACGATCACGACGTCTGGGGACAGATCACCGACGCCCTCGTCGAACTGGGTGACTATCCCGGGGCCGTGAGAGCAGCACAAAAGATGGTCGACTTGCGACCTGATAGCTCATCGTACGCGCGTGTTTCGTATCTTCGCTCGTTACACGGCGACAGCGCGGGCGCTATCGATGCAATGACAGCGGCAATGCAGGCAGCCAATCCAAACGACCCGGAGAGTGTTGCCTGGTGTCACGTACAAATTGGTAATGAATACATGAACATCGGAAAACTCTCCGAGGCTGAACGTGAATTCGACACAGCGCTTCTGATCTTTCCAAACCACAGTCTCGCACTACAAAGCAAAGCACGCGCTCGTGTCGCAGCAAACGATCTCCACGGAGCAATCGCAATCTACGAACGCGAACCCAACTCCGCCGACGCTGCCCAGGCACTCGGCGATCTCTTCACCCGTCTCAACCAACCCGACGCCGCCAAAGCTGCTTATGAAAAGTTCGAAACACTCGAACGTGAAAACGCGGCTCTCGAGCAATCGTGGCGGCACATGGTGAACTTCTGGTTGGACCACGATCAAAACCTGCCCGAAGCTCTGCGACTCGCCACCAACGAATATGAATCACGTAAAGACATCTTCACCTGCGACTCGCTGGCGTGGGCGCTCTTCAAGAACGGACGCATAGTCGAAGCAAAAAAACTCATCAAAGAAGCGCTGCGCACCGGTAGCAAAGATCCGCGCATCATCGAGCACGCCTCTAAAATCAACCAAGCCTAACCACTCATCACAAATTGTCACAAAATCATTTTTGTGACGGTTCGTGCCTTTTTGTGGCAACATACTCCGCAAATCCTAAATTGCAGGAGAATTCCGATGCTTGGGCTACGTGCATCTGTTTTGCTGTTGGCAATCATCGCCATTGCAGCATGGTGGGCCAGTTATTCAAACACAACGCAGGGACTGGCCGCGTGGGATCAGGTCTATTCAGTTCTGACATCTCCGCGCTGCATCAACTGTCACACCGCCACAAACTACCCACAACAAGGTGATGATCGCCACCGTCACGTCGCGAATGTCGTTCGCGGTCCCGAAGGCAAAGGCGTCCCGGGTTTGAACTGTGCCGGTTGTCACCAGGAGACGAATGCCGACAGTACCGGCGTTCCCGGCGGTCATAACTGGCACCTGGCGCCGCTCGAGATGCGCTGGCAGGACATGAACGATCGGCCACTGTCGACTGCTGCCGTCTGTCGCCAGTTAACAGACCGCTCGCGAAATCACAATCTCGATGGTCCAGGTCTGTTGAAGCATCACGAAGAAGAGCCACTCGTGAAGTGGGCCTGGAATCCGGGACTCCGTCCCGACGGATCTGCGCGCACACTACCGCCGCTCACGCACGAACAATTCATTGCTGCCACGCGTCGTTGGGTCGAGGCCGGCACACCGTGTCCAAGCGGAAGATAGGAGCTTAATAATGGCTACTTTTCAAATAACAGTAAACGGTGAGCGACGGGAAGTGAAAGTCGATCCTTCAACGCCACTGCTCTGGGTGTTGCGTGAAGATCTAAAGATGACGGGAACCAAATTCGGTTGCGGCATCAGCGCCTGCGGCGCCTGCACCGTGCACGTCGGCGGCGTGGCCACGCGTTCCTGCATCGTGCCCATCTCGCACATCGGAGAGCGACCGATAATCACGATCGAAGGCATCGGCAACGATGCTGTTGGACGTGCCGTTCAGGATGCCTGGGTGGCCCAGGACGTGGTCCAATGCGGCTACTGCCAGAGCGGACAAATCATGTCCGCCTGCGCCTTGCTCACGAGCACGTCAAAGCCGACGGAGCAGAACATTGAAGAATCGATGGGCGGAAATCTTTGTCGTTGCGGCACCTACCCGCGCATTCGCGCCGCCATCAAGAGCGCGGCGGCGCAGATCAGTAAAGGAGGTGCATGATGGTCCGAGCTGCAGCTCAAGTTGAACTGAACCGGCGCGGCTTCATGCGCGTCTCATTTGCAGCGGCTGGTGGTTTGCTCGTGTCGCTGTATCTCGATCCGGTTTCGTCGGCGCAGGAAGTAAATTTGCCACAGCAACCGGCGAAAGTTTATCCACCGAATGCATTCGTCAACATCCGGCCCGACGGAAAGATCGCGATCCAGGTTAACCGGCTCGAGTTTGGTCAGGGTGTGCAGACGGCGCTGCCGATGGTGCTCGCCGAGGAACTGGATGCTGACTGGAACAACGTCATTGGCGAGCTCGCACCCGCAGCCGACGTCTACAAAGATCCGCTGTTTGGAATTCAGATGGTCGGCGGTTCGGGTTCGATTGCACACTCATACCAGCAATACCGCGAACTCGGCGCGAAGACTCGAGCGATGCTCGTCGCCGCGGCCGCGGATCGTTGGAAAACCACGCCCGATAAATGTCGCACTGAAGCAAGTGTGGTCCATGGTCCAAACGGGCAGTCGGCGACGTATGCGGAGCTGGCCAGTGACGCAGCCCGTAAACCCGTGCCGGCCACGGTGCGTTTGAAGAATCCCTCGGAGTTCAAGCTAATCGGCAAGCGAGTTAAACGACTCGATAGCCGTCCGAAGTGCGATGGCTCGCTGAAGTTCGGTCTCGATCTCGATCTGCCGGGAATGCGAGTAGCGGTGGTAGCTCATCCACCGGTCTTCGGTGCGCGCGTGAAGAGCGTCAGCGACCGCGAAGCGCGGCGTATTGAAGGCGTGCGCGATATCTTCGAGATTCCCCTCGCCAAAGGAACGGGCGTCGCAGTGGTCGCAGACAAGTACTGGCCGGCCAAACAAGCGCGTGGTCTGCTCAACATTGAATGGGATTTTTCCGGTGTTGAAAAAGCTGACAGCACCGAGCTTTGGACCAGGTACAAACAGCTCGGTCAAACTCCGGGCCTGGTTGCAGCCTCGCGCGGCGATCAGAGCGCACTCGACAAGGTTGCGGCGGGAAATCGAATCGTTGCCGAATACGAGTTCCCTTTTCTGGCACACTCGCCGATGGAGCCGTTGAACACAACGGTTAGATTCGACGGCGACCGCGCCGAAGCCTGGGCCGGTTCGCAATTTCAAACCGCGGATCAGGCGGCAATTGGCGAAGTGCTCGGTCTAAAACCCGAGCAGGTTTTGTTTCACACCGAGATGGCTGGTGGTGGTTTTGGCCGCCGCGCGGTCATCGACTCGCATGTGCAACGCGAAGCTGCCGTGATCGCAAAACGTTTTAAAGGCACGCCGGTTAAGCTCATCTGGTCACGCGAAGACGACGTGCGTGGCGGTTACTATCGACCGATGCATTATCACCACGTGGAAATCGCGGTGGGAGCAGATGGATTCCCAAGCGCGTGGCGTCATGTGATCGTGGGCCAATCACTTCTCGCCGGCACTCCCTTCGAAGCGATGCTGGTTAAAAACGGCGTCGACGAAACCGCTACCGAAGGGACGGCAGACACGCCGTATAACATCACAAACATGCACGTTTCAGTTCATCATCCGAAAGTGAACGTGCCGGTGCTTTGGTGGCGTTCGGTCGGACACACTCACAACGCGTTTGTGATGGAGACGCTGATCGATGAACTCGCCGCACGCGCGCGCATGGATCCGATTGCCTACCGGCATAGACTCCTGAAACCCGACGCTAAGAAGTTGCATGCCGCGCTCGAACTGCTCGACAAGCAAACCGCGTCCTGGCGTAATCGTTTACCGAAGGGACACGCGCTCGGCGTTGCGGCTCATGAATGTTTTGGAACGGGCGTCGCTTGTGCCGTCGATGTGTCGATCGAGAACAAACGACCGAAGATCCATCGGGCGACCCTCGCCGTTGATTGTGGCGTTGCGGTGAATCCCCTCACCATCGAGAGCCAGTTTCAGGCAGGAGTCGGCTTTGGTCTCACACAGTTAATGGCTAAAGGCGCGATCACATTGAAGGACGGCATCGTCGAACAGAGAAATTTCGACGGCTACGTTCCGCCGTACATCGTCGACGCGCCTGTCGAAGTCGACGTTCACATCGTCCCGAGCGCCGAGGTACCAACGGGCTGCGGCGAACCACCCGTGCCCGTAATCTCCCCGGCTGTCGTCAACGCCCTTGCACGACTGACCGGAAAACGCTACCGGTCGTTACCTCTGGTGAATATTTAGCCACGGATAACACGGATTGAATCCGGATTTTATCCGCATTATCCGCGGTTGGATTTTTGTTTAGAGAACATGAAATCACTCATACTTTTACTCCTTTTGGGGCTCGTACCGTGTGTGCGAGCCCAGATCGTTAATACCGAGGGACGAAAGACAGTTGGTCTCAATGGTCAATGGCAGGTGATCGTCGACCCTTACGAGTCAGGATTCTACAACTACCGTTATCAGCCGAGCGACAACGGCTATTTCAAGAATGCAAAGCCGAAGAATAAAAGTGAGCTAATCGAATACGACTTCGACAAGTCTCCAACGTTGAAGGTTCCGGGTGATTGGAACACCCAATCGGATCAGTTGTTCTTTTACGAAGGCACTGTTTGGTACAAGAAGTCGTTCGACTACCAGCGCAAGCCCAACACGCGCGTGTTCGTCTATTTCGGCGCTGCGAACTACTTCGCGGATGTGTACCTCAACGGTGAGAAGCTCGGCCAGCATGAAGGCGGGTTCACACCGTTCAATTTCGAAATAACCAATCGAATTAAAGACACCGATAACTTTCTGATCGTCAAAGTCGACAACAAGCGGCGGCGCGATGCTGTGCCGACGTTGATGACTGACTGGTGGAACTACGGTGGCCTTACACGCGAAGTTAAACTCATCGAGACGCCCACGACTTTCGTCGAAGATTACATGGTCCAGCTCCAGCAACGGTCACGTAATCGTGTGACCGGTTGGGTGAAATTAAGCGGCGAAAAGCTCAATCAACGGGTAAACGTTCGCATTCCTGAAGCCGGCGTTAGTCGATCGTTCACAACGAATGCGAGCGGTGTTGCCACGATCGATTTCACCGCGGATCTGAAGTTGTGGTCGCCTGAAAATCCAAAGCTTTATGACGTCCTCATTGAAGCCGAGACCGATCAAGTCCGAGAGCAGGTTGGTTTCCGCAGTATCGAAACGCGCGGCACTGACATTCTGTTGAATGGACGGCCCGTATTTCTGCATGGTGTCTGCATTCACGAGGAAGCTCCGTTGCGCGGCGGACGCGCTTACAGTCGTGAAGACGCGGTGACGCTGCTCAGTTGGGCAAAAGAACTCGGTGCAAACTTTGTTCGTCTCGCACATTACCCGCACAACGAGTTCATGGTGCGTGAAGCTGATCGGATGGGCATCATGGTCTGGTCGGAGATCCCTGTTTACTGGACCATCCAATGGGAAAATCCCGAGACGCTCAAGAACGCGCGCAATCAATTGCAGGAGATGATCGCGCGCGACAAGAATCGAGCCGCGGTCGTGATCTGGTCCGTGGCAAACGAAACGCCACTCAGCGACGCGCGACTAACCTTCCTCAAAAATCTGATCGCCCTGGCTCGTCAACAAGATCCCACACGCCTACTCTCGGCAGCGATGGAACGTCACTACACCAATCCCACCACGCAACTGATCGATGACCCCTTAGGTGAATTTCTCGATGTCCTCGGCTGTAACGAGTATGTCGGCTGGTACGATGGCTTGCCTGAAAAAGCGGACGGGTTGGAATGGAAATCGATCTATCAAAAGCCACTCGTGATGAGTGAATTCGGCGGCGACGCACTATTCGGCCATCACGGCGATTCGCAGACTCGCTGGACCGAGGAATATCAGGAGAGCATCTACCAACACCAGATCGCGATGCTCAAAAAAATCCCCTTTCTGCGCGGCACCTCCCCCTGGATCCTGACCGACTTCCGCTCCCCTCGCCGCCCCTTGCCGAACATCCAGGACTTCTGGAACCGCAAAGGTCTCATCTCCGATCGCGGTGAGAAGAAGAAAGCGTTCTACGTGCTGCAGACGTGGTACCGGGAAATGCGGTAAAGGGCCATGTAGCGGTCAGTCTCTACTTTTCATATTGGTTGTATTCCACACGCGCCAGACAGCAAGTTGCGCGCGCACTTGAGCAGCTCTGGGATCTTCGATCTCGTCTCGGATGACGAGGGATTGCTCGGCGTGTTGAATGGCTTGAGCGCGCTCGCCAAACTGGTCCAACACCAAGCTCAGGTTCCAGTGCACAGTACCTTCGCCTCTATGATCGCCAATCTCACGGGCAATATCCAAGCGTTGTTCATAGAACGATATGGCGCGACGCAGCTCACCCAGAGTAGCGTGGGCGTTACCCAGATTTCCCAAGTCATTGCCTTCCCCCTTCCGGTCACCAATCTCGCGATGGACAAGCAATGCTTGTTCAAAGAACTGAATGGCGCGGCCGGTCTCTCCGATGTTTTTGTAGGCGATACCTAAACTACCCAGAACGCTGCCTTCGCCTCTACGGTCGCCAATCTCGCGATGAATGAGCAATGCTTGTTCAAGGAGCTGGATAGCACGGCTGGTCTCGCCTAGGTCGGCGTAGGCAATGCCTAAGTTGCCCACCACTGCACTCTCGCCTCTACGGTCGCCAATACCGCGCAGAATGTGCAATGCTTGTTCAAAGAATTCGATGGCGCGGTGCGGCTCATCCAAATTAGTGTATGCAAGACCTAAGCTGCACAACGCATTGCCTTCGCCTCCGTGGTTGCGATTCTCGCGATGAATCAGCAATTCTTGTTCGTAGAGTCGGATGGCGCGTCGGATCTCACCAAGGTTTTTGTAGGCAATACCCAAATTACCCAACGTAGCTCCTTCGGCCTCCCGATTCTTCAATCGACGGGCGGTAGCCAAAGCAATTTCTAGCCAGCCTATCCGCTCGCGCGAGTGCTGCCGCAAATCAAGTACATTTGCACCGGCGTGAGGGTAATGCATGCCCAACGGAACCACATCAACATCGATCGTATCAGACTGTGCGGCCACCCAAGCATGTCCTGCCTGAATGTTGCTCCACTCAAGATCAAAGAGTGTGAGACCACGTAGCAGCGAGTTGCCACCTTCCAAATATAATTTATCAGCGGCGGTCAGTACGTCCATAAAATGCGTTGCGAACCGTTTCTGACCAGCGATCTGTTCTTCTGCGCTCAACCTTGCATGAGCGAATAAGCGCGCCAAGTCGTGCAATCGATAACGGTTGTTGGCTTCATTCCAATCTACCAGGCTGGCGGCCATTAGTTCACCCAATATGTACTGCGCTTGGTCCACCTCAATCTCCCATATGTCGCAAGCCGAATAACATGCAAAAGTGTCGGGAAAAACTGCCAACCAGCGCCAGTGCTCACGCAATTCTTCGCTCAATAATTCGTAACTCAAACTGAGAGAGGCATCGATCAGTTGCAACCTTTGTTGTCTGTCCTCCAAACGCCGAACGTAATCCGCGGGCGACAGGTTCCTGTACTTCACGATCGCAGCGGCAGCCAATCGCAATGCAAGCGGCAGATACCCGCATAGTGCGGCGATTTCATCAGCATGCGTTTCAATCCTGGGAGCGATGGTCAGCAACAAATCGCGTGCATCTTCAGTGCTCAATGTGTCGAGGTTTTTTGCCGCCAATCCAGGTACAGTGAAATGCTGGCGCGAAGTTACCAGTAAGAAGCAACTACTAGGTGGAATCAGTGGCTCAACTTGCTCGGCATTGGCTGCATTGTCCATCAATAGCAGCGCGCGTTGGCCATCGAGCACAGAGAGATAGAGTCCACGTAACTCGCTTTCAGTATCAGGAAGTCTTGCAGCGGGGTGATAGGCGCGAACGACGTGGGCCAGGGCTTCAATCAAGGTGAGCGGTTGCGTGCTTGCGCCTTTGAGATCAAGAAAGAACTGCGCATCGGGATAGCGTGGTTTGAGCAGTTCAACGAGCTTGAGCGCCAACGCCGTTTTGCCGATGCCGCCCATCCCCTGCAAACCCGAGATGGTAACGCCACCGATTTCAATTGAGGCGAGCAACTCTTTCAGCTCATCTTCGCGGCCGGTAAAGTCAGCCGGTGGTCGCGGTACTTCGTGGAGTCGTGTTGGCGCAATCGAACCGAGCGCCGTCAACACAGTCGCCGCGTCAGCGCCTTTGAATGAGAACACGATGTTCTGATCGCCTGTTGTGATGATCACGTCTGATGCGTTGCCGCCGATAGCTGCCGCACGCCCGCCTGTGACTAGTACGCCGGCATTCAACGCACTGCTCACTGCGTCATGGTCAGCATCGCTGGCGTTGCCGTCAATCAGGCGTTGCAAGGCGGCTTTGAGTTCGTTTGGATCAGATGTCATTTCACGTTAAAGGAGTTGCTGTTGCCGGAAATGAGAAAGCAACTGTTACCCGTATCAGTGAGCGCGTGAATGCTAATTGATCTCAAAAGAAATGCACAAGAGCGAAAAAACTTGTGCTATGGTGAGGATAACCCATCAAACAAACGAAGCGGGCCGACATTGTGCGGCAAACACAACGCCGACCCTTGACTATCAACCTTCCATCGAAAGAATGACAACCATGGCCAATGATAGTAGCGCAACCGTGCGCGAAACTCCTCACGTACACCAAACTTCACGAACCAACACAATCATGAATGCTCTTAAACAAAGAGCACAGGCAGTTCTCAACGATCGAACAACCAATCCGCAGAGCCGTGCGATTATTCTTTACGCTCTGGAGACGCACGATCCGTGGCTTGCAGAACTCGTCCGTCGCGCAGATGCCGGCGAAGCCGTTGTCGATTCGACGGGTCATCTGAACAATTCCACAACCGACGAAGAGAAGATTACAGCTCTAGCCGAAATAATCTGTCGCGATGGCGAGGAAGCCGGAACAAAGTCAGCCGCACTGCTTGTCCTCATGTCGACATTGGAAAACGCGACGCACCCGAAAGCACTCGCGAATCTCGCGAAGCACATTGCATTTACACGCTGCGGTGAGTTGAATCTCAATGGCATGGTGGAGTCCCAGATTGCGTTATTTGAGAGCGAGTTGTTAGCAGACAACCCATGAAATCTTTTAGCGGCCGGTTCCCACCAACCGGCCGCCTATCTCAACGTTGTATTTCGTCGTTCCGCATGCGACTTAAGCAGGGATATTTGAGGTGCCAATTTGGCACCTCAAGTTGGCACCGACGGTGGTTTTCCGTGCGTTCAGTGAAGAAGTGAATCTCAGATGTTTGTCTGCGCGCGCCATTTGGCAAGTAGCACGCGCACCCTCTCGGCGTTAGGATCTTCGATCTGCTCTTGAATATTGAGTGCTTGTTCGGCAAGATCGATGGCTTGAGTGCGCTCGCCGAGTTGACTTAGCGCCAGACTCATATGCCAGAGATTGGTGCCTTCGCCTCTGCGGTCGCCAATCTCGCGAGCGATAAGCAATGCTTGTTCAAGGAATTGGATGGCGCGGCGGGTCTCGTCAAGGAGGGAATAGGCACAGCCTAAGTTACCGAGTGCTATTCCTTCACCCCTGCGGTCGCCAATCTCACGATCGATGAGCAACGTTTGCTCGTAGAATTGGATCGCGCGGTGGTTTTCGCCTAAGTCACCGTAGGCTCGGCCCAGGTTGCCCAGCGAATTGCCTTCGCCTCGGCGGTCACCAATCTCACGTGCAATAGTCACCCGTTGTTCTAAGAACTGAATGGCACGGCGAGTCTCACCCAAGTCGGAGTAGGCTAGGCCTAAGTTGTTCAAATCATTGCCTTCGGCTCGACGGTCGCCCATCGTGCGATGAATGAGCAATGCTTGTTCAAAGAATTGGATGGCGCGGTGGTTTTCGCCTAGGTCGGAGTAGGCTCGACCCAAGTTACCCAGCGTAGCGCCTTCACACGTTCGATCCTGCAATCGCTGCGCGGCGGCTAGGGCGATTTCTAGCCAGCGAATCCGCTCGCGTGAATGCTGACGCAGATCAAGCAAATACGCGCCGGCGTTAGGATAAATCATGCCTAACTGGTCCACATACTCATCAGCGGCATCAGCTTGTGCTACCCACGCATGGCTTGCCTGAATATTGCCCCATTCGAGATCAAAGAGCGCCAGACCACGCAGCAGCGAATCGCCACCCTCCTTATATAACTTATTCGTGTCGCTTAACACGTACAAGTAGTGAGTTGCAAAACGCTCCTGTCCAACTATGCGTTCCTCTGCGCTCAATTTTCCTTCCGCAAACAATCGCGCCAAGTCGTGCAGTCGATAACGCTTTGTGCTCTCGTCGTAGAGCACCAAACTGCGCCGCACTAAATCGCTAAGTTGAACATGCTCTGCGTCGGCGCAAATGATCTCTTCCGCCGCTGCGTCGAAAGTTGCCGGGAACACCGACAACAGACGAAAGGCTCGCGCAGCTTCAGACGCAAGCCGCGCATAGCTAAGATTGAAGGAAGTCGCCACACCGATCTCGACCCCTTCCGTTCCGATACGTTCAAGACGGTTGCGCTCGTCTTGCAGTTGCGCAGCGTAGTCAACCGGATCGAGATCAGCCGTGATTGCGAGTTGACTTCCGGCTGCGCGAAGCGCCAGCGGCAGATATCCGCATAGCTCGCAGATCTGATCCGCGGCGGGTTCAGCGCGAGGCGCAATCTCTAATAATAGTTGTTGTGCTTCATTATCAGTAAGTGGATGAAGCGTCAGCGGCGTCATGCCCGGCAGAGTGACAAACTGCCGCGAAGTAATCAGAACAGCACAGCCGGTTGGTGGTAGAAGTGGGCGAACCTGAGAGCTGTCAGCAGCATTGTCGAGCAACAACAACACACGCTTGCCGCTTAACTGGCTGCGATAGAGATGCGAAAGTGGCTCGGGCTCTTCCGGCAGTTTCACTTCGGGACCAAGAAAAGCCCGGATGCAGATGGCCATCGCTTCTTGTGGCGAACGCGGATTGTTGTCTGTGCCCTGAAGGTTGATGAAGAACTGCGCGTCAGGATAATCATCTCGAAGTCGCTCGGCGACGAGCAGGGCCAACTCCGTTTTGCCGATACCACCCATGCCGCTTATGCCCGTGATGCAAGCATGACTTTCACGACGCAAGGCACTAATAAGAGTGTCGATCTCCGGCTTGCGACCAACGAAGTCGCCTAACGGCGCGCGAAGCTGGTGCAGTGCTGTTGTTACAGACGGCTCGATTTTTACATCGCCAGTAAAGATATTGGAGTTTGTAACATCACCGCCGATGCCTACACCGCGATCACCACTGACGGTGGGAGCACTATCATCGGAGCCCGGGCGATCAGTCACGATTTCACCTTGTTCTGATCGCCAGTGATGATCGTACTGCCGTTGACATCGCCGCCAATCGCAACGCTGCGCTCGCCGGACGCTGACACACTAAGGCCAGCCGCTTTGCCCTGTTCCAACCAATGGCTTACTTCTTTGGCCAGCGACTGATCCTCAGTGAGCAGCTTCTTGAGTTGCTGTCGAAACGCTGCCTGTGCATCTTCATCTCCGGGCGACTGCGCGACGTCATGCGCGGCTTCCAATGCTGCTTCTTTTGCTTCAACTTTTGGTTTCAGTTTGGTCCAGAGTGACTTGGCCCATTCCCAACTTTGGGCTGCGACTGTTTTGCCGGTTTCCTCAGCCGCTTTTTCGCCCGCCTTAAGCAAATAGGGCAGAAGCGGAACGAGTGCCGTAGTGACTGAGCTTGCCAATACGCCGATGTCCATCTTGATACCTCCTGAGTGAACTGAGTGGTGGCGGTTGCAAGAGAGAAGCAACCAATTGCCTGTGTGTTAGTGAGCGCGTTGAATGCTAATGGATTTCGGAAGAAACACACAAGAGTTAAACAAGTCGATTCCAAAGACCCCCCCCTGTTATACTGAGTAACAATTTGAAACGGCTGTTACCTCACGACGGCGATGAATTTTGAATGGGATCCAATTAAAGCAAAGTCGAATCTTTGGAAGCATAGAGTTTCGTTTATAGAGGCAAGTACAGCTCTCTTGGATCCTCTTTCAATAACGGAATTGGATCCTGACCACTCTGTTGAACAACAACGGTTTATTACATTCGGCATCTCGGATAGACTAAGACTTTTGGTTGTGTCGTACGCTTACAGCGGTGATATGATCCGACTTGTCAGCGCTCGATTAGCAACCAGGAGAGAGCGTGAGATTTATGAAGAATATTAGGAATGACAATGATGATTCGTTGCGCGCCGAGTATAAGCGATCTGACTTCGGCGTGATGGTCCGAGGAAAATATGCACTGACTCAGATAAAGTTTGCAGAACTTGTCCGATTGTTACTCGGTTGTATCGGCGAAGATATAGGTTTGGACTTAATTCATTATTCGCGTGGCAATTATCTCGCTGGTCATAAACTAGGGGATTGGACTTACGAACTGGATAACGCAAATCAAATCACTCTGCGTTACTGGCTCGACACATTCAGCAGTATTGAAGAGTCAATATCTAATCCACCGACCGTTACCACCGCTCAGGAGAAATCGGACCTTCATGGTCTTCTTCTGAACCATGTGCAGGCCTTGAAAGCTAAAGTCGACGCACTATAATCTCAGGTCTATGTCTAAGCCACAAAAGTATCGATTTGCGATCGCGTTCCTTTTACTCGCGATGACCGTAGTCAGCGCGTACCCGAACTCAACCACCGCGCCGCAGAGTGAGAAGTCCGAGATGCGTTGTGGCTGGTTCAGCAATCCCACGCCGGCGAATGCGTGGCTGCATGATCGTGATGGGGAATGGACCATCGGGGTTCAGGGTGGGTATCAGGCGGAGGGTGACTGGCCGGATTTTTCACCGAAACAGTGGGTTGCGACTAACGTGCATTACGGCTATGGCTGCGCCTGTCTCAAGGTGCGCGTGGACCACTCGACAAAGCAGGTAATCGAGATTGAAAGCGCACGAGCGCGACCGCTGTCAGTTTGTCGGCGTGATAAAGCGCTGAAAAAATGGGGATTTAAGTGAAAGCAATTAGCCACGGATCACACGGATAGGTAACGGATGAATCCGTGTAAATCCGTGGCTAAGACTTACCGGCAACTGCCGCAGTCATGCTTGCCACGGGAATACTCGTTGAAGACTTTCAGATCGCGCCGGTAGCCCTCAACAATGTCGAGGATGAAGCGAATGTCTTCATCTTCCATGTTCGGATAACGGCGATACGCAGTCGAGACTGAAGCATCGAGCACATTCTGCGCCTGCGAGTAGTTGCCCCCACGCGCGAGTCCGGCCATTGCGTAAAGCGAATCGGCGAGCTCTGCGATCGTAAAGTTCTTCTTCACCTCCACGTCAGCCAGCACATCACACGAATCACCTTCCGCCGGCGCGAGTCGAAGCTCCTGAACCTCTTCAACCGTGCATTTGCGCTTCACGTCGTAATACGAAAGCCGCACCTTCACCGGCGCCGAGCTCTTGAGAGAATCGGTACGGAACTTCGCCAGGATCACCTGCGTCAGACCGTTGTTCATGTTATCCAGCGTGAAAGACACGACCCCATTCGCATAACGCGGCTGGTAACCGTAGATCTTTTCCAATCGCAGGCCTGGTCCATATTCGATCCGCACGTCAACATTCTTCGCTACAGACGATACGAGACTCTGCACTTCGTTAACGAAGACTTTGTTGATGTCTTTGTAGTCAGAGATGAAGTGATATAGACCACGACCAGATTGCGCTAACCTTCGCAGCAGCTCGTTGTTCAGATCGAGTCCGACACCGATCGTCGAGAGATCGATGCCATGACCGTTGCACTCGGCCGATTCGGCGGCGATCCGCGAAGGATCTGTTACGCCGACATTCGCGATTCCGTCAGTCAAAAGGATCACGCGGTTGGTTGCGCCGGGACGGAAATGCTTGCGTGCTTCAGCATAGCCAAGCATCAAGCCGCTGTGGAGATTGGTGCCACCTTCCGGCATCAGACAATCGATGGCATATCTCAACCCATTGCCATCGCCGATCGGCTGCGCCTGATATAAAACCTGTGCTCTCGTATCGAAGGCGACGATCGAAACGATGTCGTCTGGTCTTAACTTGCCGACCATCATGCGCAAGCCGTCTTTCACGCGCGACATCTTGTCGCTCTCGTCCATCGACCCGCTCTTATCGATCACGAAAACGAGATTGAGTGGACGCAAGTCGGTGCGTTCATTGACTTCCGCCGTAGTAAAGCCGATTTGCAACACTGCTTCGCGTTGTGAACGCGAGAACTCGCTGTTGCCCCAGCGCGTGTCCATTGCAACGGCCTGGCCCCACTTCGGCAACGGCAGCCGGTGTTTGTGATAGTTCACAAACTCTTCGACAACTATTTCTTCAGGGATCTTGAAAACAGGTGCTGGCGGTGTGTACGTCGGGTTGTAAGTGGATGAGGGATAGTAGGTGGTGGTTGAGGGCGACGGTGCGCTTGGACCAGCGTTGACGATCGCGCGGCTGCGAGAAACGGATGCGGCCGATGCGCTTGCCTGCGCTGAAACAGTCGTCCAAGAACATAAACAGAGCAGTCCCAAGACGAGAATCTTCTCGAAACGAAAGACTTTCATCACTCTCTCCTAGTTGTTTTTGAACTTCAGTTTGTGAGCGGGGAGCTTTTTTCTGAACGCCTTGTTCTTTGGGTTTAGAGATTCAGTGAAGTGAGTTTGAGTTGCTTCACGTATCCACAGATTACACAGATTTTTGATTTATCTGCGTAATCTGTGGATAGAAGCGTGTTAATTCACTACCGGAGTGAGTTCGGGATTGATAATCACCGCGATGTCGTGTGCAAATTTTGTAGGATTCGCACGCGCGTGGTTTGCGAATACAATGATGGTCAGCTTGTCGTCAACATAACGCGAGATCTGAGCTTTGAATCCCTGCCACGAACCAGCATGTTCGATAACATGATGGCCACGAACTTCGGCGAGCGACCAACCAAACCCATAGCCAACCGTTTTGCCATCATTCAACTTCGCCTTGGTCCACATCTGTTCGAGGGACGATCGCTTGAGTAACTTCTCGGTGTAGAGTGCTGCATCCCATTTCGCCATATCGTAGACAGTGAAATACAGGGCGCCATCGGCGGTGGTATTCAGTGCTGGTGAAACCCAATCCTGATTCTTTAACTGTCCATTCACACTACGGTAACCGGCGGCGCGATTCGGAACGATGTCGGCTTCACTGATAATGCGCGCCGTAGACATATCCAACGGCTTGAAGATTCGTTCCTGTAGAAAGTCGCCATAGAACTTGCCGCTGACTTTGTGAATCAGAATGCCCAACGTCACATAACCAAGGTTGCTGTAGCTCCATTTCTCACCCGGCTGAAACGCGAGGGGAACCCCTTTGACCATTTTAAAGAGGTCGTCTTCGGTGTAATCGCGTCGCATATCAAAGTCAGACGGATAGTCACCCATCCCACTCGTGTGCGTCAGCAAATGCCGGATAGTGATGTTGCGCCACGTCTCGGGTGCGTCCGGAAAGTATTTTGTAAGCTTGTCTTCAAGACTCAACTTCCCTTCTTCCATCAGCATCATCACAGCCGTTGCCGTGAACTGCTTGCCCGTCGAACCCGACTGGAAAATCGTCTCGGGTTTTACCGGCACCTGATGCTCGACGTTCGCGAGTCCATAACCCCGGGCGAGAACGACCTTTCCGTCTTTAACGATGGCAAGCGCCACGCCGGGTATTTGCTGTATCTGCATCTGGTTGCGCAGGTAGGCGTCGATCTTCGGCTCAAATGACTCCTGGGCCAGACAGGTGGTCGAAAGAACGACGACAAGGGCAAGAATCGAGGGGGTGTACTTAAACTGGGGCATATTGGGCGGCACTATATCATGTCGCGGATAAAGGCGGATTCGAAACGGATCTGGCTCAGTGTTTTAGAGGATCAAAAATATTTTCCACAGGGCATGGTGGTTTTGATCGGGAAACCTCGCATTAATAAATAGAAGAATCGCAGCGACGACGACACAGCTTGCTTGGCCACGCTGCGAACCGATGGAGAGCCCTCGCCGCACCCCCATACCGAAGGGCTCTCCCGGATTTTTCGCCATATCTCACCCCTGCAGCCGGCGTGAAATGATGAGCTCACGCGACGGCGCAGCGACGCGATGAAAGAGGGCGAGTGGAGACGCCGTTTTTCGTGTGCCGGTGCGCCGTCCCGCGAGATCTGATTTATTCCTGTGGTAGTATCCTGACACCCTCGTCGGTTGAAGGAGCCCCCATGAAGTCGCGTCACGCTCTACTCGTCATAATCACTCTGTCTCTGTTTCTCGTTCCCGTCACTACCAGGGCTGAAGTTGTTCAGGACCAAATCGTCCTTTCTGAGGGCACCGCTGTCAAAGTAGTCACCACTGCCGAAATTACCAGCAAGAATGCCAAACCAAACGATCCCGTTGGCTTCACCGTCGTTGAAGACGTCGTGATCAATGGACAGGTCGTCGTGCGCACCGGAACCGAAGCCATCGGCAGCGTCGTGAATGCGGAAAAGGGCGGCTACATGGGCAAGTCCGGCAAACTGGCAATCCAGGTTGAGTCGACCAAAACCGTTGACGGCCAGTCACTGAAACTGCGCGCCGCCAAAGGTAAAGAGGGTGAAGACAACCAGACGAGTACGATGGTCCTCTCGTTCATCAGTCCGGTCTTCCTGTTCAAGAAAGGCGGCGAAGCAAAGGTTGAGCCGGGCACACCGATAACCGTCTACGTCGCTCAGGAAAAACGTTTTCGGGTTGAGGGATCTGAGCTGGTCGCAATCGCAATCGATCCGGCGACCGGCGCAACGAGTACAGCGGACGCTATTGTTTTCATTTACCGGCCGAAGAAGATCGTGGGCAGCGCGCTCGAGCCGTCAGTGTTTGTCGATGAAACTGAACTGGCGCGAATGGATAACGGCCGTTACTTCGCTATCAAAGTGAAGCCTGGAAAACACATCATTCGCTTGACCAACGACAAGAAAGGTTACGCGCTTGATATGGGTCCGGGTCAGAAATACTTCTTCCGCATCGGCATCGAAGCCGGCATGTGGAAGGGTCAGGGCAAGATAACACTCGACGACGCAGAGCGTGCGATAACGGAGATCAAAAAGCTCAAGTTTTTGGATCAGGAAAAGATCAAAGCCACCACACTCGTCGTCGAACTGCCACCAAACTAAAAAGCGCATCAACAGATTCCGCAGATTACGAAACAACTCGTTTTGCTCGCACGTAGTATCTCCGCGACAGTCGATTTCCTGATCTTGCTTCAAAATTCGGCAGAAAACTTCAAAAAATCATGCGTACAACTACTCCCAAACCGCAACGCTATCTGACTGTAACCATCAAGCTGTTACTACTGTGTGCTCTGTTCTCAACTTCAATTCACGCGCAGGCTCTATCGTGGCCGCAGTTTCGCGGACCTGAATCAAATCCGGTAGGTACACATGCGAAACTGGCAGAGCACTGGTCTAAAACTGAAAACGTCGAATGGTCGCAGGAGATTCCCGGACGCGGCTGGTCTTCACCAATCGTCACCGGCGGCAAAGTCTATCTGACGTCAGTGACCACTGAAGGAAAATCGAAGCTACCGCAAACCGGCACTGAATACAGCAACGAGTACGCCGCTGAACTGCAGAAGCAAGGGCTCTCGATGCCGGAGATCATCAAGCGCCTGACGGAACGCGACATTGAAATGCCGAACGAGGTCAACGTTCACTACTTGCTTTATTGTCTCGACCTGAAGAGCGGCAAGGTTGAATGGTCCACCGAGTTTCACAAAGGCCAACCGCCCAGCGGCCGCCATCGCAAAAACTCTTTCGTTTCCGAGACTCCGGTCACCGACGGCAAGTTTATCTACGTGTATGTGACGAACCTCGGTTTGTACGCCTTCGACCTGAAAGGAAAGGCTGTCTGGAACACTCCAATCGAACCGCTTCCGATTTATCTCGATCTCGGCGCCGGCAGTTCGCCCGCACTGGCCGGAGATCTCGTCATTGTTCTGAATGACAATCAGAAGCAGCAATACATCGCCGCCTTTGACAAGAAAACAGGCAAACAGGTTTGGCGTACCGATCGAGATCTCGGCGGCTCGACGCAACCGGTGCAACGTTCCGGCTGGTCCACACCATTTGTTTGGAAGTCGCCGCAACGCACAGAGATTGTCGCTATTGGACCAGAGGTTCTCGTCAGTTACGACCTGGCAGGGAAAGAGTTGTGGCGATTGAAAAACCTTTCCCTCACGCCGGTGCCGACACCGTTCGCTTACGACGGTTTGCTGTACGTCAATGGCGGGCGTGGGCGCGCCTTGTATGCGATTCGTCCCGGCGCCACCGGCGACATCTCGCTGAAGGAAGGTGAAACGTCAAATACTTATATTGTATGGGCGCAGCCGCGCGGTGGAACGTACCTGCCATCAGCACTCGCTTACCAGGGCAACATCTACACCCTGACTGAAACCGGAATACTAAATCGCTTCGACGCCAAGACCGGAAAGCAAAGCTACAAGACGCGCATCGATCCTCAGGCAAGTGCGTTCACCACTTCACCGTGGGCCTACAACGGCATGCTGTTTTGTCTTAGTGAGGAAGGCCAGACGTTTGTAGTCACAACCGGCGACGAGTTTAAGTTATCGCACGTGAATCAACTGGATGACTTTACTCAGGCATCCCCGGCCCTCGTCGGCGAGCGCCTATTAATTCGAACCGAGCACAAGCTCTACTCGATCCGCCGCAAAGCTTAGTAGAACAATCCACAGATTACGCAGAATAAATCTGTGTAATCTGTGGATACTGCCTACGATAACTCAACGGCTTTCAAAACACGTGCGATACCGCGATTGATGTGTGCGCCGAGCGCAACCAGGCCGAGCACGACGATCGTGTAGCAACTCACCGTCGATATCAACAACAAGACATGAACTCGATTTGAAAGATCTGCGAGCAGGAGAAAGACGACGATAAACGCGCTTTCCACCAGTGCGGCGCCAATAAAGGCGAGTTTGAAGTTACGCTCGCTACGATCGATCCGCGCTAAAGCAGCCGCCCTCACACTGTCGAGATTTACATTTTGCGCCATTACAGTTCTCCCTTCATTTCTTTGTAGCGTAGAACATTACAAACACCGTCACGATAAACTCAACGACGGCGAATATGATTACGACACGCTTGATTTGTCGCTTTGACTTTAGAGAATCTTCCAGAGTTTCCTGCATCTCACTTTTCCTTTCCTTGAAACGTCCGGCGCAATTTCTCGAGACCATAGGCAAGCCGGGATTTCGCAGTGCCAACCGGAATTTCCAACACCGCCGCCGTCTCGACCAGCGAGAGTTCGTGCAGATAGAACAGGATCACGACTGCGCGACTCGCGGGTGAGAGACTGTCGACCAACTGCGGCAAACTCTCAATCAGCTCCCGCGGAAACTCACTCAACTCGTTTGCAGGTAGTGCGGCCAGAGTCGTTTCATCTCTGACTTGCTCGCTCCAGCGCCGTTCACGATTCAAATATCTAAACGCTTCTCGCGAAGCGATCTGGTAGGTCCAGGCACGAAACGCTGCCGGCTCGCGCAACCACCGCAGTTTGCGATAGATCCGGATAAAGACTTCCTGAAGAATGTCTTCAGCCAGATGCTGGTCCCTCACAAGACTGACGAGGTAGCGAAACAGCGGCTCCTGAACACTCTTGAAGAGTTCATTCAAAGCTTCGTGGCTGCCGGACTGTGCCTGTAACACCCACAAGCTTTCGCGCTGTGATGCCGCCTCATCGGCCATGCACTTATATGACCCGTCCTTACCGGGATTAGGTTCGAATCAAGCCGGAATAAATTTTTGCTGTTTCACACATTGCCCTTGCTCTGAACGAGCAAATGGCTTATAGCTCACCCAAAATTTCTGATCGGGGCGCACTTATGAATACATCAACTCTTTCGCGTCGTAGCTTTTCGAAACTAATTGGCGCCGGGGCCGCGCTGGCCGCGTTGCAGCCACGCATCGCAATCAGCGCAAGTTCGCCAATCGTTCGACTCAGTTCAAACGAGAATCCTTATGGCCCGGCACCCGCCGCACTGAAAGCCATGACCGATGGGTTTAGTCTCGCCTGGCGTTATCCCGATGAATATGCCGACATGCTTGCAGAAGAATTGTCGCGCATGCACGGCGTTTCAGTAGACCAGATCCTTCTCGGCGACGGCTCGGGAGAGATACTGAAACTCAGCGCCGCATCCTTTACCGGCAAGGATCGTAAGCTCGTCATTGCCAATCCGACTTTCGAAGCCATCGCACGTCATGCCGCTGTCGCCCAGGCAGAGGTGATGAAGATCGAACTCACTTCAGACTACCGGCACGATCTTCAAAAGATGCTGGCGGCCGCGAATGGCGCCGGACTTATTTACATCTGCAATCCGAATAATCCGACGGCCAGTATCACCCCGAAGAACGAGATCGCACAGTTTCTGGCGAAGCTTTCGTCGTCGACAATCGTTCTGGTTGACGAGGCGTATCATCATTATGTTGAGGCCAAAGACTACGAGAGTGTGATCCCACTCGTAAAGCAATATCCAAACCTGATCGTGGCGCGCACCTTTTCGAAGATTTACGGAATGGCCGGACTACGTTGTGGGTATTGTGTTACGCAACGTGGAAATATTTCATCGCTGAGGAGGCATCAGGTGTGGGACAGCGTGAATATCATGGCGCTCGTGGCGGCACTCGCAAGTTTGAAAGATCCGGATCACGTCAATCGCGGCCGGACACTGAATACCGAAGTCAAGAAGAGTGTCTGCGCAGAGCTCGACACACTCGGCTATCGCTACATCCCGTCACATGCAAACTTCATGATGATCGATCTTCGTCGCGAGGTGAGACCAGTCATCAACTCAATGCGCACACATAACGTCGAAGTCGGCCGTCTCTTCCCTGCTCTGCCAAACTTCATGCGCGTTACGATCGGAACCAGCGCGGAGATGACGCAGTTTGTGTCGGCTTTCAAAGAAGTAATGGCACCAAATTGATTCCGCACCGTGAGATACATGGTGAGTCCTCTAACCATCGTCTTAAGATTTCTCTTCGGGTTCATTCTCGCGGGCGGTCTCGCGCTCTGGGGCCAAATTCCGTTTCCCGCGCTATTCGCTCTGGTGACCGGCACTCTTGCTGCGATATGGGGCGATAAGTTCATTCTCGGATTTATGTCGTTAATGCGATTCTTCAGGTGAGTGGAAAAAACGATCGAAACAGTAACTAGTTCAGCGTTTTAAGTTGAGTGTGACATGCCTGTTGGACTCGCAGGGTGTTGGCTTTGCTTTGTGGACCGTTGCGACCGTCGTCGGGAATGAGCCACGTTCCATCGTCATTCTGAATGAGATGTCCGAGTTCGTGTAACAAAATCAACGCGCGTGCTCGCCTTGTGCCCGGTCCGAATATGCCGACGTCAGAAGGATACTTGTCCATGGGATCAAGACGACGCTGATAGAAAGAGCCGTTAGTATTCACCATCACCGTGTCGAAGAGCCGGTAACGCACGCCGGTAGTGTTGTCGCGCAGCAGACGCGGGCGTCCCACCATCTGAAAAGAAACGTCGCGAGCAAGTGGTAGGGCCTTTACCTGCTGAAAGAAACTGTTGAGCACCGTGGTCGCGGCGCGTGGTCCACCATAAAAGCGGCTGCACGGATTCTGATCGGCGAGGATCTTGAAAACGTCAGAGTAGGCCTGAGTCAGGTCCCACCCTTTCCTTGAAACTAACGGTTCTGGAAACTTCTCGATGGAGGGTTCGGCAGTTTCTTTAATCACGACAGCGGCGCTATTGTCGTTTGTTTCCTGAGCTGGTGATTGAACAGCCTGGAATAGTAACAGGAAAAAGAGCACACCTTTGGTCCAATGCGACATGTCTTTACTCCCCCAAAATCAATTCGGCAACACAGAATTGATAACTGAAGAGGCCTTAAGACGTATTGGACCGGCGTAGCAGTCGTTGTACGTAGCTAGCCCTTGCTCGAAAAACTCCTGAACTCAGCCGGAGTCAGACCGGTATGCTGCTTAAACAAATGATTGAAGTGACTCTGATCGTAGAAACCCGCCGCTGCTGCGATCTCCGCTATCGAATCTCTTGTTTCGGACAATTGTCGGGAAGCCCAGTCAAGGCGGAGTTGCCGCAGATACTCGCCGACAGTAGTGCGATAGTGTTTCTTGAAAGTGCGCGCGAGGGTTGTCGGATGGACTCCGACTGTGTTCGCTATTTCGACGAGGTTAAGCGAGTCGTTGAAGCGCCCCTGGAGCAGGTCACGCGCCTGTGTTAACCAACTCGGCGCGCGAACGGGTGTCTTGATCAATGATCGCGAAGCATGACCGAGCATCTCCAGCATCAGCCCTTCGACGATAACCTGCGCCACACTGTCCTTTATTCTTGACTCGTGATAAATCCGCAACGCGAGTTCCGATACTGGACCACCGGCAAAGTATCGATAGCCGTTGAAGAGATTCAGAAAGTGACGGCAGGTTTTCAGCCATCGCTCTTCTAACTCAATCATGAAGCTGCGGTGTGGCACCGCACCGTATTCGTCGGAATGAACCAACCTTGGTCCAAGGACGATCACACCGCCAGGCTGCAGGGCGATGCGATGGCCATCTATGATCTCAAGAGCTGGACCAGCCAGCGTCAAACAAATACTCGGTGCTTCGTGAGCGTGAGCAGGAAGTCTGGACGAAGGTGTATGGAGCAGCTCGGTTAACGTCAAACCGGAGATTCTGAGTTTCGTATTTTCCAGTTTTTCGGGGTACATCTTCTTGCTTTGAGACAACTGCTAAACGATCTCACTCGCAAGAATGTTCTAGCCACAACAAGGCACAAGAATAACAAGTGTTTCTCATTCAGAAATTTGTGTTCTTGTGCTTTTTGTGGCTAAGCTGGCTTGAGGCCGAACCACTGAAAGGCTTTGGCGGGGTTCCCGTTCATCGTCACGACTTCGAGGTCGTCGAGGGCGACGTTATAGAAATCGCTGGTGAGAGTTTCGATCCATTGGGGATCGTGATGTCTGACCGTAACACCTTCCGGAAGATCAAACACACCGTACATTCCATACTTCGACTCGTCACGAGCGTATCGCGCAAGGTTTCGCTCATCGTCCTGCAACCACAGATCGCTGATGTACAAGAGCCCGCCTCGTCGCAAGACGCGATGAAGCTCATTGACGATCGCTCGCTGGCCTTCATCGGTCGGCACGCAGGTGAGGACACTGAACAAAAGCGCCCCGTCGACAGACTCGTTCGGGAGGGGAATCTTTACCGAGTCGATATGTTCAAACGTGATCTCGGGAAACTTCTCGCGGGCGGCCTCGATCATCGCCGGTGAGAAATCGAGGCCAATCAGATTTTCGTGGCCGGCTTCAGCCAACTCGCCCAAAACACGACCGTATCCACATCCGAAGTCGACGACGATGCTGTCGAGAGACAGCCAGTGAGTCATCCGTCGAATATTCAGCGGGTGCGCGAAGGTTTTCTGTGTACCCTCTGTGTTCCAGTACTCGAGTTGTGAATCCAGATCGATCAGAAACTCTCTACACCTCTGAATCCACCCTTGGCGGTCTTCGCGATCCAACCGAGGACGCGCGCAGTGTCGTAGCAATAGCCCAGGATGTAGTTACAGGTCGAGAGACAATGCTTCGTGCATTCAACCTTCATTTCATCGAGCTGCTTTGCGTCAAACTTGTGATTGCCGACAACGCCCCAGTCGTGCGTGGCCGAATACATCGGGAAGCAAGGAGCAAGACTGCCGTCCGTCCGGATGATCAGTGAATTCTGTCCGGCGCGACACTGCCAGGGTGGAACCTTACCGCGCATCAGAAGTTTCATGTCTTCCATATGCTGGATCGGATTCACCATCTTGTAGCCTTCGTTGCGGCGTTTGTCGTTCAGGTAATCCAACAACGCATCGACCTTCGGCCAATCTTCCTGCGTCAGGTAAGTCTCGTTTTCCGCAAGGTGCTTGAAGTGATCCTGCTCGGTCATCGGGGTCTCGTTGATGTGGTAATCAGTCGCGATCCCGTGGTCGTGCGCGATCTCGGTCAACTCCTTAACATCGTCCATGTTGTTGTGGCAGATGTTGATGTTGAACATCACGGTGTAACCGTAGATCTTTTGCTTCTTGACCAGATATTCGAAGTACGGTCGGATCGGATCGAGCGCCTTCGGCAGAGACTTTCTTTCTTTCACCGAATCGACAGCCAGATTTACCGTTGCGAGACCGGCATCACCGAGCCGATCGATCACATCGGGTTTCATCAAGCGTCCATTGGTCGGCAAGTAGACGAAGATGCCTTTTTGAGCACTGTAATAAACAATCTTGTGAATGAAATTGGGTCGCAGCAGAGGCTCGCCACCCATGAGTGCGAGCACGCGCGAACCAATTGAATGCAGCCAATCAATGGAACGCTTGGCTACGTCTTCAGTCATTCCTTTGACCTTGTTGTCATACGACCAGCAGTAGTGACAATCGAGATTGCACTTCCAGTCGGTGAACAGGTACGGAATGATTGGCCGCAGCTCTTTCCTGTTTTTCAGCGTCCGAGACTTGAAATACGGCGCACCCCAGGTTTTCCACATGCGAACACCGTTCAACTTCAGGTATTCCTTGTGGGTCATTTCCCTGGCGTCGGGTCGCTGTGGATACGGCGGCTCGGGTAAAACGTCCTCAGTCGGCTCTAACGTGTCTCGGCCGGGACGTTTGTAGAGGATTTGATGTAACTGTGGCGCGATTCTAAATGGTGGCGGAGTAGTTCCTGGCTCGCCATGCGGGACAGTGCTCATCGAATTGGTCCTTTGCCTCCTGCGGGGAATAGCTATCGGACGTTAGTTTATTCGAACAGATGAAACTGTCAAGCGCAGCGACTGCTGAATTTACGGTCGATCATCTCGGATCGTCATCAACCACCCCTACCAGCATGGTGGCCCTGTTACTCGTTAACCCGTGCACTTTAAGGGTTATGAACACTTCACCGGCGCCGTCGAGGCCTCTGTCGAGCCGGATCACGACCTGCCTGATATCGGGCGAACTTTGCAGCACGCTCACAAACTCAACTCTCAATTGATGCCGAACGCGGTTGATATCTTCGGCCTCGGCCGTGATCGCTTCAATTCCCTCTCCCGGCAATAAACCGAGATCTTTCCCGAAAACGATGACGCGAGTGGTATTGCGGCCAGCGGACAAAAGCGTTGTAGTAATCGAGAAAGGTTCCGGCAGCCATTGCGTCAATTCTAAAGCTACGGCCCGGTCGGAATCGCCTTCGGTTAACAGAACCGGCAACTTCGCCGCCTCGAAATTCGCTGTCGCATCGGCTGAAAGATCGACGAAGGTTTGTGCGGCAGGTGAAAATTGATAGTTATCGTTTACCGGGCTGATGGTCCAATTGGCGCCGGCATCAAGATTCAAAAACGCATACGAGCCGTCGAGCGCGGTGTTGGTGGTGCTGTTGGAAGAGCCAGACAGTGTCACGACGACACCTGCGAGCGGCGTCCCATTAACAGTGAAGACGCGGCCCGCGATTGAGTGTTTCTGAAGCGTCGCGTTGAAATCAATTTGCGTATCAACTTCGAGATCGTTGATCGAAGTTGCCACCGGCCCGAAGGTGTAGTGAGTTTTAGACGGCGTCAAGGTGTAGTTTCCGTCAGTCGGTAACACGAATGAATAGCTGCCGGTACTGTCGGTAGTCGTCGTTCCAGTTGCTGATCCGGAGACTGATACGGTTACGCCTGGTAACGGATCGGCGCCACTTCTGATCGTTCCTGTCACCAGATGTGTCTTCGGTTTGGTAGTGAAGTTAGCGGTTTGATCGCCGCTGGGTGTTACGAAGTTTGCCGAATCAAAAACGTAATCGCTCGATGTCGGCTTTACTGAATAACTGCCACTTGTCGGCAGGCTTGTAAAAATGTAGTTGCCATCGCTGTCAGTGCTGGTTGACACGGATTGAGATCCGCTCAGTGTTACGTTTACGCCGGCCAGAGAAACGTTGTTGGAATTGGTGATGCGACCAGTAATCGTGAAAGTCCGCGCCGGATTGCTGGCCAGATAACTATTCAATGCCTGTTTTGTACTATTCTGACAAACCAAATCCTCAAGGCAGTGGACCAGCAAATCTGACCAATAATAGTGGGCCGCGGGATCCGGTTCGCGATTGAGCACCGCGAGGAATCGGCTGCGAATGTACTGCACCGGATCAGCGTCGAGCGCTGTATTGATCGTAACGGTCGATTGCGCCGCCGAATCGAGATGCACGTTGGTGGAGTTAATAACGGTTAACTCGCGCGTGTTGGCGTCGGCGAGAATGTGATCCGCATCTGCTTCGAGCTTTAACTGATCGAAGATAGCGCTGCCGATATTATTCAACGAGATCGCGGCCGTGGCGTTGTGACTCCAACCATATCTCGACTTCTCGATGAACACGTGTTGGGCATCGTAGAGTTGATGTCCAAACACGCCGAGGTTCGAAACATTCATTTCGAGATTGGTTATGTAAAGCAGATCGATCGGGGCACTTATTGGTGTGTAACGATAAGGAAGACAGCTTATCCCCCAGAACGCTCCCTCATCGAGAAACACGTTTCGCAAAACTACTTCGCGGCGTGGTGAAACATTGCTTGTCTGGGCCGCGTTCCCGATGTTGATCCACGAGATCGGGGCTGCATAACCCGTCTTACTGAAGAGCTCGGGGCGCTGTCCATAATCGAGGAATGTAGTGTCCGTGACAGTTATTCCATACCACTCGAGGTTTTGTACGATTGGTATATACCAACCGCTCGTCGCCGTTGAGCCGAGAAACTTGCACTGACTGATTTCGAGATCGCTTCGTACTGCCTGAACAATCCCTCCGCCGGTCAGAGTAGCCAAACCATAAAACTCACTGTGCTTGATTTGAGCCTTTTCGATGTCGACTAACAGCAACGTGATCGCGGCATCGGTGACGACGGTTGCCGTGCCGACGAAGGCGATATCTTTGACGACGAGCGAGCGTAGTCCTTTTATATAGATCGCAACCTGCTGTTCACCCGTGCGCGGGTAAATTTCGGTATGAAGATCCAAACCTTTGGAGAGTTCCGAACCGGGTGCACTTGGAGGAGCGACAGGTGTCAGCGATTCGACTCCGAGTATCGTGATTGACGATGCCAGTCCCGTGAAGTCTTTCTCGACGGGTGAAACAATTGAATACTTGCCTTCAGGGATGAAGAGTGCGCCGCCGCCGGCAGCAGCCAGTGCATCGAGAGCGCTTTGCAGAGATGGTCCATCATCGGCAACACCGTCGCCGACGGCGCCGAAATCACGCAAGTTAAGGGGCTCCGTCTGCGGTGAATTGGCGTGACGGCGGCCGAACGCAGCGCTGTCGAGACACAATAAGAGAAGAGATATCCCAAGAAAATAAAGGACAATTCTTGTCATGATTGCAATTCGATTTTCAGCTAAAACTAATCGGGGTTAAGAGAGTGAGTGAGTTTAGTCGGGGGACAAAATGCCGCACCACCTTGGAAGTCGGGCGTTAATACAGGCCCTGATTCACTCTACCATAATTGGATGAGTGCTGGTCCAGAACTTTTTTAGTAGTGGGTGTCTAAAAATAAAAGTACTGCCCAGGCTCGACGCCGTATTCGGGTGGGCCGAAGCTGTACTCCAAACTAAAACCGAGGAAGAACATTACAGTGAGCCAGCTCAAAATTAATGTGAGAACAACAACTCTGACTGTGTGGAACTTCTCCATCTCTGCAATTTTTTTCAGCAACAGAAAAATTCCGACAAGGGCGGTTAGAAATTGGATAGCGTTGGCAGGACTGATATCTGAGAGCATGGACCATTCCCCAGTCAAAGTGAATTTCTCTGTGCAACCGAGAAACTGTCGAATCAGGACGCACATGTTAGACGCCGCTGCCCTTGCATTGTTCCGTTCTAACTCCATTTACACATCCTGGGCCTTCTTGTAGACTGAGCCTTCAGAAACGAGTCCTCATGACAACAGGAGATTTAAATAAATGCCTTCCCCCCGCAATGCCCAGATCATTGCCTTGTGCGCCAGCGTTTCATTGCTGTTAGGACTACCACTCAGCAGTTTTCAATCACTTCGAGCCCAAACCAAACCACCAGCCGCCGACGCTGCCAAACAAAAACCGGATTACTCGCAGGAAGCGGTCGTCATCGAAGACCTGCGCACCTCGTATCGTTTCGAACGCGACGGCACCGGACAGCGCGATCTAACTTTCCGCGCCAAGGTGCAGAGCGAAGCGGGCGTCGAACGCCTCGGCCAATTGGTGATTGGTTACAGCGCCGCCAATGAGAAGCTCGACATGGATTACGTGCGTGTGCGTAAAGCCGACGGCGCCATCGTGAATGCCGCCGCCTCGGACGTGCAGGATCTAACCGCACCCATCGCTCGCGAAGCGCCGATCTACACCGACCTGAGACAGAAACACATCACAGTTCCCGGACTGCGCCCCGGCGATACGCTTGAATATCGAATGGCGTGGACCATGCATACACCACTTGCTCAAAACCATTTCTGGGTCGAACACAACTTCATCACGAAAGGCGTGATTGTTCTCAACGACGAATTGACCGTCAACATTCCTGCCGCCAGTAAAGTCAAACTAAAAAACGAGCCCGGCTTTGCACCCGAGATTAAGGACGAGAACGACAGACGCGTCTATCACTGGAAACATGCCAACCTGAAGTCTGCCAGCGAAGAGCCGGATAAAGAGAAAGAAGACGCCGAAAAAGAAACCGATGAAGAAGTTCATCCGGATGTTCAACTAACAACGTTTCAGAGCTGGGATGAAGTGGGCCAGTGGTACGCCGAGCTGCAACGCGATCGAGTTGTTCCGGACGAAAAGATCAAGCTCAAAGCCGAAGAAGTAATCAGCGGACGAACCACCGAAAAAGACAAAGTGCGCGCTCTTTATGACTTCGTTGCCAAAAACTTTCGCTACGTCAGTCTTTCGTTGGGCCAGGGTCGCTACCAACCACATACGGCTGCAAGTGTGTTCAGCAATCAGTATGGCGACTGCAAAGACAAACACACTCTGCTCGCGTCGATGCTTGCAGCGACCGGCCTGCGCGCCTATCCGGTATTGATCAACTCCACCCGTAAGCTCGATCTCGACATCCCCTCGCCGGGCCAGTTCGATCACGTTATCAGTGCGATTCCTTTAGGCAACGAAACTCTCTGGGCAGATACAACAGCGGAAGTCGCACCGGCTGGATTGCTGTCTCCAAACCTGCGCAACAAGAAAGGCTTGATGATTCCGACCAGCGGTCCCGCGCGGCTGGAGACAACACCCGCTGAACCTCCGTTTCTGTCTTCTGAAGCAGTGACGATCGAGGGCACGGTTGACGATCTCGGCAAGCTGAACGCACACGCGCGTATGACATTGCGTGGCGATGCAGAAATGTACATGCGATATGCGTTTCGCCGTACGCCGAAGAGCAACTGGAAGAGTCTTGGTTTTTATCTCGGCCTTGGGGTTGGTATTGAAGGTGAAGTTACCGATATCAAGACTACGGATCCGGCCGACCTCGACAAACCATTCGAGATTGAGTTCAACGTTGCGAAGAACGACTTTCTCGACTGGTCCAGCAAGAAACTGAGAGTCGGCGTTCCCCTTCCCGCGCTCAACCTGTCGCAATTTCAAAATCGGAAAGCCACCAGCACGAAACCGCTCGAACTCGGTCCACCGATCGATATTTCTTACAGCGTAAAACTCACGTTGCCCGGCAAGTATAAAACGCGCCTGCCGCTGCCACTCAAAGTGTCGCGCGACTACGCGGAATATGCTGCAGATTACAAACTCGACGGATCTTCATTGCTGGGCGAGCGTACGCTGCATTTGCGCCAGCGTGAATTGCCTGCCGAGCGTCTGCAGGACTACCGGGCCTTCACGGCCGCCGTAAAATCTGACGAAGCGCAAGCCATTTCGCTCGAGACTGACGTCGCCGGTGTGCCCGCGATTCCCGATTCCGTCAAAGTTGACGATCTGATCCAGGCCGCCGGGGCGGCCACCAAAAACCAGAACTATGCCGCTGCTGAGCAACTACTCCGTCGCGTCGTAGAGAAAGATCCGAAACACAAAACTGTGAGACGCGATCTTGGTTTTGCACTGGCTGAACAAAAGAAATATTCCGAGGCGATCGAGGTTTTACGCGAACAGACGAAGATCAATCCGTTCGAGGATTACGCGTACAGCCTGCTCGGCCGCGTCTATTGGGAACAACAAGACTACACGAATGCCGAAGCGTCTTTCCGAAAGCAGATCGAAGTAACGCCATTGGACCAGTACGCGCATGCGAGCCTCGGACAACTGCTGGTCGAGACGAAGAGATACAAGGAAGCCGTTCCCGAACTCGAACGTGCGATCTCTTTGACGCCCGAGGCAGATTTGCTGCACGTGAGTCTCGGTCGTGCGTATTTAAATCTAAATGATACGCAGAAAGCGATCGCAGCCTTTGAAGAAGCGCTTAAACTCGATCGCCGGCCCGAAATCCTGAACGACGTGGCTTATTTTCTTTCCGACAAAGGCGTGCAACTCGACAAGGCGCTTCAGTACGCAGAGTCGGCGGTGACTACCACTGCGAGCACGCTTCGAAATGTCGAAATGAATACGCTGACTATCGACGATCTATATGACGTCGCTTCGCTCGCTGCTTACTGGGACACGCTTGGTTGGGTCTACTTCCAAAAAGGTGATTTGGACACAGCGGAGAAATACGTCAAGGCAGCGTGGACGCTGGAACAGCATGGCGACATCGGATATCACCTCGGAATGATTGCGGAAAAGCGCGGCAAGAAAGACGAAGCAATTCGTTTCTACGCTCAGGGCACTGCGGCTTTGAGACCAGCGCCGGAAGCGCGGCTGGGTTTGGTGCGATGGGCTCCAGCACCAATGATCGACAAGCTGGTCGAAACGGCAAAACTGGAATTACGTGATTACAGTGTTATCAATATGGGCCAGCTCGTGCCGAACCTGAAGACTCCGATCCAGGCTGAGTTCTATGTTGTCTTTGGTCCGGATGCAACGCGTAACGCACAAGTGATCGATGTGAAGTTCATCAACGGAGACAACAGTCTGAAGTCAGCCATGCCCGCATTGAAAACGCTCAAACATTCGCTCGTCTTCCCTGACAGCGCCCCGACAAAAATTATCCGTCGCGGCGCCTTGCATTGCGTCCCCAGACCCGGCGGCTGCACCTTCACGATGATCAGCCCGGATCTAATCACATCCGTGGAGTAGATCCGTTTAATCCGTGGCTAATATTTAGAACGACACCCGCAATCCAAACTGAATCTCACGCCCGGGTGTCGCGGCTTCAGTAATCGTGCCAAACTGTGGCGTATTCACAAACCGGTTCGGCGTGCCGAGGTTCGTGTGGTTGAGCGCGTTGAAGGCCTCGGCTCGCACCTGAACTTTGATCGTCTCGGTCATCGCAAACTCTCTCTGCAACGCGATATCAAGAGTCTGCCTGCCTGGTCCATAAACTGTATTTCGCCCGACATTGCCGAACGTGAACGCCGCCGGTGTCGCAAACGCCGCGGTATTGAACCACATGTCTGCCGTTCGACTATTCGCATCGAAAACAGGTTGACCCGTGTAGTTCGCGCGAATCGGGTTCTCACCCAGCAACGTGCCCGCATTCGCCGTGTCGCCAAACACCGAGATCGTAAAGGGGAACCCACTCTGCGCCTGGTAGATCGCTGAGAGCCGCCAGTCTTTAGTCACTGCGTTGACGAAACCATTCTTCTTCCAGGCGGGTATGCCATAGACCATGCTCAGCGCGAAACGGTGCCGAACATCGCATGCCAGTCCCTTTTCACGGGTAAGATTCGAATTGTCCTGCGGCGCGGCTGATTCAAACATCGGCGAACGGAAATCAGGAGCATCGCTCAGATTCTTCGAGTAAGTGTAGTTCGCAAGGAACGTCCAACCGCGAGTAAATCTGCGACGCAGGTTCACATAACCAGCCTGATACCAACTCTGCGCGGAATTCTCGAGCAGGTTGATACCACTTACCGGAAACGTCGTACTGGTGACTGCAATGTTGTCCGGCAGGACCATTCCCGGCACGAAGCTCAACCTTAAGAACGGCCGGCGTGGTCCAATGGCGCCTGGACCAGGAGGCGCATTATTGATCAAGTGCGAACGCTGCAAATGCAAACCATGCGAACCGAGATAGCCGAGTTCAAGAGTTGTTTCGGAACCAAGACTCTTCTCCACCGATCCGCTCCACTGCTCGATGTATTGCGGCGGCGCATCAGCTTCAAAAGCGGCGAAACTCACCGTTGTCGTTCCCAAAACTGCCGGAGCGAAATTGAAGTGACTGGCGACGATTCCCGCTGCGGGAGTGAAATTGTCGCTCTGCTGCGTTTCCGGAAACACAAACGGCACGTTGTGACGCTGGTTGCACCACGTATTCATATCAACCGGCGTGTAAAAGATTCCGAAGGCCGCATGCAAAACGAGGCCGTGCTTGTGCATGTTGTGAGAGAGACCGAAGCGCGGCGCAAATTTTAGTTTGTTCGCATAATTCAAACCCTCCGGAAACCCCTGCTGCCCGCCGATAAACACCTGCGGCACGCCGTTTTGAAATGTTAGGTTCGTGTTCGCGTAGCGAATGTCTACGAGGGGACTCATGTATTCATAACGCAAACCAATCTGAATCGTCGTGTTACGCGAGATTTGAAAACTGTCGTGTACAAACGCATCCATGTACCACTGGCGCAACTGCATTTGCGGAATTCCGGCTTGTCGCTGCTTCACCGCCGGCAGTCCGAGCAGAAAACTCGCGAGCGCCGAACCGGTGCCGTCGTTGGTCGCAGTCTGCGTGGTGAAACCGTTTGTGAACTGGTAGTAGCCGCGGTTTTGAAAGAAGCCCCACATGGGCCAGATGAAACGACGGAAGCTCGCGCCAAATTTAAGACTGTGTCTACCGACTTGCCAGTTCAACGAATCGCGCGCTTCAAGAATCGTGTTCCACATTTGCACCGGCGTCGCGATAAAAGTGTCGCCCATGCCTGAGTAACCCTGAGCGTTGAACCACGGCGCACCAAACGCCCCTTCACCGCCGAACCCGATACCCGTGATGCCGAGCTCAGACACAATGTCGTTCGTGAAACTATTTTCCGAAGTGCGATGCATCGCGAGTCGAGAAACAGTGATCGAAGCGAGATTCACAATGTTCGGGTTAACGACTTTGGTCCAACCGATGGTCCCGTTTTGTGCCAGGTTGTCGTGATTAGCGCCAAAGCCAGGCAGATTCTGCGGTGTAAACCCTCGTTCACTACTGAAACCGTAACGAGCAAAGAAACTGTCGCCGCCGCTGAGTGTGTGATCGAAGCGAAACGTCGCCTGATCGGTAAGATGATGCAGGTTGCGGACGTCGAGATAGTTGTTGCAGTCCACGCCGGCGCCGACAACCGTAGGAGCGCCCATCATGGTCATGCCGCAACCCATCATTCCCATCTCCAGATTCGGACGCGGAATATACTTGCGCAGAAAGGCCACCGCTTTCGGATCGAGCATCCCTTCGGGAATCATGTTATCGGGAAATGGATCGCGAATAATCTGCGGGTTCGCCGGACTGATTGGTTTGGTTGGATCGAAGTTCGGATTGGCGTGCGAGCTAAACGGATTGTAAATAGTGGCTCCGCTCATCGCGAAGTCGCCATTGATTTCTTCGAGAGTTGGCACGGTCGCCACCATCGTTTGCGATCTGGTGTGTCGCAGTCCTTCGTAGTTAACAAAGAAGAAGCTCTTGTTGCGGACGATTGGACCACCAAACGACGCACCAAAGTTATTGCGTACGAGATGATTCGACTCGTCCATCTCATTGAAAGTGCGAGCATCAAACACATCGTTTCTTAAAAACTCGTAAACGGTGCCATGAAACTCGTTCGTGCCAGTGCGCGTGACGATATTGACCTGGCCACCGCCTGCGCCCCCCAGCTCGGCGGTGTAACTGCCTGTCTGCACTTTGAACTCCTGCACCGCATCAGGTGAAGGACTGAAGTTGAGCGTGTTGAATGTCGGATCGGTGTTTGTCGCACCATCGAGTAGAAAGTAGTTTGCGTTCGGACGATTGCCGCTGATGCTGATGGCGGAACGCTGGCCCGGTCGCCAGTACAACGGACTCATGTCGCCTGTCTGTGCTCCATGACCTTCATGTGCGCCCGGCACTGTGAGCACCAGATCGATCAGCATGCGACCATTGAGTGGCAAATTCTGCACAGCAGTCGGCTCGACCACTTCACCGACAGAAGCATCGGTAGTTCGTAAGACGTTGATCGTGTCGGCGTTGACGTCAACGACAGTATTCAACGTCGCGACTTTCAAATTCAGATCGAGCGTCATCGACTGGCCCACTTCGAGCGTGATTTTCTGAGTCAGCGTCGCAAAGCCGGAAGCTTGCACAGAGACTCTGTAATCTCCGGGAAGCAAACCCGTGATCTGAAAACTGCCGCTATCGTTGGTAACTGCCGACCGCGAAGCGCCTGTGCTCTCCGAGGTCACTTGTACCGAAGAACCGGCGAGAACTTTCTGTTGCGGATCGAAGACAGTCCCGCTCAAACTCGCGTAGTTACTTTGCGAATAAGCAGAGCTGGCAATTATTAACAAGCAGAAGACACCCAGAGAGAGACGCCGTATGCGCATAGACTCGACCTCCGCCTGACACTTTGTAATGTTGACCCACAGCTCACGCAGATTTCTTGTGAAGTTATCTGTGTAAGCTGTGGATTAAGGACGGCTGAGTCTATCTGCGTTTCTACCGTCGAGCATCCACCAAAAGTTTTAGTAGACCTCTACTTCAGAAAATTGAATTGCGCTCCATATCCTCGTATGACACAGATTCGACACAGGTTAAACGATCTGAAGATCCGTTGAACTCTCCCGAAGTTTTGGAAATTATTCAGATTTCTAAATCCGAATTTTGTGGCATTTGGTCCATGGTTCACGGTAGACATCCGAAAATTTAGGGCCAAAACGCAATTTTTCGATCCGCTCCGGCTGGGGCTCAGCACTTGCCTAAAGGTGAAGCCCTCCCCAGCTTCCTCGTTCTATCGTTCTATCGTTCTATCGTTCTATCCTTGTACTTCAATCAGGAGGTCAGATAATGCGAAAACTGTTTATCTTGGCGTTCGCACTTGTCCTCGGGCTCGCTGCAAAGCAGGTTTACGCCCAGGGCAACGCCACCCTCACAGGCTCCGTGACGGATCCCGCGGGAGCCACCGTCGCCGGCGCCACCGTCAAGGCCACAAACATAGGAACGAATATCGCCTATGACACGCAGACTACCGATGCGGGCCTTTATCGGTTCCCTACGTTACCTGTAGGTGTTTACAAAATTAATGTTGAGGCCACCGGATTCAAATCAACTCAAGTCGATAACGTTACCCTCACCGTAGCCCAAACCGTCACGCAGGACGTAAAGCTTGAAGTTGGCGTGGCTACTGAGACCGTCACGGTCCAATCGGGCGGCGAACAACTGGCTCAACCAAATGAATCCAGTGTTTCCACGTTGCTGAACCGAAATGTGTGGGAGAGCTTCCCACTCGAGAATCGTGACACCAACGAATTCATCAACATCCTTCCAGGCGCGGTGCCCGATGCGTTCAATGGCAGCACGCGAGGAGCTGCTGTCAATGGTACGCGCGGCGGTATGGGAAACTTCCTGGTCGAAGGTTACGACAATAACGACCAGGGACAGGGTGGGCGTGGTGCTCTCGTTTCGGGAGGAATCACGAGCATCTCTCCGGATGCGATTCAGGAATATCGTGTCATCACTAATAACTATGCGGCCCAGTATGGTAAGGCGGGCGGCTTCGTGACTGACACCGTGCTCCGTTCCGGTACCAACGATATTCACGGCGCGCTTTTCGCCTACAACCGAATCCAGAAGCTCGCTGCTAACGATTTCTTTTCGAACTCGGCAGGCGTTAAGGATTCACTGGTAAGAAACCAGTTCGGCGGTTCGATTGGTGGTCCAATTCGAAAAGATAAAACTTTCGGATTCGGCACTATCGAGTTTCACCGCCTGCGTGAGGGTGCGCCATTAACTGCTGTCAGCACCACTCAACAGTTTCTTAACTTCGTACAGAGCGGCGCATTCAGAACATTCCAGGAAACCAGCCCGAACGGATACTGCGTTGTCAAACTCGGTGGACCGTGCCCGGGTGCTTTCGCCAACTCCGCTCATCTCGGTGCAAACTTCCAGGCGCTCCAGTCAAGTAATCCGATTCCATTAGCAACTACAGGATTAACTAATGTGGCCTCCGGGTTGTTCAGTGGCGCCGATTTGTTTGGTGGCGATCCCGCCCTCGTTTATCCGGTCCCGGTTTATGGTGACGTAACAGTAATCAACCGCAGCTTCCTCAATGCGAGCCGCTTCACTGGAAAAGTGGATCACATCATGAGTTCGCGTAATCGGTTCACTGGCACGTTCCTGCTGGAAGATTCAGACACGGGTGACACTGCCGGCGGTGGTGATGCCACTATCGGTCCCGCATTCCTGTCACCGGGTCGATCGATTCTCGCCGGAATAAGCTGGACACACGATTTCAGTCCGACGATCATCAACGAAGCGAAGTTCAGTTACCTGCGTCACGTGCGTGACTTCGCACAGTGCCCGGGTACTGATGGACAACCTTCGGTAGTCACCGGTATCGATCCATTGACCGTCGGTTTTGGCTGCAGCAGCAGTTTGCCGCAGTTCTTCACTGACAACCAGTTCCAACTTCAGAACCACATTTCCTTCGTTAAAGGTAACCATAGCTTCCGGACTGGAATTGAGTATCGCCGGATTCGCAATGGCTCAGCGTTCGAAGCGACCAAGAACGGATTTGTTCTTCCGCATGGCGTTGAAGAGTTGCTGACCGATGGTTTCTTCGGCGACGAAGCAGACCTGGTCTCCTTCGGCGAACCAGTTTTGGGTGGTTTCACTTTTGCGCAGGCATCGATCAATCCCACCACCGGTACTTTGCCGGAGTTCTATCGTGGTTTTCGTGCCAACGAGTGGGCGACCTATTTCCAGGATGACTGGAAAGCCCGCAGCAATCTGACTCTGAATCTTGGTCTGCGCTGGGAGTATTTCGGTCCGCCGCATAACTTCCGTCCCGGCATCGATTCAAACTTCTTCTTCGGAGCGGGTGACACGCCAGTTCCGAATCCAACTGCGAATCCTTTCTTCCCGGACGACAGTACGTTAGCTGCGAAAGTGGCACGCGGCAGTTTCCAGCAGCGCGACCATGAGATCTGGAAGAAAGACTTCAACAACTTTGCGCCACGTGTTGGTTTTGCGTGGGACGTCTTCGGAACTCAGAGACTGGTGATTCGAGGCGGCGGTGCAATTTCCTACGACCGCATCTGGAACAACCTGTTCGAGAACATCCGCTTCAACGCTCCGTTCTTCGCGTTCGCGACCGTCGGGTTCTTTGGCGGCGGCGCTGGACTTCCGGCCGGACCAATCGTAACACCTGGTTTGTATAGCGTTCCCTTCACAGCCGCGAACACGGCTCGATTCAACAACCCGGCGTTCAATCCGGTTCCGGCTCCTCGACACATGGACGAGAATCTCGTGACCCCGTACGTCCAGCAATTCAATCTGGGCGCGCAGTACGAGTTCTGGACCAACTTCTTATTCGAGGCAAACTACATCCAGACGGGCGGTCGCAACTTGACCGGTATCATCGATATCAATACGTACGATGGCCGAGTTCGTGGCGGCAACTCTCGCAGACCTAATCCCGCGATTGGTGGCGATAACTTCCGCACCAACGCATTCAAGTCGACCTATCATGGTGGCCAGTTCATCCTGAGAAATCGCACCTGGAATGGATTGCAATTCAACACTCACTACACCTTCGCGAAAGCGTTGGATGAGATGAGTGACGCGTTCAACAGCCGTTCGGGCGCTCGCCCCACGGATAATCAGAACATCGATCTCGATCGGGGCCGTGCAGACTTCGACATTCGGCACCGATTCGTCGCTGGCTTTACCTACGATCTTCCGTTCTTCAAGAGCAATCGCTGGCTGGGTGGCTGGGTCATGTCTGGCGTTGTCCAGATGCAATCCGGCGTGCCGTTCTCAGTATTTCACAGCGGCCAGGATCCGAATGCGGACGGATATCTGACGGACCGAGCAGTATTTCTCGGCAGCGACGTCAGCGCGGCTTACACGAATGGTTCAAGTCCGGCGGACGGCTTCTTTGATGCCGATCTGTTTGAAGGCATGAACACTCGCGTGGCTCGTCTCGGCGCGGCTGCTGGCTGCGGCGCGGGTAACGGCGTCGTGATCAGCAACGCTCAATGGTGGTGCAACGGCACCTCCGGTCGCAACGTGTTCACCGGTCCTGCATTTCATAACGTTGACTTCGGCGTTCACAAGAAGTTCAAGATTACTGAAGGAACGTCAGTTCAACTGCAGGCAAATGCATTCAACCTGTTCAATCACCCGAATTTCGGATTGCCTGTGGGCAACTTAACCAGTTCACAGGTTGGTCGATCCATCGCCACGGTTGGTAACCCGAGAGTTATTCAACTAGCGCTACGACTCGACTTCTAACTCAACTGAATTAGTTGAACTTTCTGAGGGCGGTCATTAAAATGATCGCCCTCACATTCTTTTAGCTGCTGGTAAAAACAGGAGGTCTCGTGATGATTCGAACCACGTTGATAACACTGGGCAGCGTTCTGCTGGGTTCTATTCTTATTTATCCGGCCACGTGCTTCGCACAGACAAAAGGTTCTTCTGCTCCTACAAACGGTGCGCGGCGGGATACGATGCTGGGTAACGATACTGATCTGCAGAATCGCCAGAATCAGTTAATGCTTCTAAACGAGCCCAACAAAGTAAAAGTACTGACCGAAGAAGATAAGAAAGCAATCATGCACCAGATCTTTGAAGACTTCGAGCGTCTTCAGGTCATCAATAAGGAAATGGTCAAAGCCACCTCCAGGCTCGACAACGACTCTTACAAACAAATCTCATCGCTGGCAGACGAAGTTAACAAACGCGCGAAGCGACTAAAGACTAACCTCAACATTCCCGACATTGAGCCGGACGAAAAGAAAGCGGAGAGTAAAGTTGAAATGGACGCGGCGCAGTTAAAGGCTTCGGTGCTATCACTCAACGTTTCCGTTAAGAGCTTCTGCGTGAGTCCTGTCTTCACGAACCCGAAAGTAACCACAGTCGGCACTCTGCAAAATTTGAGAAAAGATATCTCAGACGTGATCGAGATGAGTCGCACCGTCAAGAAGGCCGCGTCAAAACTTCAGGACTAAATCCGCACTTGGATACAGTCAGAACCGTCCGCGGTAGCGGATGGGTGCGCAGCTCTAGCTACGAGCGTCTACGACGTACCCATCCGCTACCGCGGACGGTTCTGACTGTATCCAAGCATCACTTCCGTTCCGCGAAGAGCGCGAGTTCAGAGATCGCGGGGCATACGGGCGAGCTTGTGATACGCAGACGAACTCGCGTTGTCGTCACAGGCTTGCTGCGTACGAGTTTACAGTTGCCGATGCTGGCGCCGCGCGCAAACTCCTGCCATTTGTTGTCCTTCCAAAAATCCAACGCAAACGCTTCGACTCGTTGACCCAGCGGCAGATACTCGCGCAGCCGAACGACGTTGAAGGTGCGCTCGCGGCTTAGATTCAAAACTAACTCCGGCGTTGTTACCTTATCGTCGCTGGTCCAATACGTTTCACGGTTGCGATCAATTACGTTCTGTGGTGAGTATCGGCGATCGTCGTTTCCTCGTGTGTTGGTTGCAGTAACGCGTGCTCCCTGTGCGTAGTCATCGCGAAACGTCGCGTCGAGAAGGCGACGAAACTCGCGAAGTGAATGAGCGTCCGGGTCGGAAATTTGGCCGCGACGATCGGGCGCAAGGTTGAGCAGGAATGAACCGCCGCGACCGACCGAAGCGTAGTAAAGATCGACGAGCGTTGTGGGACTCTTCACCTTGCTGTCTTCGCTTGCGTGATAAAACCAACCAGGTCTGATCGAAACATCGCATTCCGCCGGGACCCAGTGTGAGCCGGGTCGATCGCCGCGATTCAATCGAGCTTCATCTGCTCGGCCCGGTGCGAAGTCTTCTTTGTTGAGTGTGTTCCATAACGGATCGCCGGCGACGCCACGCTCGTTGCCGACCCAGCGCACGTCTGGTCCGGCATCGCTGAAGAGACAAGCGTCAGGTTGAAGCTTGCGCACGAGGTTCCAGGTTGTCGGCCAGTCGTAATAAGTGTCGCGATTGATCCGGCGTGTTTCGCGCGCGCCGCCGTAGTAACCGTCGCCGCCATTTGCGCCGTCGAGAAAGATCTCAAAGACCGGACCGTACGAAGTTAACAGTTCGCGCAATTGAGCACGGAAGTAGGTCAGGTATTCGGGATGGCCGTAGTCTTTGTGGTTTCGATCCCACGGCGAAAGGTAAATGCCAAACTTCAGTCCATGTTTGCGGCAGGCAATGGAAATTTCTTTTACGACGTCGCCGCGACCGTTGCGCCAGGGGCTGTTCTTTACCGAGTGTTCGGTGTACTGCGACGGCCATAGACAGAAGCCATCGTGATGCTTGCAGGTGAGAATCAGGCCTTTCATTCCTGCGGCGGCTGCGGTGCTGACGATCTGGTTTGCGTCGAAGTCGGTTGGGTTGAAGAGCGCGGGAGATTCGTCTCCGTAGCCCCACTCTTTGTCGGTGAAGGTGTTAACGGTGAAATGGATGAAGCCGTAGAACTCCATTTCGTGCCAACGGAGTTGTCGCGCTGACGGCGTAGGACCATACGGCGCCGGTGGTCCAACCCGCGCACTAATCACCGCTTGCGACGAAAAAGCTGCAACTTGAAGCAGAAAGAGACGACGTTGCATGTCTTGTAGGGGCGGCCCTCCGTGGCCGCCCCCTCCT
>DASSFI010000091.1:0-141206 GCA_035694465.1 Pyrinomonadaceae bacterium | reverse complement strand
AAACCACCTGGATCGAGGGCATCAATCTCACCGCAGGCCGCGGTCTTGGAGATGGCGCCAGCCCAGGTTTTGCATGGGGCAGTACGGCTACAGGGATTAGCATCGTCCCCAACGCCGGACACCCATGTACGGGAGGCCTGTGCCTGGGCGATCGAGACTGTAGCAAACATGAAGATCGCGATTGCCATAACCTTGATCGTGAACCGAAACTTACTCATTTTTAGTCTCCTTTAGTTGAAGGTCTTGGGGGCCGAATTCCCCGCAGTTAAAGAGAGTATTTGGTCATTGAAAACTATTAATTAGTTGACCATTCCTCGATGAATTTCGTGCTGGGCGGCGTCGAGAGCAGATGACGCCGCCCGCCCGAATTACCTATTTGAACTTGAACTTCGCTGTATGAACCGTGCCGTCACGGAGTGTTAACGTGAGCATACGGCATGTGTTCTTCCAGGATTTCTCCGTCTTCCAGACGTATTTGTACTGATTGGAACCCGCATCGTAAGTAAGCCCGCTGCTACCAGGGGTTTCAATTTCTTCGACGTCCGAGATCGGATCGTTGGTGTTGCAGTTGATTTGCACCGAACTCGGCGAACCTGCCGCGAAAATGTTCATTCCCTGATTACCACCCAGGCTGAACTTAATTGGTATTGACTGACCGGAATTCACCTGGTTAACCACGGGCAGATTGTCAATTGGTGCAAAGAAACCAGTGAAGTTGTAAGGCGATACCTCTACCGTCCTTACCTTGGTGTCACTGTGTCCTGACGGATCGCTCACCGTATAAGTTAACGCGTAAAAACCAACGACATTGGTATTCACGCTTCCCGTCACGACAATTGCCGATGTCAGGTTACCCGCACATCCATCCGACGCAGTCGCACCTGGATCGGTGAAAACGGTGCCGAATCCAACCACCATCGGATTAGCACCGTTGAGCGTAATTACCGGCGCAACGGTGTCCTGCACGGTCACAATTCGGGTCGCCTCAGTCGTAAAGCCATTGGCAGTTGCCGAGTAGTTGATCGTGTAAGTTCCGGGCGCGTTTGGATTCACGGTCCCGGTAGTAGTTACCGTCACCGGGCTGCCGCAAACTGTCGCCGTGGCGCCGGGATCGGTAAAGCCGTTACCACACTCGAGGGTGATTTGATCGTCACCATTGAGCGTGATTGTCGGCGGAACATTGGAGGTACCCGGCTGGTCCACTTCGTCTTCCGGGAACGTCCCAACCACCACGGTTCGAGTCGCGGTCGATTGGTTGGTCCCATCCGTCGCTGTGTACGTGACAGTGTAGGTACCGGCTATTCCGGTGTTAACGGAAGTGGCTCCGCCCGGTCCGGAAATCGACGTCGTGACCGGTTTCGGACCCGCACAGGCGTCGAGTGCCGAGACGCCCGGGTCAACAAATGGCGAGCAGGACCCTTGTTGAATCTTGTATGGGTTCGCACCGTCGATTGTAATCGATGGTCCACGCGTGTCGGTGACATTGATCGTGCGCGTGGTCGAAACCGAGTTTGCGCCTTCGGTTGCAGTGTAAGTGGCAGTGTAGCTGCCCGTGGCCGGAGAATCAGGATTGAATCCGCCAGTGTAGCTAACCGTGACTTCAACGCTTGCACCGGAGCCGTTGATTGCAGACGCACTTGGATCCGCGAAATCATCACCACATTCCACAGTCACTGTGCTCGCCCCGTTGAGCGAGATTGAGAGCGCTCCGGGATTGTCGACCGTAACCAGAAAACTGGTTGTGGCCCCGGTTTGAGCGAAACAAATGACCGGTGTAGTTCCCACTGCGAAGAACGAGCCCGAAGCCGGATTACAACTGATCGCCGGAATCGTCTCGCCCCCCTCGCCGGTGGTTGTTGTGCCGCAATCGCCTGTTCCAGTTGGCGTGGTATAGGTCACTACCGCACCTGCCTGGCCTGTGTCTGCACTCACGGTGATGTTTTCCTGAGTGGAGAGCTGGCAGGGGGTATTGAGTACGTCTACGGTCGCCGTGGAAGTATTGTTGTCGGCGCCGTTTGGATTAGGAGGATCGGTTGTAGTGCTCGTAACGGTGGACGTATTAGAAATCACGGTTCCGCTGGGAACGGTGCCGATTTGGTAGGTGGCAAGGAAGATTGCTGTCTCACCGCGTTGGAGGCTGGTGATCGTACAGACAGTCGAACCCGTCTCCCCTACGTTCGGACTCGTACAGTTGAACACTGGTCCGTCAAGCTGAGCAAACGATTGAAAAGTCGTGTTTGCTGGAACATCGTCCGAAAGCTGCACGGCACTAGCTGCGCTTGGGCCGTTATTTGTTACCTGGACGGAGAAGATTGCCTGCCCTCCGGACGAGGCAGTGCTCGAGACCGCAGCCTTCGAAACGCTCAAATCGGCCGTGGGGTTAGCATCGTCGACAACCGTAAAAGAAGTTATCGCCTGCACCGTTCCACCGAATGGCTCGAAGAGAATCACGCGCCAGTCACCCAGGCTCGACGACGTCGTCAGCGTAAAAGTTGCGCTGCCATTAGCTGATGTGATCGGAGTGTTCTGAACTGCGACGAAACGTGCATTGGACCAGATGACTCTCCAGCCGGGAGCAGCGCCGGTAAACTTCGCGCAAACCACCAGGTCAGTGTCCTGGACGTTGAAAACAGTCTTTGACGTGGTGCAGTCGCTCGCAAACGTCGCGACCGTCGGCGGCGCAGCCTGAGGCAATAAGAAGTTGAAATTCCGTACGACACTCTCGTGGGAGGACAAGGCTGAGTTATCAAGCTTATGTGTAATTAGACTGCTATTAACGGGCGTTGTGGGAGAGGAGGCCGATCCGACGAAAAGCGGGAAGGCCAGGAGCGCCCCAACAACAATGAAAACCGCGAGCGACAGGTAACGACGCGGTCCACTGTAAAGGGATCTGTGATTCGAGGGCGAAGCATTGATCATTCTGGGTTTTCTCCTTGAGGACTGATTCGAAGTGTCTCACGCGAGGAGACCCGGGCCCTTGTGCCCGACTAAAAAAGGAAGAACTTATCGTTGGAAATGTTCTGCGAAACTTGCTAGCAGCTATTTAGCCTGAAATGTGGCCAGATACTACGACCAGGGGTTTACCAGTCAATAGTTAGCATGAAAATTTGCATGGAGTGGACCAAGACATCTGCTCCACTAGCTCTGAGCGAGGAGGTCACGCGACCTAGTCTCAAAAAAGCGGGGGATGTAATAGTTCATTTTTCCCTTAAGGTCAAATTGCATTTCGATGACATTTTTGTTTCGAAGCTCAGAGGCGTGTATCTTAGCACCCTCATTTTCGGTTGAGAATTAATTCGTTATGAAAACTTTTTTCGTTACCGGCGGCGCAGGATTTATCGGTTCGTGTTTCGTTCGGCTCCTATTAAACGAAAATCGGGATTGCCGTGTAGTTAATCTGGATGCGCTGACGTATGCCGGTAACCCTGATAACCTCGCCGGACTCGATTCCAGTCGCCATCGGTTTGTTTGCGCAAACATCGCCGATGCGCCGGCTGTGCTCGCAAACCTGGACCATGAGACCGATGTGATCGTGAACTTTGCGGCCGAGTCGCATGTGGACCGCAGCATCGCTTCAGCGGACGAGTTTCTACGGACGAATATCCTCGGCACACAAGTGCTGCTCGATGCTGCACGCGCTCGCGGCGTGAAGCGGTTTGTGCAGGTCTCGACTGACGAAGTGATGGGTAGTTTGCCTGAAAACGACGACAGCTTTTTTACAGAAACGTCGCCGTTTGCGCCCAATAGTCCCTATGCTGCGTCAAAGGCGGCGGCTGAGCACCTCGTTCGTGCCGCCCATCACACCTTCGGACTCGACACGATTATTACGCGTTGCGGAAACAACTATGGACCACGACAGTTTCCCGAAAAGTTTCTCCCGCTCGCACTTGCCAATGCGATGAATAACGAGTCGATTCCGGTTTATGGCGACGGGCTGAATGTGCGCGATTGGATCTACGTCGAGGATCATTGTCGTGCGATCCTCGCGGCGATTGAAGGTGGACGGTCCGGAGCCGTTTACAATATCGGTGCTCGCAACGAACGACGAAATCTCGAGGTAGTTGAGAGTCTGCTCGATGCGCTCGGCAAACCACGTAGTTTGATCAAGTTCGTGAAAGATCGCCCGGGGCACGATCGACGTTATGCGATTGATCCGTCGATGGTGGAAAAAGACTTGAACTGGAGACCGCGCGAAACGTGGACCACTGGTCTGAAAAAGACGATCGACTGGTACCGCGAAAATGGACCGTGGATCGAAAAAGTCAGGAATCCGGCTTATCGCGAGTACTACAAAGCGCAGTATGGAACTGAGGTCAGGGCAGATTGAGGATTCTCATCACGGGAGCAAAGGGACTGGTCGGCAGCGCTTTGGTGCAGCATTGTCTAGCCGCCGGAGACGAAGTTTTGGGCTACGACCATCAGAGTCTCGACATCACGGACAGTGCGGCAGTTGAGTCGGTGGTCGATTCGCAGCGACCTGATGCGGTCATCAATTGTGCAGCCTGGACCGATGTTGACGGCTGTGAGAGCGACGCCGAACGAGCCCGCCAGGCGAATGCGGTTGGACCAGAGAATCTTGCCCGCGCCGCTCGCCGAGCGAATACGGTGCTGGTTACGATTTCAACCGATTACGTTTTTGACGGTGCGAAGGAAGGATTTTACACACAGCGCGATCAGCCGCGACCGATCAGCGTCTACGGACGTTCGAAACTCGAAGGTGAACGACGAGCACAGGATGAACATGCTCGCACCATCGTCGTGCGCTCGGGATATATCTTCGGCCCTGCAGGTCGGAATTTTCTTAGCAACGTGATCTCGAAGGCGCAGCGCGGAGATTCGTTAACGGCGATTTCGGATTACTGGGGAACGCCGACTTATGGCCACGATCTGGCGGCGAGATTACGAGAGTTGGCGGTGCTGGATTTGCCGGGTGTCTATCACGTGGTTAATTCCGGTGACGGTGCGAGTTTCGAAACGTTCACCCGCGAGGCGTTGAAACTGGCCGGGTTGGATAGCGCGAAGCTGGCAGTAATCGAGGGCGATACATTAACGCGGCCCGCTCCTCGCCCACGTAATTCCAGATTAAAATGCCTTCTTTCGGAGGCAGTCGGTTTAGCCCCTCTCCCCCACTGGCAGGACGCCCTGCGCCGTTTTGTATCCACAGATTACACAGATTCATGATTCAATCTGTGTAATCTGTGGATACTTTGATATTATCCTGAGCTTCTAGTTGTGTGCGTTTGTTAACTTATTCACCTGTTTTTCCGAGAGCCGAACACCATGATGTCGCAAGATAACCGTTTGATGCCGATTCCCGCCGTAGATCGCGGGCTCGATAGGCCGCTAAATGATGTTAGCCAGGTCAGGTCTTATGGCCCGGCCGCCACCGAGCCCAACCAGCTACGCGATTACTTATTCGTGGTGCTCAAACGCAAGTGGCTAATCATCAGCCTGTGCCTCGTCGTCACTTCGCTCGTCGCCGTGCAGATGTTTCGCCAGCCATCGATTTACGAAGCAGAAACCACCATCCGCATCGAACAGCGAGCCACGAACGTTTTGCAAACCAAAGAATTCGTGCTCAATGCTCAGCCTGACGCGAACTTCTGGGGAACACAGATCAAGCTGTTGCAAAGCCCGGCACTCGCTCGTCAGGTCGCTTTGAGTTTGGACCTGCAACACAATCCTAACTTCTTCGGCAGTGGCGCGCAGGGCGGAATCTTTACGGCGCTGCGACGAATGGTCTCGGGTGAGAAAAAGCCCGCCTCGGTTCCTGCAAAAGCTCCCGGTGGTCTGGAAGTAGTCGGTCAGGAACAACTTCGAGATGATCCACTGACGCCCGAAGAGTTGGCCGCGCTCGAGCCGTACGAAGACTCGATCATCGGTTCAGAAAAGGTTGAGGGAATCGTAGGCACCAACCTCTTCAACATTAAGTATCGCCACACAGATCCTGAGATGGCCCAGAAAGTGGCCAACGCGCTCGCAGAAGTGTTTCAAGCTAACAACATCGAGCGCTCGACTCAGAATTCAAACAAAGCCGGCGACCTGCTGGCCCGCGAGATCGCTTCTCTTCAGGAGAAGATCAGATTCGACACGGAATCACTCTTTAACTACGCGCGTGAACACGGACTCCGGCCAACCGTCAATGATTCACTCGACGTCGTGGGACAGCGTTTGCAGGATTTAAGTAAGCAACTCCTGACGGCCGAAGACAAGCGGAAGAACGCGCAGGCAATCTATCTAAGCGCCAAAGCCTCCACCGATACGAATTCCATTCCGGAAGTGCAGAAGTCGGAACGTATCATGGGCATCCAGGGCAGAATTTCGGCGTTGAAAGAGAAAAAGGCCGCCCTCGAGGTGACTTACACCAAGGAATGGCCGGAAGTTAAGAAAACGCAAGCCGCGATCGACCGTCTCGAGGCTGAGTTGGTTAAAGCATCCACCGAGGCGATCGAGATGCTGAAGGCTGATTATGAAGCCTCGCTGGCCCATGAAAACAGCCTGCGCCAGATGTACAACCTGCAACGTGGCGTCACCGATCAGCAAACGCGCGATCAAATCGAGATGGCTGCGTACACGCAACGTCTCGAGACCAACAAACAAAATTTGAATACGTTGCTTCAGAAGCAGCGCGAAGTGCAGATTGCCCAGGGTGACAAAGGCAGTGAAGTCAGAATTGAAAACTATAGCCGCGTGCCACGCGCGCCAGTTGGTCCAGCACGACTCAGAAATGTCATGATCGCGTTGGCGTTGTCCCTCGTGGCCGGCATCGGTCTGGCGTTCCTGCTCGATTTCCTCGACGACACCGTCAAGTCGATCGACGACATCGATCGTTACATTCATCTGCCGGCCCTCGCGATGATTCCGGCAAGCCGCGGTGGCGCACGATTGAAAGGACTGCCGCAGGCTGCCAGTCCCGGGCCTTCAGAAAGTACGGCGCTGGCCATGATCGACGATGTGCGATCGCCGATTGCCGAGTCGTATCGTCACTTAAGAACGTCGTTGCTCTTGTCGTCCGCAGGACAACCGCCGCGGACGATCCTCGTCACCTCGAGCCAGCCGTCAGAAGGAAAAACGACGACGGCGATCAATACTGCATTCATGCTGGCCCAGACCGGCGCCGAAGTCCTGATCATCGATTGCGACTTGCGCCGGCCGCGCTTGCACAGTCAGTTTGAAGTTGGAAACTCGAAGGGTTTGACAACCTGGTTATCAGGCGAGAAAAACGTCGACAACCTGTTACAGACGTGCGCCCGAACGCCAAACCTCAAGATTTTGACCTCTGGTCCGGTGCCGCCGAATCCGGCTGAGTTACTGGGCTCAGAGGAGATGCGCAAGCTATTAGCACTTTTGAGCGAGCGATTCGCCCACATTATTATCGACTCGCCCCCAGCTATTTCATTCACTGACGCTTCAATCCTTTCGACAATGGTTGACGGCGTCATGCTGGTGGTACATGGCGGTAGAAGCTCCCGCGCAGTCGTGCGCAGGGCGAAACAGCAATTGCTGGATGTGGGCGCACACATATTTGGTGTGGTGCTGAATAATGTGAAGCTCGAGTCGCAGGACTACTACTATTCGGGCTATTACTCGAACTATTACTCGACCGATACGGACAATGGGCAGGGCGCTTCCGCCGGTGAGACCGCCTGATACCTCAGCGTCATCCACAGATTACGCAGGCTCAGACTGTGAAATCTGTGGATGGCTGCATCGTCGGGCTCCAAGTCTATGAATGTTCCTTTGTTGAACCTCCAGGCGCAGTATGTCTCTCTTCGTGACGACTTATTGCAGGCCGTAGAACGCGTGATGAGTTCGCAGCGCTTCGTTCTTGGTGACGAAGTGCGCGGGCTGGAAAACTCAATCGCCGATTATTGCCGCACGAAACATGCGATCGGATGTGCGTCAGGCTCGGATGCTTTGATACTTGCCTTGATGGCGCTTGACGTTCAGGCCGGCGATGAAGTGATCACGACGCCGTTCTCGTTCTTTGCGACCGCGGCAGCCATCGCCAGAGTCGGCGCGCGACCGGTTTTCGTCGACATAGATCCGCGCACCTATAACATCGATGCTTCACAGGTCGCCGATCGAATCACGTCGCGAACCAGGGCGATCATGCCGGTGCACATCTACGGACAATGCGCCGAAATGGATCCGTTGCTCGATCTCGGCAAGCGACACGGTCTGGCGGTAATCGAAGATGCGGCACAAGCTGTTGGCGCAACCGACAAAGGGCGTCCGGCCGGTTCGATGGGATTGACTGGATGTTTCAGTTTTTATCCGACGAAGAATCTCGGTGGCGCTGGTGACGGCGGCATTCTGACTACCAACGACGACCAGATCGATGCGCGACTGCGTCGACTGCGCGCGCATGGTGGTTTCAACGAGTACCAGCATGAAGAAGTCGGTCTCAACAGCCGGCTTGATGAGTTGCAGGCAGCGGTCTTGCGAGTGAAGTTACCCAGTCTGGATCGCTGGTCGGAGGAGCGAGCGCAAAAAGCGGAAGTCTACACCGAGCTGCTCGACGCCGCTGATTTGAGCTTTCCTTTAACGACGCCTTACGTCAGGCCAGATGGACGCCACATTTTTCATCAGTATGTGATTCGTGTTCCCGGCAATCGTGAGGCGCTGATGGAACATTTAAAAACATGCGAGATTGGTACTAAAGTGTATTACCCGATCCCTCTTCACCTACAAACCTGTTTCAATTATCTGGGGTACAAGGAGGGTGATTTTCCGGAGGCTGAGAGTGCTGCTAAAGAAACGGTGGCATTGCCCTGCTATCCGGAATTGACGGAAGAACAACAGGTTTACGTCGCCGAGTCTATCAAGAGTTTTAAGAACTGAATGTCACTCAAGCTCAGCATCATCACACCTTCGTACAACCAGGGTCACTTTCTGGAAGAGACGATCCTGTCGGTACTGAATCAGGGGTATGAACCGCTCGAGTACATCGTTATCGATGGTGGCAGCAGCGACGACAGTGTTTCCATCATCAAGAAATACGAAGACAAGCTCGCTTACTGGGTGAGCGAAAAGGATCGCGGCCAGGTCCACGCTATCAACAAAGGTCTCGAACGAGCTACCGGAGATATCCTCGCTTTTATCAACAGCGATGACGTTTATTTGCCGGGCGCATTCAATGCAGTGATGACTCATTTCACTGAGCATCCCGAGAGCGAGTGGGTTTGCGGCGACACGATCATGTTTGGCGAAGGTCATGAGACCCGCGTGATCCATGCAAAAGTACCGCAATCTGCCGCACATTGTTTGTCGTGGGCCTATCGCGCTCCACAGCCGGGACACTTCTGGAAAAGGCAGCTCGTGACTTCAGGATTTCAGGAGCGTTGGAACTACGATTTCGATCACGATATGTACGTGCGCCTCCTGCTGGCCGGTCATAAATGTGAGTACTTACCATTGCCGATGGCGGGTTACCGGCTGCACGAAGTGAGTAAGACAGTTGCTGAAGGACATCGGCAGCTCGAGGAGTTTGATCAGATCGCGGAATTCTACGAGCCGCAGTTGCAGGGCGTCGATCAACGCTGGTGCAAGGCGACGAGGTTTCTGCGACTTTCATATGCAGCGAGTGAAGCAGGCCGCAAATCCGAAGCGGCAAGTTGGCTCATGCGTGCCTTCGCGACTCATCCCGAAGGCGTTTTGAATAGACCATTCTGGGGCTGCTTGCGACGATTAGCCCTAAGTAGTAATGGCGGATAATGACGGCAGGAATTACAATCCTGTCCAACTCAAGCTGGTTTTGGAGACAATCACTTAATGTCAAAGACTAAAGTACTGGTAACAGGAGCGGGTGGATTTATTGGCCATCACCTGACGAAGTATCTGATCGAGCGCGGCTATTTTGTCCGCGGCGTTGATATCAAGGAACCGGAATATGAGCCAACGGCTGCGGACGAGTTTTTACTCCTCGATCTATCCAAAGAGGAAAACTGCATGCAGGCTACCGCGGGCATGGATCAGGTATATGGGCTGGCAGCGAACATGGGTGGCATCGGTTTTATCGAAAACAACAAAGCCGTCATCGTTCGCGACAATACATTCATCAATCTACACACGATCGAAGCCGCACGCGCGAATGGAGTCAAACGCTATCTCTACACCTCCAGCGCCTGCATCTATCCCGGTTACAAACAGAAAGAAACAGACGTCACGCCGCTGCGCGAGGAAGACGCTTATCCGGCTGATGCCGAAGACGGATATGGCTGGGAAAAACTCTACATGGAGAGAGTTTGCAAGCATTACACCGACGACTTCGGACTCGACACGCGCGTGGTCAGGTTTCACAACATCTTTGGACCACTGGGCACTTACGACGGTGGACGCGAGAAGTCGCCGGCGGCGATCTGTCGCAAGATTGCACACGCGGAAGACGTCGATGAGATCGAAGTTTGGGGTGATGGTGAACAGACGCGCTCTTACTGCTACATCGACGACTGCGTCGAAGGTATCTATCGCCTGATGCAGAGCGATCATCGCGAACCGATCAACCTCGGCCAGGATCGTATGATCTCGATCAACGAGCTCGTCGATATCGTGGCCAACATCGCCGGCAAGAAGATCAGCAAGCGCTACGATTTGACGAAGCCGCAAGGCGTGCGCGGTCGCAACAGCGACAACACGCGTTTGCGCGAAGTGTTGAATTGGGAGCCGTCGATCTCTCTCGAAGACGGGTTGAATATCACTTATCACTGGATCGCAGGCGAGCTTGAAAAACAGAGCACGCCGGAGAAGGCTATGGTAACCAGCTAGATGAAGCCGCGTTCCTTCCGAGCAGAGAAGGAGTTTGGGCTGATTGTCGGCGGCGTGTTTGTGCTGCTCGGATGCTGGTGGCTTTATCGTGGGAAGTTTGTGACGGCGGCGTATATTCTCAGCGCCGCCGGTTCTTTATTGGTTCTGTGTGGATTAGTTCTTCCGCGGGTCCTCACAGTGCCGCGTCGCTTGTGGATGAAGCTGGCGGAGGCGATGTCTTACGTCTCCAGCCGCATCATTCTGGCGATCATTTTCTTTCTGGTAATGACGCCAATCGGACTCGTGAAACGCGCCACCGGCTGGGATCCACTTCAGCGCCGCTCAGCCACCGGCGACACCTTTTGGCAGCCATATCCCGAACGCAATCCACGCCACTATGAAAAGATGTATTAGCCACAAAAAGGCACAAAAAGCACAAAAAGGATTTTCTGATAATGGCATTTTCTTTTTTGTGACTTTTGTGCCTTTTTGTGGCTAACTTTTGCTTATGTCGAAGCTTTACGTTGTCAGTGAACTGTGGCAGTTCATGAGGGAGAACAAGAAGTATTGGCTTGCTCCTATCGTGATCACGCTCGCGCTGGTGGGCGTGCTGCTGGTGCTTGCAAAGGGTTCAGCGATCGCCCCTTTCATCTACACTCTCTTCTGAACTTTTAGTGGTCAGCATACTCGGAGTTTCCGCTTTCTATCATGATTCGGCTGCGTGTCTCGTCATCGATGGAGAGATCGTGGCCGCGGCGCAGGAAGAACGCTTCACCCGCGTCAAACACGATCATCACTTTCCCGTCCAGGCGGCGCGTTACTGTCTGCGTGAAGCAAACCTCAACGCTTCCGATCTCGACTTCGTCGGCTTCTACGACAAGCCGCTGCTGAAATTCGATCGCCTGCTCGAAACTTATCTCGACTATTGTCCCGCCGGGTTCGCGTCATTTCTGAAATCGATGCCGCTCTGGATGAGTGAGAAACTCTGGATGCCGGATCTGATTCGCACCGAAATGGCGAAGGCTGCCGGTGAAGAAGACGAACGACAAGCGAAGCGAGACGGCAAGAAGTTCAAGTGGAAACTGCTCTTCGGCGATCATCACGAGAGTCACGCCGCCAGCGCATTCTATCCTTCTCCGTTTGCTGAAGCCGCGATACTCACGATTGACGGGGTGGGTGAATGGGCCACCAGCTCCATCGGCATCGGTAAAGGCAACGAGTTAACCCTGCTTCAGGAGCTTCGCTATCCAAACAGCGTGGGTTTGCTCTACAGCGCCTTCACTTACTACACCGGATTCCGAGTGAACAGCGGCGAGTATAAAGTGATGGGGCTCGCGCCGTATGGCGAACCGAAGTACGTCGACACGATCAAAGATCAACTACTCGAGATCCGCGACGACGGCAGCGTCAAACTCAATCAGGAGTTCTTCAGCTACTCGCAGGGCTTGCGGATGACTAACGGCGCGTTCGATAAGCTCTTTGGTGGTCCACCGCGAAAACCGGAGTCGCATCTGGGCCAGCGCGAGATGGATCTGGCGCGCAGTATTCAAGTCGTCACTGAAGAGGTGATGCTGAAAATGGCGCGTTATGTTCATCGCGAGACGGGCATGAAGCATTTGTGTCTGGCCGGTGGCGTGGCGCTGAACTGTGTGGCGAACGGCAGAGTGTTGAAGGAAGTGCCGTTTGAAGATATTTGGATTCAGCCGGCAGCCGGTGATGCAGGCGGTGCGCTCGGAATCGCACTCGCGATCTGGCATCGCTATCTCGAAAAGCCGAGAACCTCTAACGGTCGGGATACGATGAAAGGTTCGTATCTTGGACCACGCGACAGTGAAGAAGAGATTGAGAATTTTCTGCGCGACAATAATCTGAAATACACAAAGTATTCGCGTGCTGAATTGCCTAATGTGGTGGCGCAGTTGTTGGCGGACGGAAAAGTCGTCGGTTTGCATCAGGGCCGCATGGAGTTTGGGCCACGCGCGCTCGGTGGTCGCAGCATCATTGGCGACGCTCGTTCGCCGGAGATGCAGTCAGTGATGAACTTGAAGATCAAGTATCGTGAGAGTTTTCGACCGTTTGCGCCGAGCGTTTTGCGAGAACACGTTGCGGAGTGGTTTGAGCTGGACGCGGACAGTCCTTACATGTTGCTGGTGGCTGAAGTTTCTCCGGACAAACGCGTCGAGGCCAGCGAGGCCGATGCGAATCTGACTGGAATCGAAAAACTGAAGGTCAAGCGATCTGAGATCCCGGCGGTCACGCATGTCGACTATTCCGCCAGAATTCAAACCGTGACGCGCGAGACAAACCCACTTTACTGGGAAATCATAGAGGCGTTTCGCCAGCGCACCGGCTGTCCCGTGATCGTAAATACGAGCTTCAACGTCCGCGGCGAGCCCATCGTTTGCACTCCCGCCGACAGTTATCGTTGTTTCATGCGCACCGAGATGGACTATTTGGTATTGGAGAACTTTCTGTTGAGCAAGAAATCTGTGTAATCTGTGGATATATGAAGGTCAGCGTTGTTGTGCCAGTACGAAATGAAGAAGACTCGATTCGCGAGCTGCTCGACAGCTTGTTCGCACAAACGCGCCCGCCCGACGAAATCGTGATCACCGACGGCGGTTCGACCGATGCCACGCCGCAGATTATCGAAGAATACATTCGCAAAGGCGCGCCGGTGCGTCTGATTCGTGCGGGTGCAGCGCTGCCCGGTCGCGGACGTAATCTCGGCGCCGCTCAGGCCAGTCACGAATGGATTGCTTTTACTGACGCCGGCATTCGTTTAGAAAAGACCTGGCTCGAAGCGCTTGTTGCGAAGGCTGAGTCAGACGAACGCATCGATGTTGTTTACGGATCGTGGGAACCTGTCACCGACACGTTTTTCAAACAGTGCGCCGCCATCGCCTACGTGCCACCGCCGACTTCGCACGACGGCACGATCACGCGACCACGGTTTATTGCTTCGACGTTGTTGCGTCGCGAAGCCTGGCGGGCCGTAAATGGTTTTCCCGAAGAACTGCGCTCGGCCGAAGATCTGCTCTTCATGGATCGAGTGGAAAACGCGGGTTATCGTTTTGTGTTTGAGCCGTGCGCGCAAGTGCACTGGGATCTCAGACCAACACTCTGGGCCACGTTCAAGAGGTTCGTCGTCTATTCGCGCAACAATATTCGCGCCGGGTTGTTTCGGCAGTGGCAGGCAGCCGTGTTTCGTTATTACGGAGTTATCGCGATCCTGCTCGCGCTGGCTTTGATCTTCAAACCGTCGCTGGTGTGGCTTGCGATCGGGGCGTGGTTGTTCCTCCTCGTCGCACGCGCCGCAGTTTCAATTGGGCGCAATCGATCTTGTTATCCAGCCTCGCTGGTGCAAAATCTGGCGCGCGGAGCAATGATAATGTCGCTGTTGGCGGTGCTGGATGCGGCTGCGATAATCGGCAGCATTCAGTGGTTGCTGCTGGATTGTTTTCGCTGGAGTAGAAAGACTCCGGTGGAGGCTGGCAATGGCGCTTGAGGGCCGTCGCGTCTTATTTATCTCCTACAACGGAATGCTTGACCCGCTCGGCCAGAGTCAGGTGCTGCCGTACCTGCGCGAACTCGCGCGCCGTGGAGTTAAATTTACGCTCTTGAGTTTTGAGCGGGCCAAAGCATTCGAGCCGGAGGGTGTTTTGCAATGCGAACAACTTCGCGAAAAACTCAAAGCGCACCACATCGAATGGCACTGGCTGCGTTATCATCAGCGACCGTCGATACCGGCTACGATTTACGATGTGATGGCCGGCTATCGCAAAGCCGCGGCCTTAGTGCGTAAAAACCGAATCGAGATGGTTCATGCGCGCGGCCATATCCCGGCCACGATTGCCCTGGCGCTGAAACGGCGTTTGGGGACGAAGATGATCTTCGATTTGCGTGGCTTGATGGCCGAGGAATATGTCGACGCCGAACACTGGCGCGAAGGCGGTGTTCCTTATCGGCTCACAAAAGCCGCGGAGCGCCGAATTTTGGCGGCGACTGATGGTATCGTAACGTTGACTGAGCGTATCTGGCCGATTATCAAAGAATGGGATGGGTTACGCGGCCGTGCGGTCCAACATGAAGTGATACCGTGTTGCGTCGATCTTTCCCTCTTTGCCTTCAGCGTTGATGAGCGAGAACGGCGACGTATTGAACTCGGGCTCGGCGATCGACTCACGATGGTTTATAGCGGCTCGCTCGACGGCTGGTATCTTACCGAACAGATGGCCGACTTCTTTGCGAGTTATTTGAAGCGCGACGCGCGGGCACATCTGCTGTGGTTGACGACCGGCAGTCACGATCGAGTGCGGGAGTTGATGGCGCGCCGGAATATCACGCCGGAGAATTTTAGCGTACGGGCAGTTGCGTCTGACGAAGTTCCTTCGTACCTTGCTGCGGCAGACATCGGATTGGCGTTTATCAAGCGCTGCGTTTCGAAGCTGGCGTCGTCGCCGACCAAGAACGGTGAGTATCTTGCTTGTGGGTTGCCACTCGTCATAAATGCCGGCGTTGGCGACTCCGATGTGCTGATTAACGATTGGAAGGCCGGCGTGTTGATTGAGGAGTTTACCGACCACGCGTTTGCGGAAGCCGGCCGCGAAGTCGACGTTGCCGTGTTTGATCCGGAAGCGAGAAAGCACGCGAGATCGGTGGCGGAAAAGGTTTTTGATTTGCAGATCGCAGGAGAACGTTACGCTGCGCTTTACGAGAGAGTGTTATCCACAGATTAATTAATAGAATCCGTGTAATCTGTGGATAAATGAACCGTTTGATGACGAACAGTCCGGACATCCTATTGGAAACACTGCGCTGCCCAAGCTGTCGCGCGGAACTCTCGTTTGCGGAAGAGTTGCAGTGTGCGAGTTGCGGTAACTCTTACCCTATCGTCAACGACATTCCGCGAATGCTGCTTCCCAACATGCGTGACGCTTTGACCGGCGAAGGTGATCCCAGTAGACACGACGAAACGCAGGCGGAAACAGCGCGCAGCTTTGGTTACGAGTGGCATCGTTTCCCGGAAATGTACGAGGAATGGGAAAAGCAGTTTCTCGATTACATGCAACCGCACGCGGCCGACTTCTTTCCGGGTAAGAAGATCCTCGACGCCGGTTGCGGCAATGGACGCTTTGCTTACTACGCAGCCAAGTACGGGGCCGAAGTTTGGGCCATCGATCTTGGCCCGGCCGTGGAAGTCGCGAAACGAAACACAGCCTCAAGAAACGTCCACGTGGTTCAGGCAGATCTGCACCACCCGCCGTTTGCACTCGAGAGTTTCGACTTTATCTACTCCATCGGCGTCTTACATCACTTGCCCGATCCGGAAGCGGCATTTCAAAACCTGCTGCGATTTCTGAAACCCGGCGGCGTGGTGCAAATCTATCTCTACTGGAAACCGGAGCGGCGTCCTATTAAGTCGGCAATGTTGTCCGGCATTTCTGCGGCGCGCAAAGTGACGACACGCCTGCCGCACCCAGCCGTTCACGCACTCGCATATCCGACCGCTGCCGCGGTGTTTGCGTTTTTTGTCTGGCCCTACCGGATCTTAAAAAAGGCGCCGCTATTCAATCGCGTCGCGGAAGAAATTCCGCTGAAACAATATTCCGCTTTGCCGTTCCGTGTTTGCGTTAACGATCAGCTCGATCGGCTCTCGGCGCCGATTGAGAATCGTTACACGCGCGCAGATGTGGAGAACTGGTTAGCTCGTGCATCACTCGAAGCCGCAAGTGTCCGTGAGAATTTCGGATGGATCGCAACCGGACGCAAGGCCGGTGACGTTCCGGAGAAGGTGCAACCGAATACTTTTAGACCACAAACAGCACTGAAACCGATGCAAGTGCTCGCCTTGGTGCCCGCGCTCTATGACACCTCGCCCGGCCAGCGATATCGTCTCGAGCAGTGGGAACCGTTGCTGCGTGAAAGAGGCGTCGAAATAACATACGCACCTTTCGAGGACGAAGAGTTGCACGCGCTGCTCTATAAACCCGGACTCCTGCAGCAGAAGTTAAAACTTGTAACGCGCGGCTTGAATCGCCGCATGTCACTGGTCAGGAGAGTAAAAGATTTCGATCTGGTTTACATTTTGCGCGAGGCCGCGTTGCTCGGCCCGCCCGTGTTTGAGAAGTTGATCCACCAACGTCGCGTGCCGATCGTTTTTGATTTTGACGACGCGATCTTTGTTTCGTATCGCAGTCCTTCAAACGGTTACCTGAGCTATCTGAAATTTGCCTCGAAGACCAAAACGATCTGCCGGATCGCGTCGCATGTGATGGTCGGCAATCCTTATCTCGCTGACTACGCGCGACAAGTTAACGACCACGTGACGGTAATTCCTACGACGATCGACACCGAGAAATATCGCGTGCCGCCACGCAAAGAAAAGAGTGGTCCACTCGTGATCGGTTGGACCGGAAGTTACAGCACCGTTCAGCATCTTGACACGCTCCGCGGCGCCTTGAAGAAACTTGCCGAGCGCGAGTCGTTTCGTTTGCGCGTTATCGGCACTCCGACTTACGACTGTCCGCCTGTTGACGTTGAAGCAATGCGCTGGCGTGCTGACACCGAGCTCGACGATCTCGGCGCCATCGATATCGGCGTGATGCCCCTGCCTGACGATCGCTGGAGCAAAGGGAAGTGTGGCCTGAAAGCGTTGCAGTTTATGGCGCTCGGAATTCCGACAGTCTGCTCGCCGGTTGGTGTCAATACCGACATCATTCAGGACGATGAGAACGGCTTCATTGCCGGCACCGAAGACGAATGGGTTGATAAGCTCACCCGTCTGCTGCGCTCGGCCGAGTTGCGTAAACGACTGGGCGATGCCGGTCGTGCTACTGTGGAACAGAAGTACTCAGCCATAACCCAAACGCCCCGGGTCTATGAAATCTTTAAGTCAGTTCTACGCGATGTGAAAGAACCAGTTGATGCGGTCGTGCGATCGGTAGTCACTGAAAATCGCGGTGGCTAGAATCCACAGATTACACAGATTGATTAACAGAGTCTGTGGATAAACTAAGGAGTCAATTGTTGGAAAAAGCTAATGTTTTGGTAACTGGTGGCGCCGGTTTCATCGGTTCTCACCTGGTGGATGCCCTTGTGGACCAAGGGCATCGTGTGCGCGTGCTCGATGGGTTGGTGCCGCAGGTACACGGCGAGAATGCCGTTCCCGCCTATCTGAATTCGGCCGCCGAATTCATGCAGGGCGATGTTTGCGATCGACCGCTTGTCGATCAGGCGCTCGACGGCATCGACGTGGTATTTCACGAAGCGGCTGAAGTCGGCGTGGGCCAATCGATGTATGAGATCGAACGTTATGTTCGGGCCAACGATCTCGGTACGGCGGTGGTGCTCGAAGCGATTCTTGCGCGTCGCCCGCAGATCAAGAAGCTCGTCGTTGCGTCGTCGATGTCGATTTACGGAGAAGGCGCGTACAGATGTGAAAGCTGTGGCCTGGTCGCGCCGCAATTGCGTCCGGTGGAGCAATTGCTCGAGCGACAGTGGGAAGTGAACTGTCCGAAGTGCGGCAAGCAAGTCTCGCCGGCTCCGACTTCGGAAGAAAAGCCTCTTTTCCCGACGTCGGTTTACGCTGTTACCAAACAGGACCAGGAACAGTTTTGTCTCGCAGTGGGCCGTTCGTATGGCATTCCTGCCGTTGCCTTGCGTTACTTCAACGTCTACGGCACGCGCCAGGCACTCTCGAATCCGTACACGGGCGTGTGTGCGATCTTCTCGGCGCGTCTTTTGAATCACAACCGTCCGCTCGTGTTTGAAGACGGCGAACAGACACGCGACTTCGTCCACGTGAGCGACATCGTGCGCGCTAATCTGTTGGCTCTCGAAACGAGCGCTGCGGATTACCAGGCGATCAATGTCGGTACAGGCGCGGCGACGTCGATTCGCGCCGTCAGCCGCTTGCTCGCTGAAGGTTTGGGGCTTGATCTGGAGCCGGAGATTGTCGGCAAGTACCGCGAGGGAGACATTCGTCATTGCGTGGCTGATATTTCGAAAGCGAAGTCGTTGCTCGGTTACGAACCGCAGGTTTCGCTCGAGCGTGGCATTCCTGAATTGCTGAAGTGGGTACGCGAACAAGCGGCGAAGGACAAGGTTGAGAGTGCGACCGCGGAGCTTGAAAGCCGGCAGTTAGTTAGATAGTTCATCCACAGATTACGCAGATTCTATTAATCAATCTGTGTAATCTGTGGATAAGTCACCATGCATAAACCTGGCAAATTGCGTTTGCTGATGCTGGCGGTATGCGCGATCTTGCCCTCGTTCCTCAAACGCCCGGTTTATCGACTGTTCTTTGGTTACCAGATCGGCAAACGAGTTCGCATCGGTCTAAGCATCATCGATGCCGCTCAGTGTCGTATCGAAGATGACGTCCAGATGGGCCATTTCAACGTCGTCACGCGAGTTCAAAAACTCACCATCAAAGATCACGTTCGTATTGGTCATCTGAACATCATTCGCGGCGGCGATGAGGTCAGCCTCGGTCGTTACTGCGAGATCATCCGGATGAACGAGATCAACTCCATTCCGGATGCGGACGTCGTCAACAAAATCGATCCTGTATTTCTTCTTGGGGATGGCAGTATCGTCACCACCGGGCATAAAATAGACTTCACGGATCGAGTCGAGATTGGCCGGCGTGTCATACTTGGTGGCCGAAACTCGTCGCTATGGACGCACAATCGCCAGCGCACGCTGCCGATAACGATCGGTTCACTCGTTTATATTGGTTCCGAGATTCGCATGGCGCCGGGCAGCGCGATCCCCGACAGATCGATCGTCGGCATCGGTTCGGTGATTACCGCAGCGCTGGCAGAAGAGGGTAAACTGATTGCCGGTGTCCCGGCCAAAACGATCAAGGAATTGAGCCAGGAAGATCAGTTTCTGATAGAACGAAAAACTCGTCCTGACCTGCCGGACGACGTTTGATGTAGTCGCATTATGAATATTCTGATTATCGTTCTGGTTGTGGGTATTTTTGGTGGCGTGATCTTTATACGGCCCGAAGAGGGACCGGGGGCTCTCGCAGTGTGCGTGCTCGTCTCTGCGCCGACGATCGTTATCCTCGCTCGCTCACCCGAACAGCGCACATTTCTGATGCGTCTCTTTCTGATCGCGGTCATGATCAGGGTTCTCCTCGCATTAGTCATCTTTGTCGGCCACTTCGAAGAGTTCTTCGGGGGCGACGCAAACACTTACGACATCTTTGGTCAGTCTCTCGTCCAATCCTGGCATGGCGATGCGTATCACACCGGCAAATTCCTCGGCTTTACACAATCGGGAGCGAGCGCCTGGGGAATGCTTTACATGGTGGCGGCGGTGTACGAAGTAATTGGCCGTAACATGTTTGCGATTCAGTTGATCAATGCCGCGATCGGGGGGACAACTGCAATCGTCGTTTACCACGTCGCCCAAATACTGTTCAGCAATATCCGCGTTTCGAAACTGGCGGCACTGCTGGTTGCATTCTTTCCGTCGCTCATTCTCTGGTCGTCGCAAGCGCTGAAAGACGGCATGATCATTCTTGCGCTCGCACTCGCAATACTTGCCACCCTGCGACTGATGGAGAAGATCACGGTTGGTTTTGTAATCGTCTTGATCGGTTCGTTGCTGGCGCTATTCAGTTTCCGTTTCTACATCTTCTACATGATGACCGCCGCGGTGATGGGGAGTTTCTTCCTCGGAGCAAAAGCTTTCAGCGCGCAGGGATTTATGCAGCGGTTTGTAGCGGTAGCAGGAATCGGGCTCGCCTTTACCTGGTTCGGTGTCTTGCAGGGAGCGACGGTGCAGTTTGAGAAATACGCGAACCTCAAACAGATGCAAGCCAGCCGCGAAGACCTGGCCTCGGCGGGTTCTGGTTTTATGAAGGACGTCGACGTGCAAACTACGGAAGGCGCGTTAACGGTGATTCCGATTGGTTTGCTCTATCTGATGTTCGCGCCGTTTCCGTGGGACTTCGCTACCTTGAGACAGACGATCACGTTGCCGGAAATGATTGTGTGGTGGATGGCCTTTCCTCTGCTGGTACTCGGGCTTTGGTTCGCGGTCAAACATCGGCTGCGGCAGGTGTCGCCGATCATCATTTTCACGACGATGTTGACACTCGCGTATTCGCTGTTTCAGGGAAACGTCGGCACTGCCTATCGACAGCGCTCGCAGTTGTTGGTGTTCTACTTCATCTTCGTCGCCGTGGGAGCGATTCTGCTTAAAGAACGCGCGGAAGATCGACGTCGTCAATCGGTACTGGCGAAACAGGAGTTGGCCGAACTCCAGGCCGCCCGCGTCCTCGCGCGCCGCAACACGGCGATGGGATCGTCTTAAATCAGGTAAAATCTGTGTAACCTGTGGATACTGTTTTGGACAGCCTTCGGAAGGTTGGCTAATATAGCCTGCTTATGTGTGGAATCGTAGGGATCGTTCGAAACGACGGAAAACCGGTTGACGAAGAGTTGCTGGCGCGCATGAACGACGCTATTCGTCACCGCGGACCCGATGAAGATGGTTTCTACGTCAACGGCTCGACCGGCATGGCCATGCGCCGGCTCGCCATCATCGACCTCAAGAGCGGCCAGCAACCGATTCACAATCGAGACCGTACTTCGTGGATCGTCTTCAACGGCGAGATCTACAACTATCTCGAGCTACGCGAAAAGCTCGAAAAACTCGGTCACACCTTCTACACCAACAGCGACACCGAAGCCATCGTTCACGCCTACGACGAGTTTGGCGCTGATTGTCCCAAACACCTGCGCGGTATGTTTGTGTTTGCGATCTGGAACATCCCGAAGCAGGAATTGTTTATCGCTCGCGATCGCATGGGTAAGAAGCCGTTGCTCTATGCGGAGGTAAACGGGAATTTAATCTTTGGTTCCGAGTTCAGCGCCCTCCTGGTTCATCCTGACATCAGTCGCGACATCAACCCGGAGGCGATTGATTACTATCTCTCGTTCATGGCTGTTCCGGCGCCGTTAACCGCATACCACGCGATTCGGAAGCTGGAGCCGGCCCACTGGCTGCGCTGGCGAAACGGAAACGTCGAGCTGGGCCGTTACTGGCAGCCTGACTTCACTAAGAAACTCGACATCAGCGAGGAAGAAGCTGGTGAGCGCACGATCGAGATTCTGCGCGACGCGGTTAAATGTCGTTTGATGTCGGAAGTGCCGCTCGGTGCGTTTCTCTCGGGCGGAATCGATTCGAGCGCCGTGGTTGCGCTCATGAGTCAGGAATCAAGCGAGCGCGTCAAAACCTTCTCGATCGGGTTTGAGGAACAGGATTTCAGCGAGTTGCATCACGCGCGCCGTGTGGCCGAGCACGTCGGCGCCGATCATCACGAATTTATCGTTCGTCCTGATGCGGTAGAGATATTGCCGACGCTGGTGGATCATTATGGCGAACCGTATGCAGACTCTTCCGCGGTGCCCACGTATTACGTCGCGAGAGAAACCCGCAAGCACGTGACGGTTGCGCTCAACGGTGACGGCGGTGATGAGTCGTTTGCCGGTTATGAGCGTTACATTGCGATGGGGTTGACGGAGAAGTATCGAAAGATTCCATCGTTCCTGCGCGAATCGATGATTCGTGAAGCAGTCAACATGCTTCCCACCGATCCGACGAAGAAGAGCAAGATCAAATCGGCTCAGCGTCTGCTGGCAGTCGTGGCGCGACCAAAAGCCGGTCGTTACATGCACTGGATGAGCACGTTCAACGACGAGCTGAAGGAGCCGCTTTACACCGAATCTTTCCGGCAGCAGACACAGGGCGCTAACGCCACCGGCATTCTGGAGCACTGGTTCAAACGTGCGAATGGTATCGGTGTGGTCGATACGATGTTGTTGACCGATCAGATGACCTACTTGCCAAACGATCTGCTGGTTAAAGTCGACATTGCGACGATGGCCGTGTCGCTGGAAGCGCGATCGCCGTTTCTCGATCATCACGTAATCGAGTTTGCCGCGAGCCTGCCGCAGAATCTGAAACTGCGACGGCTAACAGGCAAATATATTTTGAAAAAAGTTTTGCAAAAGTTGCTGCCGAGCGAGAATCTCAACCGGCGAAAGATGGGTTTTGGCGTTCCGATCGGCCACTGGTTCCGTGGCAAGATGCAGCCATTTTTACGTGAAGTCGTGCTTTCGGAGAAAGCGCTGAGTCGTGGTCTTTTCAAACCTGAAGCGGTCAAACAATTGGTCGAGCTGCACACACGCGCCGAGCGTGATTACTCGCATCAGCTCTGGACGCTGCTGATGCTCGAGTTGTGGTTCAATCGATTTATTGACTAGCCTTCCAAGCTTATGCAGGCTCCCGAGAAAGTCGAACAGTTTGCCGGGCAACGGATCCTCGCGATGGATCCGCGCACCGAGAAGAAGCTGCGCGCGTGTGCGGCGTGCGGCTCGACTGACGCCCAACCCCTCGGCACCAAGAATGAGCTCGACATCCTTTCGTGTCGCAATTGCGCGACGGTTTACACGCCCTACACGCCGTGGTATTCGAGCGAGTATTACTACGTGAGTTATTACCCCGAAGCGAGTCTTTCACCGCCACCGTTCGTGCAAACGCGGCTCGAGGAAATCACGGCGGAGTTTGCTCCGTACAGACAAACAAATCGCTTGCTTGATATCGGTTGCGGCGCCGGCAGTTTGATGTTGGCGGCACGCAAGAATGGTTGGAATGCGCACGGACTCGACGTTGCGGAAAACGCCGTGAACCACGTGCGCTCGCTTGGATTCGAAGTGTTTCAAGGTGAGTTGCAGACGGCGCGTTTACCATCCGAACACTTCGACGTGATCACGGCCGCGGAGATTCTCGAACACCTGAGTGAGCCGCGTGCGCTGGTGGAAGAAGTGGCGCGCTTGCTTCGTCCGGGCGGTCTGTTTTGGACCACCACGCCGCATGCGCGCGGTTTGTCGGCGCGTGTACTGGGTTTGAAGTGGCGTTGCATTTGGCCGCCGGAGCATCTGCAACTATTCTCCGTCCGCGGTCTCACAGGTCTGCTGCGCGATGTCGGCTTTCGCGAAACGCACGTCAAAACAACCGGCGGCAATCCCGTCGAGATTTTTCATGCGATGGGTCACAAACGAGACGCTCCCAAAACAGCGGACCAGCATTTCGACCGCGTGACGACGGCTTACCAGTTGAATGAATCTTTCATGAAGAGCCGTTCGCGCCGCGTAGTCAAAGATCTCGTGAACGGCGCACTCAATATCACGCGGCTCGGCGATACGTTAAAGATCTACGCAGTTAAATAAATCCGTTTTGTGCTTTTGAGCCTTTTTGTGGCCCAAATCAGGAGGACAATTTGAAAGGTGTAGTGTTAGCGGGTGGCCTGGGGACGCGACTGCGTCCACTGACTTCCGTCACCAACAAACATCTCTTACCGGTTTTCAACCAGCCGATGATCTATTACCCGATTCAGACTCTCGTGAATGCGGGTATCACTGACATCATGGTGGTTACCGGAGGCAGTTCTGCCGGCGACTTCCTGCGCCTGCTCGGCAATGGCAAGGCGTTCGGACTCAAGCATCTCAACTACGCTTATCAGGAAGGCGAAGGCGGCATTGCCGACGCACTTTCACTCGTAGAACACTTCGCCTCGGGTGGTCCCATGTGTGTTGTGTTGGGCGACAACATCATCGAGGGAAACATACGTGCCGCAGTTGAGGCGTATCGAAAGCAGGGCAGTGGCGCGAAGATCATCCTGAAGAAAGTGCCGGATCCGCAACGCTTCGGCGTGCCGCGTCTTGATGGCGAACGCGTTCTGCGTATCGATGAGAAACCCGCCAGGCCACAGTCAGACTACGCCGTCATCGGTGTTTACATGTACGACGAATCCGTCTACGACATCATTCGTTCCCTGGAACCGTCAGGCCGTGGCGAACTCGAGATCACGGACGTCAATAATGCTTACATCGAACGCAACGCGATGACGTGGGAAGAGCTGGCAGGCTGGTGGACTGACGCGGGCACGTTTGAAAGCTTGTTGCACGCGTCAAACCTCGTCGCCGAAACAGGGGCCAACAAGATGCACTTCAAACCGGAAGAGGTAGCTGCAAATGCCGGACAGCTTTAGAGACGGTGAGATCAAGGGAGTAGTAGTTCGCAAGCTGGTCCGAAATCTCGACTCGCGCGGTTGGCTGTCGGAACTCTTTCGCAGCGATGAAATAGACGGCGAGTTTTTTCCGGCAATGAGTTACATCTCGGCAACTAATCCCGGGGTTACGCGCGGTCCTCACGAACACTGGGATCAGGCCGATTACTTCTGCTTCATCGGACCTTCAAACTTCAAACTACGACTCTGGGACAACCGCAAAGAATCAGAGACGTTTGGGGTTAGAGACACTCTGGTCGTGGGCCAGGACAATCCCATGGCCGTTTTGATCCCGGCCGGCGTCGTGCACGCCTATCAGAACGTCGGCGACGTTGACGGCATCGTGATCAATTGTCCCAACCGGCTCTATCGCGGCCCGGGTCGCAAAGAGGAAGTCGACGAGATTCGACACGAAAGCGATGGCGATACGCCATATAGAATGGACGATTAACACTCGCGGCACTCATGAAAGTAATTCGCATTATTGCTCGCTTGAACGTGGGTGGACCGGCGAAGCATGTGGTGTGGCTGACATCGGGTTTGAAAGATGCGGGCTTCGATACCTTGCTCGTGACCGGCAAGGTTCCTGAAGGCGAAGAAGACATGAGCTATTTCGCGGACGAGCTGGGCGTGACGCCGCGCTACTTCTCCGAGATGAGCCGCGAGATATCTTTGAACGACGCGAAGACGGTCTGGAAACTGTTCCAACTGTTTCGACGCGAACGGCCCGACATCGTTCACACGCACACGGCCAAAGCCGGAACCGTGGGACGCACGGCTGGCTTTCTTTATCGCTGGTTAACGCCGGGTACGCTGATTGGCAAACCGCGACAGTGCAAGTTTGTGCACACGTATCACGGGCACGTCTTTCACAGTTACTACGGACGACGTCGCACTCAGTTGTTTCTCATTATCGAAAGATTGCTCGCGAAACTCGTCACCGATCGTCTGATCGTGATCAGCAGGCAACAGAGCGTCGAGATTGGTGAAACGTTTCGCGTCGGACGCAGCGGGCAGATCAAAGTGATCCCGTTGGGATTGGATCTCGGACTCTTCGCGGATCACGCTGCGCGTCGGGGAAAGTTTCGCCACGAACTCTGCATTCCCGACGACGCGATTCTGATCGGTATTGTCGGTCGCTTGACAGAGATCAAGAATCATCAGATGTTCCTGAACGTCGTGGCGCGTTTGAAAGCGATCGATCCGGCGTGTCGCCGGCAGGGCGCGGTGCGATTCATCGTCATTGGCGACGGCGGGTTGCGTGAAGCTCTCGAGTATCAGCGAGACGAACTCGGTTTAGATAAGGATGTGATCTTCGTCGGCAGCAGAAAGGATCCTGAATACTTTTATCCGGCACTCGATGTGGTGGCCTTAACGTCTCATAACGAAGGCACACCGTTGACGTTGATCGAGGCGATGGCGAATGCCCGGCCTGTAGTAGCTACAAATGTTGGTGGCGTCGTCGATCTTTTGGGCGACGTGGTCGAAGATGGTCCATACGACGTTTGCCGCCGTGGCATCTCGGTTCCTGCGGGTGACGAAGAGGCGTTTGTTTCGGCCTTGAGTCGTATCATTCGCGACCGATCTTTGCGACAGGAACTGGGCGAACGCGGTTTGGAGTTTGTAGAAGTAAACTATTCCAAAGAACGCCTGTTCGAAGACATCAAGGATTTATACAACGAGTTAGGCCACAAAAAAGCACAAAAGGCACAAATGTTGGAAGAGATTAATTGCAAATTATGAAAGTACTCATCACCGGTGGCGCCGGTTTCATCGGCTCGCATCTCAGCGACGCTTACATTCAACGGGGCGACGAAGTCTACGTCATCGACGACCTCTCGACCGGCACGATCGAAAACATCCAGCACCTCAAGGGTCATCCGCGTTTTCATTACACGATCGACACGGTTCACAATCATCCCGTCACCGCCGAATTGATCGATCAGTGTGACGTCATTTTCCACCTGGCCGCAGCCGTCGGCGTGAAGCTCATCGTCGAGAGTCCCGTGCGCACGATTGAAACAAACGTGCGTGGCACTGAAGTGGTACTCTCGATTGCAAACAAGAAAAAGAAGAAGGTCTTGATTGCGTCGACGTCGGAAGTCTACGGTCTCAGTTCCGATGTGCCTTTTCGCGAAGACGGCAACCTGGTGATGGGGGCGACGACGAAGGGTCGCTGGAGTTACGCCTGTTCGAAAGCGATCGACGAATTCCTCGCGCTCGCCTACTGGCGCGAGAAAAAACTGCCGACGATTGTAGTACGACTCTTCAATACCGTCGGTCCGCGTCAAACCGGCCAGTACGGCATGGTGATTCCGACGTTCGTGAAGCAGGCGCTCGCGGGCAGACCGATCACCGTTTATGGCGACGGCAAACAGAGCCGATGCTTTGGTTATGTCGGCGACATTGTCGGCGCGCTCGTGAAGTTGATGGATCACCCCGACGCGGTGGGTGAGGTCTTCAACATCGGCTCAAACGTCGAAATCTCGATACTCGCGCTTGCCGAACGCGTCAAACAGATCACACACTCAGATTCCGAAATCGTCTTTGTCCCTTACGATCAGGCTTACGAGGAGGGATTTGAAGACATGCCGCGGCGCGTTCCCGACATCTCGAAGATCGGCGGGTTTGTCGGCTTCACCCCCGAGATGAGCCTCGACGGCATCCTCGAAAGCGTTGTCGATCACCAAACAGGGGCCACAAAAACGGCCACAGAAGGCACAAAAAGCACATAAGGCACAAATAAGAAAATCGATCTTTTTTGTGCCTTTTTGTGTCTTTTGTGCCTTTTTGTGGCATAGTTCTGGCCATTCCTATGCCCTTTAGCCCTCGTGCGCTGCTGGCAGTCGCCGCATCATTTTGTCTAGCACTGATTTTGACGCCCGTCGTGCGGACGTTGGCGCGTCGCTTCGGGTTTGTGGCCAAACCCAAAATCGATCGCTGGCACAAGAAACCGACCGCGATGCTTGGCGGCGCGGCTATCTGGCTCGCAGTGATCGTCGCCATGCTGGCGTTCTCACTCAGGATCACTTACGGGCGAGAAATCCTGCTGGCGAGCACTTTTCTGTTTTTTGTCGGACTCATCGATGACCTGTTCCACATCAAGCCTTACCAGAAACTAATCGGACAAATTCTCGGTTCAGCATTCGTCGTTTACTACGGCTTGAGTTTGCCCTGGACCGGTTCGGTGCTTCTGAACATGGCGCTGGCCATCTTCTGGCTGATCGGGATCACCAATGCCATTAATCTGCTCGACAATATGGACGGGCTGGCATCGGGTATCGCTGCGATTGCGGCCGGATTTCTGGCGCTGAGTTTCATCAACAGCGGTCAATACACGGAGGCGTTGATTTCGCTGACGTTCGCCGCCTCGCTGCTCGGTTTTCTTGTTTACAACTCGAATCCGGCGTCGATCTTCATGGGCGACTGCGGCTCGATGTTTGTCGGGTTCTTTCTGGCCAGCTCAGCGCTGATCAATGTGAGTGGCGGCAGATCCAGAAGTCTTCTGCCAGTGCTGGCAGTGCCGATTCTCGTTCTCTTTATTCCGATCTTCGACACGACGTTCGTAACCGTGCTGCGCAAACTTTCCGGACGGGCCGCGTCGCAGGGAGGTCGCGATCACACGTCGCATCGACTCGTCGCGCTCGGAATGTCTGAGCGGCGCGCGGTTTTGATGCTCTACGGTTTTGCGGCGCTTTCAGGGTTGCTGGCGATTCTCGTACAACGCGCGCGGCTGGATGTGAGCCTCGCGGCGATCGCGGGTTTCACGATCGTGCTCACGCTCGTCGGCGTTTATCTCGGGGGCGTTAAGGTTTACGACGAGAGCGATGAAGTGATGGCGCTCAAAGAGAAGCCGCTCTACGCGTTTCTCGTCGATGTTTCTTACAAGCGCCGCATCTTTGAAGTGCTGCTGGACGTAGTGCTCGTTATCCTGTCGTACTGGGCGTCATATGCGATCAACTTCCCGCCCGACAGTCCGGCGTGGAAACTGTTTATCCGCACCTTGCCCGTACTCGTGTTCGTCAAGATGGGCGTGTTTCTGGTGATGGGTGTGTATCGCGGGCTCTGGCGCTACACGAGCATGAGCGACCTGATCGTGTTTGCGAAAGCAGTAGCGTTGAGCTCGGTCGCCAGTTTGATGTTGATACTGTTTGCGTTTCGTTTTGAGGGTTATTCGCGCAAGGTATTCATCATCGACGCGGCGTTGATGTTCTCGTTTCTGGCGATAACCCGGATGGCGTTCCGGTTCTTCCGGCAATTGCTGCCGGCGGTCAGCAAGCATGATGGGCGTCGTGTTTTGATTTACGGTGCAGGCGATGCCGGAGAGCTGTTGTTGCGCGAACTGCGTAACAATCGCAACCTGCAACTCTCGCCGATTGGTTTTCTCGATGACGATCCGGCAAAGAGCGGAAAAGTGATACACGGGTTGCGTGTGTTTGGAGGGAATGGCGATCTCAGTTCGGTGTGTTCTCAACACGAGGTGGAAGAGGTAGTTATCTCGAGTGTGAAGATGACGGAAGAACGTGTTGCGGAAGTGCTGCGCATCTGCGCGGAAAAAAAGATCACGGTGAAGCGCATGCGGATCATGATGGAAGAGTTGTCGCCTGAAGATCGCGGATATTATTCACGCAAGGCCGCACAGACGCAGCATTGATAAATGCCACAAGAAGTAGTTCACATAAACGTACGCAAGGTTCCGCTCAAGCTGCTTTTGATCGCGTTGGTAATTGGCGCAGGAATTTGGTCGTACTATGTCGTGCGCTGGTATATCGGAAACACGCTCGCGGAGTATTTCAGCCCGACTGACAGCACGCTCCACGTCGCTCAAATGGCGGCTACGATGGCCCCCAACGATCCGCTGACTCACTGGCGCATCGGTCAGGTTTCACAGAAGACATTGCCTCTCGATCAACTCGCGCCGGCGATCGCCGAGTACGAGAAAGCCGTCAGCCTGTCGCCTTACGATTATCGTTACTGGATGGCGCTGGGCACCGCGCACGAGCAATCCGGCGATCCCGTGAAAGCCGAACTCGCGTTGAAGCAGGCCGTCGTGCTCGCACCTTCATACGCTTACCCGCACTGGTATCTCGGCAATCTCTACTTAAGAAACGGCCGTTACGACGAAGCCTTTGCCGAGTTGCGACGTGCGGCTGAAGCGGACACGGGCCTGTTACCACAACTCTTCACGCTGAGCGCCGAAATCTATGGCAACGATCCGGAAGGATTGAAAAACTCAGTCGGTCAAAACTCTGAAGTACGAGCGAAGTTTGCGCTCTACCTGCTCAACCAGAACCGCTACGAAGAGGGCTTGCGTTTGTGGAGCGTTCTTAGCGCCGAAGAGAAGCGAGCAAACAAGGAAACCGCTGAAACGATGGTCTCCACTTTGAAGAGTCAGTTGCGGTTTCACGACGCGCTTGCGATCTGGAACGACGTGGCAGGTGAGAAGTTTCACCCCGAGGTGGGAAGTGTTCTCGATGGCAGTTTTGAGGAACCGGTTAACTATGCTTCGGGTAGTGCTTTTGGCTGGGATGTAAGAAGCGTGTCACAGATGCAAATCGGCATCGATCCAAATAAGAGCCATAGTGGATCGCGCAGTTTGCGGTTGACGTTTCAAGTTCGTGCCAACCTGGAAGGCTTCAACGTTTCGCAGCTTGTTCCGGTGCAGCCCAATACTGATTACGAGTTTGAATGTTACGTAGCGACCGACAAACTCGAAACCGGAAGCGCCCCGCAAATTCAGATTCTGGATGCGACCACCGGCGCGAACTTGTTTGGATCTTCGATGGCGCCCGGCGGTACGAACGATTGGACGAGGGTCAATTTTCCGTTCCGAACCACAGATAAGACTCAAGCGATAACGATCAAGATCATACGTGTTTCCTGCGGCGAGGAAACTCCGGTGTGTCCGATTTACGGTTCGATTTGGTATGACGACTTCACTCTCAAACGAAGAAACTAGCGTCGTCGTGGCCGAGAGTGCGCTGCCGGCCGTGGCGCGCACCTCTGCGGAACGAAGCGTCTATCGCATCCGGCACTCGCTTCCGAGCCGGTTTGCGTTTCTCGTGATCTGCGTCGCCATCGTTCTTTCGGCCCTCGCTTACGGAACCGTTCATTACTGGGCTCTCGCACTCTTCAACCTCGGCGGCGTAACCGTTCTGTTGCTCTGGGTGCTTGACGGAATAACGCTCGGAAATCTCAGAATCAATCGTAATTCTCTGCAACTGCCGCTGATTGCGATCCTGGTTCTCGGTTTTATTCAACTATTGCCACTGCGTTCGGTGAGTTCCGGCGGTGGCGCTACGATCGCACTGGCCAACAGTCTTTCACTCGATCCCAATTCAACCAGGTTGGTGCTGGTCCAACTCGCAACGCTGCTGATCTATTTCGCCGCGACGCTTGTGTTTATCGACACACCGCATCGTTTGCGCATTCTCGTGCGCACGATCATGGTGTTTGGCTTTCTGCTCGCGATCTTTGGTTTGACGCAGTCGTTCACGAGTCCGACGAAGGTCTACTGGATTCGCGAGCTCAATCAGAGCACGGCTTTCGGTCCGTTTATCAATCGCCATCACTTTGCGGGTTACATGGAACTGACGATTGCCCTCCCGCTGGGTTTGCTTTTCTCGGGCGCCGTCGAAAAAGAGAAACGGATTATTTATCTCTTTATCGCGGGACTGATGGGAGTGGCGCTCGTGATGACGGCATCGCGCGGCGGCATTATCAGTTTGATCGCTGAGATTTTGTTCCTGGTGGTGGTGACGGCGATCTGGAGAAAGCCGAGTGACAAGAAACGGCGGCATGGGAAAAAATCGCAGCGGCTCAAGCGTGTTGCCGGACGTCTCGGTTTGGCGAGCGCGTTGTTGTTTGGATTGTTTTTAGGCGTGATTTTGCTCGGTGGTGAATTCTCGATCAATCGTCTCATCGATAGTGTGAACACTGACGATCCGACGACCGGTCGTGCACATTTCTGGGCGGTGACTGTGGATATCATCAAAGCGCACCCGTTTTTGGGCACGGGTTTGGGTGCCTTCGGTGTGATCTATACGCGCTACGATTCACGCAATGGTTTGTACCGGCTCGAACAGGCGCACAATGATTATTTGCAGGTGTTTTCAGATGCGGGCATCGTGGGTGCGGTTATTGCGCTGAGCTTCGTGGCGCTGCTGTTTTATAAGGCGCTTCAGCGCGCGCAGTCGCGGGATGATTTCCGGCGCGGAGTGGCGATAGCGGCGCTGAGTGGGTGTTTTGCGGTGCTGGTGCACAGCTTCTTTGATTTCACCTTGCACACGACTTCGAATGCGTTGCTGTTTCTGGTGCTGGCGGCGATCGCGACGCTGAATGGACGCGTTGAAGACGCTCCACGCCAGCGGCGGCGCCGTTCTTCATCCACAGATTCCACAGATTCTGAAAAATCTGCGTAATCTGTGGATACGCCTTTGCATGAGAAATCCCTAGTTAGGTAGTATGATTCGCAAAAATGGCCTCGGCAACTAAAGCCAAAACCGATCCACGTTCCAGCGAAGCTTCTTCAGTTCCGGGATTGATTCTCGCGGCTGTCTTGCGTCACAACAAGCAGGACGCCCTCAATTACCGTAGCGATGGCAAGTGGCACAACATCACCGCTGAGAGTTTCGTCGAGCGCGTCAAGAACATCGCGCTCGGTTTGGCCGGGCTTGGCATTCGTCCCGGTGATCGTGTCGCACTCCTCTCGGAAAATCGTCCCGACTGGTCCATCGCCGATCTTGCCATTCTGAGTCTCGGCGCGATCAACGTCCCGATTTACACTACCCAGGCTCTCGAGCAGGTCGACTACATCCTTTCTGACTCCGGCGCGCGCGCGATTTTCATTTCCACGCGACGGCTATACAAACACGCACTGCCGGTGCTCGCGGCCAGACACCTCGAACACTTGATCTTCTTCGATCCTGAAGTCGCCGAAGACGTCGAGCACGGGATTTCCCTCGAACAGCTCGAGCGAAACGGCAGCGAAATGGCGGCGCAGCGTCCGAGCGGATTCGATGCTTATCTGCAAGCCGTCAGGCCGGACGATCTCGCCACGATCATCTACACCTCGGGCACGACCGGCGAACCGAAAGGCGTGATGTTGACGCACAACAACTTCATCTCGAACGTGCAGTCGATCGCGAAAGGCTTGCCGATCCTGCCCAGCGACACGGCGTTGTCGGTGTTGCCGCTGTCGCACATTTTTGAGCGCGACGGTTTTTACGTGTTTTGTTATTGCGGTGTGTCTGTTTATTACTCGGCGTCGTTCGATCAGGTAGGCGACAATTTGCGTGAAGTTGCGCCGACCGTGATGACGGCGGTGCCGCGTCTCTTTGAGAAGGTCTATCACCGGATCATCAAGAAGGGCATGGCCGAAAAGGGCATGAAGAAGTCGATCTTCATGAGCTCGCTGTCGGTCGGTCAGAAATACGGCGAACTCAGAGATAAACGGAAGTGGATTCTGCCGCCGCTCGCGATCAAGCAAAAGCTCGCCAGCAAACTCGTGTTTTCGAAATGGCGCGCGGGCGTTGGCGGGCGTTTGCGTTACTTCGTTTCGGGTGGCGCGCCACTCTCGCCGGCCTTGTCATATGCGTATCTGGCGGCGGGCATACCGATTCTCCAGGGTTATGGCGCGACCGAGACCTGTATCGTGTCGGCAAACCGTCCGGACAATAACCACGTTGGCTCGGTTGGAATCCCATTTGACGGAATCGAGATCAAGATCGCCACGGACGGTGAAATCCTCGTTCGCGGCCCGAACGTTATGCGCGGCTACTACGGTCAGCCGGAAGCGACCGCGGAAGTGCTGAAGGATGGTTGGTTCTATACGGGCGACGTCGGCTACATCGCGAAGAACGGGCACCTATACATCACTGACCGCAAGAAGGACCTGTTCAAGCTCTCGAATGGAAAGTACGTGGCGCCACAGCTAATCGAGAGTCTTTTGAAGGAAAGCGAGTTTGTCAGCCAGGTGGTTGTGGTGGGTACCGGTCGAAAGCAGCCGGTGGCATTGATCGTTCCTGATTGGGAAAGTCTCAACCAGGCACTTGCCGAGGCTGGTGAAAAAGGACCCAAGGATCACGTCGAGCTGAGCAAGTTTCCACCTGCTATCAAGATCGTCCAGCAGGATATTTCACGGCTGACTTCACAACTGGTGGATTACGAACGGATCCGCCGCGTGGCACTAATACCCAATGAGTTCAGCATCGACGGCGGCGAACTCACCCCCACCCTCAAAGTCAAACGCAAAGTCATCGACGACCGCTACGGCGATCTAATCGAAGATCTGTATTCCTAAGTTAATCCGTCTTCATCCGTTCGAATCCGTGGCTAAGGATCGACTCGGCCAGGATACGCAGATTCATCGGTATTTCCGGTGTTTTCTGATTATTTAGCGCCGGCTGATGGTGTGCAAGTAGTTTCACTTCGGCATTACAAAAGTCGCAGACCTTGAGGTGGTCCGAGACAATCGTTTCAGCTTCGACCGAGAGGGTTTCATAGCGAAAAGAGAGCAGCGTCGCTGAGGCCGGGCACGCAGCAGTCTTCAGAAATGGGATTGTCGTTCTTGAGGCTCTCATTCCATCTTCCCTGAGGTTTCAACGTAACAAAATGCACAATTACCCCCGCCTTCCAGAGCTTTCCTCAGCTTTTTCTTAGCTATTTCGTATATTCCTCAAAGTGTAAAAAAATGTTGCTCGTTATTTAAACTGATGTTACCATGACCCTCGTTCAGTTAGGGCCGTTCCGGCTCTCTGAGCGCATCTCCAGGACCAACACCGCTATCCCGCGGTAAAAAATCTGGCAAAACCTAGACTTCTAACAGCCTGTTATTCGGCTGGTACTTTGACTTTCTGCGCCGAAGTAAACGGATGCACCCCGACCTATCCGAACTTTCCCACCTAAATTCTCAGCGACATATCCCCCAGACGCGGTAGCGCCAAACACGGACAATCCTGTGAAATCCATAAGCGAAGATCCTGAAAATACAGCGGCCGTCGAGCCGGGCCAAACACGCCCGATGCCCAGGGAGCGCCGTAACGACCGGTACGGAAAAAATGCGAAGTGGGTGGAGAGTCTTCGCGCTTCCGACGTCAATCGTCTCTGGACTGAACTGCACCGCATCGTTTCTCACCATCCCCTCGTGCGAGCCTCGCGTAGCGCCGGATTGCTGGTTGAAGAAGGCATGGGTGCTGCTTACACCGACCTCACGCAGGAGTTATTTGTTCAACTGCTCAGCAAAAACCGTTTCGAACACTATCTCGAGACGGAAATGACCGACTACGAGATTGAGTGTGAAATCAGCCAGATCGAGTTAACCAACCTGCTGACGGCTGAACTCCGCAAACGTCACCCTGAGAGTTATCGACTCGCACGGCGCATTTCCACGTTGATCCAGTCAAGCCCGAACTTCCGACGCTTTGATTCAAGTGGTATGGACGACGAGCCGCATCGGCGTCTGGCCGATCGTGTTTACGGTTTGAGCGAGTGGAAAGACAATAAATCGCGACGTGGGGCACATGAAGTTGAACAACGTGTACAGATAATAGCTGTCCGGCAACGAGACACGCGGATGGTTGGCTGTACCGGTGATTCGCAGATCGTGATTAGCAATGCGGATCTGGAAGATTTGATCGTGTCCGTGCTGGACGCGGTCGATTCGCCAGTTGACGTGCGCACGCTGCGCAGTCTCGTGATGTCGCGTTTGCCGGTGATGGACATTTATCTCGTTCCCCTCGACGGCGACGACAGCGACAGTGAAAACGGTAATAGCTACGAACCGGTAGACAAGCGCGATACGCCTGAAGAAGGCTTGATGCGCCGCGAGTCGGAGCGTGAAGCAGCGGGTTTTGTCGAACAGTTTTTGGTGAGTCTGAACGAGGCGGTGCGCGGGAAAGTGAAGCAGTACAACCGCATTATCGGTGTGCTCTGGTATTGCTACCTCAGCCCGGATCACGCGACGCAACTGGAAGTAGCCGCGGTTTTAGGCGTTTCTGATTCACTGGTTTCGGATTATCGCCGCCGGATCGAGCAGGAATTGCGGGCGTTATCGTTCACGGAAGTCGAAGAGGCGAAACAGTTCGAACTGGCGCTGCGGAAACGCGTGAAGACGCTGATGTTTGAGATGGAAGAGAAAGAAGTAACGGTTTAAGTCGGCGCAGACAATGAGAGAGTAATGCAGAGGCTGTCGCGCGTATGCGCCGCAGCTTCTTTTGCTTTTTACTTATAACGCTTTAAGATTCGTTACCGAGGTTGAGTTGAAGAGATGCCGTTAAGACCGGAGCTGCCAGATTACGAGTCGTTGACCAATCCGGCGAAAGCCAGGTCAAAAGCTCAGGAAGATGAGGTTCTTAAATCGAGCAGCAAGGCGGCGCCGGTGTCTGCGACGCCGGTTGCTGACGTGCCTGCGCCTCCGGTAACTGTCGCAAAAGCAGCGTCCGAACCCTCGTCGAATCGAAAAAAACTGATCCGTCGCGGTCATGTGCTGAGTTATATCGGCCTCTTTTTATTCACCGCGGTTTTATATTTCAGACCGTACGAACTTTTCCCGGCCCTCTCGTCGCTCGACAAGCTGGCATTTGTTCTCGCGATTATCACACTCGTCATCTTCTTCCCGTCACAGATTGCCTCCGAAGGAAATCTGACGTACCGGCCGCGCGAGATCAATCTGGTGCTGTTGTTATGTGTGGCCGGGTTGATATCGATCATCACCGCCATCAACCCTGCCGAGGCGTGGAAAGAATTCAACGACGTTTTTATCAAAGCGGTGCTGATGTTCATCGTGATCGTGAACGTGCTCCGCTCAAAGTCGCGACTGCGATGGCTTATCTACCTCGCGTTTTCGGTCACCATTCTTCTCAGCTACAACGCAATTCGAGATTATCGAGCCGGCAACTTCCTGGTGGAAGGCGACCGGATCAAGGGATTGCTCGGCGGCATGTTTGGCAACCCCAATGATCTCGCGTTGCACTTTGTGACGATGGCCCCGATTGCCGTGGGCTTGATGTTTGCTTCGCGAAAAATCATCGGCAAACTGATTTTTGCGACCGTGGCGACGTTGATCTTGATGGCAAACGTGGTGACATTTTCGCGCGGTGGATTTCTCGGTTTGCTGGCGACGGCAGTTGTTCTGATCTGGAAAATTGGTCGCAAGCGGCGAGTGGCGACTGCGATTATCGCGCCTGTTTGTTTCGCGATTTTTATTGCAGTGGCGCCGGGAAACTACGGCCAGCGTTTGCTGTCGATCTTTGTCCGCGATCTCGATCCGATGGGAACCGCGAACACGCGTCAGGAAATCCTGAACCGCTCGATTCTCGTTTCTATTCGTAATCCGATCACGGGCATCGGCATGGGAAATTTCCACACCGTATCGCTGCATGAGACGGTTACGCACAATGCCTTTACCCAGGTTTCCGCCGAGATGGGAACCACGGCATTGATTATCTATCTCATGTTCCTGACTGCGCCGATTCGCAGGTTGCGCGGCGTTGAGCGGCGGGCGGCGGACGACGATCAATTCAGGTTTTACTATTACCTGTCGATTGGATTGCAGGCGAGTCTAGTCGGTTACATGGTGAGCGGTTTCTTCGCCTCGGTGGCGTATCAATGGTACGCATATTACCTGGTGGGTTATTCGGTTGCACTCTGGCGCATGTTTGAAGCGGAAGCTCCAGTGGCGGCAGCAGAGGCGGCTCCGGCCAGAGTGATCGCCAAACCGGATCTGTACAAGGCTTTTCAGCCTGAAGGGGCGACTCCGAGTTCATAGCATGGCGATGAAAAAGGTCAGTGTCATTATTCCAGCGTATTCGGCGGCGCGTTTTATCGGCGCGGCGCTCGATTCTGTTTTTGCGCAAACGTATCGCGATTACGAAGTGGTGGTCGTCAACGACGGCTCACCTGACACGCCTGAGCTCGAGGAAGTTCTCAAGCCTTACGCCGGAAAGATCGAATACATCGTTCAGGAAAATCGCGGACTGAGCGGCGCTCGAAACAGCGGCATACGCGCGGCGCATGGTGAATTCGTTGCTCTCCTTGATGCTGACGACATCTGGGAACCAAACTACCTGGAACGACAGTTTCAGGAGCTCGAACGCCATCCGGAGTTCGACATCGTTTATGCAAACGCGATCATTTTTGGCGACAGCATCGATGCGGGAAAGAAGTTCATGGATCTATGTCCGTCAGATGGTCCAGTGACTTTCGAGAGTCTCGTCACGCAACAATGCAACGTGATGGTTTCCGTACTGGCGCGACGCGAAACTTTGATCGCCGCCGGACTCTTTGACGAGCAACTGCGCAGCGTTGAGGATTTCGATCTCTGGTTGCGCGTCATCAAGCAGGGCGGAAAGATCGGGTATCACCGCGACGTGTTGACCCGCTACCGGCGACATGGGGCGAGTCTTTCTGCGGATCCGGTGTGGATGTGCCAGCATGTTTTGAAAGTGCTCGACAAGAACGCGCAAACACTGTCGCTCGCTCCCGAAGAAAAGTCATTGCTTGAAAGGGAACGAGCACGTTTTCATGCGATGTTGCTGCTTCAGGAAGGCAAGCGGGCATTTTTCAAGGGGGATCAGGATCTAGCAATCAGCAAACTAACCGAAGCGAACCGTATTTTCCGGAGTAAGAAAATCTCGGCGACTTTGTGGTCACTCCGTCATATGCCACGAGCACTTCTCTTTGCTTACGATCTGCGCGATAAGCTCATTCTGCGAGCGAGCACCAAGCACTAACTGCCGGAAAGATCTTCGTGTCCAAACAACACATTCGGATCGGTCATGTTCTTCCCTGGCCCAGCGTGGGCGGGGTCGAACTCGCCACGCTTGCCATCGCAAAGACGATGGAGAGTCGCGGTGTCGAATCAGTCGCGTTTTGTTTGGAGAACTCAACGCTTGTTAGCGATCTGTTCGTGCAGAAAGGTTTTGCGACTGAATATTACCGGCCTTCCGAGCACAGTTATAGACATCCGAAGAATTACCTCGCTGCCTCGGTCCAACTGGCGCGGCGTTTCAAGAAACACAACGTCGATTTGGTCCATTGCGGTGATCTGCTGGCTGCTTACTATGCGGGACTGGCGGCGAAGATGGCTGGAGTACCGGTGTTGTGTCACATCAGGTGTGCCTATCCGGAGATTTCCAAGCGCGATCAGAGTTTCCTGCGACTGGTAAGCAAGTTTGTTTTCGTGTCGCAGGATGCGTGGCGGACGTTCGCCTACAAAGTCAGAGAATCACGAGGCAGCGTTCTCTACGAAGGGATCGACATAGCAGCACTCGTCCAACAAGCCAAAGACGCAGAGAGCGTTCGCAGTGAATTCAATATTCCCGCGGATGTCGAATTGATAGGGATGGCAGCTCGCGTCGCTCCGGCAAAGGATTACGAAACACTCGCAAAAGCAGCAGCTCGAGTTGTCGCGCAACGCAAGAACGTCAGGTTCGTGGTCGTCGGCGATCATTCCCACGTGCGTGAGTATCGCGAGCATTACGAAACGGTGAAAGGATACTTAAATTCGAACGGTGTCGCCGATTATTTCATCTTCACGGATCATCGTGACGACGCGCAGCGATTGATTGCCGCGCTCGATATCTTCATTTTAAGCACGCGCACCGAGGGTTTGCCGCTCGTGATTTTGGAGGCGATGGCGCACGCGAAACCCGTGGTGGCGACGAATGTGGGTGGCGTTTCGGAAGTGGTTGACGCAGGCGTGACCGGGCTGCTGCACGCGCCAAAAGACGACGTGCAACAGGCGGCAGATCTGCTGCGCTTGCTGGAAGACGCGTCGTTACGACAGAAAATGGGCGAGGCGGGGCGGCAACGAGTGATGACAAAGTTCAACAAAGAACGCTTTGCCGCTGAATTGGGCGAATTGTACTATGAAATGCTCGGCCGCCGGCCCGAAGCGCCGCTACCAGCCGGGTTAGAGAATCAGGGGGTCATCAGTAACGAATGTCAGTAGCAACCGCCAAACGCCGTATCAAGGTCATCAGACCGCCGTCGTTTTCTCCCCTCGCGTTGCTGAGTAGCTTTGGCGTGCTCTGGCATTATCGCGACCTGCTCTACACGCTCAGTGTTCATCGCGTCAAAGTGCGCTACAAGCAATCGATCCTCGGCATCATGTGGGCGGTGTTGCAGCCACTCTCCCTCATGCTGATTTACACGCTCGTTTTCTCGATCATCGGAAATGTACCGACCGGCGGCACTCCGTATCCGATCGTTGCGTTTTCGGGCCTGCTGATCTGGAGTTTCTTTTCTACTGCGCTGACTAACTCGACAAACGGTCTGGTGAGTCACTCGCACCTCGTGACCAAGGTCTACTTCCCGCGCGAGATACTGCCGCTCACTTACGTGATCGCCGCGCTCTTTGACTTCGTCATTGCTTCTTTTGTACTCGCGGGCTTGATGTTCTATTACAAGATCACGACGACACTTAACATTCTGTACGTCATCCCGATTCTCGCGATTCTTACCTGTTTCGTCGCGTCAGTTTCACTGATCTTTTCGGCGCTACAGGTTCGCTTCCGAGACGTCGGCGTGGCGATGCCGTTGTTACTGCAACTCTGGATGTTTGCGACACCGGTTGTCTATCCGCTCAGCGCGATTCCGAAACGCTTCCTGTGGTTCTACACGATCAATCCGATGGTTGGCGTGGTTGATAACTTCCGCGAAGTGCTGCTGCATGGCGCGACTCCGGACTTCAATACGCTCGCGGTGTCGGCGTTGATTTCCCTATTTCTTGTGCCTGCTTCTTATATTTACTTCAAGCACGTCGAGGCCACGCTGGCTGATGTGGTTTAAGACTCTATGATCGATCTCAAATTTGACCACGTCTCCAAACGATATCGAATCAGGCAAAGCGATGATTCCGATACCCAGAACACGTTGCTGCGTAAGCTGCGGGCGCTGCGCGGGCGGAAAACTGATTTCTGGGCCGTGCGTGACGTCGATTTTGAAGTGCGACGCGGCGAAGCGTTGGGCATCATCGGTCATAACGGCGCCGGCAAAAGCACGATTCTGAAATTACTCTCCAACATCACCACGCCGACTTCCGGCGAGATCACAATTAACGGCAGGCTCGCCGCACTGATTGAAGTCGGATCGGGATTTCATCCTGAGCTGAGCGGACGCGAAAACATCTATCTCAACGGTTCGATCCTCGGCATGACGCGCCGCGAGATCACGAAAAAGCTCGACGGCATCATCGATTTTGCAGGCGTCCGCGAATTCATCGACACGCCCGTGAAACGATATTCGTCGGGCATGTACGTCAGACTCGGTTTCTCGATCGCCGCACATCTCGACCCGGACATTCTCTTGCTCGACGAAGTGCTCGCCGTTGGTGATGCTGCGTTTCAAGCCAAGTGCCTCGACCGCATCAAGGAACTCGAAAAGCGCGGCACTACGATCGTTTTCATTTCGCATGATCTCGGCGCGGTTGAGCGACTGTGCGATCGCGTGTTGCTGATGAAGCGTGGCCAGGTGGTGAAGAGTGGACCGGCCGCGGAGATCGTGGCTGCATACCAGAGCGATGCAACCCTCTCGAGCGAGTCAGTCGAGGTTCACAAGAAAGGCGAGACGAACGAGATCGAGATCCAAACGCTTTCGTTCTGTGACGACCTCGGCGTTTCGCGTCCCGTTTTCAAGACCGGGGAGCCGTTGCGCGCGCGGATCGCGTTCAATGCAAACGAGACGGTGAAGGATGCGGTGTTCTGGTTGTTACTGTTTACGGCTGACGGGCAGATTCATTGTGAGCTGACGACCGAATTGAGTGGCGAACAGATCTCAGTCAAGCCGGGATCGGGCGTGGTGGAATTCCGAACGAAGCAGCTTGGATTGCAGCCGGGAATCTATTTCACGTCGGTGCACGTGAAGAAGCGCAACGCACGCGACGTCATTAACTATCAATACAAGTCGACGATGCTGCGAGTCGATTCCGACAACCTCTTGCAGGGAAATTTCTACCTCCCGCATAGCTGGTCAGTAACGCAGAGCGAGGACGTCGATCGCGAGTACGCCGGCTATGAAAACGTGGTGAGGTCGTGAGTGAGCCGTCGTTAGACATTTCGTTGCTGGTTTGCACCTACAATCGCAGCCAGGATCTTCGCGAACTGCTCGAGACTGCCGTGAAGCAGGAGACAAACGGCGAGTTTAGCTATGAAGTTATCGTTGTCGACAATAATTCGACAGACAAAACACGCGATACCGTTAAAGAATTTATCGATGCTGGGCACAGCAATGTCCAGTATTTCTTCGAGCCCAGACAGGGAAAGTCCTACGCCTTGAATACCGCTCTTGAAGCCGCCAAAGGGTGGGCTTACGTAATAACCGACGACGATTTCATCTTGCCTGCAAACTGGCTGCACGAGATCCACCAGGCTTTTCGTGATCATCCCGAAGCGGCTGTGATCAGTGGCAAAGTGCTGCCGCGCTGGCAGGGCGAGGCGCCGGCGTGGTTGACAAAGGATCACTGGTCGGCGATCGCCATGGCTGATTATGGCGACAAGCCGTTTTACGCCGGCGACGATAATCCCATTTGTCTGTTGGCGGGGGCTTTCCGACGCGATGCGGTGCAGGAAGTCGGTGGCTATCGAGCGGATCTGGGTGTGTCGCCGGATCAGATTGGTGGGGTCGAGGATTTAGATATTCTGCAGCGTTTGTGGGGCGCCGGGCACAAGGCGCTTTACCAGCCGCAGATAGCTTTCGAGCACAAGGTGGGTGCGAACCGGCTGACGAAGGCGTACCATCGACGCTGGCACAAGGGGCATGGGCGCTTTTACGCTGCGATGCGCGACGAGCGGATCGAGGCGTCTATTGGACATTTATTAGGAGTTCCGGCGCATCTCTACCGGCAAGCGGCGCGGGATGTGTTGGGTTGGTTGAAATGCTCGCTTCTGCGTCGGAAGGCGGAGGCTTTTGTGCATGAGACGAGGCTGTGCTTCTTTTACGGGTTCTTGAGTAAGAGAAGAGAGGACGTTTTGCTGCAAGACTCAAGCACCGTGCTTGGATCGGGTCAGTACCGTCCGCGGTAGCGGATGGGTCACGATCAGCATGTGATACCGCCGTCGATCTTGGAGCCTAACCGACCCATCCGCTATCGCGGACGGTACTGACCCGGTTCAAGTGCAACGCCCGAGCCTTGAGGCAAAGCCGGCATAGAGTGAATTAGTTATGTGTGGTATTGCAGGACTAGTAACGACTGACACCCGCGCGGCGCAGGAACGCGAGCGCGTTGGCCGGATGATCGAGACGCTCAAGCGTCGCGGTCCGGATGCCGGTGGTGTGGAGTCGTGGCCGAGTGCTGTTCTGGGTCACCGACGTTTATCGATCTTCGACCTGAGCGATGCAGGCCGGCAGCCGATGCTGTCACCGGACGGATCAGTCGGGATTGTTTTCAACGGAGCGATTTACAACTTCCGCGACTTGCGACACGAGTTAGAGCATTCGGGTTTTCAATTCAAGAGCGAGACTGACACCGAAGTCCTGATCCAGGGCTATCGCGCCTGGGGCATCGACCAACTCGTCACCCGGTTGCACGGCATGTTTGCCATCGGTCTTTGGGACGACGAAAAGCAAACGCTCTTTCTGGTGCGCGACCGTCTCGGCGTCAAGCCGCTGATCTATTCCGCTCAAAACGACGAGATCGCGTTTGCTTCAACTGTGCGAGCCCTGCGCGCCGGAGACTTCATCGCGAGTATCGACGAACAGGCAGTGCTCGAGTATCTCGAATTCGGCTTTGTAACTGACGAACGAACGATCTTCGAAAACGCGTCGAAGGCGCCGGCAGCCGGCATCGTTGAATGGCACAAAGGAAAAATCTCGACGCGGTCTTACTGGTCTCCGCCCGAAGCCGCTGAAACCACGAATCTCTCGTGGGATGACGTAATCAACGAAACGGAGCGACTGTTTCTACGCGCGGTAGAGAAACGTCTCTTCGCAGACGTTCCGGTCGGCGCGTTGCTCAGCGGCGGCATCGATTCGAGCCTTGTCTGTTGGGCCATCACTCAACTCGGCGGCGGCGTTGCGGCATACACTGTCGGCACACCCGGCGACGTCGCCGACGAAACCGCACAGGCTTCCGAAACCGCCAAGCAACTCGGCATTCCGCACCAGGTGCTCGCTTTCAGTCCACAGGCAGACGAGGACGCACTCGACGAAATGATCTCCGCGTACGGCGAACCTTTCGCGTGTGCGTCGGCACTCGGAATGTTGCGTGTGTCACGCGCCGTTGCTTCAGAAGCGAAGGTGCTGTTAACGGGCGATGGTGGCGACGACGTTTTTCTTGGTTATCCGGAACACAAGCACTTCTGGATGGCGCAAAAGCTGGCGCGCGGACTTCCCGGCGTGGCCAGTCGTCTGACAAGCGCTGCACTTCCATTTGTGCCGCGAGTTGGACCACTGCGTCGCGCCGGATCTTTCTTCGACTACGCGAGCGGTGGTCTCGCAGCAGTAACTTCGATTCACGACGGACTTCCTTTTTACGAGCGCCAGGGAATTCTCGGCGAACGACTGAGCCGGCGCTCGCTGCCACAACGTAACTGGGATCGCGCCGTCGACTCGGCCAGAAATCTCTTGCCGGAATTTCTAACTTACGATCGTCACACGCGTTTTGTCGGCGAGTACCTGACGAAAGTTGACGGCGCGACGATGTATCACTCGCTCGAAGCGCGTTCGCCGTTTCTCGACCAGGAGTTGTGGGAGTTTGCGGCAGCGCTGCCTTTTGAAATCCGGCTTCGTGGCGGCAGTCTGAAAGCCGTGTTGCGCGAACTCGCACGACGACGGCTCGGCGCTCGTGTGGCTGATGCTCCGAAACGTGGTTTTACTATCCCGGTGCAGCGTTGGGTTGCGGACCACTGGTTACCAAAGTTTGACTCGTTGTTGCGCGATTCGGTGCTTGAATCGGAAGGTTGGATTCGAGCGGGCGCGGTTAGAGACGCACTACAGAACGCGCAACGTAAACAATGGGCGGCAAACCAACTCTGGTATATCTTTGTGCTTGAAAACTGGCTACGCCGGGAGCGCGAAACGCAGCGTCAGCCGCTGACCGGTGTGCTCGACAATGTTTCCGGAACAACGAATGAGGTGGTGATCGGGCGTTGAATGTTCTTCATCTCATCGGCAGTTTTGATTGCGGCGGATCCGAGACTCAAGCGGTTCAATTGGCGAAGCTGCAACAAGCCCACGGCACAAAGGTTCACCTCGCCTGCTTCGACCGTCGCGGTCCAATGTTGAAGGAAGCCGAAGCCCTTGTTTCCGGTGACCTGCCGGAGTTTCCACTCCGTGGTTTTTATCACCCGCATACGGCAGTTCAATTGACACGCTTTGTTCGCATGCTGCGGCACAAGCGTATCGACGTACTTCACACACACGATTTTTACACCAACGTCTTCGGTCTCTTCGGCGGCATGCTCGCCGGTGTGCCGGCGCGCATCGGCTCGCGACGTGAGACGTTCGGCTTTCGCAGCGATGCTCAGAAACGTTTTGAGCGTTTGGCTTACGGGTTCGCCCACGCAGTTGTGTGTAACTCGATCGCAGTGCAACGACAACTCGTTCGCGAAGGTGTGGCTGAGAATAAAACGGCCGTCGTTTACAACGGATTAGATCTACAGCGCGTGAAACCATCTGGGCTAACGAGAGCTGAGATCATGGCTCAACTCGGCTTTGAAACCAGCGATCGTCTCGTCACGATCGTCGCCAACATGCGTCATCCGGTTAAAGATCAGTCGACGTTTCTCAAGGCTGCGGCGCGTGTAGTTCAAGCTGTCCCGGATACGAGTTTTGTGTTGGCCGGTGAAGGTGAGCTCAAGGAGCAGTATTCCGAACTCGCGCGCACACTCGGGCTCGGAGACAAGGCAATTTTTCCTGGACGTGTCGACCGTATTGCAGATTTACTCGAGATCTCGGATGTATGTGTGTTGAGTTCGCGCGCCGAGGGTTTTTCGAATTCGATTCTGGAATACATGGCCGCAGGAAGGCCAACTGTAGCGACGGATGTCGGCGGCGCGGCTGAAGCAATTCACGAAGGCACGAGTGGTTATCTGGTGCCGGCAGGTGACGATGAACTAATGGCGGAACGGATCATTTGGCTGTTGCAAGATCCGGCCAACGCACGTGCGATGGGAGAGAAAGGACGACAAATAGTCATCGAGAAGTTTTCCTGTGAAGCCCAACGCGCGCGCTGCGAAGAGCTTTATCAACAAGTACTGACTGAGAAAAGAGCGCCCGCGCGCGACGGGTCGAATCCGTCGTTGCGCGCCGAGAAATTGCCCCGGTAACGAGTGTTATGCAGAAAGTGATTCGAATACTGATTGCAGCTCCGTCGCTTGATATTCTCGGCGGGCAATCGCGCCAGGCGATTCGTCTGCGCGAAGGACTCAGCAGCGAACCCTCGCTCAAAGTCGATTTCGTGGCGCACAACCCGCGTCTGCCAAAACCGCTTCGCTGGTTACAGAGCATCAAGTTTGTCCGCACCATAACGACCACGTTGTATTACTGGCTTCTGTTGCTGTGGCTGGCGCCGCGTTACGACATCCTGCACACGTTTTCTGCTTCGTACTATTCGTATCTGCTGTGTGCGGCCCCCGTGATTCTGGTAGCAAAGTTGTACGGGAAGAAATCGATTCTGAATTATCGCAGCGGTGAGGCCGACGATCATCTGCGTAACTGGCGTTTGACGGCGATTCCGATCATGCGGCTTGCCGATGCGATCGTGGTGCCGTCAGGCTATCTCGTCGATGTGTTTGCGGGTTTTGGTTTGAAGGCGTATGCGATCTACAACCTCGTCGAACTCGATCGGTTTAAGTTTCGCGAACGTAAACCCATTCGTCCGATCTTTTTGACCAGCCGGTTATTGGAACCTTTGTACAACGTCGAGTGCGTGCTCAGGGCTTTCGGTTTGATCCAGGAGAAGTATCCCGAGGCGCGCATGACTGTTGCTGCTGAGGGTTTTTTGAAACCGCAGTTGATGGAACTCGCGCGCGAGTTGAAGCTCAATGCGGAGTTTATCGGACGCGTTCCGTTCGATCAGATGCCGGCCATGTACGACTCTGCCGACATCTATCTAACCGCCACCAACCTCGACAACATGCCGGCATCAATCACGGAATGCATGGCAGCGGGTCTTCCGGTCGTGACGACTGATGCGGGCGGCATTCCCTATATCGTGACGAACGAAGAGACCTGTTTGATGATCGCGAAGAACGATCACGTCGCGATGGCGGCCGCAGCGATTCGGTTGCTGGAAGACAATGAACTCGTGTTGCGGTTGACGCGTCAGGCACGCGAAGCGTCGGCGAAGTTTACCTGGAACTCAGTGCGGAATGAGTGGATCAATTTCTATCATGATCTGGTGAAACGAAACGCAAGCGAGCGCACGCAAACCGCGGACGTGATCTCTTCTCCTGTAACGCGGGCAGAAAGAGAGCTCTAGTTTATCCCTGGCCCCAATCCGTCCTGTACTGCTCACATGATGCAATTGTCGCGACTGAAAAAAATTAGCTTCGACGAATTGCGTGTTCGTGGGACGCAAAAATGGTCGTCGTTTTCAGAGCGTCGTGGGTGGTCAACGCTGTCGCGATTGCCGTCCGATGCAGAGATGTTGAGCTTGTTTCAGCCGAAACTCGGCTCAGCGTCCGAGGCGCGCGCGCGCATCCGTAAGCAGATCAAAGAAAAGTTCTTCGAGGCGTTTGCGGATCGAGACGCAACTCTAAAAGAATTTCGACAAACCTGGCCCAACGCTGAGGCCGAGATCGTTGAACGAGCGAATCGCATAGTTAACGGGCGTTTTGATTTGCTTGGCTTCAAGGACCTCTCGTTTGGCGATCCGATCGACTGGCATCTCGAGCCGATCGCGCAAAAGCGTTCGCCTCTGTTGCACTGGAGCCAGGTCAATTATCTCGAAAGCACACTCGTCGGGGACAAGAAGATCATCTGGGAACTCAACCGGCAACAGTATTTCATTGTTTTAGGACAGGCTTACTGGCTCACCGGCGATGAGCGCTATGCTCGTACCTTCATCGCGCACATTGAATCGTGGATCGCGGCGAATCCGCCGAAGCTGGGAATCAACTGGGCCAGCAGTCTCGAAGTCTCATTTCGCACGATCTCGTGGCTCTGGGCGCTCGCATTCTTCGTCAACTCACCAACACTCAGCGACAGTTTCGTGATCAAGCTGTTGAAGTTTCTATATCTTTCGGGTCTGCACATTGAGAATTATCTTTCCACTTACTTCGCTCCCAACACGCACTTGAGTGGTGAAGCGCTTGGTCTGTATTACCTCGGCACGTTGTTGCGTGATCTCGATGCGGCGGAGCGCTGGCGTCGCACCGGACGAGACGTTCTCTTGTCGTGCCTGTCAGTGCAGTTGCGGGCCGACGGTGTGTATTTCGAGCAGTCGAGCTATTACCACCGCTATACGACAGACTTTTATCTTCACTTCCGGATTCTTTCGCAACGCAACAATGAGACGTTGCCGCCGGACGATAAGCTGCAACAGTTGCTGGACCACTTGTTGTACATCACGCGACCCGATGGAACCTCGCCGCTCTTTGGTGATGACGATGGCGGGCGGCTCGTGATGCTCGAGCACCGGCGGCCCAATGATTTCCGGGCGGTGCTCTCGACTGGTGCCGTGCTTTTTAATCGTGGTGATTACAAATACGTCGCCGGGAATACAGCGGAAGAGACGCTCTGGCTGCTTGGACCTGGCGGTGTGAAATCGTTCGGTGAATTGCCGGATCATGAACCTGAGGAAACGTCGTTTGCGTTTCGCGACAGTGGTTACTACGTGATGCGTGATGGCTGGCAGTCAAACGCAAACTATCTGTTGTTTGATTGCGGACCGCATGGAGCGTTGATCAACGCGCACAGTCATGCTGATTGTCTCAGCTTCGAGTTGGCGGTTGAGGGGCGGTTGTTGTTGCAGGATCCGGGGACGTTCACGTACACGGGCTCGAGTGAGTGGCGCGATCTGTTTCGCGGATCGGCGTCGCACAACGCTCTGACTATCGATGGCGAGCCTCAATCAGAGCCGGACGGACCGTTCACGTGGCGCTCGGTTGCGAGTTGTACGACCGACTCGTGGCTGCGCCATCGTCGTTTCGATTTTGTCTCCGGCCGGCATGATGGTTATCAACGGTTGGCGGATCCCGTGATTCACGTGCGCAGCATTCTATTTTTGAAGCATGACTACTGGGTCGTGCGAGACCAGATACTCGCGAGCGGCAAACACGCGGCGGATTTGTGGTTCCACTTCACTCCCGACGCTCAGCCGCAGATCGACTCGTCGGGGTTCATAGCAGAAAGAGGCGTGGAAATCGCGACTTTTGCTGCCGGTGGCGCGTGGAAAGCGGAAGCTGGTTGGGTTTCAGAGTGTTACGGTCAAAGAGGTCCGGCGCCCGTATGCGTCTACACGGCGCAAACGGATGGTTCGACCGAGATTGTGACGTTCATGTTGCCACGCAGTTCCAGCCGGGTGAGAGAGACGGAAGCTAAAGGCGGCCGTGCGTTCGAAGTCAGTCACGGCGACAGCACGGATGTTATTATGATCCGGGGCGGAGAAGAGGTCGAAACCGCCCGGTTTAGCTCGAATTTTGAGTGGACGTGGCTGCGGTATTCCGGTGCGGACGACACGAAGCCGGACGAGGCAGTGCTCTTGAATGGCCGGTACGTGCTCGCCGAGGGCGAGGTCGTTTTTGGTTATGATGATCCGCAGGAGTACGTATCCACAGATTACACAGATTGATTAATAGAATCTGCGTAATCTGTGGATAAGAACAGATTTGGTATAGCTGATGTGTGGCATTAACGGGATAGCATTTTCAAAACGGTCGGGGCGTGTTGCCGAGCGACGTGTCGTCGCCGCCATGCGCGATGTGCTTCGTCATCGCGGCCCGGATGACGAGGGCATTTTTGTGGATGGACGCATCGGTCTCGGTCATCGCCGGCTCTCGATCGTGGACGTCGCGAGTGGTCATCAGCCGATGACGAATGAAGACAACACTCTGCACATCATCTACAACGGCGAGATCTACAACCACGCCGACTACCGCGCCCCACTCGAAGCGCGCGGCCACGTCTATCGCACTCACTGCGACACGGAAACGATCCTGCACCTATACGAAGAGCACGGCCGCGACTGTGTGCAACACCTGCGCGGCATGTTTGCGTTCGCGATCTGGGATCAGCGCAAAGAAGAACTGTTTATTGCCCGCGATCGTCTCGGCGTAAAACCGCTTTACTACTTTCACGCGCCCGACGGTTCACTCTACTTTGCTTCCGAGATCAAAGCACTCTTCACTGCCGGTGCGCTGAAACCGGAGCTCAACTATTCCGCGCTGCCTGACTATCTCGCGAACCACGCCACTTCAGGTGAGGAGACACTCTTCGCCGGGGTGAAACGACTGCTGCCGGGTTACACAATGCTCTGGCGCGATGGAAGCCTCGACGTCAAGCGTTATTGGGACGTGACTTTTCAAAGCTACGAACCGGAACGACCGCGACGTGAATACATTGAACAGTGGAAAGAGTTATTTGCCGAATCAGTGCGACTGCGCCTGATGGCTGACGTCCCGCTGGGCATGTTTCTTTCCGGTGGCATCGATTCATCCGCGATTGCCGCGATGATGAGCCAGATGGTCGACGAGCCGATCAAGACTTTCTCAGTGGCGTTCAAGGAAAGAGACGCGAACGAGCTCGAGTACGCTCGTATCGTTTCCGAAGCGTTCAAGACAGATCACCATGAAGTCGTGGTTACGCCCGATCAGTTCTTCGAGTATCTGCCGAAGCTGATCTGGCATGAAGACGAGCCGTTGGCCCATCCATCGAGTGTGGCGCTGTATTTCGTATCTGAACTTGCGTCGCGGCATGTCAAGGTGGTGTTGACCGGCGAGGGCAGCGACGAAATGCTCGGCGGTTACGAGCGTTATTACAAAACTCTCTTCAATCTCAGTCTCGGCGGTACGTATCACAAGTTATCTGTCGAGCCTGTGCGTCGCCTGGTGAAACGAAGCATCGAACAGCTTTCGGTCTCGTCAAAAGCGCGGCAGAAACTACGTCGCACCTTTCTTTATCTGCCTCCCGATATCGAAACACTTTATTTCGACAATTTCGCCGTGTTCACGCGCGCTATGCAGCCTGATCTGCTGACGAACGAAGCGCAGGAACGGATCGGCGCTATCGATCCCTATCGCGAGATGAACCGGTATTTTCAAAGCAGCGATGCTGATTCGATGCTTGATCGAATGCTTTACACCGACACCAAAACCTACCTGCACGAGCTCTTGATGAAGCAGGATCAAATGAGTATGGCGGCGTCGGTCGAGAGTCGTGTGCCCTTTCTCGATCACAAGCTGGTTGAGTTTACGGCGCAGTTGCCTGAAGACCTGAAATTGCGCCGCGGTTGGACCACCAAGTACATCCTGCGCGAAAGCATGAAGAACATCCTGCCCGAGGCAATTCTCAAGCGCAGCAAAATGGGTTTTCCGGTGCCGGTGGGCAAGTGGTTTCGGAATGAGTATCGCGACGTGATCGATGAATACGTTCTCAGTGAACGTGCCTTCGCGCGGGGGATTTTCTCTCCTGATTATGTGAGCAAACTGGTCGCAGAACATGCTGCCGGTGTTAATCATTCCGAACGTCTGTGGTGTCTGGTGAATTTCGAAATGTGGCAGCGACAGTTCATCGACGGTGAAACGAGCTCAGAGCCGGTTGAGATGCCGGAAGCAGTGGCTGCTAATTGACACCGATAGCGTGCGAATACTTTGGTTAAAAACTGAACTGCTTCACCCGATCGACAAGGGGGGCCGCATCCGCACGTATCACATGCTGCGCGAACTGCGGCGCGATCACGAGATAACGTATCTCACGCTCGACGATGGCAACGCCGCCGCCGATGCCCGCGAACGCGCGACGGAATACTGCGATCATCTCATCACCATTCCGCATCACACACGGCCCAAGTTCAGCCCCGGTTTCTATCTCGATCTCACGCGTAATCTCGCCACGCGTCTGCCGTACTTCATCATGAAATACGAATCGGCGGAGATGCGACGCGAAATCGAGCGAGTGGTTGCGGGTGGTGAGATCGACGTCGTCGTTTGTGATTTCTTGATGCCGGCGATCAACCTGCCCGAACACATCGACTGCGCCACAGTGCTCTTTCAACACAACGTTGAAGCGATGATCTGGAAGCGCCATTACGAAGTGCACAAAAACCCGGTGAAGAAAGGGTTTCTCTACGGGCAGTGGCGCAAAGCGTTTGCGTTCGAACGCGACATGTGCCGCCGCTTCGACAAAGTGGTGGCCGTCTCGGCGGAAGATCGCGAGATCATGCGGGCGGATTACGCGATCGATAACCTGGACGAAGTGCCGACCGGTGTCGATACCGAATTCTTCCGCCCCAATCCGGCTGTTGTTCGCGAACCGCGTCACCTTGTCTTCACTGGTTCACTCGATTGGCTGCCAAACGACGATGCGATGCGCTACTTCGTTAACGAGATTCTGCCACTCGTGCGCCGCACGATTCCGGATGTGAAGTTGACTGTCGTCGGGCGCAATCCGTATGCGGGATTGATCGAGTTGAGTAAGACTGATCCGAACATCGAGGTCACCGGACGGGTTGAAGACGTGCGGCCTTACATGGACCGTGCGAGCGCATACATCGTGCCGATCAGAGTCGGGAGTGGCACGAGGTTGAAGATTTACGAGGCGATGGCGATGGAACTGCCGATGGTTTCGACGACCGTTGGTGCGGAAGGGTTGAATCTGATTGATGGCCGGGATTTGCTGATTGCTGACACACCGGGTGATTTTGCGGCCGGTGTAGTGAAGCTGTTGACTGACGATGAGTTTGCCCATGAGCTGGGGCAGCGAGCAGCGGGCGAGGTGCGCGCGAAGTTTGGTTGGCACAATGCGGCGCAAAAATTTGCTGAGATCTGTGAGTCAGTGGCGACGTTGCAGGCGGTGAGTTGAGATGTTGGATAGCGTTACAAATATTTCGTCGTTAACGGATGTGGAGCAGCGTGTCGCCACGCCGTTTGTTTCGATGGTTATTCCGTGTCTCAACGAAGAACGTTTTATTCGCGCAGTGCTGGAGAGTTTATCGCGACAATACGAGCCAGGGTGTTTTGAGATCATCGTCGTCGATGGAATTTCGACTGATCGGACACGCGAGGTGATTGCAGCGTTTGCTGGTGATAACCCGCGCGTCGCCGTCAAAGTGATCGACAATCCTGACAAAGATATTCCCAAGGCTTTGAACCTCGGGATCGATGCCGCAACCGGCGACATCATCGTGCGCATGGATGCGCACTCGATTCCGTCGTCGGGTTATGTCCGTCGCTGCGTGAAGTTGCTGACTGAAGGCGACGCAGCGGTAGTCGGCATGCCGTGGAAGATCTGTGCCGGGAACGATACGGTGGTGGCTCGCGGGATTGCGCTTGCGGTTGCGCATCCATTCGGAATCGGCGACGCGAAGTACCGGTTGAACGTTGCTGCGGCAGAGTATGTCGATACGGTTCCTTTCGGCGCGTTCAAGAAAACTCTCTGGCAGCGGCTCGGCGGGTTTAACGAAAAGCTGCTGGCCAATGAGGATTACGATTTTAACTATCGCGTGCGGAAGGACGGCGGCAAGGTCCTGCTCGACGCCGCCGAGCATTGTGATTACGTGGCACGCGCGACCCTCGGCGATCTCGCGAAGCAATACTGGCGCTACGGTGGTTGGAAAGCGCAGATGGTCAAGCTCCAACCGGCGTCGTTGCGCTGGCGACATCTCGTCGCGCCTGCGTTCGTCGCCAGTGTGGTCATCACTGCATTGGCATCGATTGTCTGGTGGCCCGCAACCCTGTTGTTTTTAGCCGTTGCGGACTCGTACGTGCTGTTGTCACTCATCTGCTCCCTACAGATCGCTGCGCGGGCTCGCAGCCTGGCGCTGTTTTTCGTGTTACCCCTGATCTTTCTGAGCCTGCACCTTTCGTGGGGCACGAGTTTCATCGCAGGCCTATTCACGCGCCGTACGGGTTAGTGCTTTATGTGCCTTTTTGTGGCTAATTTATGAACTGGCGTTGGAAAGCTCGGATTCAAAACACGGTCGCGGCATTACCGCGGTCCAACGACGTGTATTTTTGGCTGCAGCGCAGTGTCGGCAGTCTGCGTCCCGGCAGACATAACCCGCTGGAGTGGTTTACGGCAGCCGCACAGATTGCCACGTGGATTGAAGAAACCGGCCGATCGACAATCGGAAAGAGTTTTCTCGAAGTCGGCACAGGACGAACCATCGATCTGCCACTCGGACTCTGGCTTTGCGGCGCCGGGCAAGTTACTACGATCGATCTGAACCCGTACCTGTCAGAAATTTTAGTGCAAGAGTCGCTCAACTTTGTGAAAGCGCACGAACAGGAGAGCCGTGCGGCTTTGCACGGTCGTGATAGTGATCGACTGGCCCAGCTTGCAAACTTTGACGGCGATATGGACGCGCTCATGACGGTCGCAAATATCGACTACAAATCACCAGCCGACGCGACGAAACTCGATCTCCCCGCCGCGTCGATCGACTTCCACGTTTCATACGCCGTGTTTGAACACATGCCATGCGAGATCATCGAAGCGACCTTGAGCGAAGCGCGTCGAGTCCTGCGACCAGACGGACTACTCCTCCACGTCATCGATCCTTCAGACCATTTCTCGCATGACGACGACTCGATCACCGCCATCAACTTTCTCCAGTTCAGCGAAGATGAGTGGCGGCGACTGGCAGGAAATCACTTCATGTATCACAATCGACTACGCGCGCTTGAATACGTGCAACTTTTCGAAAAGGCAGGCTTCGAAATCTTACTCAACAAACAAATCACCGACGACCGTGCGCTGAGTGCGCTGCAAAACGGATTTCGTCTCGACCCCCGCTTTCAAAAAATCAACATAGAAGAACTGGCCGTGCGCAACATTACCCTGGTTGCCGGTATCGCGGCTTGACACTGGAACATTAGATGGCGCTAAAGATCAGCATCTTCGGACTTGGATATGTCGGCTCTGTTTCCGCGGCCTGCTTCGCCGCCACGGGCCATTCGGTGGTTGGTGTCGACGTGAATCCGACGAAAGTGGAAATCATCAACTCGGGCAAGAGCCCTATCGTCGAAGCCGGACTGGAACCATTAATCGCGGAGGGTGTCGCAGCCGGAAACCTGAAGGCGACGACCGATGTCGACGCAGCGGCGAAGGATACCGACGTCTCGCTCGTCTGTGTTGGTACGCCTAGCAACGCAAATGGAAGTCTTGACCTGCGACACGTCGAGCGCGTTGCCGAACAGATCGGGGCCGCAATAAAAACCAAAGACACGCACCACATCGTCGCCGTGCGCAGCACGATGTTGCCCGGCACTATTGCCAACACGATTGTTCCCGCGCTCGAGCAGGAATCAGGAAAAAAGGCCGGTTTAGGCTTTTCTGTCTGTATTAACCCTGAGTTTCTACGCGAGGGTTCTTCTTTGAAAGACTTCTATTCGCCGCCATTTACCCTGATCGGCGCCGACGACGAACTGACCGCCAACACCATCAAACAGCTCTATGAAACCGTAAATGCGCCTCTATTTGTCACTTCGGTCCGAAGCGCCGAGATGATCAAGTATGCGTGTAACTGCTTCCACGCCTTGAAGGTCAGTTTTGCGAACGAGCTCGGAAATATCTGCAAGTCACTTGAAATCGATAGCCACGAAGTGATGAACGTTTTTTGTGAGGATAAGAAACTGAATCTGTCGCCGTACTACCTAAAGCCGGGTTTCGCGTTTGGCGGTTCGTGTCTGCCGAAAGATCTACGCGCCATTAAGTACAAAGCGAAAGAGCTGGACGTCGAAACGCCAGTGCTCTCAGCGATCCTCGCGAGCAACACGTTACAGATCGAACGAGCGATCGACATGGTAATGCGGACCGGAAAGAAGCGAATCGGCGTGCTCGGGTTTAGTTTTAAGGCCGGGACTGACGATCTGCGCGAGTCGCCGATGGTCACGATGATCGAATCATTGTTGGGCAAGGGCTACAAGCTGTCGATTTACGATCGCGACGTTTCGCTTGCGAAGCTGTTCGGCGCCAACAAGGAGTACATTGAACGCGAGATTCCGCACATCTCCGACCTGATGCGGTCGAGTATTGCGGAGGTCATGGAAGCGTCTGACGTGATCGTCATCGGAAACAAAGCGCCGGAGTTTTTGGAAATCGAGAAGACGTTGAAACCGGATCAGATCGTGATTGATCTGGTGCGGTTATTTGAGCATGGCACAACCGCCGGAACCTATGACGGTATTTGCTGGTGAAGCCACATCGAGCACAAAGGGTGCACAAGAGGTTAAGAATATGCTGCGATCATTAACACTAAAAGCTGCCCAGCTAACTCCCGCATTTGTAAAACGCATGGTCCACCACAACCGCATGCTGGACAGTCTTTCGCGTAAAGCTTTCCAGGGCGCGATGGCTGCCGACGGCAGTGTCGTTGCGATTGAGTCGGGACCGATGGCGGGAATCAAGCTCGCTGTCAGCGAACACATCAGTCACGCGCACGTCAGCGGCACGTACGAGGTAGCCACGCAGCGCGCGATCGATTCCGTATTGAAGCCGGAGTTTGTTTGTTACGACCTCGGCGCCAGCATCGGCTATCTCTCTTTGTTGATGGCTTCGCGGACGAAGCAGGTGTTCAGTTTCGAGCCGGCGCCACACGCGCAGGCTGAGATTCGCAAACATTTAGCTGCCAATAACCTATCGAATGTCGAGATCGTTCCCAGTCCGGTGAGCGATTGTGAACGCACGGTGGAGTTTTCACTCACCGACAACGCCTACGGTTCGCGCATTACGGAGACTGCAACCGAGTGGCCGAGTCTGAAACTGACGACCGTCACGCTCGACGATTTTGTCGCCACGCATCCATTCCCCGACTTTCTGAAGATGGACGTCGAAGGCGAAGAAGGACGCGTATTCGAAGGCGCGCGCTCGATTCTGAAAGAACGGAAGACGATCTTCTGCTGCGAGCTGCACTCCCGAGAGGCGGCGCTGCACTGCGAGAGCATCCTTCACGAATACAATTACGAGATCAAGACGCTGGAAGGAGAGCCGTTTGTAGTCGGCGAACACATTACGGCCGGCGAGGTGCAGGTTATCGCATCGCCCGTCGCATAAGAGACGATGAAACAAGTACTGCGCAAAGGTTTGAAAGAAATTGTTGTCGACGAAGTGCCGGATCCGGTGGTGGCGCCAAACCACGTCATCATCCGGCCGTCGTTTTCGCTTATCAGCAGCGGCACTGAAACCGCGAGCATTCACACCGATAGTTTGCTGAGCGAAGTCAGCGACAATCCCTCGCATCTGAAAAAGATCTGGAACGCGTTTCGGATCTACGGCGCGACGCGCACTGTCGCCGAAGTGAGAGCGAAGTTTGAGGAATATGCCGTGCTCGGTTATTCGGGCGCAGGTGTTGTCGTCGACGTCCACCCGACGGTGAGCAGTCTCAAAGTCGGCGATCGCGTCAGCTACGGCGGTGAAGGAACGGGTCACGGCGAAGCGATCATGACCGGCCAGCACCTCGTTGCGAATGTGCCTGAAGATGTCACGCTCGAAGCAGCGTCGTTCACAACGCTCGGGAGCATCGCGTTGAATGCGGTGCGAACCGCGTCGATTGGTTTGGGCGACACCGTAGTTGTCATTGGTTTGGGATTAGTTGGCCAGTTGATCACGCAACTCGTACGCAGCCAGGGCGGCGTGGTGATTGGTGTCGATCTGAAATCTGAACGCGTCGATCTGGCTCGGAAGCTTGGAGCGGATCATGCGGTGCTCGGCGGCTCCGGCGCAGAAGCTGAGATAAGTTCGCTGACACAGGGTCAGGGAGCTGATTGCGTGATCATTGCCGCGGCGGCAAAGTCTGCGGCGCCGTGTGCACAAGCGCTGCGATTTTGTCGTGACCGCGGGCGCATCGTCGTGGTTGGCGCGGTCGAGCTGGCTTTCGACTGGGGCGAGATGTACATGAAGGAGATTCAGTTGTTCATGTCGCGTGCTTACGGGCCCGGCAGCTACGATCCTTCATACGAGAAGCAGGGACACGACTATCCGATCTCATACGTGCGCTGGACCGAGAACAGAAACATGCAGGCGTTTCTGAATCTCGTCGCAGCAGGCAAGATCCAGGTCGAGCCGCTCATCTCGCATCGTTTCGAGCTCGACAATGCGTCGGAAGCGTATCAAACGATTCTCGATCCGGCGTCGAATAGTCTGGCGGTGGTTTTACGTTATCCAGCCGCCGATGAAGAGAATGAGTTTCAGTCGCACACGAAAGTAGCCGTTGCTTCGACGCAGGCACATGCCGGTGATCTGCGCGTCGGATTGATTGGAGCGGGAAACCTTGCGCGTTGGGCTCATTTGCCGAATTTGAAGAGCCTCGATCGTGTTTCGTTGCGCGCGATCTGCTCGACTAACGGCGCGCGCGGAAAGAGTTATGCACGAAGATTTGGCGCTGCGTATTGTTCGACCGAATACAACGATCTGCTGCAGGACAACGAACTCGATCTGATGGTGATCCTGACGCGCAATCAACATCACGCGTCGCAGGCACTCGCTGCGCTCAGAGCCGGTAAACATGTCTTCGTCGAAAAGCCGATGGCGTTGACGCTCGAAGATTGTCGCGCTTTGAATGACGCTGTCCGTGAAACCGGCAAACAGTTGACGGTCGGATTCAATCGACGTTTTGCGCCGTTCTACCTCGAGCAGAAGCGACAACTCTCGCGACGTTCATCACCGGCGGTTTTGAATTGTCGCGTCAACTCGCCTGGTATTTCCGGTTCTTACTGGATGGCAGATCCAAAAATCGGCGGCGCGATTCTTGGTGAGGCATGTCACTTCGTCGATCTGATGTACTGGTTGTTGCAGTCGGAACCAATCAGTGTTTCAGCTTACTCGCTGCCAACTGGCTCCGACGATCCGATTGGTGAGAACAACATGACTGCGAGTTTCCTGTTTGCTGACGGCTCGGTGGGAAACCTGACTTACTGCACCGTCGGCAGCGCCACCTCGGCCGGCGAACGGCTCGAAGCGTTTGCGCCGGGGCTGGGAGTGACGACGGAAGATTTCAAGCGGCTCGCGATTTCCGGCAGTACGCGTCGCTCACGCTCGCGCATGTGGCCGGACAAAGGCTACGCCGAGCAGATGAAGGAATTTATCCAGGATATTCGCTCCGCGCGTACCCCCGAAGTGACCGTGCGCGACGGAGCGCGCGCGACGCTGGCTTGTTTGAAGATGCTCGAGTCGGCACAACATCGTGTGCCCTGTGAGATAGATTTGAGTAGTGCGTTGGGTTAATACTTGTGAGTTATGCGGGAAAGTAGTCACAGGATTAACCGTGTAGTTCGCATTACACTCTCGGCGTTGTTGCTGGTCCAGTCGCTGACTGCGTGCGCCACTCCGATCACGTCTACCGTTCCCCAGTTAAACATTCCTGACGGCGTGCAGTTCCCTTCAGCCGAAGTGGAGTTTCTCGCTGGTCCACAAATTAAATCCGCCAGCAAGCAGAATCCGTTTCCGTGGTTCGATCAAAACGCAACGACGCGTGGTTCGCAGTTAGGCATGGAGTTCCCGGCCACCCCGCCGATGCGACAAATCACCGGAACGATCTCGGTGACTCACGGTCAACCGGCCGTGGTTGGTAGCGGGACTCGATTCACCACTGAATTGCCCGTGCCCGTCAACCAATTCAATTTCTTTGTGCGCGATACGAATGGCGGTATACAGACTTACTACATCGCTTCAATTGCGGACGACACGCACTTGACCCTCACGCAGACGTGGCAGCCGGCGACGCAGTCGGGCCGACCGGTTTTTACGGCCACCGGTGACGAATTCAACGAATATCTCAACGTCAACTATTACGATCAGGCGTTCACGCAGTATCTCAACTACTACCGCACGGGCGACGCGCGCTTTCAGACTTACGCACGCAAGATCGCCGACTCGTGGTGGCAGATGCCGCTTATCGGCGAAGGAAAAACGGCCGTCGACAATTCGCTCGCGCCGCGACACGCGAGTCTTAACGGCTTGATGTTGCGAGCGCTTGATGGCCGTCCGGAGATGTGGCCGTGGATCGTCAACTACACGCGCGCGATGTTCGATCTCTGGGTGGGCCAGCGCGTGAAGTATCCGGCGCTTTATTACGGCGCTCGCGAAGGCGGCTACATGCTGCTCTATGCCGCGAACCTCGCGAAGGTTCATCCGCAGAAAGAAGTCAGAGCTGAATTCGAGCGTAAGGCATTGGACGCCGCAGTGAACTGGTACGCGCGCGTTCAATTTCCCGACGGATCGTGGCGTTGGGGCGATGATGCGTGGCAGGGCGACGCGATGCAGCCGTTTCATGTCGGCGTCCTGCTCGAAGGAATGATCGCGGTACATCGGCTGACGAATGATGAACGGGTGAAGACGAGTATTCTGAAAGGCACTGAGGCGTTGTACAAGGTCAGTTACAGCGAACGCGGCTGGCGCGCGATGTACTACCAGGTGTTTGGTTCATACAAGGATGGGACGAGTTGTGAAAAGGGTTGTGGCGCCGCGGCGAATGCGTTTCCGCCGTCAGACGTTAACCAGATTGCCGAAGCGCGACAGTTGAACGCGACCTGCATTCACACGTTCGGCTACGCGTACTACCTGACCGGCGACGAGAAATTCAGACGTTGGGGCGATGAGATCTTTGGCGCTACGTTTGGCCGAGGCGATCAGTATCGCGGACTCGCGTCTTACCGTGCGAAAGAATACGACGAATCGTATCGCTCGGCTGGTAAGTATCTCGCGTGGCGACTGACGCACGGCGCCGTTGAGCCTGCCAGTACGGAGAATGTTTCCAGTGCGACTGCTCCTGCGGCGGCTCCGACCAGTCCGTTTTCTGATGTACTTGCCGAGGCGGTGAGTCTTTCGGCGGGGACGAGCGTTTCGGAGTCACAACTCAAGACCCTCCTGCAAAATATTCTGGACGCACAAAAGACTTTCACGACGCAACGGGATCGTTATTTCTATCCGGAGAATGTGACTGAAGATCTCGAATCTGCTCTCGGTCATATTCGCAACGCGTTGAACATGGTACGAGCGCAGGGAGATAAAAGTGACGACGTGCGGCTGCGTGTCGGTTGGGCTGCGGCACGCCTGAAACGCGCCGACGTAGCGAAAGTCAAACCCGCGAAATAAAGGTGGATTGCCACTACGAATCACAAACAGCACAAGCGAAGACGATCGCGACTTCTGTGGTTAGTAGTGGTGTTACTCGTGTGGGAGTTAGTGGCGTGGGCAGCCGCGAGTTTCCTGGTGACACGATCGGAGTTGGCTTCAGCGGATATAGTAGTTTTGCTGAGTGGCGCGGAAGATTACCAGGAACGCGCGGACCATGCGGCTGGGTTATGGTACGAACGTCGAGCGCCACGAATCCTTGTCACGAATGACGGCACGCGCGGGCCTTGGTCTGATATCGAGCAGCGCAATCCATTTTTCTACGAGAGATCGGTTGGCCTACTGGAATTTGATAGTGTCACGCCGCAGGACATTCAGGTCTTGCCGAACGTAGTTGAGAGCACCTACGACGAAGCAAAAGCGGTCAGAACATACGCTGACGCAAATGGTGTTAAATCGATCATCGTGGTGACGTCGGCTTATCATTCCAGACGTGCATTGTGGACTTACCGGCGTGTTTTCAGTGACAGCCAGATCCGGATTGGTCTCAGTCCTGCTGCTGATGAGGGCGCGGCCAGGCGCGCGATCTGGTGGCTGACCATTTCGGGCTGGAAAACGGTGCCCGTTGAGTATGTAAAACTAATCTATTATTGGATTCACTATCGTTAAGATGGAACTGACGCAACACCAACAGGAAGTTGAGCGCGGCGAGAGATTTGAATTTGGTAAGAATTGGACCAAGTTCCTCGAGCTGCTGAACGACGATCGCATCGCCGAAGCCGAATCGTCGCTGCGCGAAATGCTCGAGTGCGAAAACCTGAACGGCAAGAGCTTTCTCGACATCGGCTCCGGTAGCGGTCTGTTCAGTCTGGCGGCGCGCCGACTGGGAGCGCGCGTGCATTCCTTTGATTACGATCCTTATTCGGTAGCTTGCACGACCGAGTTGCGCCGTCGTTACTTTCCTGACGATCCAAACTGGAAAGTCGAAACCGGTTCAGCGCTCGATCCTGACTATGTTAGCAGTCTCGGAACGTTTGACATCGTCTACTCCTGGGGCGTGCTTCATCACACTGGCAAGATGTGGGAAGCACTCGATAATGCGTGTCTGCCGGTCGCGCCAGGCGGAAAACTTTTTATCGCCATCTACAACGATACCGGCAGCCAGACAGAACGTTGGAAATGGATCAAGAAGACGTACAACGATCTGCCTGGTCTGCTTCAGCCACCTTTTGCTTTGCTGGCGATGGCGCCCGAGGAGATCAAGAACGCCATTCGCTGTGGCCTGACTTTCCGCTTCGGCGATTACATTCGAAGTTGGACCCAGTACAACCACAACCGCGGCATGAACAAGTGGCGCGACATCGTCGACTGGGTCGGCGGTCATCCTTACGAAGCCGCCAAAGCAGACGTTATCTTCGACTTCTATCGCCAACGCGGCTTCTCACTCACACGCTTGAAAATTCTCGGCGGCTTAGGCTGCAACGAATTTGTTTTTAGCCACAAAGAGGCACAAGAAAACACATAAACATTTATGTGCTTTTTGTGGCTAATAAATTGGCGGCGGGAGGGTCGGTGATGACGCGGATGGAGTAGCCGCGAGCGCGTAAAAACTCTGCGGCGCCGCCGTCTTCAATTCCGAGTTTGCGGCTGGCACTGTTCAATTCTTCAAAGACGATCGCGCGTGGCGCGTCTGGTCCACTCAACAACTGCTCTGCGCCGCGGAATACCAAAAGCTCTGCGCCTTCGACGTCGACCTTCAACACATGAGGCTTTGGCACTGCTCCTTCAGCAATCAGTGAATCAAGTGCGCGGGCCGGAACGGCAATCGTTTTTGTCGGCTGGCCGGTCCAGTTAGCAAGACTGCCGAGCATGTGGTCCCACTCCGACACATGAAACTCCACGGTTCCGTCAGTTTCAGAAAGACAAATCTCCTGAAGCATCACGTTCGGCAAATGCGAGATGGTGCGTCGCAGGTTTGGCAGCAACGCACGATTCGGTTCGAACGCCACGACCTGTTGCGCGAGCTTTGAAAACGTCAAACTGTGCAGACCAAGATTAGCGCCGACGTCGAAAACCGTATCACCTGGTTTCACGATCTGACGGAACACTTCTGTCAGCGCCCGTTCGTGCGGCACTTCCGGAAGCGGCGCCGCGCGATAAAGCGACATCGCGTGCTCGTCGAGTTGCGAGAGATCGACGTAGAGTGGCGAGTAGCCTTCAATCTGAATCGGCGTCGAGTTTAGATTGCGGGCCAGGAATCGTGCGAGACGATATCCCCCGCGGACTCGTTCGTTGAGTCGATACTTGATGAGAGTTTTCAGGAGGGTGGACCGCACGCCCTATCGAGCTTTCTTTTCCTGTTCGAGCCGGCGCGCTTCGCGCTTGTCGAGCATGCGGTTGAGGTACAGCGCTATCGCAAGGCTGCCCCCGAGAAATCCGACTGTCAGAATCGTAAACATTCGTCAGACTGCATCCTGATTGGTTGCTGCGGAGCGTCTGCGCCTGAATAAGGTAAGACCGCCGAGACCGGCGCCGAACGTCAGTAACGTGATCGGTTCAGGCACGCTTGCCACCGCGAATTGAGTTTGCGGTCCGGTGATAGACATCGCTCCGCCGCCGGTAAAGTCCACCGTAAAGACCGGAGCATTACCAAAGAACAAATCTTCCATCGTCGCATAAGCGGAAACGTGTCCGGTCAGGAGCGAGTTAGTGAAACTAAGGTTGCCGATAAAGATCGAGGAGCTGTTGCCTCCGAGCGTGACCATTCCTGTACCCGCGGTCACGGTGTTCATGCTGAAACTGGTCGTCGCACCGGGCGGGATTTCCCCGAAGTAGCTCAGCGAAAAATCAGGGCCGGCGAGGTTTACCGTGCCGAAGCCGGAGGCAGTCGAGGCAGACCCGGTCGTTAGAGCAACTGGGTCAGCTTTGGCCGCAACCGCTGAAAAGCACAGCACGATCAGGGCGAGTATTGGGAGTAACTTAAATTGTTTCATCTGATTGCTTGTCTAACCCAGGATCCTTGGGGGCTTCCTCGGCGTCATCCTAACTCAAAGTCCCCTTTGGAGACCAAATTATTCTTTAAAAAGTCTGAATTGCGACCCAATTCCGCCACATTCGGAAAGGAAGTCTTGTGCTTTTTTGCGCATTCTGTGGCTAAATTGCCCGATGCCTAAACGGGTCTTCATTTTCCTCGACACCATGCCGCAGCGACAGGGAAGCGGCGCAAGTCTGCGTTTTTATTCAAACATTCGCGCCTATCTCGACCTCGGTTTTGACGTCGAAGTGGTTCAGATCGCGACTTCAGACGACGGTTCAAAGCCGAGCGAGGATCTGTCGCCGGTGGTTTGGAAACGCGTCTTTGAAGCACCTGCTCAGCCTTCTTTACAGGGTCGTTTGCTTTTTCGCGCCGGCGTTCCAGCGCAAGCCTCGATGGCTTATTACTTCGCAAAACATTTCGTCGTCTTGCGAGAAGTTAAAGCGCGTGTGCGTAGCTTTCCTGACGCCGTGTATCACCTTGAAGGCGAGTCGATGGCGAACGTCATCCCCTGGCTGCCAAAAGGCACGCACAGCATCTGGAGTCTGCATGATTTGCCCTCAACCGTGGCTGCGGCGACGATCAAGATCAGGTCTGAAGCTGAAAACCGATCCCCGACTGTTCCCGAACAACGCGAGCTGCATTTCGCCGAACGCGCAGAACGATTCATCGCCAAACACGCGCCCGGGATCGTCTGTATTGCACAACACGATTGCGATGAACTCCGTGAAGTTTGGCAGTGCCCGCAGGCCGAATACCTGCCGATGAGCATTCCCGGCGACGGCGCCGAGCGTCCCCACAAGTGGCTTCAGAATGGAAAACTGAACCTGCTGCATCTCGGACGTGTGAGTCACTTACCCAGCTATCGCTCGCTCGAGTTTTTGTTCCGCCACGTCTTTCCACTCTTGCCGGCGTCGACCCTGGAGCGGATTTCGATGGAAGTAGTCGGAACGGTCGAACCGGAAGACGAGCGAGCCAAAACGATCTTGAAACTGGCTGAACCCTACCGGAACGTTGTTTTTCGCGGGTTTGTCCCCGATGTCGTCCCGTATTACCAATCGTGCGATGTTCAGGCAGTCGGATCGACAGACGCTTCGGGCTTGCGAACCCGGACGATAGAATCGTTCGCCTATGGTTTGCCTGTACTGAGCACGAGCGTGGGCGCCAAGGGCATTCCGGGTCTCACTCCCGGCAGGGAATTGCTGATTGAGGACACGCCGGAAGGCTTTGCCCGGCAGCTTGGGGAACTTCTGGAAACCCCGGAATTACTAAGCGTCATTTCGGGACAGTCGCGAGAGTTTTACCGCTCAAATCACGCCCGTCCCGTAATCGCAGAACGTCTTAACCTATACCTGGAAAAACACTTCCGCGTGGTCTGAAGACGTAACAACACTCGCCACGATGCCACGGAATAAAACCCGTTGACAACCATCGTTGGCTCATGTTTAACTTCGTTTGGTTGTTGCCCAGAGGGTTTTCATCCAGGCAGCAGGATCTTTTAATCAGCAACGATTGCAACCGATAAAGGCAAACCTGTTGTGAGGCAGGGACGCAAAGCCGTGATTCTTGAGCCGAAGTAATCCAAGAAAGTCAGGCTGCCGAAGGCGATCGGAGACCGCGAGATTTCACGGAATGTCCCCGAGATCCCCTGAGATCAAGGCCAAGGCTTTTCGCGTCATCTTTCTCCAGCAGGTTCGTCCCCCCAGTTCATACCTTCAGCCTTATCGGGGCGTCGAATTTTCCTGGTTCGCACTCCTTCCCTTCAACTTTAATCACCAATCAGTCTCTGCTGTATGTAGCGCTGAGCGTTCGCTAGACGCATCTGCGCGACAGTACGTCTGTCCGTAGTTTCCAAACGTCTTCCAAACGCGGAAGGCGTTCCAACTTGTCCCAAAAGCAAGCGACACACTGGCCACGCCCAACCAGTGCTCGACGACAAATGGCACCCCCGCAGTGATGCGGGTTCGCAAAGTCAGGAGTCTCGGTTCTCGAGATCGTCCGGCCACCGAAAGAGAGTACTTGCAGAAATGAAAATCGTTACCTATGTTGGGTGTCTTAAATCCAAACTAATTTCGACATTCCTGATTGGCTTCATTCTTCTAACAACTCTACCGCTCACTCAGGTCACTTTCGCGCAAACCGCCGCAGATTTGGTGACGTATCCGACGCCGGAAATTGAGTTCTTGATTGGCCCGCAGGTTAGATCGGGCAGTTCGAGCGCAGCCACCTGGTACGACTCGAATGCAATTACCCGGGGTTTGCAGTTAGCCGCCGAGTTTCCAGCAGCGCCGCCGATGAATCCGTTGACTGGAACTTTGTCATTGACGCAGGGTCAAAGAACTGTCGTTGGTAGTGGAACGAAGTTTTTGACAGAGCTGCCGCAGCCGGTGAACCAGTTCAACTTCTTCATTCGCGATACTACCGGTGCGCTCCAGACTTACTATCTAACCTCAGTAACCGACAATACACACCTGATGCTGTCGCAGAATTGGGCGCAGCCGACTCAATCGGCCCGGCCCGCTTACACGGCGACTGGCGACGAGTTCAATAACTATCTCAACTTAAATTATTACGATCAGGCTTTCGTTCACTACACAAATTACTATCGCACTGGCGACGTTCGTTTCCGCGATGCAGCACGCAAGATTGCTGACTCGTGGTGGCAACTGCCGCTTATCGATCAGGGACGCGCACCAGTCGACAACATCATCGCTCCTCGTACCGTCAGTCTTAACGGCTTGATGATGAGAGCGCTTGATGGACGGCCGGAAATGTGGCCGTGGATCGTCAACTACACGCGCGTGATGTTCGACATCTGGATTGGCCAGCGCATGACTTATCCGGGTCTGTATTTCGGCGCCCGCGAAGGTGGCTACATGCTGTTGTTTGCCGCCAATCTCGGAAAAGTTCATCCCGACGCTGCTATCCGACAAGAGTTCACCAACAAATCGCTGGACGCCGCCGTCAATCTTTACGCGCGCCTGCAATTTCCGGATGGTTCGTGGCGCTGGGGCGACCCCGCCTGGATCGGCGACGCAACGCAGCCGTTCCATGTCGGCATTCTGCTCGAGGGCATGATTGCAGTTCATCGTCTGACGAATAACACAGTCGTCAAAAATTCGATTATCAAAGGTGCCGAGGCTCTCTATCTGCAGGGCTACAATCCAAACGGCTGGCGCGCCATGTATTACCAGGTCCACGGCTCGTGGACTGACGGCACGGTTTGCGAACCGGGTTGCGGCGCGGCCGGCAATCCATTTCCTCCGGCCGACCTCGGACAGATCTCCGAAGCGCGTCAATTAAACGGCACGACCATCCACGCATTTAGTTATGCCTACCTGTTGAGTGGCGATGTTCGCTTCAAGCAGTGGGGTGATGAAATATTCGACAGTACGTTCAGCGGCGCTGATGGTTTTCGTGCTCTGGCCTGGTTTCGCGCGAAGGAATACGACGAGAACTATCGTGCGGCCGGAAGGCACTTAGCCTGGCGTATGATGAGTGGCGGCACGCCGACACCGACACCGACGCCGACGCCCACCGCGACTCCAACGCCAACTCCGTTCCCCCCGACGCCGACACCAACGCCGACGCCCACGCCGACAGCAACTCCAACGCCGACGCCAACGCCGACACCGACACCGACGCCGACGCCGACTCCAACACCGACGCCAACGCCGACGCCGACGCCGACGCCGACGCCGACGCCGACGCCGACGCCGACGCCGACGCCGACACCAACACCAACGCCAACACCAACACCGACTCCGTCTCCGTCTCCGTCACCAATGACGGTAAGCGTTACGAGCCCGTCCAATAATTCGACGTTTGCTTTTGGTGAAAGCGTGACATTGAAGGCGACGGCTGCGCAACCGGGTGGCACGATCTCCAATGTAACCTTCAAAGCCAACTCGCAATCCGTCGGGACCACAACGGTTTCGCCTTACTCCACGGCGTGGACCAGTGGGGAATCCGGAAACTATAACGTTACTGCGACCGCGAAAAACAACCAGGGACAGACTGTTACATCCTCTTCGATTCTCGTAAAAATCAGTAAGGCCCTGAAGTCAGTCAAAAACGGTAGGGGCACCGCTAGTTCGATTGAAAACTCGATCACGACCAGTGAACCGGTTGGGGCCAATGGACCGCTTAACAATCTCGATCAAATGGATTCGCTGGTCACGTCTCTGAACCAGGCGTACGCAGATTTCACCGCAGAGCGAGAAATGTTCAATGGCGTTGCTTCTGATATCAACAGGTATCTCTACGCTGCCTTGTTCCTCGCCAAGTCTGGCGCCAGTCTGTCGAGACAGCAGACGCCGGCTTCGGGAGTCGTCGATCGCATGAATAAGATCGATTCCTACCTTTCGTTCTGTGAAGACTTGATGGTTGATGGCGTCGTCTCAGCGCAGACTTTGAACAAGGCAAATAAAGTCAGCGCGCGTAGGGATATTGCAATCAATCAACCCGACGTGTTGCCACTCGACAACAATGGCCTCAACTTGATGGCCAGTGGTCTGGGTGCGGTTACTGCGCCGACGTCGAATCCGTTAACGTCAGAGACCGAAGTTGCAACAGGCAACGATAAGTATGAGCTTGGTGGAGTGAGCGTGACGGTTGGTGGTGAAGCAGTTCCGATGCTCTCCGTATCACCGACGGCGATCACCTTCTATGTTCCTTCCGATTTGCCGGGCGGTCTTGCTGATGTGCTGATCACGACTCGTGATGGTTACATCATGCACACGAGCGGCAATGTCAATGGACTTAATCCGACGATCCTGGTTTGGCAGGGTGAGTCGAGTTCCTCGGGAGCAATTCTGGATGCGATGGGATTGCGCCGTGATGGTCTGTCAGCTTTGACGTCATGGACGCTGGGAGCCGATCTGCAAACCCGGTTGTCGATCCTGATGACGGGTCTCAGCTCTGGTCTGCCAAACAGGAATACGGGCGATGATGTTTTCCTGGCCAGCGGCAAGCTGGTTGAGAACTATGCCGAAGAGGTTCAGGTTGAGTTTCGAACTTCGGATAACAGAGTTTTCACGTTGCCGGTTGAGTTTGCCGGTACGAACGGCACGCTCCGCGGTTTGGACCAGGTCACGGTTAAGCTCACACCGGAGTTAGCTGGTGCGGGCAGTGTCCAACTCACCGTTGTCGCTGGTGGACGACGCAGCAACACGTCGGTAGTAACGATTAACTAATCAACTTACCTTTAGTTGGTCCAATCAAGGGTGACTCAGAAATGGGTCACCCTTTTTTTATCCACAGATTACACAGATTTAGTTTGGATAATCTGTGGATGCTGGAATCAGCCGGCCTTTAGACCTTTTCTTAAATGTGGTAAGCTGCTCTCGTTAAACTTAATCGGGTGAAAGGTCTTTCGGTCACCTAACGGTTTTCGCCTGAAAACTTGCCCTTTTCCTGCGGAAATCATCAAGGAATTCGGAATGAGTGTCCCGGCCACCAAGAAACTGTGGCAAGGTATAGCCATCAGTTTCGCCATCGTTTTTGCCTACGCTACCGTCCTGGCCAAGCTGGTCAACGACTGGTGGTACGACGAAAACTACTCGCACGGTCTCTTAATCCCATTCATCATCGGCTACATCCTTTGGACCCAAAAGGACAGGCTCGCTCGCGTCCCCGTTAAATCATCGACGTTGCTCGGAGCGGCTGCGATTGTTCTAGGACTTTTCGCACTCTGGGCTGGCGCAGCGGGGGCCGAACTTTATACCCAAAGACTCTCGCTCGTGCTGCTGTTGGCCGGCATTGTGATCTACTTTTGGGGCGTGAGGCTTTTACGGTACTTGCTGGTCCCATTTGGCCTCTTGTTCCTGGCGCTTCCGATTCCAGCCATCATCTTCAACAAGATCGCTTTTCCGCTGCAATTATTCGCGTCGCGCTGTGCGGTGTATTCGATGAGCCTGCTCGGTATCCCGGTGCTGCGTCAAGGAAACATTATCGAGCTCAAACCGCTGAATAGTTTCGAAACCAAGAAACTCGAAGTGGTCGAGGCGTGCAGTGGTATCCGATCGCTGATGACGCTTTTGACGCTCGCCGTTGTTTTCGCTTATTTCACCCACAATCGGTCCGACGACACACCATCATCGGGTGGACGTTTCGGCTGGCTCAAGAGTTATTGGTTCTGGCGTTCGGTCATTATCGTCGGTTCTGCGGTTCCGATTGCCATTCTGACCAATGCATTCAGAGTGAGCGGTACCGGAGTACTGGCGCACTATTATGGAACAGAGGTCGCGGACGGGTTTTTCCACACATTTTCAGGATGGGCCATATATATCGTCGCTTTCATCATGCTGTTTGGCATTGGCATGATTCTTGATCGCTTCAGACCGGCTCAGTCTGAAGGCGAGTCATCGGTAGAGAAAAAATCGCCCGAAGCTGAGAAGTCTGTTGCTATTAGTCCAGTGGTTTCGGCCGAAGGCTCAGAGCTATGAAATCTTCATTGCGGTTCGGCGTACTACTGGTCCTGATCCTCGTGGTCGGCGTGATTGTTAATGCCTGGTCCTATCTCGGCGAAGCACACGTGGAACGCAAGGAATTGAATGCTTTTCCAAGCACCATCGGTGTGTGGCAGAAAACCGGAAACGATCAGATCATAGACGACGCAACCATGAAGGTGCTTAGAGCTAGTGATTATCTTTTGCGCGACTTTCGTAAAGTCGATGGATCAATCGTTAATCTTTACGTTGGTTACTACGACACGCAGCGCTCCGGAGCCACTTATCACAGTCCATTGAATTGTTTGCCGGGATCGGGATGGATCCTGAGTCAGCCCGGTACGGCAATGATTTCGTTGCCGGATGGTTCCAGTTTCGGTGCTAACAAGTATGTAATCCAGAACGGCGATTATAAGAGCCTGATGATTTACTGGTATCAGGGACGCGGCCGAAACGTCGCGAGCGAGTATTGGGGCAAGGTTTACACGATCTATGACAGTGTCCGCTTACGCCGGTCCAACGGAGCAATGGTCCGTGTAACTGTTCCGATCGGCAATTCTGAGGCGGACGCCGAGAAGTCAGCGGTTGAATTTGCATCAGTTGCTTCGGCAGTGTTGCCGGAGTTTGTACCGTAACGTACTCCTGAGTGGGAGCAAAGAGTTTATAGTTTCGGAAACCGATAGTAATTGACCTTTTTTGAACACTGTCTCGGGTTTAGGAATTTTCGGCAATTGCCCGCCGGCGTTCTGAGAACCTGAAACAAGACTAATTGCTGGTCGCCGTATGCGGTGAGCAGCGATGATGGAGTGAGTTAATGAAAACCGAGTGCCGTGGTGTTGTTTATCAGATAAGCCTTTTCTGTCTTCTTTTCGCAGCAGCTATTTTTCTTGCCGGCTGCACCGATCCCCAAAAAGCAAAAGCTCAGCATCTCGAACGAGGCGAAGCCTACCTGAAGGACTTAAAGTTTCAGGAAGCCACGCTCGAGTTTCGTAATGCGATCCAGATTGACGACAAGTCAGCTCCAGCCCACTGGGGACTCGCGCGCGCTTTCGAAGGACTCGAACGCTTTCCCGAGATGCTCACCGAACTGCAGAAGACCGTGCAGATCGATCCGAACAATCTCGATGCACGCATCAAGCTTGGTAACTATTATCTGGCAGGTAGCAGAGGCAGGACCGACGTCATCGGCGAATCCGAGCGTTTAGCGAAGGAAATTCTTCAGAAAGATCCAAACAACATTGAAGGTCACATCCTCCTCGGTAGTGTGCTGTTTGCGCAGAATCAGAAAGATGAGGCGTTCAAGGAACTCAATCGTGCAGTCGAACTGGATCCGAATCGCGTTGAATCCTACCTGAGCCTCGCTCGTTTTCACATCGTCAATACAGAACTTGACAAGGCCGAGGCACTCTTCAAAAAAGCAATTTCGATAAACAATAATTCACCGGCGGCCCACACGGAATACGGAAAGTTTCTCGCGCAGTCAAACCGTTCCACCGAAGCAGAGGCGGAATTGCGCAAAGGCGTTGAAGTTGGACCAACCGATCGCAACGCGCGCTTTGTGCTTTCCAGTTACTACCTCGTAAATCGGCAGTACGACAAAGCCGAAGAGTCGTACAAAGCGCTGGCCGCTTTGCAAGCTGAGAAACCTGAGGGTCAGGCAGTACTGGCCGATTTCTACGCGACCGTCGGCCGCACTGATGAAGCTATCAAGATCTTTCAGGACATTCTTTCGAAGGCGCCGGACTACACGCAGGGTCGTTATCGTCTCGGCGAAATCCTGTTGGCGAAGGGCGATATCCAGGGCGCGACCGCGCAAGTGGAGGAAGTGCTGAAGAAGGACCAGCACGATCGCCAGGCCCTGTTGCTACGCGCTCGTATGCGTGCTCAAAGCGGGCAGGCTGACGGGATGAAAAACGCTATCGAAGATCTTCAGAGCGTGCTCCAGCAGGAGCCAAACTCTCGTCCGGCGTTATATTTCCTGGCCCAGTACAACTTCAGTCTCGGCAAAATCGATGAAGCCCGTGTCTTCGCGGCCGATTTGGAAAAGAATTATCCGGAATACCTGCCGGCGAAGTTGATGCAACTTCAACTCAACCTGGCGGGTGGCGATCAAAAGGGAACAGTCGCACAGGCTGCTGACCTGCTTGCTCGTTTGGACAAAACCGCTCCCGATCGCGAAAGCTCGGCGCAGTTGCTGGCCGAGATTCGCGAGAAGACATTGCTGACCAGAGGCGCGGCGCAACTGCAACTCAATAACGGCGCCGAGGCACGCAAAGATTTCGAAGCAGCCCGCGGCGTCAATCCTAACGATGCGGTCGTTTACAACAGTCTGGCGCTGGCTTCACTGGCAGAGAACAAGCCGGCTGATGCGGTCAGTTCGTTCGAAACGGCGCTCAAGTATGACGGCACTAATTTCGACGCACTCAACGGTCTGATCACGCTTTACGGCCGAACGGGGGAGATTGACAAGGGCCTGGCGCGAATCGATCAGGCGCTCGCGTCGTTTCCGAATAACGCGTCGTTGCACTATCTGAAAGCGCAGGCTTTTGGTATTCAAAAGAACGCCCCAAGTGCTGAAGCCGAGTTGAACAAAGCACTCGAGCTCGATCCAAACTATCTGCCGGCCTATTCCTCGCTCGGCGCTCTTTACATCAGAACCAACCAGCAGGATCGTGCGATCGGTGAATACCGCAAGCTGATCGCGCTGCGTCCCGACAACGCTACCCCGTACACGTTGATCGGAATGCTCGAAGACAGCAGAAAGAATTACGACGCTGCGATCGAAAACTACAAAAAGGCGCTCGAGAAAGATCCGAACGCCATCATCGCGGCCAACAATCTTGCCTGGCTTTATGCGGAAACCGGCAAAGGAAATCTTGACGAGGCAGTGCGGTTGGCCCAGAGCGTGGTCCAGAAAAATCCGAACGTGGCCGGTTTCATCGACACGCTCGGTTGGGTTTACTACAAGAAGGGCCTGCACACCGCTGCGGTCGACCAACTACGCAAAGCCGTAACGCTTAACGAGGCTGATGCGCGCAGAGCGAACGTATCGCCCAGTGCCAGTTATCACTACCACCTTGGCCTGGCGCTGAAGGGTAAGGGCGATCGCGAAGAGTCGAAGCGTGAGCTCGAGGCCGCGATCCGGCTGTCTGATAAATCCCCATTTGCAGATCTCGAAGACGCGAAGAAAGCATTGACCTCATTGTGAGCCCATGTGAGATTGCGCGCGCTTTGGTTGATTGACCATGAATAGGAGAGTGTTATGAGCGTTGATTTCAGACAACGAAAACCGAGTGAGTACCTGAGGATTTTGCGACGGCGTAAGTGGCTGTTGATCCTTCCTATGATTGCCGTCGCGACTGCCGTCGCATATGTCGTCTATCGGCTGCCCGATGTCTATGAGTCAGAGACGCTGATCGTTGTCAGACCATCAAACCTCCCTACTTCAGTCGTCAGTACCGTGACTGAGGATAGCCTGACGCGCCAATTGACGAGCATCAATCAGGTCGTCACGAGCCGTAGTTCACTGCAACCGCTGGTTGAGAAGTACGACCTGTACCGGATTGAGCGAGGTCGCGGCGAAGCGATGGAAACCGTGATTGATACGATGCGCGATAACATCCGCGTCGCGGTCAACACCAGCCGTAACGACATCACCAACGGTTTCAATATCGCCTTCCGTTATCGCGATCCGAAAATAGCGCAAGCCATTACTGCCGAACTCGCCAGCAAGTACATCAACGTGCAAACGGACGACACCGTGAAGTCGACTATTGCGGCCAGTACGTTTATCGATAATCAGGTGAACGAGGCGAAGGAAGCTCTGGCTGCGGTCGATAAGCAGCGGGTGGATTTCATGAGCCAGAACGTCGGTGTGCTGCCGACTGAAGTGCAGTCGCTGTTCGCACAGCTCAACGGTCTGCGTGAGGAACAGAAGGCACTGATTTCGGAAGTCGGACGGTTACAGGATCGTCGCGCCGGCGCTGCAAATCAGTTGACTCTGATCAAGCAGAACACTGAGCAACAGATTGTCGAAGTGGCCGCTAACGTTACCGATCCAAAAACCACGCCCGCATGGTCCAACCTTGTGGCACGCCGGGCTGCGCTTCAGGGCGAGCTGACGCGAATGAAACTGGAGTTGAAACCGGCGCATCCTGACGTGATCGCGAAGCAGAAGGAGATCGACGAGGTCAATACCGAGATGGATTCGATGCTCGACGACCAGAAAGCGAAGATTAAGGAAAAAGAGGAAAGTTACAAAAAGAGACCGAATCTTTCTGCCAGTGCCCTTGAGAATGAGATCAAAGTTGCCGACGGTGAGATCAAGCGTCAGCAAACTGCGTTAGATAATAACGAAAAGAACATCGCTGCCCTGGTTGAGCGCATCAACCACGTTCCGGGCGTTGAAGTAGCGCTCGGCGCAATCGAACGTGAGTATCAAACCAAGAAAACTGCTCTCGATCAGCTCCTTCTGCAGCAGCAGAAACTCACCTTGAACAGAGAAGCGGCGCAGCAGCAACAGGGCGAGGGAATCGAAGTCGTCGACGCCGCGAACCTTCCGTCGCAGCCGGTCGCTCCGAAGCGCTTGTTGCTGTCGAGCGTCGGACTCGCAGCCGGTCTCGGCCTCGGATTGTTGTTAATCGGAATCTTCGAGGGACCGCGACTGCTCACTATTCAAAACGCGGAAGACGCCAGACATTACACCGGTCTCCCTGTTCTTCTTTCCGTGCCGGAGTTGTTAACGCCCCAGGAAGCGCGTGCGGTGCCACGGCGTCGCAGGTTGTTGCTTGCGGCCGGCGTCGTTGCCACGCTCGTGAGCATTCCGATGCTTGCCCTGGCGCTCAAGCTCACGCACGTTTTCGACTTCCTGATGCGAGCATCGGGTCGTTCGTAGTTGTAACCGGAGGTCCAAGAGAGTGTACGCAGAATTTTACGGTCTAAAAGAGTTGCCATTCGCGCTGACTCCCGACCCGCGCTTCATTTACTTCACTCCGTCGCACACGGAAGTGATGGCCAACCTGCACTACGGCATTGAAAGCGGCAAGGGACTCGTGGTGGTGACTGGGGAAGTTGGTACTGGAAAGACGACGATCCTGCGCTGGATGATGGAACGTCTCGATCGCACAGTGCTGGTCGCTTATATCTTCAATCCACGTCTGTCAGTGCCGGAGTTTTACCAGCATGTATCGACGTTGTTGGATGTACAGAAGTGGGAAACGAAATCGGAGTTGTTGCTGGAGCTAGGACGCGCTTTGGAATCGCGTCACTCGCGCGGCTTGCGCACCGTGCTCATCGTCGACGAAGCGCAGGGGCTTTCTCCACACGTGCTCGAGGAGATTCGGCTGCTTTCGAATTTTGAATCAAACACAGCCAAGCAGTTGCAGATCGTTTTGACTGGTCAGCCGGAGTTGCGCGACGTTCTGAACAATCCGGATCTGAGGCAGTTGAAACAACGCATCGCGCTTCGTTGCGTTATCAAGCCGCTGCCGAACGTCGAAGAGACGGATCGTTACATCACGTCGCGATTGCTGGTGGCGGGTGCGGAACGTACCGACGTGTTTTCACCGGAAGCCGTCGATTACATCTTTCGTTGTTCCGACGGCATTCCGCGAAACATTAACAATCTTTGTGACAATTCGCTCCTGGCTGGTTACGCCGCCGGCGACACGACGATCGGTCGCTCGATCATCGAGGACGTGGCGGACACGTTCGACATGTTGCCGCGCTCCGATCGCGGCCGCGGACAGGCCGGCGAAGAACGCGAAGCTCCCGCGCGAATTTTTACCTCCGCCGGCCGAGCGGAGTTGTGGAACGCGGGAAAGACAAGCGGCGACACGGATTGATCCGTGGTTGGACCAGAGCCGCTCAAGTTCTAAACACCTGATTAGATGAGGTGATTCGATGGGAAGAGTTTTTGATGCAATGAGGCGACACAGCAGTAACACAGAAAAAACTGCTGCTCCGAAAACAGATAAATCAACGCGCCGTATCGACAGCCCGCGTATTCCCGGGCTGCCGTCGCCGGAACAGATCGAAGAACAAATTTTGAGTGGTTCTTCAATCATGTCTGTTCCCGGCAAGCCGGTGCGAAGCTCAGCGTCCACTGCGCACACTGCGGATGTACCCGGCGGGTCGGCACTCCCCGACGGTATTGCTTCGCGTGATGCTGGGGCAACTTTGGACGCTGCCGGAGCGACGCGCGCCGGAGGATTCGTCACTTTTGACGTTTCTCCGTCGCGCGTCGAGCCTCATTTGATTGCGGTGAGCCAGCCGCGCTCTGCTTACACCGAGCAGTACCGTTCGCTGCGCACGAGAATTCTCGAAGCCGGCGAGCGGATGCAGATGCGCGCGATCGTCGTGACGAGCGCAGGCATCGCCGAAGGCAAAACGCTAACGGCACTCAACCTCGCGTGGTTGCTGGCCCAAACTGAAGGCGTGCGCGCGCTCGTGATTGATAGCGACTTGCGCCGTCCCTGCGCCACTGATTATCTCGGCATCGATGCCCAGGTTGGTCTTTCAGAGGTACTCGGCGGGCAACTAAATCTCGAAGATGCCATCGTTCGTCTCGAACCGTCGGGGCTGCATCTATTACCGGGCGGACGCCCGCGTGACGACGTGGCCGAATTACTCTCCGGACCAAGCTACGGCCGTCTGCTTTCGGAAGTACGACGCATGTTTGACTACATCATCATCGACGCGCCGCCGCTCGGAATTTTCACTGACGCAAACGTGTTGATGTCACGCGCCGATGGTGGACTCCTGGTCGTGCGTGCCGGCAAAACGCGTTACTCGGCCGTCGACAAGCTACTGGAACAGATGCCAAAAGATCGGCTGCTCGGAGTGATCCTGAATCGCACCGACGATCAACCGGATGCGGCCTCCCATTATTACCAACATCGCTACTACAACCGCGAAAGACGCGAGACTGAAATGCAGCAGATTCCGACAAACAGACTCGAAGAGGAGGTTTCAATCGTCAATTGAGAGCCTTTCGCCTCAACGGACGAATGATATTGCTGATCATCGCCGAGGCGGCGCTGGTCTACGGCTCGTTGATTTGTGCCGTGTACCTCCGTTTCGGTTTGATTGATGGGCCGATTGAACTTCAGGAAAAAAATGGGTTCCTGAAGGCCGCGCTGGCTGGCTTCTTCTGTCTCGCGGCTTTCTACCTTTTCGATCTTTACGACTTTCTCGTTATGCACGACCGGCGCGAGCTCGTGCTCCGCTTGATCCAGGCACTTGGCCTCGCGTGGATCGTGCTCGCGTTTTCATTTTATGCGTTTCCGTCGTTGAAGCTCGGTCGCGGCGTCACGTTAATCGCGCTGCCAATCGCACTCACGTTGATGGTCGCGTGGCGTGTGTCGATTCACTGGTTTCTCGGTCACCCCGATTTTGGTGAGCGCATTTTGATCGTCGGTTCCGGCAACCTGGCCGTTGAAGTCGCGCGTGAAGTGTTGGACCGTCCCGATGCCGGCTATCGCATTGTCGGCTTTGTCGGCACTGACGCCGAATTGCTCGGCAAGAGCCTGATCAATCCGCGCGTGATCGGAATGACCGATCAGCTCGACGAAATCGTTCAGCGCGAGAATATCGATCGCATCGTCGTGGCGATGGGAGAACGTCGTGGACAACTACCGACGAACAAGTTGCTGAAGCTGAGTCTTACCGGCCGGGTGAATATCGAAGAAGGCGCTACGTTTTATGAACGGATCACCGGTCGCGTTTCTTTGAATATGCTGCGTCCTTCGTGGCTGATCTTCACGGGTCGTGGACGCCAGGCAAAGATTTCGGAGCTCTCGCGCAACGTGGTCCATTGGCTGGTGGCGCTGGTTGGCGCAATTCTGTCGTTGCCCATCGTTCTGGTCACGGCGGTGCTGATCAAACTCGAGTCGAAAGGCCCGATATTTTACAAACAGGAGCGCGTTGGGAAGAACGGGCGCACGTTTACGCTCACGAAGTTTCGCTCGATGCGCGTGGATGCCGAACAGGCAGGCCCGGTTTGGGCCAGTAAAGGCGACACTCGCACGACGCGCGTAGGCCGCATCATTCGCAAGATCCGCGTCGACGAGATTCCGCAGTTTTGGAATATTTTGCTGGGTCAGATGAGCTTTGTCGGTCCCAGACCCGAGCGACCGCACTTTGTGTCCCAACTGGCCGAGGAGATCCCGTTCTACGAGCAACGGCATCTAATCGCTCCCGGCCTGACCGGTTGGGCGCAGATCAAGTATCCGTACGGCGCGTCAATCGAAGATGCGCGACAGAAGCTTCAGTACGATCTTTTTTACATTAAGAACCACGGGTTGTTTCTTGATGCGCTCATCATGTTTGAGACCATCAAGATAATTCTGTTTGGGCGAGGAGCCCAATGATCGGTTTGGAGGTTGAGATGAAAAACACGAGACGAATTGCGCTGCTGGCCGTGACGCTGTTGGCACTTTCCATCCCTATGGCCGCGCAGCCGCAAGGTGATCCACAAAAAGCAAGACCGCGGACCGCCGCTGCCGATCAGGACAAGAAAGTTCCGTCGACGACGGCCAACGGCGACCGCCTGGAGCCGGATGATTCTTCGCGCACAAAGTCGGATGTGCCGCAGGACTTTCAGGCTAATCGCCAGGAGCAGATGTCGGAAGAAGTTGCGATCACGAATTACTACAACAACTTCTTCACTAACTACCGGCTTGGTCCTGAAGACGTCATCTCCGTCGAAGTGTTTAATCAGCCGCGTTACTCGCGTGCAAATATCATCATCCCGCCGAGCGGCCGCGTTTCACTCTCGCTGATCAAAGGCGGAGTTTTCGTCAACGGAAAAACGGTTGAGGAAGTGGCCGAGATGGTCAAGAAGAGTTACGACGAGTACATCATCGATCCGCAGGTCAATGTCTCGCTCGACAAGGCGACCTCGTATCGTTACAGCGTGCTCGGCGACGTGCTCCAGCCTGGCATCCGTCTCATGAATCATCGCATGACCGTCTCGGAAGCGATTGCCGAAGCAGGTGGCGTGTTGGGCACTGGCAACAAGAAGGGCATCGTCGTGTTAAGAATGTCCGCGGACGGTACCCGGACCCCGATTCGGGTTGACCTGGCTGCAATTTACAAAGGCAAAGTGCCCGACAACACTTACCTTTCACCGGGCGATCAGATACTCGTCCCCGGAAATAAGCTCAAGAAATTGCAGCAGATCATGAGTCTTACTCCGCTGGCGAGCTTTGCTCGCGTCTTCGGCGCACCGGTACCGTAAAACGGAGTGCGGCACGATCATGAGCGCAGCCCCCGCATCACTTCTCTTCCTGTTGCTTGTCGCGTCGACGGCGTTTGCCCAAACGGGCACGTGGGCGCGACAGCGCAGCGGAACGATGGCGTGGCTGCACGCACTTTTCTTTCTCGATCAGAACAAAGGTTGGGTAGTCGGCAGCAAAGGTTCTCTGCTACAGACGCGTGACGGAGGTAACACCTGGACCGCGCGTGCTTCTTCAACCGAAGACGTCGTGCGCGACATCTTCTTCCTCGACGATCAAAACGGCTGGATGGTATGCGAAGTGAACGCATATCAACTCAAAACCAAAGACGAGCCGCGCGCTTACCTGATGAAAACCATTGACGGTGGCGAGCACTGGAAACGGATCGAGATCAAAGGCTTCGACGTTGATTCAGTGCTGGTGCGCGCCGTGTTCAGTCGAAAGGGCCGTGGCTGGACTTTTGGTGACGCCGGTCAGATTTACACCACGCATGATGCCGGCAATACCTGGATCGCATTACACTCTCCGACGCGACATCTGCTGTTAGGTGGAATCTTCGTCGACGACGAGCGTGGCTGGCTCGTAGGCGCGGGCGCAACGATCATTCAAACCGCAGACGGCGGCGAAACGTGGTACCAGGCAACACTTCCGCAAGTAGAAAAAACGACGCGCTTCACGGCGACCTCATTTGTCGACAATCGTAAAGGATGGGCAGTTGGTAGTAGCGGCAGCGTCTATCGCACTGATAACGGTGGTCGCAGTTGGCAACGACAGGACTCGACGGTAGACGTCGATCTGTTTGACGTGAAATTTATCGACACACTGGAAGGCTGGGCCGTCGGCGCTGAAGGAACAATCATTCACACGACGGACGGCGGCGAGCGTTGGATGACTGAACGAAGCGGTACGCCGCATCCTCTCGAGCGAGTGTTCTTCAGCGATCGGAATCACGGTTGGGCCGTGGGTTTTGGCGGTACGGTGGTGTCGTACCTGCGTAACGAAGCCTCAGCAACCCGGCAGTAAGAAAGTTATCTCCCATGCAAAAAATAATTCTCCTCGTCGTCGTAGGGTCGACGATACTCATTCAATCCTCAGCGATCTTCGCTCAAACGCAGACGCGTGCGCGTACGGTCGCGGCCGAACAGGACGTCGATAATACTGCCGATCCGGTGGCGAGTTTGCGCGAGCAGATCGCCGGCGCCGCGGACGACTCCGAACGCAATCGTCTACAACTGAAACTCGCCGACTTACTGCTGACCGGCGGACATCGCGCGGAAGCCATTGCGGAATTGAACAAGATCGCGAGCTCGAATTCATTCGATCCAATCGGTTTCTACAATCTCGGCAATTCGTTTGCTCGTCTCGGAGAAGCGGAGCCGGCCATGGCAGCCTATCGAACCGCGATCGAGCAGCGCAAAGGTCAATATTCACGAGCCTACAATAATCTCGGCGTCATGTTGTTACGCACCGGCAAGTGGGATGAGGCTCAGGAGGCTTTGTTGTCGGCGTTGAAGCTGGAGAGTTTCCACTACGCGGAAGCGAGTTACAACCTTGGGCGCGTTTACGCTGCCAAGGGGCAGAACGATCTGGCCGCGCGTGAATGGCGCCGCGCCCTCGCTGTCGATCCAAAGCACGATGCAGCGGCGCAGGCACTCGCGCGTGAAGGTAAAGACAATCGCGTCGTGGTGGCGACTAAGAAGCCGAACGCGATTGCTGGGCCAACGGAGCCGCAGCGTTACGAGTTGGACCAGGCTAGTTTTGAACTGCTCCAGCGCGCTCGCACAGCATCGGAACGCGGACAGATGACCGATGCGGTCGACAACTTCCGTCGTTTGTTAAGCCGGCAGCACGGTTACTTTCCTCCGGCCAATCTCGAGTTGGGTTTCGCGTTGCTTACTCTCAATCGCGTCGACGAAGCGCTTCCCAATCTCCTCGAAGTATCAAAGCGCGATGGATCTCGTTACCCGATCAGTTACTACCATCTGGCTCGTTTGTATGAGATTAAGGGTGAACTGAAACTTGCCGAGGCTGCATTTGCGCAAGCAGCGGCCACGTATCAACCGACGAACGCGCCGTTTCTTCTCGACCTCAGCCGCGTGCGTGAGAAGTTGGGTGATTACAAAGGCTCACTCGAGGCGATGGAAAGCTACCAGAAGCTGATGCAGGACCACGGACTTAGACCATCGTGGTTTGACGAACGCATCGCTGCACTCCGATCGAAAGCCACCAGGCAGAATTAGCCACAAAAAGGCACAGAACTCACATATAATGAATTGAGTTCTAACTACCCCCAAGGCCCAGGAGCTGAACTATGAAAGTTCGCATCATCCTCGCGGTTGTTTTGACATTTGTATTCACATCCATTGCTCTTTCGCAGGAACCCGCGGCGTCGCCATCGCCCGCGCCGAAGCCCGCGATGAGTCGCGCGCAAAGTCAGAAAGTCATCATTGCCACAGAGAAAAAACTCTGGGAGGCGTGGAAGAATCAAAACGTCAAACTATTCAAAGCCACTCTCAGCGCTGACAGCGTCATGATCGGCGACACCGGCGTGGCTAACAAGGCGGAGGCGATCAAAGCCCTCGAAGTGCCATGCGAAGTGAAGTCATACGAGCTGAGCGATCTCAAAGTGACATTTCTTAACAGTAGCGCCGCGCTTCTGACTTACAAGTCGACCCAGGATGCCACTTGCGGCGGAACCCAGGTGCCGGCAACAGTGTGGTCCAGTAGTGCTTACGTACTGCGCGGTGGTAAATGGCTCGCCGCCTCCCACCAGGAAACCCCAGCCAAGTAAAATTAGCCACAAAAAGGCACAAAAGTGCTTCTTGTGCCTTTTTGTGGCGAGATCATTCTTTGGGGCGCAGGTGCGGGAAGAGGATCACATCGCGGATAGAGGTTTTGTTCGTCAATAGCATCACGAGACGATCGACACCGATGCCGATACCCGCAGCGGGTGGCATGCCGTATGAAAGGGCGCGAATGTAGTCTTCGTCCATCAACATCGCCTCGTCGTCCCCACGTTCACGCTGCTTCATCTGATCGCGGAAACGATCGTACTGCTCGGCCGGATCGTTGAGCTCGGAAAATCCATTCGCGACTTCCATCCCCGCGATGTACAACTCGAAGCGTTCGGCTACGCTCGGATTTGCCGGCGACGCTTTCGACAGCGGCGAAATCGGTTTCGGAAAATCAGTAATAAAAACCGGTTGGACCAGGCTCGACTCGACGTGCGTTTCAAACAGTTCGAGCACGTTATCATTTGTGATCCGATCCGGTTCGACGAAGCCGCTCAAACTCTCCTTCATCCCTACGCGCCGGAACAGCGCGCCAAAATCGAGTTCGTGATCGCCAAACTTCGCGTGTGTGTGGCCCAGCACTGTGAACACAACTGTGCGTAACAGGTTCTCACAGAAATCCATCATCTCGTTCACATCGGCGTAGGCCCAGTAAAACTCGAGCATCGTGAACTCGGGATTGTGACGGGTTGAAATCCCTTCGTTGCGAAAGTTGCGATTGAGCTCGAAAACTTTTTCGAAGCCGCCGACGAGCAACCGTTTCAGATACAACTCGGGCGCAATGCGAGCATAGAGATCGATGTCGAGCGTGTTGTGATGCGTCTTGAACGGGCGCGCCGCGGCGCCGGTCGCAAGGGGCGTCAACATCGGCGTTTCGACTTCGACATAACCATTTTCTTCAAGAATGCGACGCAACTCACGCACGGTCGCAGCGCGACGTTGGAAAACTTCACGCGACGTGAGCGACTCGTCCTGCTCGTGTTTCAAACTGCCGGCAATCAGATCGACGTAACGTTGACGTTGTCGAATCTCCGGATCGTGAACTCCGTGCATCTTGTCTGGCAACGGTAGCAGCGCCTTCGACAGGAATTGCAGCTTCTGCACGTGTACCGACAGCTCGCCGGTTTTGGTGACGAATAGATAACCTTCCACGCCGATGAAGTCGCCGTGGTCCAACAACTGAAACAACGCCCAGCCATCGACGTCCCCACCTTCCGCACTGTTGTACACCCCGGTGACGTCGGCTTTGCGGATGTAGATCTGAAGTCGCAAGATGCCATCCGAGAGATGCACGAACGCCGCTTTGCCCATTACGCGCGGTGGTGATGCGATTCGTCCGGCAAGCCGAACAACAAACTTATTCAACTGTTCGTTCGCGCTGCTGAGCACTTCGGGCGACGGGCGCTCCTCGGAAGGCGCGGGCTCGAAGCTGCGAAACTTTTCAACGATCGAAGTGATCGTGTCTTCTTTTTCCGGTTCGACTATGCGGCTGCGCTCGAACTTGTTTGGGTAGACGTTGCCAACGAGCGCGCGCAATCCTTCGAGGTGCTCGCGTCGCGCCTGTGTTTGATCGTTATCTTCGAGAAACGGTATTGACATAAAAGGGGCGATTATACAGATATCGGCGAAATCCTGTAATCTTTAGCCAATGATCGAGAACATTCTGAGCCCGGGGCAGATGCTCCGGGAGCGGCAACGTCTGCGCGCGGCAGGCAAACGTCTAGTTTTTACGAATGGCGTTTTTGACCTTTTGCACGTGGGACACGTGCGTTACCTGGCTGAAGCGCGCACGCTCGGCGATGCGCTCTTAGTCGCTATAAACAGTGATCGGACAGTCCGTGAATTGAAAGGTCCGGACCGGCCGGTCTTCAACGAGGCAGAGCGCGCCGAGATACTCGCAGCGCTGCGGTTTGTCGATTACGTGACGATCTTCGACAACATCTCGCCGCGTAGTTTGATTACAGAGCTCTTGCCTGATGTGCTCGTTAAGGGCGGAGACTATCAACTCGATCAGATACACGGACGCGAAGAAGTCGAGGCCGCGGGAGGCAAAGTGGTAGCACTACCATTCGTCGAGGGCTCTTCAACAACTTCGCTAATTGACAAGATCCGTCTTCGTCCGTGACATCCGTGGCCTGATTTATGTTACTAACACAGATCACCGATACACTTGAATACCAGCAACTCCTCAAAGAGCTGCGAGCGAATGCACGTGTGATCTCGATCAGCGGTCTCGTTGCGAGCGCCGCTCGGGCGCTGGCAGTCGCGACACTCCAGCGCGAAACGGGCAAGACATTCGCGATCGTGGCGCAGTCGACTCGCGATCTCGAATCATGGGAACGTGACCTGCGTTTCTGGCACGCCGCACTCTCGGGACAAGATGCCGGCGACGACATCCTCGTCCTTCCGGCTTCGGAAACAGATCCGTACGCCGGCACGTCGCCCCACGCACAAACACTCGAGCGACGCGCGCTCGCTCTCTGGCGACTACAGCAACACTCCGCGAAATTTGTCCTCCTAACTGCCCGCGCCCTCGCGCGAAAAACCGTCACACCCGCAGCGATCGCAAAATCCGGAGTTGTTTTGCGACGCGATGAAGATCACTCGCCTGAAGAGCTGGTGGAGAAACTAATGGCGACGGGTTACATGCGTGAAGATCCCGTCGGCGGTGTGGGTGAGTTTTCAATACGCGGCGGTATCGTCGACGTTTGGCCGCCAGGCAGAGATGCGCCGGTGCGACTCGAATTTTTCGGCGACACGGTCGATTCCGTTCGTGAATTCGATCCTGAGAATCAACTCTCGACCGCGCAACTAAAGTCCGTCGAAGTGCCGCCGATGCACGAATACGCCGTGAACGCGATCGACTTTCAACTCTGGAGCGAAGCGGCGCGCGAACGCTGGCACGATGAACGTTATGCACGCTCACTGCGCGATCGAACCGCCTTCGCAGATGAAGGCGAAGCATTCACTGGTTGGGAATGGCTCATTCCAATCATCAAGGACTGCACCGCGACGGTGTTCGATCATCTCGGCGATGCGGTGTTAGTGGTTGACGAGCCGGGCGGCATCGAGTCGTACCTGAGTGAGTTTTACGAGAACCTTACGGAGCGTTACCGGCAAATCGATGAAGCCGACGACATCGCACTCACACCCGAAGAACTCTTTCTCACGGCAGAAGAATTGCGCGAGCTCGTTCCCGCGCGCCAGCGGGTCGAGTTGCGCACCCTCGGTCGCACAGCCGCTGAGACGGATCTCAAACTCGCACTCGAAGCGGAAGCGCCGAAAGTTCAACTCGGTCGCGCCCGTGGCACACGCCAGCCAGTCTTCCTGTTTCCGGTGGTTGAGAGTGCAGTTGAGATTGAGTTGCAGGCGCAATCCACGTTGCGCTATCACGGTCGCGTCGCCGATCTGGCGGCTGAAGTAAAGCGCGCCGTTGAAGACAGCAAGACCACGATGTTCGTGATGCCGAGTCTTGGCGTGGCGGAACGAATCGTCGAGATCCTCAACGAATACCAGGTCGAAACACGTCTCGAATTTACGTCCGAAAGCTCCCCGGGGTACTGGCCAGTTATCGTAACGGTAGGTCGACTCAGCGGCGGCTTTGAACTTCCGCAATCACGATTGGTAGTTCACGTCGAAGCAGACGTTTTTGACGAAACGACAGATGCGGTGGACCGGCGTCCGGCCGGCGTGGAGCGTCCGCAACGGACAGAGAAACGTAAACGCAAATCAAAAGCTGCGGCGTTCCTTTCTGACTTTCGCGATCTCAAGCCAAACGATTACGTGGTCCATATAGATCACGGCGTCGCGCGCTTCGGTGGTTTGCAAACGCTCGACCTTGGACCACGCACTGGTGAGTTCATGCTGTTGTTCTACGCAGACGAGGCGAAGCTCTACGTTCCGGTCGAACGTCTTGACCTCGTGCAGCGTTACTCGAGCGCTGAAGGTCATCAACCACAACTCGATCGACTCGGCGGTCTCGGTTGGCAGAAGACAAAGGCGAAGGCGAAACGCGCCATGCGCGACATGGCCGACGAACTCCTGCGTCTTTATGCGGAAAGAAAAATGGTCGGCGGTTATGCCTTCGCCGCTGACACACCGTGGCAGCAGGAGTTTGAAGACGGTTTTCCGTTTGTGCTCACACCGGATCAGGAAACCGCGATCGAAGACGTAAAGAAAGACATGGAAGAACCGGTGCCGATGGACCGTCTGCTTTGCGGCGACGTTGGTTACGGCAAAACGGAAGTCGCGATGCGAGCGGCGTTCAAGTCGGTGATGGAAGGAAAGCAGGCGGCAATCTTAACGCCGACAACGGTGCTCGCGTATCAACACTACGACACGTTTCGCAATCGTTTTGCTCCGTTTCCGGTGAAAGTCGAATTGCTGTCGCGCTTTCGTTCGTCGAAAGAGCAGAAGGAAGTGGTGAAACGAATCGAGGCCGGCGAAGTGGATGTGATCATCGGCACGCATCGCATTCTTTCCAAGGATGTGGCGTTCAAAGATCTCGGTCTGGTGGTGGTCGACGAGGAGCAGCGTTTTGGAGTCGCGCACAAAGAACGGCTGAAACATCTGAAGAAAAAGGTCGACGTGCTCACGCTTTCGGCGACGCCGATCCCGCGCACGCTCAACATGTCCCTCAGCGGCATGCGCGACATGTCGTTGATCGAAACGCCGCCGCGCGATCGGCTCGCGATTCAAACTCAGGTGGTCCAGTTTTCCGAGAGTGTGATCAAGTCGGCAATTGACCTCGAATTGTCGCGCGGCGGTCAGGTCTTCTTCATCCACAATCGCGTGGAGACGATCGAGACGATTGCGGCGCTCGTCAAACGTCTGGTGCCACAGGCGCGGCTCGCCGTGGGTCACGGGCAGATGAACGAAAAGGAGATGGAGCGAGTAATGCTCGATTTCATCGACTACAAATATGACGTTCTGGTTGCGACCACCATTATCGAAAACGGGATAGACATCCCACGCGCAAACACCATCATCATAAATCGCGCCGATCACTACGGTCTTTCTCAGCTTTATCAATTACGCGGGCGTGTCGGGCGTTCGAGCCGCAGGGCTTACGCCTACCTGCTGATACCCAGTGAACAGGAGCTTTCACCCATTGCCCGTCGCCGTTTAGCAGCCATTCGCGAGTTTTCTGATTTGGGCGCGGGATTTCGTATCGCGGCCCTCGACCTCGAACTGCGTGGCGCCGGCAACCTGCTCGGAGGCGAGCAATCGGGACACATGGAGGCGCTCGGTTTCGACCTTTACACCCAAATGCTGGAGCGTACGGTCGCGGAACTTCAGGGTGAAGAGGTTGAAGATGAGACGAGCGTGACGCTCAATCTGGGCGTCGACGTCGCGATTCCCGACGAATACATTTCCGACATGGGGCAGCGTTTGCGGACGTACAAACGCGTCTCATCCGCGCGTGATGAAGCGACGCTGGCGAGTATTCGGACGGAGACCGAGGACCGTTATGGACGTGTTCCGGTGTCGGTTGACCGGTTATTTGCGTACGCGCGTTTGCGTCGATTATCGGAAGAGTTAGGGATAGTTTCGATCGATCGGACACCCGACGGAGTGGCGATCAAGTTTAGTGAGAAGGCGCGGATTTCGCCGGAAAAACTGGGCGAATTCGTGACTGCGACCGCTGGTGCGGTGTTCACGCCAAACGGTGTTTTACGACTGATTTTGACGGAAGACGAGCAGGACGAAGTGCTCGACGTAGCTCGCGCCGTGTTGCTCCGGCTTCGCGCCAGCGATTAGAATCCCCAAGCCGTATCCACAGATTACGCAGATTCAAGAATCAATCTGTGTAATCGGTGGATAAAAACCAATAGGAGTTATGTTGTGAAAGTTAAATATCTTGCCGCTGCTGCTTTGATCATTTTGACATTTAGCGTCACCAGCGTCTTCGCTCAGGAAGGCGAAACCGTGGTCGTCGACGAAGTCATTGCCCAGGTCAACGACGATGTCATCACGCTCTCGATGCTGAAAAAGGAAACCAAAGAGCGGATCGAGGCTCTGAAACAGAGCGGCATGACCGAGCAACAGGCAACTGAGGAAGTTAACAAGCGTCAGCCAGAACTGATCGCGACCCTCGTCAACGAGAAGCTGCTGTTGCAAAAAGGCAAAGAGCTCGACCTCGCCAACGATATCGAAGCCGAAGTCAACCGGCGCATGTTGCAGATTGCGAACGAGCAGGGCATCACCTCGATCGAAAAGCTTTACGAAGCAATGCGTCAGAGCGGCCTGGTTCCCGAAGATGTTCGCCGCACGATGCGCACCGAGATGATGAAGCAGGCCGTGTTGCAGCAGGAAGTCGATCGACGCGTTTATATGAGCCCCTCGAACGACGAAGTAAAGAAATACTTTGACGGGCATCAGGACAAGTTTCGTAAGCCCGAGAGCGTGAAGCTTTCCGAAATCTATCTCGGTTTGACCGGTAAGGACGAAGCGGCCGTGAAGACGAAAGCCCTGGAACTCGTCTCACAGATTCGTGCTGGGGCTGAGTTCGCAGCGCTGGCTGCGTCCAACTCCGAGCGTGAAAAGAACGGCGAGCGCACGGCCCCGAAGGATAAGGGTTACGTGGGTGAGTTTGATGTGCCGAACCTGCGTGAGGATTTGCTGGCCCAGTTGAAGGACGTGAAGGCTGGTGGAATAACTGATCCGATTCGCGTGTCGGATGGTTATCAAATTCTGCGCGTCGATGAACGCATACCGGCGGGAACCACGCCCGTTTTCAACGAGAACCGTGTGCGCGAGGCGATTCTGACGGAGCGTCAGCCGAAAGAGCGTGACGAGTATCTACAGAAGCTGCGCAACGAGGCTTTCATCAAGGTCACAGAGTCGTATCGCGCCGGCGTCGATCCGCTCCTGAAGATCGCTGCGCCAGTGGCAGCTAAGGGCAAAGAAAAGAACGACGATAAGAAGTCGAAGAAGCCTTAACAAATTAGCCACGGATGATGCGGATCATCACATTATTAATCTGTGTAATCTGTGTTTACCCGTGGCTACAAACCCCGCCTGTGCAGAAGCCCCGCATAGTCGTTTACAAGCGCGAACGAAAACTCGAGTTTTATTCCGATAAAACTTTACTGAAGACGTATCGTGTCGGTCTCGGCTTCAGTCCGGTTGCCGATAAGGTGCGCGAAGGTGACGGCGCCACACCCGAAGGTGAGTTCTATGTCTTCGTAAAAAACAATAAGAGCGCTTATTACCTCTCGCTCGGCGTCAGTTATCCGAACGTCGAAGATGCCGGACGAGGTTTGCGCGATGGCCTCATCACGAAGGCGCAACACGACGCGATCGTCGAAGCACAACGGAAGAAAACCGCGCCACCGCAATACACCAAACTCGGTGGTTTAATCTACATTCATGGCAACGGAGCGAAGAGTGATTGGACATGGGGCTGCGTCGCGTTGGAGAATGCAGACATGAAAGAGTTGTTCGACGCAGTTTCAGTAGGAACGCCAGTAACCATAAAACCCTGATGCCTGAGATCAAGCCATTCAAGATCCGCGACGTTGAGATCAACCCGCCGCTCGTGCTTTCACCGATGGCGGGTGTGACGGACGTGTCGTTCCGGCGTCTCCTGAAGCGGCGCGGCGGTGTTGGACTATCAGTCTCGGAGTTTATTTCGGTTGAAGGTTTGACGAGAAACAATCCGAAATCAAAACGGCAGATGAGATTTTACGAAGACGAGCGGCCGTTTGCGGTGCAGATCTTTGGCGGACAGGTTGAGCGGATGTGTATGGCCGCGGAGATGGCGCAGGAAGTTGGGGCCGACATTCTGGATGTCAATTGCGGCTGTCCGGCGCCGAAGGTGGTGAAACACGGCGGTGGCTCGGGACTGCTCAAGGATCACAGCCGGCTCGCTGACATTCTCAAAGCTCTCAGGAAAACGATCACGATTCCATTGACGGTGAAGATTCGTGCCGGTTTCTACGACCACACCATCAACGCTGTCGAGACGGCGAAGCTGGCGGAGGATTGCGGCGTCGAACACATCGCTTTGCACGGTCGGACAAAGGAACAGGGTTATCGTGGTCTCGCAAACTGGGATCTCGTGCGACAGGTTAAGGAAGTGGTGCGCGTGCCGGTGTCGGGCAGTGGTGATGTAACGACGATTGAAGGCGCGTTTGCGAAGTTTCGTGAAACCGGTTGCGACGGTGTTTTGATCGGACGCGGCGCGATGGCTAATCCGTGGATCTTTCGTCAGATTGAAGACGCGATGCACGGCCGTCCAATCTTCGAACCGACGTTAGCGGACAAGCGCGCGATTCTGCACGAGTACTTCGACATGCTGCGCGAAGACATGCCTGAAACTCCGGCAATCAATCGCATGAAACAACTCGCGGGTCAGTTCACTCGCGGTCTTCAGGGCGGCGCCTTATTCCGCACCTCGATTTATCACTCACACAGCGTGGAAGAAGTGCTCGATCGAATCGAAGAATATTTTGAAGCGATCACGTCCGGCCAACCCTACTACGGCGAAGCGGGCGCTCCCATCGAGCCACAAGTGGAAATCACAGACTGCAACGCCTTCACGACCTAATCCGCGGCTTTGATCCGCGTTTATCCGTGTTCCCAGTGTCGAGGCTGACCGGCGCCGGATAACCCGCCTTCGCCACCGAGCTGATATCGATCACAGTCTCTTTCTTTACACTTTTCAGCGCATTGAGAATTTCCGTGCGCTGCTGCTCCGAAAGCTCTTCCAGTCTGACGCCATTCGCTTCCAGCACCGCGCGCAAGTTCTCTTCGGTGTTCGAATCCTGCGCGTACACATCTTTGTAGAGGTGCAGCTTTCCGTCTTCCAACACGATCGTTTCGTAACGCAGTTCGACGGGCACGGTTTGATTTAGTTTCACCGTTTTCGTTTTCTCTCTGTCCTCGAGGTACGAAGCGATCGTAACGTCGGAAACATCTGAAGTGTTCGACGCTTTCGCTAGCTGAGCCGCAAAGTCTTTGACCTGTGCGTTCGTCAAACCGACGCAGCCGTGCGACGCAAACTTACCAATCTTCGCCGGCGACTTGCCGCCATGAATCAGTGACGGCAAGCCGATCGGGATCTTGATTGGACCAAGCGGATTGTCTTTATCGCCTGCTTTAACGGTTTCACCCGCAGTCACGTTCTTCATCTTTTCGACCCACGGCGAATCGGGCGGCGTCCAGGTCGGGTTGAAGATGATTGTCTGCGCTTTGCGCAACCCAAATGGCAGCGGGAACTCGGGATAGCCGATGCCGATCTTGTACGACTTTACGAGGGATCCATCCTGAAAGAGATCCATGCGAAACGCCGGAATATTTACGACGATACGCGTGTCGGTGGGAACGGCGTTTGGTCCTTTCAGCATCGCGACTGTGTTGCTGCTGGCAGTTTCCGTCTGATCGCCTTTGGACCAGTAATCGTTTGCGAGGGTCGCTAGTTGTCGGGCTTTGTCAGCGCCGAGAGTCTTGCGCAGTTCTTCAGCAGCGCGGGTGCGGGCGTCAGTCGCATTGCCGTCGGTATCTTCAGCGTTTGTTTGCTGAAGGCGTGCGATCTCACTGCTCGACGCACGCTTGAGCGAGTCGATCTGCTCGTCAGAGAGTTTCAGGTTCTGCTTCAGTTGGGCCACAAACTTCTCGTCGCTGAGCAGCGCATCGAGCAATGGCAAAGTCACCTGAACTGATGATGATGTTTCTGATGTCGCCGCAGGTGAAATTGACGGGCTCGGTGATGGAGTGGTTGTCACCACCGAAGTATTCGAATTGCCCGTCGGTTGCACCGTACAACTGGTCAGCAGGCAGGCGAGAAAAAAAAGACTCGAGTGTCGCAGAAAACCCTTCATTTATTGGCTCCTCTAACAGTGTGATTCAGGGTACGTGGTGCAATGAGCGTTCCAGCATGGGCTCATCGTTTAGACGGATTTTCTGCACGATTTGCGAACGGTAAGGCGGTTAACGCGCTCGGTTCTGTAGCAGCGGATACGGGTTGATGTTGGTTCCTTCCCAGTAGCGTTTCGGGTCAGAAACGACTGCGATCGAGAAGTGAAGGTGATAATTGCCAGCGCCCGCGTTGCCGGTGTCGCCGACGTACGCGATGACCTCACCCTGCTTGACGAGACTTCCCTCAGTTAGACCATCCGCGTAGTGCGAAAGGTGAGCGTAGTAGAAGACAAGTTCCTGGTTTGAGTTGAGCTGATAGATCGTGGTACCGCCAAGGTCGCTATGGAAGAGTTTGAGGATTTTGCCGTCGGTGGCGGCCAGAACCGGGGTCTCTGCCGGAGCCATAATATCGATAGCATCGTGTGTTCGGCCTTCGGAGCGGGCATCGGCGTAAGTGTCGAGCAATTGATCCGGACGCACACCGGCGACAGGAATTATCAGGTTCATGCGGCCGACGAAATTTGCGTCCTCGGGAGTTGGACTTGGAGATTCAGTGGGTGGTAGTGGAGTGCCGATGGCGACCGGATCGGATGGCGGAAGTTCGATTACCGGCATTCGCGGTGTTGTCCGATAAGCGCTCAGCATTGATACCACTGAGACGATCACCAGAAACACAACGCACAGCAGAATACGCAGCTTCCATGCTCCCATGGAAAGCATTCAAAACAAGAGTTATGCCGCGGATGAACGCAGATTAACGCAGATCAGCGTTTATCCGCGTAAATCCGCGTTCGATTTACCTTTCGAATCCCAGCGGCAGGAGTGGCTGAGGTGTCGTGCCTTCGAAGAACCAGCTCGCGCCCACGCGCAATCGGTGATGCCACGTTGGCAAGCGCGACGTGTACAACGCGAATCGTGCTTGTCGCGCGAGCGCCCCACCAAATGCCTTGCCACCGGTGAGCACTGCCGCCCGTTCCGTCCCGAGACTGATCGCTTCTCCCAACTCTTCGAAATGCTTCGTCTGCATTTCTTTCCCTTCCATGTACGCCTTGATATTGCGAGCTGCCAGACTTGCTTGCTGGAACGCGAGTTGGGCCGTTCCCGCAAGCGTTGGGGTCGCGTCCGGGTAGACGGCGATGTCGCCGAGTGCGAACACGTTGACGTGATCTTGTAACTGCAACATGGGATTAACGACGAGCAGTCCGCGTTTCGTCTTCGCCGCGTCGAGCTGCTCGATTAACGGACTCATCTTGACGCCGCCAGTCCAAACCACTCCCGCCGTTTTCAAGTTCTCCTGCTTACCATCATGGTCGAAGGTAAGTTCGTCCGCCGTCACTTTCACCACGCGCGTTTGCGTATGAACTTCAACCCGCGACTCGCGCAAAGCATCTTCGACGAAGTGCCGAATCTGATCGCCCATTCCCGGAACTACTCGATCACCCATTTCGACGACCAGCACCCGGGGCTCACCCTGAAGCGCACGCCGTCTGAACGCATCGTTCAACAAATCAGCCATCTTGGTCGAGAGTTCGCAGCCACTCGCTCCCGCGCCAACCACTGCAAACGTTAGCTCGCGTCGCGCATCCTGCGGCGCCGCATCGGGTGGGACTCCGTCGAGCGCAGCCACCATCCGCTTTCGCAGATTGTCTGCGTGTTGAAGTTTGCGGAAGGGCAGGGAGTATTGTTCCGCTCCCTCGACGCCGACGTAATTCGTCACGCCGCCGACCGCCAGGACCAGCATGTCGTAGTTGAGAGTGTTTTCAGCGCTGGTGAGCGAAACGGTTTGAGCCGCGAGATCGATTCCCGTGACCTCAGCTTTGATGAAATGGACGTTATTCTCCAGCAGTTCATCGTAGCGCGGGGCGATATGCCAGGCCGCAACCTCGCCACTCAGGTACTCATAGAGCATGGGAGTGAAGAGAAAATGATCTTCATCGCTGACGAGGGTTACATCCGCCGCTCCCGCCAGTTCGAGGGCCGTAAACGTACCCCCGAAGCCGCCTCCGAGAATCAGAATCTTTGCTTTTGACATTTCCCGCGATAGTACACCGAATTAGCCACAAAAAGGCACAAATGTGCCTCTTTGTGGCGGAATCTGGCTTGACGTTTGTGCCTTTTAGCGGCTCATGTTACATTGGCATTGCTTTTTAAGTTTAGCGGTTGCCGCTTTTAGCGGAAGTTACTGCGGTCGAGGAGGACCATTTAAGCAAGTGGCGTTAGCAAAACAAACCAAGGAACAGATAGTTTCTGATTTCCGTACGCATGAGTCAGATACCGGTTCACCACAAGTTCAGGTCGCACTTCTAAGTAAGAGGATTACCGACCTCACGGAGCATTTCAAGACCCACAAGAAAGACAATCACTCGCGGCGCGGCCTGCTGAAAATGGTCTCGCAACGCCGTAGTTTGTTGGATTATCTAAAGCGCACCGATATCGAGCGCTACCATGAAGTAGTAAATCGTCTGGGTCTGCGCCGGTAGTTAGGAAAATTGGAAGAGAGCTTCGAATCTCTGTTGAGTTAAAGCCCGCGTCTATCGAAGAGCTTGTGGCAGTGCCGAACGTGACGGCGATTGACTGCAAACAAGCTGACGTGTACGGCCCAAAAGCTTCGAGCAATAAGGCGGCATGAGCTTCACGGTTCAAGAGGCTCGTGCCGCCTTTTTCTGTAGCCCATTGCCTTACCCCGCATCACGTTGGCGGCCCAAATTTCAGCAAGATTGCTTGCTCAAAACAGCGTTGGCGCCCAAATGGTTGGCGACGCCCGCGACCTGAAAGTGTTCAGGTTACGTTCGAAGGAGAACAAATATGTCAGAAAAGAAATACCTCAAAGAGTCAATCAAACTTGGCGAAAAGGAGTTAACCGTTGAAACCGGCCGCGTTGCAAAACAAGCGGATGGCTCAGTCGTAATCCGGTATGGCGACACGATGTTGCTGGTCGCTGCCGTAAGCGCTTCTACGCCCCGAGAGGGTATTGACTTCTTTCCGCTCACGGTCGAATACCGTGAAGCAAACTACGCCGCGGGACGTATCCCCGGCAATTACTTCAGGCGTGAGGGCCGTCCTAATGAAAAGGAAGTGCTCACCAGCCGTTTGATCGACCGCCCCTGCCGCCCGCTGTTTGCCGAAGGTTATCGAAATGAAACTCAGGTTATTGCGAGTGTGATTTCAGCCGATCCGGACAACAACCCGGATGTTATTGCTATCACGGGCGCGTCCTGTGCCCTTTATCTATCAGATATTCCCTTTTTGAATCCCATTGCAGGTGTGCGCATCGGATTGATTGAAGGCCGCTATATCGTCAACCCGACCTACGACGAAGTGCGTGAGTCGCGCTTGAATTTGATCGTTGCCGGTACCGAAGAAGCGATCGTGATGGTGGAAGCCGGCTCCAACGAAGTTTCGGAAGAAATCATGGTCGAAGCTTTGATGTTGGCCCACAAAGAGATCAACCGGCTGTGCCGCTGGCAAAAGGAACTCTACAAAGCACTCGAGATTCAAAAACGCGAAGTCGCTCCGGTCGAACTGAACGCGGAGATGGTGCGCGAAATCACGGAAAAATTCAGCGAGCGGCTTAGAGACGCGCTCGACACCACGGGCCAGGAAAAACGATCCAGCTATGCAGCCGTTGACGCACTGAAGAAGGAAGTCGTCGAGTCGTATCCGGACGATCAACCGGAGCAACGACCAATGGCGAAGCTGATCTTCGATCAACTCAAGGAAACGATTTTCCGCGACGACATTCTCAACAAACGCCGCCGCCCTGACGGTAGAAGATTCTCCGAGATTCGCCCGATCACAGCGGAAGTTGGCTGGTTGCCACGCGTGCACGGTTCAGCGCTGTTCACCAGGGGTGAAACTCAGGCGCTCGTCTCGACCACGTTGGGAACGAAAGAAGACGAGCAGTTTATTGACGATCTCGAGAAAGGCGAAGTGAAACGCCGCTTCCTGCTGCATTACAACTTCCCGCAGTATTCGGTCGGCGAAGTCGGTCGTTATGGATCGTCAAGCCGTCGCGAGATCGGGCACGGCGCCCTCGCCCGACGCGCACTCGAAATAGTTCTGCCTGATGATGCAGATTTTCCCTACACCCTCCGCGTCGTCTCCGAGATCACCGAGTCAAACGGTTCATCGTCGATGGCGACTGTTTGCGGTGGAACACTCTCGATGATGGATGCAGGCGTGCCGTTGAAAGCACCCGTGGCCGGAGTGGCGATGGGTCTCGTGATGGAAGGGAACAAGTACGCAATCCTGACTGATATCGCCGGCGCCGAAGATCACTACGGCGACATGGATTTCAAAGTCGCGGGCACGCGTAACGGTATCACTGCGTTGCAGATGGATATCAAGATCGCTGGTATCAACGCGCAGATCATGGCCGAAGCATTGGAGCAGGCGAAGAAAGGCCGGCTCTACATTCTCGGCGCGATGGAAAAGACTCTCGCAGAACCGCGCGAACAGATTTCCCTTCACGCTCCGCGTATCATCCAGATCAAGATCAACCCCGATAAGATTCGCGACGTGATTGGACCAGGCGGCAAGGTCATTCGCTCCCTCGTGGAAGAAACTGGCGCGAAGATCGATGTGTCTGACGACGGTACGATTTCGATCGCAACTGCGAGCGGCGAAGCAGCCGACGCGGCGGTGAATCGTATTCGTGGTCTAACTGCTGAAGCAGAGGTGGGCCAGACGTATCTCGGCACCGTCAATCGCATTGTCGACTTCGGAGCGTTCGTCGAGATCTTTCCGGGCACGGACGGATTGCTGCACATTTCAGAGATTGCGGATCGTCGTGTGAAGGACGTTCGTGATGAGCTGAAAGAGGGACAGCAGATCCTGGTGAAGTGCATCGGGCGTGAAGGCAATAAGATTAAGCTCTCACGCAAAGCCGTGTTGAAGGACGAGAATCGCAAAGCCGAAGCTGCGAGCCAGAGCGAAGGCGGCGGCAACCACGATGGCAACAGCGAAGCGTAATTGATCTCATGGAGTGCGGCGGCCAGACCGCTGCACTCCACAGTTTTTCCGTCCAATTTTCAGATCACAATCTGGAATCCAGACAAGCTCACCGCGTTAAACCTCGAAACACTCGGTTTTTCTCGTCTTTTCTGACGGCCCTCAACTTGCAGCAAGCTTTACACCTTTTGTGTCTTGAAGTGACGAGAGACTGAACAGGTGTCGGTTGATCTTGAACCTTCGGGACACTCGCTTCTAAGCGCCGGACCTCCATAGAAATGCCTTAACACTGGAGTTTCCCGGGTATTAGCAATGTCTTCGTATTGGATAAAGACAACCGGAAAAGGTGGGACTGACGAATTCTCCCGATTCGTTAGTTAGGTCAGTCAAACTATATGAACTTTCTGTTCTCCCAGGTTTTCAAAACAAGACTTGCGCAAGGTGGCCGGCGCGTGGCTGCTGCGTTTCTAGCCTTGCTTTGCGTCTCGTTTACAGCGGTGCCCGTGTTTGCTGAACCCGTCAGAATAAATCAGGTCATCCAAACGCTTTCTACTTCCCAGGGTATTCCCGATCTCAAACTCAATTCGCTTATTACGCAGCAGGATCCTCAGAAAGGATCAACCCAGACTGGACCACGTAATGACAACGCCGGAACACAAGCTCCGAAGACGGATTCAGTCACGTCCGGAGTGGTGGTGACCGGTGAAGGGCAGAAGCTTGGCGTTGAGGTATTTGAAGAGGCCGAAGTCGAAGGCACGATCTGCGACTGCGGTGAGATTCTGATCGCGGATGGTTTTCCGAAGTGGCCATTCCTGTTCCTGGCAGCAGTCCCGCTAGTCTTTATTCACGACTGTGACGATTGCGACACGCCGGAACCGAACCCGACTCCGACTCCAACTCCTACCCCGACGCCCACTCCGACGCCAACGCCAACTCCGCAGGTTCCTGAACCTGCTTCTCTGGTGTTGTTGGGAACGGGTCTGATGGCGTTTGGTGCAGGTTTAAGGCGACGTTACACGAAGAAAAAAGCAGCAGCGCAGACAGAGGAGGAGGAATAGGACAGTGTCAACACGTAAATTCATCCTCGGCATGGCAGTTCTGCTTGCATTCGTATTTTCTACAGCGCAAACGTCGAACGTTGCAGCCAAACCAAAGAAAGCAAAGAACGGCACGATCAAGATTCTTACGAACCCGGGCGGTTTGTTACTGATCATTGATGGAAAACCTCGCGGTGAAACGCTGACAGAATATCGCGCGATCGATCTCGATCCCGGTGTCCACAATGTTCAGGTTACGTTACCAAACGGCCAATTCTGGATCCGCGAAATCGATCTTCCGGCCGGACGCGTCAAGTGTGTGGTGGTCAATTACAAGCCATTGCCACCGCTGGCGAAGTCGCCGTGTCCCTTCCCGCTGAACGTCTCGGCGCCGAAGCAGGTGACTGACGGCGAGATCATCACGTTCTCGGCTGACGTTGCTTACACTGGCAGTGCTCCGATCAATTACAAATGGAATGTGGCGCCGTCGAGTGCTCGCGTGATCAGCGGGCTCGGTACGCCGACGCTGAATGTTGACTCCACCGGACTTGGCGGACAGCGCATCACTGCGACTTTAACCGCCGACGATGGCTCGCCGGATCCGTCATGTGCTCAAACTGTTCAAGCAGTGTCGGTCATTGCCGCACGTGAGAAGAAAGTGATTGTTGCGCGTGAGTTTGACGAGTGTAACAACTGCACCTTTGACGATCAGAAAGCGCGTCTCGACAATCTCGCCGTCGAACTGCAAAACGATCCGTCGACACGCGGTTACATCATCGCGTACGGTGGACGAATGAGTCCGTTGGGCCAGGTCGAGAAGCTAATGACTCGCGCACGCGATTATCTCGTCACGCAACGTGGTATTGATGCTTCGCGTCTCGTCGTCGTCAATGGCGGCTTCCGCGAAGGAGACAGCGTCGAACTTTGGATCGTTCCGAGTGGCGCAGCCGCGCCGCAACCTACACCGACCGTCCAGGCCGGTGAAGTCAATCCAGGCAAGCGCCGTCGCCCCTAGACTCTTTGGCCACAGATTTTCACGGGTATTCTTTCCTCAATCCGTGATAATCTGTGGCTTCTATTTCTTTCCCTCCAACAGCCCCCCGGCTTAATTTCGCTTTCAAATCTAAGGGAGGAACCTTCATGGCCGAAGAAGGTGGAGGCGGCGCCGGCAGTGTCGGAGTCGTCGCGATACTGGTGATATTTGTGCTCGTGATATTAGTCGGGTTGTATATGTTCAGGGGACGGATATTTGGAGGTGGCGGAACACAGAAGATCGACGTCAACATTCAAACACCAAGCAAATAGCAGTATTAGCCGCGGATTACACGGATGAACGCAGATCAGAATTATTTCTTATTATGATCCGCGTTAATCCGTGTAAATCCGCGGCTTAACTTTTGGGAGGAGTTTTACTAATCACGGAAATTTTGATAATCCTGTATTCGTGCCTGCACCAAACATCGACACTATCGTTTCGCTCGCCAAGCGGCGAGGTTTTGTTTTTCCCTCTTCCGAAGTTTATGGCGGCCTCGGCAGCGCCTGGGACTATGGTCCACTCGGCGTGGAGCTTTGCAACAACGTCAAGCAATCGTGGTGGCGCTGGCTCGTCTACGACCGCGACGACATCGAGGGAATCGATTCTTCAATCATTCTCAATCGCCTCGTCTGGAAGTATTCGGGTCACGAAGCGACTTTCAATGATTGGCTGATTGACTGTCGTAAGTGTAAAGGTCGATTCCGAGCCGACAAGATCGTCGACAACACGTGCCCTTCGTGCGGCGCGAATGATTGGACGGAAGCGCGCCCGTTCAACACGATGCTGCAAACCAAATTGGGCGCCGTGGCAGACGATGATCCAACTGCGCTCGCTTATCTGAGACCGGAAACCGCGCAGGGCATCTTCATCAACTTTCTAAATGTGCAGACGACGATGCGGCGCAAATTGCCGTTTGGTATTGCGCAGGTAGGTAAGTCGTTTCGTAACGAAGTAACTCCCGGAAATTTCATCTTACGCACGCGTGAGTTTGAGCAGATGGAGATGGAGTACTTTGTTTCGCCCACTGCCGAACACGTCAAGCTGGTCGACTACTGGGTTGAACAATACCTCGAGTGGTTTGGCTCTTTGGGGATCAGTCGCGAGAATCTGTATTTGTACGAAGTTCCGGCAAGTGAGTTGGCCCATTATTCAAAACGCACCGTCGACATCATGTATCGATATTTTCCCGAGCGCGAAAAGCCCTGGGAAGAACTGATGGGAATTGCCTGGCGAACCGATTTCGATTTGAGTACTCACTCGAAGAACAGGCTTGACGAGGAAGGAAAGCGCGTCAATCCGGACTCTACCGAGGATCTTTCGTATTTCGACGAGCCAACGAAACAGCGATTTTATCCACACGTGATCGAACCGGCCACTGGTGTTAATCGCACGGTGCTGGCAGTGTTGATGGACGCTTATTCAGAACGCACCAACGATAAAGGTGAGACGCGCGTCATTTTGAAGCTGAGCCCGCAACTCGCTCCCATCAAGGCTGCGATCCTGCCGCTGGCAAAGAACAAACCGGAGATTGTCGGAATGGCAAAGGCCATCAAGCGTTCGCTGCAACCGGTGCTGCGAGCGGTTTACGACGACACTGGCGGCATCGGGAAGCTTTACGCGCGTCAGGATGAGATTGGTACTCCGTTTTGTATCACGGTCGATCATCAGTCGCTGGAGGACGAAGCCGTCACGGTGCGCGACCGCGATACGTGGGAACAGGAAAGGATCAAAGTTATCGATCTCGCGGAACATCTGCAGAAGCGTTTGAAGCCGTACCCGATTCCACCGCCGGAAACGGTGTGAAGTTTTATGCCTGTAGTTAAGAAAAGAAATCAACAGACTGAGACGCGGTTATTGCTCGAGTCGGAAGATCCGGTTGAACTGCCGCCGGCTGAGATCGACGATAAGTCAGTACTGGTCCAGTTTGAGCAGTTCAAGCCGTTCACACCTGAATTACTGGAAACTCTGCGCGCGGGGACGGTGGCTGAGCCGGTGCCGGTGATGCTGGATGGATCTACGTTTGCGGTTCATGGGGCTACCAGAACTTTCTGGGTGAAGCTCTGGCATGCTGCCGGTAGTGAGCTGACGAAGATCGATCGCGCGCAGGTGATCAGTTGTTTGCCGTCTACTCGTGGTGTTCAGGTCCTGGTTGAATCGCCTGAGGAAGAGTAATTAGCCACCGATGAACACGGATTTATGACGGATCGGGTTCGTAGATCCGTGTTCATCGGTGGCTAATTGATTGATATGGTCGATCTGCCCGACACGGTTTCATCTCTCGCCAACGCGATTCACGATGCGGGTGGTCGTGCGCTGCTCGTAGGTGGATGTGTGCGCGACGAACTGATGGGCGTGTTGCCCAAAGACTGGGATCTCGAAGTTTATCATCTTGATGCGGTTCGTCTCCGCGCAGTGTTGGACCAGTTTGGTCCAGTCAACGTCGTTGGGGAATCGTTCACCGTTTACAAGCTGGGTCAGCATCTGGACGTTTCGATTCCGCGTCGCGAACGTAAAGCCGGACGCGGGCACAAAGCGTTTGTGATCGAGGGCGATCCGTCGATGAGCATCGACGACGCCGCGCGACGACGCGACTTCACGATCAATGCGATTCTGAAAGATCCGCTCACCGGCGAGTTGATCGATCCGTTTGACGGCCGCGGCGATATCGACCGGCGGCTTCTGCGTGCCGTCTCAGCCGAGACTTTTGTGGAAGACAGTCTGCGCGTGCTGCGTGCAGCGCAGTTTGCCGCTCGTTTTGAGTTCGACATCGACCCCGAGACCGTTTCACTTTGCCGAGGTGTCGACCTTACTGATCTTCCCGCTGAGCGAATCTGGGGCGAGCTGGAGAAGCTGTTACTCAGTGCCGCGCGTCCGTCAGTCGGTCTCGATTGGTTACACAAACTCGGTGCCGTGAAACAGCTTTTTCCTGAGATTCAGAGTTTGATCGGAGTGCCACAGGATCCGGAATGGCATCCTGAAGGCGATTGCTTTGTTCATACGCAGCTCGTGATCGATCGTGCGCGCGAGTTGATCGACGATCTTCCGCATGCGCGCAGAGTGACGGTGATGCTGGCGGCACTCGCGCATGATTTTGGCAAACCGGCTACGACTCAGTTTATTGACGGCCGATTGCGTTCGCGCGGACACGAGGAAGCCGGAGTGCCGCCGGCGGAAAGTTTTCTGGATCGCATCAACATACATACGATTGATGGTTACAACGTGCGTAAGCAAGTTATCTCGCTCGTCCGTGAACATTTGAAGCCAGGCGAGTTTTACAAGAAGCGTGATGAAGTTGGGGAAGGAGCGTTTCGACGACTCGCGCGTCGTTGTGAGCCGGATCTTTTGTATCGAGTCGCCCGGGCTGATTCGCTGGGGCGAAATGCTGATTGGGTACCGCGCGAGAAGTGGTACGACGCGAAGGCGCAGGAGTGGTTTATTGAGCGGTCGCGCGAGTTACAAGTTGAGCAACGCCCGCCCGATCCGATCCTGTTAGGCCGGCATTTGCTCGAGCTGGGTATCAACCCCGGACCAGAGGTGGGTGAGATCACGCGCGTTGTTTACGAGATGCAGTTGGATGGACGCGTGCGGAATCTCGATGAGGCGATCGCGGAAGCAAGGAAGATTATTAGCCGCGGATGAACGCAGATTTACGCAGATCAGCGTTTATCCGCGTGAATCCGCGGCTAAATTTTTGGTTGTTGCTGCGTGACGCAGTGAATTGTGCCCATACCCCAGACTAATGGTTCGCAATTAAGCGGCACCACACGGCGAGTAGGAAAAACTTTTTGGAGCGTTTCCACCGCACGTAAATCGTTTGCGTGACCAAACACGGGCGCGAGAACGACGTTGTTGGCGATGTAAAAGTTTGCGTAGCTGGCAGGTAGACGATCGAGGTCGCGAGTGCTGGTGCTTGTACCACCAACAATTCCCGGCATCGGTAGAGTGACGATCTCGAAAGGGTTTCCGTGAGCGTCAGTCATCGACCGTAGCCGCGCAAGGTTATCCTGCAGTATCTCGTAGTTTGCATCGTGAGGATCGTCTTCGACGGCAGTCACGATCAGGTTGGGCGCGACAAAGCGGGCAATGTCGTCGATGTGACCGTCTGTGTCGTCTCCGACAATCCCTTCAGCAAGCCATAACACCTTCTGGACCCCGAGATAATTTTTCAGATACTGCTCGATCTCTTCGCGCGATAACTCGGGATTGCGATTTTTGTTTAGCAGGCACTGTTCGGTGGTTAGCAGACAGCCCGCGCCGTTGACTTCAATCGAGCCACCTTCCATCACGATTCCCGGCGAGAATCTTTTTAGTTTCAGAGACGGTTCCAGTCGACGGGGTACGCTGTCGTCTTTCTTCAGCTCTTCGTATTTGTTTCCCCAGGCATTGAAGATCCAATCGTTGAAGGCGCTCTCGCCGTTTCGGCCAAGCAAAAAATTAGGACCATAGTCGCGAATCCACGAGTCGACGGTTTGAATGTGATGGAAATGTATCTGCGCGGCTGTTGCGGCGCTGACTCGATCTCGAATGGACTGCTCGGTTTGATCGTCGTCGACGAGTAAGTTGACGATCTCATGCGGCGTGAGCGCCGCGATCATCTCAAGATAGATTGCCTCGACTTGCGGTACACGATCGGGCCACGTTTCGGGGTCCTTGGGCCACGTCAGCCAGGTCGCTTGATGAGGATGCCATTCAGCGGGCATGACGAAACCCGAGCGCACCGGAGTGTTTCGCGGTGATTCATCCATCGAGAGTCTCGGATCTGAGTGCCTTGAGTCGAAAGTATCTGTAGATTCCGACCAGACTAATCAGAACCCAGAACACTTCCACCAACAGAGCGGAAAGATTGAAATTAAAGAGCAATGAAATGACGATCAGGCCCGCGCCGATTGCATTCAGAAGCGAATAAAGCAGGCCGTCACTGGGAAGTTTGTTGAGCTGTAACATCAGATACGTGATCATCAGTATCACCACGCCGACGTTGCCCACGAAATCCAGCGGGCCGTAACTCATAGCGATCCACCAAATCTCAAACGTAACCCGTCATAGGCATCGATCCGGCGGTCGCGCAGGAAGGGCCAGTTCTGACGCGTTTCTTCAATTTTAGAAAGATCACATTCGACGACGAGCACTTCTTCTTTATCAGCCGAAGCTTTCGCCACGATGCGGCCAAACGGATCGACCACAAACGACTGGCCCCAGAACGTCAGCTTGCCTTCATGACCGACGCGATTGACGACTACCACGAAAAGTCCATTCGCAATCGCATGTCCACGCTGGATTGTTTCCCAGGCCGAATGTTGCGCCGCGTTCATTTCCGGTTCTTCATCCGGGAGCCAGCCGATCGCCGTTGGATAAAACAGAAAATTAGCGCCACCGAGAGCCGTTAGGCGAGCGGCTTCCGGGAACCATTGATCCCAGCAAACGAGCGTGCCGATTTTGCCGTAGGCCGTGTCGTGAGTCTGAAAGCCGAGATCGCCGGGCGTGAAATAAAACTTCTCGTAGTAAAGCGGATCGTCGGGGATGTGCATCTTGCGATACTTCCCGACAATTTTTCCCGAAGCGTCGATCATTACGGCCGTGTTGTGATATACGCCTGCCGCTCGCTTCTCGAAGAGGGAGGCGATGATGACCACTTTGTTCTGCCGCGCCACTTTGCCGAGGGCTTCGGTTGATGGGCCGGGGATGGTTTCCGCGAGTTTAAAGAGTTGAATATCTTCCGTTTGACAGAAGTACTGCGAGCGAAAAAGTTCCTGTAGGCAAATGATCTGAGCGCCGCGTTTGGCCGCCTCTTTGATACCTGCAATAGCCTTCTTGAGGTTAGCTTCCGACCTTGGCTCACAACTCATTTGCACCAGACCGACAGTGGTTACGTCACCGGCTCGAGTTTTCTTCGGCATGCTCGGAGTATAGCCACAAACGGGCAGAAAATGCACAGTAAGCCTTGGAATGATTTTGCGCTTTTTGTGCTTTTCTGTAGCGTCCGGTAAGATGTCCGGTCATTTTTAGCACCCTACTGGAAAGAGTAATGAAATGATTGATTTTGAACTGAGCGAAGATCACAAGGCACTCGTGCAAACAGTGCGCGAGTTTGCACAAAAGGAAGTTGCGCCTCATATCAAAGAATGGGATGAAAAGCAGCATTTTGAGCCGTCAGTGTTGAAGAAGATGGCGGCTTTGAATCTGTTGGGTGTTTGTATTCCGGAAGAGTACGGCGGCGCGGGTTTCGATTACATCTCGCTCGGACTTGTTTGTGAGGAGCTCGAAGCGGTCGATACGTTCATGCGCGTGGTGATGTCAGTCCATACCGGTCTGAATTCGTTAACACTTTATACCTGGGGAAGTGAAGAGCAGAAGCAGAAGTACCTAGTGCCGCAGGCCAAAGGCGAAAAGCTTGCCACCTATGGTTTGACCGAACCGGGCGCCGGTTCTGACGTCGTTGGCGCCCGCTCGACGGCTCGTCGCGAAGGAAATGAATGGGTTTTGAACGGCGAAAAGATGTGGATCAGTTTGGCCGACGTGGCTGACAACTTTCTTTTCTTTTGCTGGACTGATGAAGAGAAGCGACGACAACGCGATCACACCGGCATGTCGTGCTTCATTGTCGAGCGCACCATGAAAGGGTTTTCTTCGGGCACGATTCACGGCAAGCTCGGCATTCGGGCGGGCAACACCGGGTATTTCTCGTTGCAGGATGTGCGCGTACCGCAGGAAAACATGGTCGGCGAGGAAGGTGAAGGATTCAAGATAGCGATGTTTGCGCTCGAGCAGGGACGTTACACCGTCGCTTCCGGAGCTACGGGCGTGATTCGTGCGTCTCGCGATGCTTCGGTCAGTTACGCAAACACGCGCGAGACATTTGGCACGAAGATCGCAAATCACCAGCTCGTGAAGCAGAAGATTGCGGAGATGGAAGCTGACTACCAGATGAGCCACTTGTTATGGCTGCGCGCCGGCTGGTTGAAAAACGAGGGCCAGCCCAATGCGAAGGCGACGAGTCTGGCGAAGTGGCAAGCCACCACGCGCAGTGAGAAGGCGGCCTCGATGGCGATCGAAGTTCACGGTGCCAATGGCTATTCCAACGACTATCCGGTCGAACGTTATCTGCGGAACTGCAAGGCCGCGATCATCTACGAGGGCACGCGCGATATTCACACCCTGATGCAGGCCGATTGGGCGCTGGGATTGAAGAAAGAGAAACCAGCCCGCCGCACGTTGCCCACCTGGAAGAAGTAGATCAGTCCACAGATTACGCAGATTACACAGACATGTATCTGTGTAATCTGTGGATGTTTGTTAGTGGGCCAGGAACACATCCCAGGCCCAGCGTCCGACATTCGCATTAGTAACGCCGCGTACCTTCGCGCGGTATTTGAATTCGTTACCGTACGCATCCACGCGCTTCGACTCCTTAAAATCTATCTCCATTGCTTTCACGCTGAGTGACGCGAGTGTATGCAGCTCTTCAGGTTCGGAGATGCCGTTGTGATTCTTGTCCTGCCACAGACGAAGCCGCTCGAATATCAGATCGCGATTGTCGATTAGGCCGTCGCCATTCCCACCACTGCCGGGCTTATCAAACTCAGCCAGCGCCAGAAAGCCATTCTTGTTACTTGAAGGTGGCTGCGGAGTGAAATCGCCAAACAGTTCGGCCCCCTTATCGATAGTCCCATTGCCGTCGCGGTCCAGCGCCAGCCAGGCATCGTCCGAGTTGGGCATGGTCCAACCAAGACGATCCCGGGTGCCGTTGCCATTGAGATCGAAATCAACACCATCGGAAGGACCAGTGAGGGCGATACCATCACCGGCAAGGTCAATAACGATCGGAGAGCCGCCACAGGTGTCGCAGCCCAGACAAGTGCAACTGAGGAAATCATAGTCGCCTCCATACATCATGCACTTGTTGGCGAAGGCCAGACCGCAATTTCCCGTCCTCGTGCCGCCGCTAAAGCAACAAAGTCCCGAACCGTTGGGAGTGGAACCCGTCGGGCACGTGCCATTGAATGCAGGCGTCGTGCAGGTGCCACCGGCAGTTGCAGAGAGATTGCATTTGAACTGCTCCGCATGTGCGTCGCGCCAGAGATTACCGCCGCTGACGCTAGCTGAAACGGATGCGACAAGGATACTGAGCGACACGTTGGCACTGCCGCCGCAATTGCTGGCAAACAGACAGGAAGAGAAAGCTACCCCTGTGCCCGATGCACATGAGACCGGACTCCCAAGTGGCGCGGTACCGTCCTCAGTTTTTTGATCCTTTGAGCCAACATGAAAAAAGAAAGGTGTCACATTGCTCAAGGTTCCGGTTTCGAAGGCAACAAACTTATCGATTTTTACGGAGCAACGTTGCAGGTTGCCAAACATCTGCTCGCAAGTGCCGATGAATTCCGCCGTGCCACCATGCCGGCCCGATGCATGTTCCTGATCGTCGCCACTGAGCCACAGAGGCAACGACGTGGAGCTTGTCGTTTGAGTGTAAGTTCCACCGCCTTCGCCCGATGTGGCTTGTGCGTATATTGCATCGCCCCCAATCTGGAATCCGTCGCCGGCGGACGACTCTGCTAAAGATGACGTCGAACTCTCGACCGTCAGTTTTGTCTTCGTCTTGTACGGCGGACGTTTTTCTTCCCAAACATTACCAACTCCGTTAACGATCGTGTCCCAAAACTCCGGCGCGTCGCGATCATCATCACGAAAGAGGGCCATCGCACGATAGTTGCGGGTCCTCCCATTCAGAGTTACCGCCACCTGATACGAAGCATACGTTTTCACGTTGTAATACCTGGCCGCTTCGAAATGAAAGACATCCGCAATGGTCCAGGCCGGATCGAAGACCGCAGCATATTGTCCCGGCTCCCAGGCGGCGTCGAAAGTCGCCTCCTGTGGCCCACTATTAACAGAGTGACCGCCACGAGTGAGGGAGACGACATCGCCCGTGGGTAACGTCACCAGGTCTCGATACGGTGTGTAAAGGATTTCCTGAATGCTGCCGACTCGGAATCCATCAAGAACGAATTTCAGATTTGTGTCTGCAGGAATTGGTTTTCGCGTGTAGTCACTTCTAAAAGTTTGAGCGGCGGCGTTGTAAGCTTCGAGCTTCTGATACGTGTCGCGCACGATCTTTTCGTGGCGGGAAGTTCGATTCTGAGCAAGCGCGGTCAATACCATCACGGTAGACAGGAGGATTACGCTAAAGACGAAGTAAGCAATTCGTTTCATGTGAGGATCTCCTAATTGGTTGACGACTGTTTTTGATTAACGTTCCGGCCCAGCTCCTGCTCGATAATTTTTTGAAAATCGGCAAAGCTGATTGCGCCTTTGATTAGTTTCCCGTTGACAATGAAGCTGGGCGTGCTGTCGATGCGAAATGTTCTTGCCACTTCAAGATCTTTGACGATGGCAGCGCGCGATTGCTCCGAGTTGAAACACTCCTTGAATCTCGCAGTCGCCAGTCCCAGATCTGAGGCAATCTGTTCCAGCACCGAGGACGACAAATCTCGCTTTGAAAAAAGCGCGTCGTGAAACTGCCAGAACCGATCCTGTTCGCCGGCGCAGTACGCGGCACGCGCTGCAGTGAAAGAATTTCGATGTCCCTCCAACGGCAGATGTTTGAAGACGAGCCGCACCTCTTTCCCGTAGGTTTCAATGATCTGTTTCAGTGTGCTCTGGACGTGGTTACAAAATGGGCATTCGAAATCCGAAAACTCCACAATCGTAACTTGCGGATTCGGAGATCCTCTGGCCGGCGAAACTCCGTCGTCCAACGCTGAAACAAACACTGGCGGCGAAAAGTCGATCGTAACGGACCACTTGGCCCGCAATGCTTCGAGGCCCGCGCGATAGTTTTTCATGCGCGCTTGGTTTTCCAGATCAAGCCGCAAACGCTCACGCGCTTCATCCGGACTCATCGACGCAAAAAACGAAGCATTTTGTTTGTAAGCTTCTTCGACTTGAGCGTCGGTTACTCTGATTTCCCCTTGCGTGAGTTGTTTGCGAAGCTCTGCGACGGTGACGCCTCGGCCGGCGGCTTCACTCTCGAGAATCCTTCGGGTAACGATGTTCTCGAGCGCTGCTTTCCGGATGGCATAAAGCTGTTGCTGCAGCGGAGAAATCTGCGCCGCAACGGACACGTCAACCTCTTTCAGGGTTATTGCTTTGTCGTTGACTCTGGCGAGGACCGTATCAGGTGTTTGTCCCTGAGTCGCTGCTGCTGCGAGTAAGACAAGCAACAAACACAAGCTGGACCATGCACGTGAGGACTGGAAAACCATTTTTCAAAACTCCATTGTTTAGATTTACCGACTGTGGTGGGGTGGAGGGAAATCTAGGCCGATTCGCGAGTGCAGTCAATGACTGTTTGTTGTCGAAAATGGCTAAATTTTGCCGTGTGTGGCTGAAGTTTTCTTTTTGCGCCGCCGGTGTCGTTTTGCGTTGCGACCCATGGTGCGGCGATAGACTGTCGGTGTCATTCCGTACAGCTTGCGGAAATCCCGGACGAAGTGAGCATTCGATCCCAGATTTACCTGTTTCACTATCTGCTTGATGGTCAGAAACGTATGGCACAGGAGTTTTGCTGCCCGGCGCAAGCGGATCTCTTTAAGATACTGAGCCGGCGTCGTGCCCGTTTCCTGTTTGAAGAGATGTCGAAAACGCGAAGGCGAAAGATTGACGAGCGCTGAGAGCGCAGCGAAGTCCCATGCGGATGCTGGTTCGGTTTTTAGTTTGGCGATGACGAGTTCTATTCTTCGATCCATAGTGAGGACCTGAAACGAAGAGCGGGCGTGAGATTACTCGCTAATAGCGTGTTTGTCCACAGAAAGATTTATCCACATATTACCCGGATTCGAAGTTACAAAATTGTAGGATGCTCTGCTAGTATGAACGGGCACTTTGGCCGACTACTTCCTTAACCAGGAGAAGCAGATGGGTGACGACCTCAGAACAGAGCGCGAGCTGTCTCTGGATTTCTTGCGCGTAACCGAAGCCGCGGCGATAGCTGCCGCCCGAACCATGGGGCAGGGTGACCGGAAGGGCTCGGATCACGTAGCCGTTGAAGCAATGCGGGAAGTAATGGACAGTGTTCCAATGCGCGGACGCGTGGTGATTGGCGAAGGCGAACGCGACGAAGCGCCGATGCTTTACATCGGCGAAGAGGTTGGCGGTGGTTTCGGTGTCGGCGAGGAAATCGCCGAATCGTGTCCCGAGGTTGATATTGCGGTCGATCCGCTCGAGGGTACAAACCTGTGCGCGCTGGGCGCCAACAACGCAATCGCTGTCCTCGCAGCCGCCGAACGCGGTGGCTTGCTAAACGCGCCTGACATCTACATGGACAAGATCGTCGTTGGACCATCGTCGCGTGGCGTTGTCGATATTGATGCACCAGTCAAAGACAACCTGAAAAACATCGCGCGCCGTTTGGGACGCGATATCGAAGACTTGACCGTCATCGTTCTCGATCGTTCGCGACATAAGAAACTGATTGCCGACGTAAGAAATGCGGGCGCTCGCATTCGTTTGATCTCAGACGGCGATCTTTCGGCCGGTATTTCGGCGGCGGTCGCCGGCACAAACATTCATGCCCTGATGGGAATCGGCGGCGCGCCGGAAGGGGTGATTACGGCCGCGGCGATGAAGTGTTTGAACGGTGAGATTCAGGCCCGGTTGGTTTTTGATCCGGAACATCTTGGAGTTGATAAAGACAAAGTACCGGCTCGTGAAGAAGTGCTGGACCGGCTGGCGTCGATGGGAATCAGGGATCCTAACAAGATTTACGACACCGACGATCTTGCGCCGGGGAAGAAGATCATTTTTGCTGCAACCGGTGTTACTGACGGCGCGTTGTTAAAAGGTGTGCGCTTCTTTGGATCGGGCAAGCGAACGCATTCAGTAGTGATGACGACGGAGTCGCGCCACATTCGGTTTGTCGATACGCTACATATCGAAGGCGGACCAGACACGGTCATCAGGTTTTAGCCACAAAAAGGCACAAAAGAAATGGGCCAGTATTTGCCGCAGGTCGTGCCGACGCGAAGGCCGCTGGTGTTTTGGCTGGTAAGTGTGGCCGCGGTGGTGTTGTTGGTGTCCTTGATAGTGATTGCTCCGCTGGCGGCGGCGGGTGGGCATAGCGAAGTAGCCGAGGGGATTTATCGAGGCTTCGGCATTTTTTGTCATCAACGACCCGATCGCTCTTATTTTATTGACGGGCATAAGCTCGCCGTTTGTTCGCGTTGCACGGGGCTGTATGTGGGGTTTGCATTCACGTTGTTGATTTATCCGCTCGTGCGTTCGCTCCGAAGCGCCGTCACTCCCCCACGCAAGCTGTTATTTCTTGCCGCTCTTCCCCTGATAGTCGATTTCAGTCTGACTTTTTTAGGAATTTGGGAAAACACGCACACGTCTCGGCTGCTGACGGGCGCGCTGTTGGGAAGTGTGACGGTGTTCTTCGTCATGCCCGGAATCGCGGATTTGAGCCTGCGTGGCCTGCAATTGAGCACACCGCCCCGGCCCACATTCACACTTGCGTCGCCGGAAGGCATCGCCGCCGGCAAGAGCGATTACAGCGCCCCGGAACGGCGGATTTAGCTCGTCTCGGCTTCGCATAACCGCCCGCATAAGGTAGAATCTTGCGCTTTTGGATGTACCGCAATTCATGATTTTTCAATCTCCAGCACCAACCCCGTGGCCCAGTCCTAAAGGACTTCCGCCGCAAGCCATTTTCGAGCGCTACTTTCACGACGTCACCAATAAAACCTGGGGCAATATCAGCCCGCTGTACAAGCTCGACACCTTCGACTGGATCATTCTGATCGTCTATTTTGCGATTCTCGGCACCCTCGCGGTTTATGGCGCCTATCGCATCAAGCAGGTCATTGATTTCTGGCGCTACCGCAAGTTTGTGCCGCAGCCGGCCGCCAGATTCAGCGAGGAAGAACTCCCACGCATCACGGTTCAGCTTCCGCTCTTCAACGAACTCTATGTGGTCGATCGATTGCTCAAGGCGGTCACTGCGATCGACTACCCGCGCGAGAAGCTGGAAATCCAGGTGCTCGACGATTCAACTGACGAAACCGTCAAGGTTGCTGAAGCCGTAGTTGCGAAATACGCCGCGGAAGGTTTTGACATTCACTACATCCATCGCTTGGATCGCACCGGTTTCAAAGCCGGCGCACTCGAAAACGGTAACAAGTCTGCAAAGGGTGATCTGCTGGCGATTTTCGATGCTGATTTTGTTCCGAAGCCGGATTGTCTGCGCAAGCTGGTCGACTTCTTCACCGACCCGATGGTTGGTTGTGCGCAAATGCGCTGGTCGCACATCAACGGCAAGTACAACCTGTTGACGCGACTGCAGACGATCATGCTCGACGGCCATTTCGTCGTCGAACAAACCACACGCAATCGCACCGGCGGTTTTTTCAACTTCAACGGCACTGCCGGCATCTGGCGACGGCAAGCGATCGAAATGAGCGGCGGTTGGCAGCACGATACGCTCACTGAAGACACGGATCTGAGTTTCCGAGCGCAGTTGATGGGATGGAAGTTTGTTTATCTGCTCGACGAAGAAGCGCCGGCGGAGATTCCGGTTGAGATCAATGCGTTCAAGGCGCAACAGCGACGTTGGGCGAAGGGCGTGATGCAGGTTGGTCTGAAGCTTTATCCGCGTATCTGGCTGGCGCCGTTGCCGCTCCGCGTGAAGCTGGAAATGTTCTTCCGATTGACCGGCAACATCAGTTACCCGCTGATGATCGTCGCGAGCTTTTTACAGTTTCCGTTGTTGCTGGTGCGTTATAACCAGCCGTTTTATCACCTGATGGTGCTGGACCTGCCGCTGCTTTTCTTTTCGTCGATCTCAGTGGTGCTGTTTTATGGTTCCGCGGTCTGGTATCTCGATGAAAAGCGCATGCCGCGCTTGTTGCACCTGCCGCTGGTGATGGGGCTTGGAATTGGACTCGCGTTTTCAAACGCACGCGCCGTTCTGGAAGCGCTCTTGGGTGTGAAGTCGGAGTTTGTACGAACGCCGAAGTATCGGGTCGAAGACACGACCGACGCCACCTGGAAACGCAAGAAGTACAAACGCAAGCGCGGTTTATTACCCTTACTCGAACTCGGGTTCGCGCTTTATTTTCTCCTCGCAATCACTTACTCAGCCCGTCTCCACATGTGGGGAACGATCCCCTTCCTGCTACTGTTCTTTTTCGGTTTCGGTTACATGGGCGTGATGAGCCTGTTGCAGACCGCGAGCGGAAGACGACTGGCGGCTTTGTGGCGTCCGCTAAAGACTTAGACAGGATCTCGTAAATCCTGTCTCAACAAAGGAAAGAAATCATGTTGTTCAGAGCCCCCCTACTGATCGCAGTCGTTCTATACGTCTGCATAGGTGTGCTAGCCCAGTCACAAGCGAACACCGGGAACATCGAGGGCCGCGTAACTGATCCGAACGCCGCATCTGTTCCAAACGTCACGGTCACGGCAACGAATCTCGCCAACGGCTTACAAAAGACAGCCCAAACCAACGATGAAGGTGTTTACCGAATCGTCTTTCTCCCGCCGGGCGCGTACAAAGTCGAAACAAGTGGCGCCCAGGGATTCGTACCGGGGAATTTTACCAATGTGATCGTAACGGTAGGCGGCCAAACGCCACTCGACATTCAGTTGACCGTCGGTAACGCTACCGTCGCGATGGTCGACGTGTCCGCCGAAGGTCAGGTGGTGGAAACAAGTCGCACTTCGATCTCTTCGGTTGTTAACGAACGCGCCATTCAGAACCTGCCCGTCAACGGCCGCAACTTTCTCGACTTCGCTACTCTGACGCCGAGTGTCGTACGCGATCCGACGCGCCAGGGCGACCTCGCTGTCGGTGGCCAGAAGGGTACTCTCAACAGTCTACAGGTTGACGGCGCCGACAATAACAACACCTTCTTCGGACAATCATTTGGTCGCACTGGCACGCGGCCGCCGTACCAGTTTTCAGAGGAATCGGTGCAGGAGTTTCAGGTAAATCAAAACGGCTTTTCGGCGGAATTTGGCCGTGCCGGCGGCGCCGTAATCAACGTCGTCACCAAATCGGGCACAAACGAATGGCACGGCAGCGCGTTTGAATTCTTTCGCGATGAGGCATTGAACTCCAACACGCCGATCCTGACGGCACGCAATGCAAAACGTCCCAAGTCGCAGATCAACCAATTCGGCGGGACCATAGGCGGTCCAATCAAGCACGATCGCGCATTCTTCTTCTTCTCGTACGACGGACAGCGCTCCAATATTCCCAACGTGGTTGACGCGCCAAACTTTTTTGCGCAGCCCGCGAGTATTCAGAACCTGCTGGCGCCGAAGATGCAAACGTATCAAGTAGGCCGCAATCAGGACGTGTTGATGGCCAAGACAGATATCAGGCTGAACGGCGCAAACCAGCTCGTGCTGCGTTTCAATCAACAAAACTTCACCGGCAACAACAACGAAAACGGCGGCCCGCTGAGTGTTGAAGAACACTCCGGCAACAGCGTGGCAAAGACCACAACGTTCTCGGGTTCGTTGATCTCGACGTTGACTCCGGCGCTGGTCAACGAGTTTCGTTTCCAGTTTGGCCGCGATCGCGAGCCGGGCGAAGCCAACAGCGAAGTTACTGAGGCGCGCATTCAGACCGGCGGCGGATTTTTGCAGCTAGGAAGAAACAATTTCAGTCCGCGTGAAACGACCATCAAGCGCGCGCAGTTTATCGACGTCGTCAGTTACACACACGGCAAGCACAGTTTGAAATTCGGCGCGGACCTGAACTTCGATCGCGTCTTTAATTTCTTCCCGGGTCTGTTCAGCGGCCAGTTCACTTTTAACTCTTATGCGTTGTTTGCCTCAAACACGCCGGCTTCGTACACGCAGAATTTTGCCGGTACGGGAACGTCGGGCGCCACTACGAATCCGAATCTGAATGAGTATGGATTATTTGTTCAGGACGACTGGCGCATCAGTCCGAAGTTAACTTTGAATCTCGGGTTGCGTTATGACTTGCAGGATCTGGCCGATCCCCAAGTGAACAATCCGAGTGCGGCTCTCGCAGCGGTTGGGTTGAACACGACTACGCCCATTCGCGACGGCAACAACTTTGGACCACGTTTCGGCTTCAGTTATGCGTTTGACGAAAAGACCGTGGTGCGCGGTGGTTACGGAATTTTCTTCGGACGCACGCCCGCGATCATGCTGGGCACGGCGCATTCGCAGAACGGCATTCAGGTTACGGGTGTGAGTTTGACCTGCACGACTACACCCAGCAATCCCTGTCCGACGTATCCGAATATCTTCAGCGCGCCGCCGACTGCCGGTGGCGTCAATCCGAGTCTCTACCTGTTTGCAAAAGACTACGCGCAGCCGTACGTGCAACAGGGACGCATCGGAGTTGAGCGTGAGTTATTTGCGAATACGAGTTTGTCGGTCAGTTATTTGTACTTCCGCGGCGTACACCTGAGTCGCACCCGCGATATCAATTTGGGAACGCCAGTCTCGACGACTGTTACCGATCCTTCGGGACAGACGTTTTCCGTGCTGCGACATCCGACCGCGCGTCCGATTCCCGGATTCGCGCGCATCAGTTTGTTTGAAAGCACTGCCAATTCGCGTTACAACGCGCTCGCGATGGAATTGAAGCGACGCTTCACCCGCGGGTTTCAGTTCATCGCCGCTTACACATTCTCAGACACAAACGACAATCGACCCGATCAGACGATGGTCGTAGTTGGCGCTGACGATGCGAAGGGTTTGCAAAACAATCTCGACATTAATGCAGATTGGGGACGCAGCGATCTCGACATCAGACATCGTTTCGTGTTCAGTCCGGTTTACGAGATCGGCCTGGTGCAGCAGGACAACGCATTCGCGAAACATCTGCTGAGCAATTGGACGTTCTCCGGAATCATCACGCTCCAGTCGGGCTTTGCGTACTCGGCTTTGATCGCAGGCGATGCGAACCGCGACGGTAATCCGAGCACTGACCGTGTGCCGGGAACAGCGCGTAACGGTTTCACAACGCCGAGCATTTACATCTTTGATACGCGCGTGACGAAGGCGTTCAAGTTTGGTGAAAAGTACAGTGTTAGTTTTCTCGCCGAGGCGTTCAACCTGTTCAATCGATCGAATATCGCGACTGTTAATACGGGGCGATATGGGATTGCGAGTTCGTCGGCTGTGGCATTGACGAATCCCGCGGTGTCGACACCGTTTGGTGGTCCAAGGACGTTTCTTGGTGAACGGCAGGTTCAGTTAGGGGTGAGATTTAAATTCTAACCAGCAAACCTATCCACAGATTACGCAGATAATCTGCGTAATCTGTGGATTAACTTCTTTCCAGAGATGAGCGATCCCAGTTAGCGAGCGTGGCTCCGGCTTCGTAGGTGCTTTGCAGAAACGCCGTCAACGCTGCATCGGGATCTGCGGCGTTGCGTGCGTCATCGTACATCAATAAAAACTCACCTAAATCTTTGCTGTAGAACGCCTGCTCGGGTCGCACGGGGGCGTCGCTCAAGCCTTCAGGCGCGGGGGCGGTGTAGGAATAGAAGGCCGGCTTACCGAGTGGTCCTTGTCCGGGCCACCAACCATGACTGATCACTTCATGCGAATACGCTTCACGCGTGATCGGGTCGGCATCGGGTCGCGCCGGCGCCGGTCTTCCTGAAAAGCGTGTCACAGCCAGATCGAAGCTACCCCAGAAAAAATGCACCGGACTACTTTTGCCGATAAAACGCCCGCGAAACTCTTGCATTATCCGTTCTGACGATCGCAGCACATTCCAGCATCTTTCAACATACTCACGATCGTACGACGCATGTTGCTCGTCCTGATCGAACGGAATCGGATCCGGAATCTCTACCGGCATTTTCCAGATGTGAACTTCAATTCCCAGCTTCGCGAGTGATGCCATCGTCTCGTGGTAGAACGTTGCCACGCTTTTTGGTTCAAGCGAAACGAGCGCCGTTTGGCCGTCGCTGCTCTTGGTGACGAGATTGTGATCGATGAAGTCAAACTCCATTTCAAAGAATCTCTCTTCGTAAGGCATCGCCGTAGTCGTCAAACCACGAGCCGAAACGTAAAGCGGCACGTTCCACCAGTGATTAACCAAAGGCGTTTGCGCCAGACGGACTTTGCCGACGATTTGCGTCCACATGTGGAGCGTAGCAAGCGTGTCTTTCCACTCTTCGAGCGGTAATGAAGGCCATAGATTTGACATGCGGCAAGAGTAACGCGGATGAGACGGATAAAGCCAGCTTGACACTAAAAAGACCGACGCCTATAGTTTTCATACGTCATGATGATGAAGGCCTGCGCATGTTGTCTCTACTGTCAGTGGTGTTATTGCACCCCGACCGAGAGGCCGTTTGCGGGCAGGAGTAGCGCTTAAGCTAACCACCAGCAGAATTCAACGCCGAACCGGTCGCGCTTTTGAAAGTTGCGACCGGTTTTTATTTTCGAACCGGGAATCGTTATGCATCTGGATGTGCTTGAAAGTTGGAAGATCGGAATCGAACCAGGGACGGTCGAAGCAAATGTGGGTAACACGCCGCTCCTACGATTGCGGCTGCTCGATACTGACTTGAGCCCGGGCGTTAAGGTGTTTGCGAAAGCGGAACATCTGAATCCGGGCGGCTCCGTAAAAGATCGGGCCGCGCTTTCGATGATTCTCGAAGGCGAACGCAGCGGCAGGCTCAAGCCCGGGATGACGATCATCGATGCCACCAGCGGCAACACCGGGATTGCTTATGCGATGATCGGTGCGTCGCGCGGATATCGCGTCAAAGTCTGTTTGCCAAAGAATGCCAGTCCGGCGCGCAAGCGGATTTTACGAAGCTACGGCGTCGAGATTGTGGAAACGGATCCGATGCTCTCGACAGACGGCGCCCAGCTAGTCGCGCGCGAACTCTTCGCAGCGGACCCGGAGAAGTATTTCTATCCCGATCAATATAACAACGACGCCAACTGGCTGGCTCATTACGAGACCACAGCCAACGAGATCTGGGAGCAGACTGAAGGACGCGTCACGCACTTCGTCACCGGACTCGGAACGTCAGGCACGTTTGTCGGTGTATCGAGACGATTACGCGAATTGAATCCGAGTGTAATAACGATTGCCGTTCAACCTGAGTCGCCGTTGCACGGTCTTGAAGGTCTGAAGCACATGGCCACTGCGAATATCCCGGGAATATTCGATGCGTCGCTGGTCGCGGAAACGCTGGAAGTTGCTACCGAAGATGCGTTATTAATGACCAGTAAATTAGCCCGAGAAGAAGGATTGCTGGTCGGCCCGAGTTCCGGAGCCAATGTTTTTGCTGCCTGGCATGTGGCCGCGTCGTTGCGAGAGCCGACTGTAGTCGTGACGGTGCTCTGTGACAGTGGCGCACGCTACCTCGACCATGATTAATCGATGACTGACAAGAAAAAGCGAGATATCACCACAAAACTAGTTCACAGCGGAGAACGACGCGCGTTGCCGGATGCGATGCCCGTTTCGACTCCGATCTATGCCTCTGCGACCTTCACCTACGAGACGATGGAGGAGATCGACCAGGTCTTCAGTGGCGAGAAGCAGGGATTCATCTACACGCGTTACGGGAATCCAACAACTGCCGCACTCGAAGAGGCGGTGCGTGAAATCGAAGAAGGCGCGACGGCGTGTGCGTATGCGACCGGTATGGCGGCAGTACATGCGGCGTTGATCGCATGCGATCTCAAAACCGGCTCGACCGTTTTAGCTTCGCAGGATCTTTACGGCGCCACTACAGGTCTTTTGAACAATGTCCTCGCAAACTTCGGCGTCAAGACGACACATATCGATTTCAGCGACATTGCCGCGGTGCGTGAAAAAGCACGCGAGATTCAACCACAGATCTTGATTGCGGAAACGATTTCAAATCCGTTGTTGAAGGTGTGTGACATCGAAGCGTGTGTTGAGATCGCTCGTGAAAACGGAGCGCGTTTGATTATCGACAACACCTTCGCGACTCCTTATCTGCGCCAGCCGTTGACGCTGGGCGCTGACATGGTGGTGCACAGCGCGACGAAGTATCTCGGCGGGCACGCAGATGCGATGGGCGGGCTGGTGATTTCACGCGACGAGTTTGACACGGCGGCGCTGGTCAGTGTGATGAAGCTGGTGGGTGGTGTGCTTGGTGTTTTCGAAGCGCACGAGATTCTCCGCGGTTTAAAGACACTCGCCGTGCGAATGGATCGGCAGTGTGAAAACGCTCGATCGCTGGCTGGTTATCTGAAAGAGCGTCCAGATATCGGTCGCGTTCATTACCCGGGCGTTGGCGCGCTGGTTTCGATTGAACTCCGCGACGACACGCAGGAAGCAGCATTTCGGTTCATGAACAGGTTGAAATTGATTGTTCGTTCTACCAGTCTCGGAGATGTTTTTACGAGTGTGTTGCATCCGGCGACAGCTTCGCACCGAGATCTGATTCCAACGCGAAGACGGGAGTTGGGAATTGTTGACGGACTCGTGCGCATCTCGGTTGGGATCGAAAAGATCGACGACATTATTGCGGACATCGAACAAGCACTATCCACAGATTACGCAGATTAAATGATAAGCATTTCAGAACAATTACTGGCTGAAATTCGCGCGCACGGCGTGAGAGATTATCCGTACGAATGCTGCGGTTTGATGTTGGGCCAATTCGAAGCGGACGCAAAGATTGTTAGCGAAACCTATCCGATCTCGAACGCGCGCGAGGAGAGTGCGAAACGAAACCGGTTTTTGATCACGCCGGAAGAGCTGATGCGTGGTGAGAAATACGCGCGCTCAAAGCAACTCGAAGTCGTCGGCTTTTATCATTCGCATCCGGATTCACCGGCCATACCGTCACGCTACGACCTCGAGCACGCGTGGCCGACTTACTCGTACATCATCGTGTCGACCAGTGCGGAACGCGCCGGCGACCTTTATTCGTGGGAACAGGAAGCGGATCGTTCGCGGTTCAATCAAGAGGCAATAAAATCCTGAAGGGGTTCAATCATGTCAGTCACAATTACAATTCCGGCGCCACTCAGACAGTTTGCCAGTGGCCAGTCGCAGATCGTTGTCGATGCAAAAACTGCGGGTGAGGCGCTCGATCTGCTCACGTCAACTCACTCGGCGTTGCGCCGGCACCTGTTCAACGATCAGAACACTTTGCGCAACTTCGTTAACGTTTATCTCAACGACGAAGACATTCGTCACGCTTCAGGTCCCGACACGCCGGTCAAAGACGGCGACACGATCATGATTGTTCCTTCGATTGCGGGTGGCGCCGTGATCGAGTCAGAAGTCGGACAGTCTTTGCCCGAACTTTCAAACGAAGAGATCCTTCGTTACAGCCGTCACTTGATCATGCCTGAAGTCGGCATGCAGGGGCAGCGACGTTTGAAAGCGGCGAGCGTGTTGATGATCGGCACCGGTGGACTCGGTGCGCCCGTGGGAATGTATCTCGCGGCGGCCGGCGTCGGACGGATCGGCATCGTCGATTTCGACGTCGTCGAGGAATCGAATCTACAACGTCAGATCATTCACGGTACAAAAGATCTCGGCCGTCGCAAAATCGAATCAGCGCGCGATCGACTGCGCGACATCAATCCGCATATCGAGATCGAGACGCACGAGACGCGGTTGACCAGTCAAAACGCAATGCGACTCTTCCGCAACTACGACATCATTGTCGACGGCACGGATAATTTTCCGACGCGTTATCTCGTCAACGATGCGTGTGTGTTGAGTGGCAAGCCAAACGTTTACGGTTCGATATTCAGGTTTGAAGGTCAGGCAAGTGTTTTCTGGGCCGAGAAGGGCGCGTGTTACCGGTGTCTTTATCCGGAACCGCCGCCGCCCGGTCTGGTGCCTTCCTGCGCCGAGGGTGGTGTGCTTGGTGTGTTGCCGGGCATTGTGGGAGCGATCCAGGCCAACGAAACAATCAAGATCATTCTCGGCGCAGAAGATTTGCTGATCAATCGTTTGTTGTTGTTTGACGCGTGGCAGATGAAGTTTCGCGAGTTTAAGCTGCGTAAGGATCCGAAGTGTCCGGTCTGTGGTGAGCAGCCAGCGATCAAAGAACTGATCGACTACGAGGAGTTTTGCGGTGTCGCTGCGCATCAGACGCCGCAGCCTGACTCGAAACTCGAGGAGATCTCTGCGATTGAGCTCAACGCAAAACGCCTGCGTGGCGAAAAGATTCAGATCATCGACGTGCGTGAGCCGCACGAGTTTGAGATCGCGCGCATACCGGGAACGAGGTTGATCCCGCTCGGCCACGTCGTGAGTCGCATGAACGAGATCGACCCGGAGGTTGAGACGATCGTGCATTGCAAAGGCGGTGTGCGCAGTGCGAAGGCGATTGAGGCCCTCAAGCGCGCAGGCTATTCAGGTCGGCTAATTAACTTGAAAGGCGGCATCACCGCGTGGTCTGAGGACGTCGATCCACGAGTCGCGAAGTATTGAAACGCAGATAAACGCGGATTTACGCAGATCGGCGTTTATCTGCGTAAATCCGCGTTCACAATTCGTCCCCGCAATCAGGCGCTCCATACCTTATTTGACCCTACCGGCGACAAACTGGGAGTGTGTCTCAATGCTCATCAGTAGACTCTCTTATCAGGAGGTTTAAAGATGAAGAGAAGAGATTTCATGAGTCAAAGTGCCGGTCTGGGAATCGTCATCGCCAGCGGTTCCATCCCCAACGTCCTGGCCGGAAATTTTCTAACGTCAGAAAGAGCGAGCAAGCTAACTGCTCCAACCAAAGGGAAGATCCCCGTCGCATTCGCGATCTCCGACGGCGTCACCGTGATCGACTTCGCCGGGCCGTGGGAAGTTTTTCAGGACGTGATGGTCCCGCAACGCGGCGCGGATATGGACGAGCAGATGCCATTCGAGTTGTTCACCGTTTCTGAGAAAACCGAACCACTCGCCGGCTCAGCGGGCCTCAAGCTTGTTCCTGACTACACCTTCGACACGGCGCCGCAACCAAAGGTCGTCGTCGTGCCGGCACAACGCGGATCGCAGGCATTGCACACCTGGCTCAAAAAAATGTCGACCTCAACCGACGTGATCATGTCAGTCTGCACCGGCGCTTTTCAATTGGGCAAAGCCGGTCTACTCTCGGGCAAGGACGCCACCACGCATCACGACTTCTTCGATCAGTTTGCCAAAGCGTTTCCCGACGTCGGTCTCAAACGAGGTCTGCGTTTTGTCGAGAACGAGAAGATCTCAACCGCGGGTGGTCTAACTTCAGGCATCGATCTCGCGTTGCGGGTTGTGGAACGATATTTTGGCCGCGACATCGCGCAAACCACGGCGACTTACATGGAATACCAAAGCAAGGGTTGGATTGTGTGAGGTTAGTGGCAAAATACAAACGGTGAAGCAGCCACAAATAGGCACACAAGATCTCTCAAAGATTTCCGCAGCGGCGATCATTCTCGCCGTGTGGGCGCTGATCGGATTGATCTATGCGGGACCCATCTATTTCGAGGTCGAAGCCGAAGGGATGGGTCACGCTGCCTGGCGTATTTTTACCTGGGGCATTCTCACGTGGCTGTCCTGGGCGCCGCTTACTCCTTTGATCACGTGGCTCGCAGGAAAGTTCTCGCTCGTGGGCGAGACGTGGCGGCGAAATCTTGTGGTTCATCTACCATCATTCTCACTGATATCCGCGATTCACTCCGCCGCCGCCACGGCGATCACGCTCATCGTCAAACCATTCGACAATATGGGCGACAGTCCCATGGAATTCTGGCCGCGTTTCTTCTCGCGCACGAAGGGTGCGTTTGGTCCGGATCTGTTGGTCTATGGTGGGGTGGTCGGGATCTATTACGCCCTCGATTACTATCGCAAGTATCGCGAGCGCGAAGTTCTGGCAACACGACTGGAAGCGCAACTCGCACAAGCACAACTCGACTCGTTGCGAATGCAGTTGCATCCGCACTTTCTCTTCAACACGCTCAACAACATCGTCGGTCTCGTGCGCGACAACAAGAACCAGACCGCGGTCAATATGCTGGTCGGCCTGAGTGATCTCCTGCGTCACACACTCGAGCATTCTGCAAAACAGGAAATTGAATTGAGACAGGAGGTCAATTTCATCAAGCTGTATTTGAGTATTCAGCAAATGAGGTTTTCCGACCGGCTGCGTATCCAGTACGACATTCATCCCGGGACAACGCACGCCCTTGTCCCAAATCTCATTCTCCAGCCGCTCTCTGAAAATGCACTGCGACATGGCATTGCAAACAGCGCGGATTCAGGCGTGGTTGGGATTAGCTCTGCGCTCGAGAATGGTCAAGTGAGATTGACTGTGTATGACAATGGCGCGGGTTTACCCGACGATTGGCAATTAAAAGGCAGCGCCGGCATCGGTTTGGCGAACACTGCGGCGCGTTTACAACAACTCTACGACGACGATCACCAGTTTGATATCCGCAATCGACCGGCGGGAGGTGTTGAGGTCACGATAGTGTTTCCGTTTCGGACTGCGTCTCAATGACCACGAAGATCAAAACCCTGATTGTCGACGACGAGCCACTCGCGCGGCGCAATCTTCGTGTGTTGCTGGAACCTGATCCGCAAATTGAGATTGTTGACGAGTGTCGCAACGGACACGAAGCGGTCAAAGCTATCAACACGCACGCGCCCGATCTGATTTTTCTCGACATCCAGATGCCGGAGATGGATGGCTTCGACGTGCTCGCGCGCGTTGGTCCGGAGCAGATCCAGGCGATCATCTTTGTGACCGCGTTCGATCAGTATGCGTTGAAGGCGTTCGAGGTTCATGCGCTTGATTATCTCTTGAAGCCTTTTGATGACGAGCGGTTTGCGCGGGCACTGGAACGCGCGAAGTCGCAGATTACAGCCAGCGAGATCGACAAGTTGAGCCAGCGACTGCTGGCCTTGCTTGAAGATCGCAACACCGAACGCAAAGGTTCTGACGAGCAGCAGAATTATTTGACGAGATTGATGATCAAAACGTCGAACCGGATGATGTTGTTGAAAGTTGACGAGATCGACTTCATCGAGGCTGACGGGAATTACGCGAAGTTACATGCGGGCCGGAAGACGCATTTACTGCGTGAAAAGATGAATGACCTCGAGGGACGGCTCGATCCGGCGAAGTTCGTGCGCATCCACCGTTCGATCATCGTGAATCTCGAACGGATCAAGGAGATGCATCCACACTTCAACGGCGACTACATCGTCGTGTTGGACGATGGACGACAATTGCGGCTCAGTCGCAGTCGACGTGAACAGTTAGAAGCGAGGCTAAAATTCAGCCACGGATGACACGGATTTAAAATCCGGATTTTTAATCAGTGTCCATCCGTGTTCCGGTATTTTTCTTTCTCTTTTTCTCGCTGCAAATACGGAATTCCTTTTTCCATCCACTCCGGAGCGGGGGCGCCTTTCAGGAAGTGATCGAAGAATTCCTGAAGGCGTCGCGTGTAGTCTTTCTGGTTGATGCGTTTGCGGAGGCCATGTTTCTCACCGTTGTAGGAGAACATGTAGGCCTCCTTGCCTAAACGTCGCAGCGCCAGGAAGTACTCGATGCCCTGATACCATGGCACCGCATCGTCTTCGTCGTTGTGAATCATCAGCAGCGGCGTCTCAACTCGATCGGCGCGAAAGATTGGTGAGTTGTCGAGATAACGCAGCGGATACTCCCAAAGACTGCCGCCGATACGCGACTGTGAACGCTCATACTGAAACTGCCGCGGTAGTCCTGTGCCCCAACGAATGCCGCTATAAGCGCTCGTCATATTGGCCACGAGTGCGCCCGGCGCGGCTGCTTTGAAACGATTTGTCTGCGTCACCATGTAAGCGATCTGGTAACCACCCCAACTGTGTCCCTGAATGCCGATTGCTTTCTCATTCACGTAGCCGCGATCGACCACGGCCTGAACTCCCGGCAACACGCATTTCAGCGCACTATTGCCCGGATAACCGATCGTGTAGACGATGTCGGGCATGAAGACGAGATAGCCGTTACTGACGTAGTACGTCGGATTGATCGACGTCCCTGGTCCCGGATTGCGGAACGCGTGCAAGCCCTGCGAGAGTCGTTCGTAAATGTAGACGATCATCGGGTACTTCTTCTTTGGATCGAAGTTATCCGGTTTGAGAAGCAGACCCTTGAGCGGAACGCCGTCTGAGTTCTTGAAACTCACGAGTTCGCCAGTGCCCCAGGTGTATGCAGCCCGTTGCGCGTCGCCGTTGCTGACGCGCTTGAGCTCGCGGAACGTGCTTGTAGTCACCCAGATGTCCGGAAACTGATCGAAACGCGATGCGGACATGATCATCACGTCGGCATCTTTTGCCTTCGCGGGATTGTTGAAGTCCTTCGCGGCCATCAGGAGTTTCTGCGGTGGTGCGGTGCTGTTGACCTTGTCGCGATAGAAACCGGAGTCACGCGTCTCCTGATTCTCGGCTGAGAGCAGCATCGGTTTGTCGGGATCGATCGAGCGCTCGCGCGGATCGAGACGGACGTAACGCAGCGCGGTTGATTCTTTGCGTCCGACACCGTCAGTCAGGTTCTTAGCGCTGCTTCCGTCCGGCGAAACCTGCCAGATGTCGAAACGATCGTAAATCAGAACGTCGCGGTCGTCTTTGGTCCAACCGGCAATCCCATAAGACCCTGGTGTTGAAGGCGTGTCGTTCTCTTCGTTGTAAAAGTTGGCAGAGATGTTTTTGGTGAGATTTGCAGTCGTGGCGTCGGCGACTGAATAGGAGTACCAGTCTTTGCCGTCGAAATAGATTGCATACTTCGCACTCGGTGATAAAGAAACGTTGCTGCGTTGTTTGGTCAAGAGCGACTTGCGCGAACCGTCCGCAGTGTTGACGAGATAAAAGTCAGTGAAACCCGGATCGTAGTCGGAAATGGTTCGATATTTTCGATTATCACTGCCGATGGCGTAACTGCCGTCGTTGGAGGTCGAGATGTTTTCCATCGACTCGTCGGCAAGTTGCACGAATTTCTTCGTCTGTAGATCGTAAACTGCGCGATAGGAACGATTGCGATCCTGCTCGGCGCGAATTCTCTGAATCGGCTGAACGTAATCGTCTTTCCAGTGCCAGAGATCGACGAGGACCTTTTCGTCGGCCGGAATTTCCTCATCGGGATTTTTCTCGGGCTCGGGCGGCGGCGCCGTGCCGAGGAACAGATGACTGCCGTCGAGCGAGAAACTCAGGTTTGCGCGCTCACTGACGACGAACTCTTTGCGAAAGCCAGGCGAGGTGACGGATACAACTTCGGTCGCCTGTGGATCTTTGCGGTTCCACTGGTAAACACGAAACTTAGGTTGTTTCGCAGCGGCGTCTTCTTTATCGCTGGTGAAGGCGAGTTGCGTGTTGTCTTCGTCCCACGTTAGACGTTGATACTTTCCTTTGCCGCTCAGCAGCGCGACTGGTTCGCCGTCGCTGTCAGTCGTGACTGCATAGACGCCATTGGCATCTTCTTTTCGTGCTGAAGTAGTGAAGACGAGTGTTTTTGCGTCGCGACTGATGGTGAAGTCGAGCACGTCGCTAAACTTTCGTTCGCTGGCTGTGGCAGTGTTACGAAGGACGAGTTCGGTGCCGTATTCTTTTTTCTTTCCGCGAGCTGCTGATGGGCGTGGAGTTGAAGCTGCCGGCGTCGGAGTCGTGGCTTCAGCCGCTGGACTCGCTTCGGGTTTTGGCGCGGCTGGTTTCTCTTCTGCTTTTGCCTCCAGCAAGTAAGCAAAGTAACCGGTGCCGTCTTCAGGTACGCGGAAGTTCTTTACGCGCTCGACCGTTGTCACAGTGCCGTTGGCAAGATCCATGATGCCGAGACCGTTCTTCGGCATGTCTTCGGGTTTCTTTTTATCTTTCTTAGCCTTGGTCACTTCGGCTTTGGTTGGTTCGGTGCCGAAGATCAGGAAGCGACTATCTGCCGTAAAAACCGGACGCAGCAGACGCGCCTGCTCCGCCTGAACCTCGGCGACATTTGTGCCCGGATCATCCGGCGGTGGCACTGGAGGTCGATATCCGCGAGGCGCGCGCCAGTCGACACCGGTAGCGATATTGCGGACGACGATCTCGCCGTCGCCGTCCTGCGGCACGTACGCGTAAGCCACAAACTTGCCGTCACGCGAAATCTGTTGGGCCGTGATCGAACGCCACGAATCATAGTCCTGATGTGTGATGGGACGCTTTACGGCGGCGGGCGTGGCTTGCTGAGCAGAAGCCATGGTCGCAAGCAGGGCGACAGTGCAAAGCAGTGCAACAGTTCGCTGGAGCTTCATGGAGTTACCTCTCAATTTGTAGGGATACAAATAAAACGCGGATGACGCAGATCAGAACAGATCTGCGTTATCCGCGTCAATCAGCTACGGCTGATTTCAGAAGAACAGCGAGTAGAGCAAGCGATTCGGTGAACCGCTACCGGGATTAGTCACCACGTTGGTTGTCGCTCCATTGACGATGGCGTTACGAACGGTCGTTGATGAAGCTGATGGATTGGCCTGCTTGTAAAGCGCGGCCACGCCGGCGACATGCGGTGAAGCCATTGAGGTTCCACTCAAGGTTGCCGTCGCCGTGTTGGAGCTAAACCACGCAGACAGGATTCCCTGGCCGGGGGCAAAGAGATCCAAACACGTGCCGAAGTTGGAGAACGAAGCGCGTGCGTCGGTCGTGGTGGTGGCCCCGACTGTAATCGCATTCGCAGCTCGAGCCGGTGACGAGTTGCACGCATTGGCGTTACTGTTACCGGCAGCAACTGCAATCGATACACCCGAATTCGAAAGGTTGTTCACAGCGGTGTCGAGGGCAGTCGAGATGCCGCCGCCGAGACTCATATTGGCGACCGCCGGGTTCGAGTGATTCAGTCTCACAAAATCGACACCAGCAATCACACCTGAAGTTGAACCGGAACCGTTGCAGTCAAGAACGCGAACGCCGCGAAGGTTAACACTTTTAGCCACGCCGTAGGTCGAACCACCGATGGTGCCGGCTACGTGAGTGCCGTGACCGTTGCAGTCCGAGCCATTGCCGCCAAACGCGTCGAACACGTTGGTCGCACGTCCACCGAATTGGGTGTGGGTCGTGCGAATGCCGGTATCAATGACATATGCAAAAACGCCTGCACCGGTCCAGTTGAACGTGTAGCTTGCATTCAGCGGGCGATTACGCTGATCGATGCGATCCAGACCCCACGGCGGATTGGCCTGTGTTGCATCAGCCGTGACAATGCCATCTTCCTCAATGAACTTGACTCTGAAGTCCAGGCTCAGTGCTTCAGCCTGTTCTGGTGTCATATCAACAGCGAAACCATTAACCGCGTGTTGGTAAACGTGTTTGAGTTTGCCATTGTGGAACGCAGACATCTCGGCGGCGATGTAAGGAGCAATCGAGTAGAGTCCTCTTTCGCCGACGACCTGGTCATCGAGGACTACGATGTAACTGTTCTCGATCTTATTTTTGTTCTTGAGCATCTTGTCATTTCGTCCCTGGCTGCTCGCAGTTGGTGACGAAATAAACACCGCCGCGCAAAGGCCGACAAGAATAAGTAACGCGCAAACTTTCTTCATACTTTTCTCCTCCAGTAAGTAAGGTTGGTGGGGGTGTGGGCGCCGCCCGCAACGGCCGCAATAACGAGCGGGAAAGACAACATCGCGAAATTCATAAATGCGAAGTGCATAGAGATAACCCTACAAATTGCAGGAGTAAACCGTATGAACCTGGAGATAACGTTTATTCGGGAGTTGTGTCTGGGTCGGAGGCGACGCAGTATGGCATTAAAGTTTTTAATCTGCAATAGGATATTTTCTTATAGTGGATTCGATTTACAAGATGGCCGCGAATCCTGTAAATCTTGTGAATCCTGTAATCCAGTCTAAAAGAATGAGCAAACAAAACTGTCTCCCCAAACTCCTGTGGCTGTGTATTGCTTTACTTGTTTCCGTAGCGAATGTTCGCGCACAAGATGAAGGATTGGCTGAAGCCGCGCTGGTGAGTTGGATCAATCTCGACGCCCCACCCGGACGCGAATATCTCGCGACTGACGCGATTCTGCGATCGATGCCGGATTGGAAACGCGATCAGTTGGGCAATCTCATTCTGCGCAAAGGCAGCGGTAGCCCGAGACGCGTGGTTGCGTGTGCGCTCGATCGACCTGGCTTTGCTGTTACCGAGATTACCGACGATGGTTACCTCCGCCTGCGTGAAGTTGGCGCCGGCCGGTTGCATCCGCTCTGGATTCAGTTTCACGAAGGCCAGCGCATCAGGGTTCTCACGCGTGGCGGAGCTGTTCCCGGAGTGGTGATCGTCAACAGCACTCACTTGCAACGCGGTCGAGGTGCGACTGCGCCGGTAACGACGCTCGACGATTTATGGGTCGACGTCGGAGCGGCTTCAAGCGCGGAGGTGCAGCGTCTCGGAATCGAGATGCTCGATGCAGTCGTGCGCGACACGACAGCCGTGCGGTATGGAGATTTTGTCGCAGGGCCAATGGCGGCGGTGCGTGTTGGCTGTGCGGCGGTCGCGCATGCATCGCAGGGCCAGGTGAACACAGGCGAGACGATCTTTCTACTCACGACGTTGCGCAGCTTTGGCCACGATGGACTGGAAGCAGCGTTGAGGTCGCTCGGACGCGTCGACGAAGTGACCTTGTTGGACCAGCCTGCAGAGAGCGCGAACAGTTCCGAAAGTTACAGTGAAAGAAAAGTCGAAAAGCCCGTTTACCTTCCGGCATCAACCGGATTGACTTCACTCACAATGCTCTCGCCGCGGGTTCGTTTTGCGGGAACGCTGGTGGAGACTGTGCAACTTACCGATGCTGAGAAGTTATTCACTGCGGTTGAGAAAGCGGCTGGTATTACTTTTGAACCAACGCGCAGATTTGTGTCGTTTTCGATGCACCCGTCACCAAAGCCACGTCAGGATTTGTTCACTGGAACGGCGAATCTGCTCAAGTCGCTGGCTGACGTTCCTTCAGTTTCCGGACACGAGCGGCCGGTTCGCGAAGCGATAACAGCGGCGTTGCCGGCCTGGGCGCGACCGCTCACCCGCACTGACGACGAAGGAAATCTCATCCTCGAAGTTGGACCGGATCGCGACCCGGTCATGTTCATCGCGCACCAGGACGAAGTCGGGTTCGAAGTGACTAACATTGCTGCCGATGGCACCGTGTCGTTACGAACACGCGGTGGGCTCTTCCTCTCGTTGTGGGAAGGACAGCAGGCATTGCTTCATCTCGATCGCGCCGGTGAATCACCCTTGCCCGGTGTCTTCGTTCCCAGAGAGGCCACTACCTTCAAACAACCTGATGCGCTGACTGCATGGTTTGGAATGGATGCCGAAGCGTTGAAGAGCCGAGGCGTCACTACGGGCCTGTCTGTTACTGCTGTGAAGAGCGCAACTCGTTTAGGCAGCACTCGCTTCACTGCTCGTGCGCTTGACGATCGCGCCGGCTCGACTGCGCTCGTGCTGGCGGCCAGACGAATCACGCCTGCAACTCTCAAACACAAAGTCATCTTCGCGTGGTCCGTTCGAGAAGAGACGGGGCTTGAAGGTGCGATCGCGCTCGCTAAGCGTTATGGATCGTTAGTAAAGAGGGTTTACAGCATTGATACCTTTGTCTCGTCTGACTCGCCGGCTGAGAGCACGCGCTTCGCGTACGCGCCGCTCGGGCGTGGCGCTGTCATTCGTGGTCTCGACAATTCTGCCATCGCACCGCTGCCGGAAATCGATCGGATTCTGAACATCGCGCGGGCGAATGCGATTCCGATCCAGGTGGGGGCGACGAATGGTGGCACTGACGGATCAGATTTCGTGCGTTACGGAGTGTTGCACGTTAGTTTGTCGTGGCCCGGGCGGTACAGCCACTCGCCGGTCGAGGTGCTCGATCTCCGAGATCTGCAGGCGCTCGAGAAGCTCATTTATTCCATCGCGATCGCACCTTGAGGTAGGTTGGGTGACAGGATTACAAGATTTGCATGATTTACAAGATTAAATCCTGTCAATCTTGAAAATCTTCTTAATCCTGTTGAAACAAACGCTGAGTCTAATGCGCGCAATAATTCTTTTCTGGCTGCTTATTCTGCCTATCCACGTCTTTGCACAGCGGGATCTCACACCTTACGTCAACCCATTCATCGGCACCGGCGGGCACGGTCATACGTTCCCCGGCGCGATCGTTCCCTTCGGCATGGTCCAACTCAGTCCTGACACCAGACTCACCGGCTGGGACGGCTGCTCCGGTTATCACTACTCCGATTCAAAGATCTATGGTTTCAGCCACACGCATCTGAGTGGCACTGGTATTTCCGATTACGGCGACATCCTCCTGATGCCGACTCTCGGGAAGGAGCCTTCCGGGCGTTTCCAGCATCGCAATGAAACAGCCACACCCGGTTACTACTCAGTCAAGCTTGACGACGATGCCATTTTTGTTGAACTCACCACCACAGCCCGCGTGGGCTTTCATCGTTACACTTTTCCTAAAACTGAAGCAGCAACCATTCGCATCGATCTTGGACATCGCGACAAAGTCATCGACTCGGACCTGCGCATCACCAGTGACACGACGATTGTTGGCTGGAGACGTTCGCAGGCCTGGGCCAAAGATCAGGTTGTTTATTTTGCAGCGGAGTTTTCGCAGCCTTTCACCTCTTACCGCTGGATAAATGACCATCTAAGAACCAACCTCCGCTTCGACGCGCGCGGCGGCGCGCCGATATTGGTGAAGGTTGGAATCTCTTCAGTTGACATCGAAGGAGCACTGAAGAATCTGCACGCGGAATTGAATCACTGGGACTTCGACAAGGTGAGATCTGATGCCGCCGCGGCGTGGAATCGCGAGCTCAATAAGATTGCCGTCAATGGCGGCACGAATGCGCAGTTAACAAACTTCTACACCGCGATGTACCACGCGATGACGGCGCCGAATCTTTTCATGGACGTCGATGGCCGTTACCGCGGTCGCGACTTCAAGATTCACAAGGCCGCCGATTTTTCAAACTATACGGTCTTCTCATTGTGGGACACCTTCCGCGCTGCGCATCCGCTTTACAACATCATCGATCAAAAGCGCTCGCGGGATTTCATTCGCACCTTCCTCACGCAATACGAGCAGGGCGGTCGTCTGCCTGTTTGGGAACTGGCGGCCAATGAGACTGACACGATGATCGGTTATCACGCGGTTTCGGTTATTGCCGATGCGGCGGTGAAGGGAATTGACGGATTTGAGTTGAACAAGGCGTTCGAAGCGATGAAGCACAGTGCCGAGTTCAGACAGCATCGCGGCCTCGGCGCTTACATCGATCACGGTTTCATCGCGATGGAAGAGGAACGCGAGTCAGTGTCGAAGGTGCTGGAATACGCGTACGACGACTGGTGCATCGCGGAGGTCGCGCGCATGCTCGGCAAGACGGAGGACTACGAACGTTACAGCGCTCGCGCACAGTCGTACAAGAACGTCTTCGACTCTGCGACCGGATTCATGCGACCGCGCAGCAACGGCAACTGGCTCGATCCGTTCGATCCGCGCGAGGTTACATTCGGCTTTACTGAAGCAAATTCGTGGCAGTACACCTTCTTCGCACCGCAAGACGTCAGTGGACTGATTGCATTGATGGGTGGACGTCGTCGATTTGCCGAGCGACTCGATCAGTTGTTCGCAGCGGACAGTCGCACCACCGGACGCGAGCAGGTCGACATCACCGGATTGATCGGGCAATACGCACACGGTAACGAGCCGAGTCATCACATGGCCTATCTTTACAACTACGTAAGCCAGCCGTGGAAGACGCAGGCGCGTGTGCGGCAGATCATGGACCAGTTTTACAAACCAGATCCTGATGGGCTGATTGGTAATGAAGACTGTGGGCAGATGTCGGCGTGGTACGTGTTGAGTGCGGCCGGATTTTATCCGGTGACTCCGGGGTCGGCAATCTATGCGATTGGATCTCCGTTGTTTCCCGAAATGCGGTTCAATCTTGAGAATGGTAACTCGTTTGTTGTTCGCGCCGTCGGCATGTCGGAGAACAATATCTACATTCAATCGGCGACGCTGAATGGAAGGCCATACAACAAGTCGTTTCTGATGCATCGTGATCTGATGGCCGGTGGGGAGCTCGTGTTTCGAATGGGACCACGACCGAATTTAAGATGGGGAACCGGGACGGGAAACGAGCCTGTGTCACGCATTGCCGGTCGCGAGATTGTTCCCGTCCCGGTTATTAAAGGAGCCGGACAAACGTTCATACGACGGCAGGAGATCTCGCTCGCACCGATCGGTGACACGCCGGTCAAACTTTACTACACGCTTGACGGTTCACAACCGAGCATACACTCACGGCGGTTCGAGAAATCATTCTTCATCGATGCGGATACGACTGTGAAAGCGTTGGCCGTTGCTCCTGACGGAAGGCGCAGCCTGATCGTGAGTGCAAGCTACCATCGCATGCCCCACGCTTGGAAGTTGAGCTTGCAGTCAAATTACAGCTCGCAATACACGGGCGGCGGTGAACTTGCACTAATCGACGGCATTCGCGGGACTACAAACTGGAGTGGCGGCGCGTGGCAAGGCTACCAGGGCAGGGATCTGGTTGCGGTGCTGGATCTTGGCGAAGCGCAAACAGTTTCAAGAATTGGCGCCGGTTTTCTACAGGATATCGGCTCGTGGATCTGGATGCCGAGTCGTGTCGAGGTTGAGTTGTCGAAGGATGGCGAGACGTTTGGTCCAGCCTTCTCGATTGCAAATGACGTTTCCGTGAAAATGGAAGGTGTAGTTACCAAAGAGTTCGTGATACCGATCACGCCGCAGACCGCGCGCTACGTAAGAATTCGCGCGGTGAACTTCGGGAAGATCCTCGCATGGCATCCGGGAAGTGGTGGCGATGCGTGGATCTTCGCGGACGAAATCGTTGTCGAAAAATAGGTTCAAGGCAGGGGCGGCCCTCCGTGGCCGCCCCCGCCTTTTGCGGGACCCTTTTCTCATTTACCAATCCAACGTGAATTCGTAGTTGTCCGCGCCGCCGCGTGAATCCTTGATGCGAATGATCGCGGTGAAGTCGTTATCGCGCGATGGTTGTTGCTCGATGAAAATATCGCCGCGACCGCGGTTCTTCGTGAGTCTCACGCTTACGCGTCGATTTGGCAGCGAGCTGGAGAAGTTCGGTTGCCCGTCGTAATAAGGAGTGCCGCCGATAGTTTCGACGTCTGCCGAGCCGCCGCGAATTCGAATGCGCACGTCGTCGTCAACACGGCCTCGCCACGTCATCCGCCCGCTACGATCACCTGTGTCGGGAGGAAATGGTCCGGGATTTTGATTAGAAGAAACCTCACGCGCAATATCTGACATCAGCCGTTGAATGCTAAACCACGAGTTTCGCTGCAAGTTGTTTTGCTCGACCGAACGCGCCAGCCGTGACAGCACATCGAAAGCATCACGAAGTTCCTGGTTACGACGGCGATCTACCACCATGCGATAAAAAATCCGTGCCGAGGCTCCAAACTGTTGCGTGATCATCACCGCCTCGATGTCAGTCCGGTTGTTGCGGTTTGAGTTTGTGTAATTGCTGTAGTTCGCATCTGCTAAGTCATCGGCCTCACGCGACAAGCGCGACGAAAGATCCGTCAAGCGGTTTGAGTTTGATTGACCAAATTGGCTGAACGCCGGCGTAGCAAGCAATGCGATTGCAATCACGACCAAAAAGCTTCTAGTGAACATAGGCTCCTCCTGAGATTCATTCTCCCCACGGTCGCGCACGATAATTCCCTCCCTTGGGCGATGTGTCAATAGCTTTCCGGGCGGCGCTGAGGGTGGGGCGAGCGTTTTGGTATAATGGCGGCGTTGAAAACGGTTGGGGAGGCCCAACAAGGAGTTAAAAATGAGTTGGAATGAATCTACGTATGTTCCCGCCGATGTTCGGGATGCTCGAGTAACGGCGTTTTTAAGCAAAGTTTACGGGTGGATGTTTCTGGGGTTGCTGCTTACGGCCGGAACGGCCGTGTTGGTTGCATCGTCGCCCGGGTTAATTCAGACCCTGATTCAGAATCGAGGCTTGTTGTGGATCCTGCTGATCGCCCAGCTTGGACTAGTGTTCTACCTTTCGGCGCGCGTTGATAAGGTGTCGCCCGTCACCGCGGCGGTATTGTTTCTGCTCTATTCTGCGATGGTCGGAGTAACGTCGTCGATAATATTCCTGGTTTACACGGGTGCGTCGATCGTCTCCGCGTTTGTGATCGCCGGAGGAATGTTCGGCGCGATGGCAGTGTTTGGGACGCTGACGAAGCGCAGCCTGGCCGGCGTGGGCCAATTCATGTTCATGGGATTGATTGGTCTGATCATCGCTTCGGTCGTGAGTATCTTCTGGTTTAATGATGTGCTGCTGTTCGTGATCAACGTTGTGGGCGTGCTGGTGTTCACCGGTCTCACTGCCTGGGACGCGCAGCGACTGAAACAGATGGCCGTTGTGTTGCCGGATGGACGCGTCGGATCGTATGCAGTCGTCGGAGCGCTCTCGCTCTATCTCGACTTCATTAATCTCTTTTTCTTTATTTTGAGATTGATGGGCGGGCGTAAGAACTAACCACAGAATATTTAGCCGCGGATGAACGCGGATAAACGCGGATCAGAATCAGTTTTTCTGATCCGCGTTTATCTGTGGCCTAACTCTTGGCGAAGCCGCGTTTCTTCATCAGCGCATCGATCTTTGGATCGCGTCCGCGGAAGCCACGATAGCCTTCTGCCGGATCTATAGTGTTGCCGACCGAGAAGACATACTTGCGCAGTCGCTCAGCAACGGCCCGATCGTACGGACCTTTACCTTCGACGAAGGCTCCGAAAGCGTCCGCTGTCAGAACGTCAGACCAGAGATAGCTGTAATAACCCGCCGAGTACGAATCGCCTGAAAAGATGTGAAGGAATTGCGGGGTGCGATGACGCATCACGATCTCCTTCGGCATGCCGAGTTGAGCAAGTGTTTCGCGCTCGAATGCATCCGGATCGATCTTGCGGTCGCCGGCCAGATGCAACTTCATGTCGACAAGCGCTGCCGACAAATATTCGACGGTGGCAAATCCCTGATTGAAAGTCGCCGAGCGTTTGATCTTGTCGACGAGTTCCTGCGGGATTGGTTTACCGGTTTGATAGTGCAGCGCGAAGCGTTGCAGCACTTCCGGAGTCGAGAGCCAGTGTTCGAGAAGCTGCGAAGGAAACTCGACATAATCGCGAGCGACAGCAGTGCCCGACAAAGACGGATACGTGACGTTTGAGTTCAAGCCATGCAAGGCGTGGCCAAACTCATGAAACATCGTCGAAGCGTCGTCCCAGGAGATGAGCACCGGCTCACCGGGTTTTCCTTTTACGAAGTTCGCATTGTTGGAAACGATGGTGGTGACGTTGCCGTTGACCCGCTCCTGTGTGCGATAGGCGTTCATCCACGCGCCCGAGCGTTTGCCGGCGCGGGCGTAAGGATCGAAATACCAGAGACCGATGTGCTTCTTTGAAGTCTTGTCGGTGACTTCCCAAACGCGAATGTCCGGATGAGCAGTCGGAACGTTCGTCACTGGGGTGAATTCGAAATTGAATAGTTCGCCTGCGACCCAGAAGATTCCTTCACGCAGTTTCTCGAGCTGGAGATAGGGCTTTACTTCGTTCTGGTCGAGATCGTATTTGGCCTTTCTGACCTTCTCCATGTAATAGCGATAATCCCACGGTTCGATTGTGATCTTCGCGCCTTCCTTGTTTGCGAGCGCCTGCATGTCAGTAACTTCCTCGTGCACGCGCGCGACCGAAGGTTTCCAGACAGCTTCCATCAACTCCATTGCTTTCTCCGGAGTCTTGGCCATTGCATTTTCGAGACGCCAATGTGCGTGTGTCGGATAGCCGAGCAACTTGGCGCGCTCTGCACGCAATTGCAGTATCTCGGTGATGATCGCGTTGTTGTCGTGTTCGCCGCCGTTGTCGCCGCGATTGACGAACATGCGCCACGCCTTCTCGCGCAGGTCGCGTCGATCGGAGTAGGTCAGAAACGGATCGATCGACGATCGCGTGTTCATGATTACCCACGTGCCCGGTTGCTTCTTCGTTTCAGCGGCGGCCGCGGCAGCGTCACGAAGCGATTGCGGGAGGCCAGCGAGTTCTTCCTCGCTCTTCAAAACAATAAACTGATCGGTTTCTTCGGCGAGTACGTTCTGGCTGAACTTCGTGTACAGACCAGCGAGCTGTTGGTTGATCTGCGAAAGACGTTTCTTTGCGTCGACACTTAACTTTGCGCCCGCACGAACGAAGTTTGTGTAATAGAGCCATGACAGTCGCTGTTGTTCCGGACTCAACTTCGCTTTGGCGGGCGAGTTATAAACAGCTTCGACACGTTTGAAGAGTGCTTCGTTCTGCGTGATTTGATCCTGAAAGGCTGCCAGACGTGGAGCCATCTCTCGTTGCACCGCCTGGTAGTCGGGACTGGCCATTGTCGATCCCCAAACGCCGTAGACGGTTCCGATGCGATTGAGAGTTTGGCCCGAACGTTCGAGCGCAACGATTGTGTTTTCAAAATCGGGTGGCGCCGGATCGTTGGCAATCTTCTGAATCTCGGCCAACTGTTCATTCATACCGGCTTCGAGCGCTGGTTTGAAGAGTGGGATTTGGACGCGATCGAACGGCGGGACGCCGCCGTATGGTCCCTCCCAGTTGGCGAGCAGCGGATTGTCTTCGGTAATCGTGTTCATCGCGCTGGAGTTGGTAGTGGTGTTTGAAAGCATCGTGCCAATCGTCACCATCGCAACAAGCAGCACAAGAGTGCGAGTGAGCAAGTCACGCATAGTTTACTATTCCAATCTGTTTTAAATTGTGAGCTACGCAGTGCCGGTAGTATAGCCACAAAAAGGCACAAAAAGCACATAACGATCTAATTAAGGCGCCAAAATCCTCAACAGGAATTGGGCGCCTTAACTCTTTTAAAAATTCCTTTTTGTGCTTTTTGTGCCTTTTTGTGGCTACGGTTCGCCGTCGCCTTTCTTGCCTTTCTTTTTGGCTGGCTCAGCTTCGCGTGGACGCGTTGCAGGCGGCGGAGTTGCTTCAACCTTCGGTGAAGGAACCTCCGTCTTAGGTTGTGCCTTCGGTGAATCTTCGTCGGTCTTTGGTGGAGGCGGCATTGTCACCTGTTCCAACTTCGGTTCAGTCGTGGTGGCCGGCAAGGCGTTTTCGTCTTCGGCCTTTGCGGCGTCGGCGGCGAATTCAGCACGCTCTGCTGCCAGTTCTCGTTGACGCTGGCGGAAGAGTTCGCGCATATCTTCCGGCATGTCCGGAGCTTTCGGAAACTCGTCCTTTGGTTTGTCTTTAAGGAAGGTCTTCATGAAGTCGACAAACATGGGCAGCGCGCCCTTGCCGCCCGTCATGTCGTTGCCTAGCGGTTTCTTCTTGCCGGGGTAACCCATCCAAACGCCCGTGACGTAAGTCGGTGTGTAGCCGATAAACCAAACGTCTGTGTGGTCGTTGACGGTGCCAGTTTTACCGGCGACCGGAATCGGAAGCACGTTTGCGGCAGTCGCGGTTCCACCTGTAACCACGCCACGCATCATCGAAACCATCGTCAAAGCAACATACTCGTTCATCACTTTGTAAGTGGTTCTTTCCCACTCTTCGAGGGTGGCGCCATCTCGATCGAGAACTTTGCGGATCAGATGTGGCTCGACACGAATTCCCTTGTTTGGAAACGCGGAATAAGCCGAGACCATTTGATCGAGTGGAACTTCCGTTGCGCCGAGCGCGGATGGCAGATACGGAGACATCGGCACCTTGATACCGAAACGACGGACCATCTGTGCGCCAGTTTGAATACCGACGGTTTGTAACAGGTGCACCGCGGGAATGTTCATCGACTTCGCGAGCGCGGTCTTCATCGGCAGGTCAGCACAGCCAAGCGAACCGTCGTAGTTGTGTGGTTGCCAGTCTCCGATGCTGATCGGCGCGCCGCTGACGGGAGTGTCAGGCGTCATGCCCCACTCGACCGCAGCCGTGTAAATAAATGGCTTGAAGCACGATCCAGTCTGTCGATACGCCTGCGTGGCGTTGTTGAATTTGTTGGTGTAGAAATCGTAGCCACCAACCATCGTGACGATCTCGCCAGTCTTGGCGTTGAGCGTCATCATTGCGCCCTGCACACCGGGAACCTGAGAGAGTTCGACTTTCAAACGACGGTTCTTTTCGTCGACTTCCTTGATCTCAAACTCTGCGAGGTGTCCGTTCTTGAATTCGTTGTCTGGCTGTCGCTTCCCCCAGCCCATTTCGGTACCGGTCACACTCGCCGTGAAATTTCCGAAACGGACAGTCGCTTCGTCACGTGCGCGATCGACTTTCATGATCAGACCCATCAGGTGACGGCCTGGTTCATAGTTGTTGCCATACCAATCCGGATGTTTGTAGTTGCTGAGTTCCTGTGGTGTTGCCGGACCTTCGCCGTTACTGACGGTGGTCGGAATCATCGTGTAGTTCGAGCGCCAGCCGCTATGCGAGCGATCGTAAGTTCGTAGACCAGCGCGCAACACTTCGTAGGCTCTCTTCTGCGCTTCGACGTTGATGCTGGTGTAGACCGCGAGACCGCCCTGAGCGACGCGGGTCGTGTATTTGTCTTCCAGTTCCTGACGAATGAATTCCACCGGATAATCGTACGGAGACGACTTGTGCTGCGACTGGTAGTACGCAGTGTCGGCAAGTTGGATTGGCTTTGCTTTGGCCGCGTCAACGTCAGCCTGCGAGGCGAATCCGTTTTTGGCCATCAGATCGAGCACGAGATCGCGCCGTTCTTTTGCCTTGGCTGGATTGGACGTCGGCGAGTAATCGCTGGGAGCTTTCGGGATACCGGCGAGCAGGGCCGCCTCGCCGAGGGTCAGGTCCTTTGCCTGTTTACTGAAGTAAGTCTCGGCTCCGGCTTCCATGCCGTATGCGTTCGCGCCCAGGAACATGTGGTTTGTGTACAACTCCAGGATCTGGTTCTTGGTGTAATACCGTTCGATCTGGAGTGCGAGAATCCACTCGTTAACTTTGCGCGTGTAGGTTTGTTCTTTTGAGAGAAACAGGTTCTTGGTGAGCTGTTGTGTAAGAGTTGATCCACCTTCAACTCTGTCCGTGGTGAGATTCTTCCAGGCAGCGCCCATGATGCGAATCGGATCGATGCCGATGTGATCGTAGAAGCGCACATCCTCGACCGCGAGAATCGCGTTTCGTAGAACTGGAGGAATCTCTTCGTATTTGAGCGGGATTCTTTTTTCGAGTGCAAACTCGCCGATGACGGTTTCGCCGTCGTCAGCATAAATCCTGGTGACAACGCTGGGACGATAAGTCGCAAGAGCAGCGACTTCGTTTGCAGCGCGCGAGTAGTTCAACTCGTAGGCCGCAACGATTCCGGTCAGACCGCCTGCCGCGAGCGACAAAAGCAGGACTGTTGGTAACCAGAGTCGAGCCAGCAAGTGTCTACGTTGTTCAGGAGGGGTATTGATGATCGCAGTTGGCGAGTATTTCGAAATATTTGAAGCCATTAGTTAAATTTCTCCCAAAGCAAGTTGCCTTGATCGGGTGGTTATGAGCAACGTGGGTAGCCACAGAAGTTGAAATTATGCCGCAAAAGGCCGCAAAAAGCATTTGGCGGCGCCGGGGCGTAAGTGCCGTCTTTTGAGTGCTTTTTGTGGTTCTTAGTGGCTAGTCTATAATGACTTGTTCGCAAAATGGGGGCGACAGGCTTCGACAGGAACCTGAACGATCGTCGCGATGCATGCCGGGCTACCTTATGCAGCTCGTTAAAACGCGTAGGGAAACACAATTGCCAATAACAATCAGTTGGCACTCGCTGCCTAATTAA
>DASSFI010000090.1:0-24413 GCA_035694465.1 Pyrinomonadaceae bacterium | reverse complement strand
CGAGATCACCGAGACAGACCTGCGCGAGTTTTATCAGTCCCTTCGCTTCAAGCCGACTCTCAGTCAGAACAGCGCGGCAGTGTTTGTCGGTCGAGTGCAGGGAATGATGAAAGCAGCCCAGGAAGCGAAGCCGGATCTCGTAAACTGGCTACGGCCCAAGCTCGCTGTGAAGCGTAAGACTGAGTTTGAGCGCCGCGTGGTTGAGGATTGGGAATATCGAGCCTTAGTACTTACGCTTCTCAACCCACCACCTTGTCACAAATTCGGCTCACGCAAAGCCGAACGATTGGCGATTGGGCGTGATGCGGCTGATGCCGTTCGCTTACTGCGACAAACAGGTGGACGCCTGAATGAGATCCTGCGGCTGCGTCTCGATCAGTTTCATTGGAGCAAGGATTTCGTTCGACTGGAAGCCACAAAGACAGAGAACGAGCGCGACATACCGCTTTGGGGCACCATCCGCGACATCGTGCAGGCCCGCATCCGCGAAGATCTCACGGGCGACGGTTACTTGTTCGCACGAGCTACCACGCCCACCTATGACAATGCGATAGCGCGAGCCTGTCGGAATGCTGGTAGAGTCGCCAAGCTCAACTACGGCCAGGCACACGGTTTTACTTGCCATAGCTTCCGGCACACTGCAATCACACACTGGATGGAAGTCACCGGCAACGACGCCGGTAGCGTGATGAAGTGGAGCGGTCACAAGACGCTTGAGAGCTTTTCTGTGTACCTTCGACCACGAAATGAGGGCCGTATACTAGCTACACAAGCGATGAGCAACGTTGACGCAACCTTGACGCTACAGGGGAGCGTTGAGAGCGTTCGGAGCGAGGGGAGCGAGAAAAAGCGTGCTCGTAAACTGTTGCAAAATAAGCAAGTGGCGGTGTAGCATACTTTTAATGAAAATATCTGCCCGCTTGGCTCAGTGGTAGAGCACTCGCTTCACACGCGAGGGGTCAGTAGTTCGAATCTACTAGCGGGCACCAATTTCTGTCAGCCGTGGGGCGACCCCTCCTATCCTATGGTCGCCCATTTAGTCCGCATACCTTTCACCGATCTCAGGGCATTGGAGGATTATGGCTCATCTAATAGTCCGCGCCGATTTCGATCATGACGGATCGATTTCAAAGTCAGCCGCCGAACAGGATTTAAGCCAGGACTCACCGGGGTTAATCATCCTGCCTAACATCGACGTCGACGGCAGAATTTTGCCGCCCAAGGTAAAGAAGAGCGCCCCGATTGAACTAGATCATCAGCGCTCCAAAACCGACGCCGATCCGGACTGGGCTAGCATTCTGGTGGAGGTCAATACTGCTTCAGCCGCTAAGCTCCGTTTTAGTCTGATTGGACCAGGCGCTGCAAGATTCTCGGTCTTTGACGGAAAAAACCAAAAGCTTCCACAAACAAAGAATCAGTTTGACTCTACTGTTTCCGGCGTCGGCGCCTTTCCATTTTTCATTGAAGCAAACAGCTTGCCCGGGACGCCTCTGGATTCGCAGGAAGATGATGTACCGATTCACATTGCGGTCAATGTTGATTTGCTTGACGCACACAACAAGGAACTGGACACCACACAAATTACTGTTTCAACGGCTCCGATAATTCTTATGGGCGACTTAGAGCCTGCCCAACGCATTTACATCTGCGAGATTCCTGAGAAAGACGCCATTGACCGCGGCAACCAACCATCGATTAGCGAGGTTTCAGAGATCGTAAAGAAGATCCCTGATGTCGGTCTGGTCCTTGTCCCTGCTGATGTCAACAATCTCGATGCGTGGATTCAGGATCAATTTCAATTGGGCTATTGTCAGTCACCAAGTGGCCTGATACGAGTGATCGTCCATCTTCCCAGAATGCGGTCTAATGTCATCCAGTCAGAGTTCCAAGCCAATTTAGCCAGCTTTATTCCCGAACATTTTCCGAGCCGCGATCTTGGTATTTTTCAAGATTTCTACGAACGGCAGGTCAGCTCGGGTAAGGATAAACAGGGCCAGTCGCAAAAAATTAGTTTTACGAACAGCTATGAGTTTTCGCTCCTCTTTAATCGAGTGTGGGATCTATGGGCCAAAATTGACATCTTGTACCCGACTCATCGTAAAGACAACTCACGCGATAAGGCTCTGGAGAAGCTGCTGGTCCGGCTTCCGACCATGTCATTTTTCGAAGCGAGAGTATTCCTTAAGACTGCGGTCGGCGTCATGGGTCTGCTGCTCTCTCGACGTCAGCTCAATTCTGATCTGAAAGATGGTCAAAAGGAACGACTAGACCGCGAGGCAAAACACCTAAACATACAATTCGCGTTGGTGGAAAAAACTATCCCGCTTGATCTGGCAAAGAACCTCGAGAAACTGACAGTAGTCACTCAGGCCCTGGGCGAAATTACGCTCACCAAAACCGAGGTTAATACCCTGAATGATAAGCTTTCCATCCTTCATTCTTCGATCAACTACGGAGGCAATCTGGAAGTTTCCGGCCCCACGGACGACGCACGTTTTGGCAAGGTAATCCTGGGCTCTCACACAGCGGCTGACCCGTCGCTACTGCATTTCCTCAAAAGCCAGCGGGTACAACCTATCGTTGATGTCGATACGTCATGGCTTCATGTGGCCCATGTCGATGAAGTAATGACGTTCTTGCCGGCAGTGAAGTCCGACAAGTCCGCCTTCCGCATCGCCGTTGCTTCGCCTCAGGTGGCAATGAAAATCCTGGATACAGCCTGGGCCATGCATGTCGAGCGTGGCGGGACTAAGGCGGTTACTGCCGGCGATGACATTGATATCCTGCATCCCGCCAGACGCGACCTGACCGTTAGCGGCACAGCCCCGCTGACACGAATGCTGCGCGGGCGATACTGGCTCCATCACAATCCTGAAGGCGTGTTTGAAGAACACAAACCACCGCAGATTTATCTCGATATGCTCGAGCATTATCCGCTGTTGCCAAACGTCATTGATTACAACCCTGAGCCGGGTCAGGATCGATATTATGAGGCCGCTCTAAGCGTGCGTGAATTTCGCAACTTTGGCCGCTTTACTAACGATTGGCTGGGCAGCAATCAACAATCAATTCTCCAGCAGAAACTAAGCCAGGAGTTTCCGGATGTTCCTCAGGTCACCATTCCCATTCTGTATGATGAGGTCCCCTGGACAACTGATTCAGAAACGAAAAAGGACATGCCGGATTTTGAAAACCATCGGACCTCAGCCTTCCTGCCCAACAGCGTGAATATGCAAATCATTAACGAACATCTGTTGATTCCGAAACCCTTTGGGCCACGGACCAGCCCGGACGTGGCGGCAGCGATCCTGAAGAAAGTCATGCCTGCCCAATATCATGACAATCTCAACAAGACTTACTTTGCCAAGAAAAAACTTGATCAGGTCTATCACTGGATAAAGCGACCTCTGATCCCGGGATCAGACTCCTCCGATCTCAATCGACTAACGATGCAGTTTAAGGATGGTTTTCCCGGTCTGGAAGAAGACAAAATCAGATCCTTGATTCAAGAGGCCAATCCAAACCATTTTGGAAAAAAGCGTAATCCCGTAGATGACGGCTTCAATCTAACTGCGGGCTGGCACAAGCTTCGCATCCCGGAAAAGACAGTTGACTTGTTTGAAGCCTTTATCCAGGTGCAACTCGAAGCGCTCGGCTTGACGGTCCATTTTGTGGATTCCTGGTATTACCATATTCGGCTGGGTGAGATTCACTGCGGAACTAATGTGTTGCGCAAAGCGCCAAAACCAAAACAAAAATGGTGGGACTTTTTTCCATGGTGGAATTTCGTAAAGGTGGGGTAACTTGTTTCCCGCGTCCCAGACATGGATTCAAAAGAACTACCAACCGAGAATCTGTTTTCTTACGGCACTCTGCAGCGCGAAGAGGTTCAACTCGCCACGTTTGGTCGTAAGCTCGAGAGCCAACCGGATGCTTTGCCCGGTTACAAGCTCGCAATGATCAAAATCACGGATGAAGATTTTGTGGTTAAGAGCGGCGCCGCAGATCATCGCAACCTCCAGTTCACCGGGAATGCAAACGACGCCGTTGCAGGCTGCGTGCTCAAAGTGACAAAAGAGGAACTCGAACAGGCAGATGCGTACGAACCTGAAGGTTATGAACGCGTGAGGGTTCAATCACGATCAGGCCTACACACCTGGGTTTACCTGAATCCAAAAGCAGGATGAGAATCGCAGTATCGGGTACACATGGCGTGGGGAAGTCGACGTTGATTGACGAGTTTCTGCGCCGGCATCCCGAGTTTGTTTACGAGCCGGAGCCTTACACCGTGCTGGTGGAGGATTTCGGGGAGGAGTTTGGCGCCGAACCGTGTGTCGAGGATTTTAGACGACAGTTGGAGTTCAACCTCGAACGGTTGGGCCAACACACTGCTGACGAGAATGTGATTTACGAGCGGTGTCCGTTAGACTTTCTGGCATACATCGCGGCACTGGACCAACAGACCGCGGAGAAGCTGGTTGAAACGGTAAAAGAAGTAATGCAGCAGCTCGAGGTTGTCGTTTATCTGCCATTGGCTGAAGCCAACAAAGCCGACGAGTTTCCGAAGTTGCAGCGAGCAGTGGACCGCACATTGAGCTCGATCTTTCGAGAAGATGAATTCGGCATCATGAGCTCAACTGATGCCACTGTGGTTGAAGCAGAAGGCTCAACAGACCAGCGGCTGCGAATTCTTGAGAATTACATGCTCAGCAAGGGCGGCCACGGAGGGCCGTCGCCCCAGTACGATTCAAGACGACCACAAAATTAGCGGTTACTGAATATCAAAGACGCATCCCGATGATGCCTCGCAGAGAATTACGTCGTAACTCTCCAACAACGGCATCGCCAGTTCTTCCAGTTCATTCTTCCACAACTCGCCGCCATAAAACGCATCCCGCATCCGTTCGCGTTCCTCCAGCGAGGGAAAGCTGCGCAGGAACACAAACTTGTTCGGATTCTCGACGTCGAGAAATGGACCAGTGACCTTCATACCATAACTTCGCTGCGCGGGAATCGCGCGAGATTCAAACAACTTGATGAACTCCTCACGCTTGCCGGGCTTGATCCGATAGCTGCGGACTTCTACTATCATCCTCAACCTCCAAATTCTATTTACGAAGGACTGTAAACCGACTTATGAGCGCCATCAAGAAGGCACTTTCCGGTAACTATCAGCAAGGCGTCCGACCCAATCCGGTGGAAGGCTGTCCGCTCACGGCGGCGCTTGCCGCAATCGGCGGCAAATGGAAGCTCATAATCGTCTACTGGCTAGCGGAATCTCCAAAGCATTTCGCGGCCTTGCGCAAAGCAATGCCGAGCATCTCGCAGAAAGTTCTCACGCAGCAATTACGCGAGTTGATGAACGACGGCATCGTGAACCGCGAGCCGAAAGGCGCTGTGCCCGCTCCAGTTGAGTACTCGCTCACTGACTACGGACGGTCGGTGCTGCCGCTGGTTGAAGACGTCCGACTCTGGGGACACGGCCACCTCGAACGCTCAGCAAAATAATTTTTTCAACACATGTCGATCTGAAGTTTTGCCGTTCGATTAGAAGGTAGAAGTTTGAGTTGACAGGGATTTCAGAATTAGCAGGATTTACAGGATTGAGGAGAATACTATGCAAAAGATCACGCCGTTTTTATGGTTCGACAATAACGCCGAAGAAGCCGCAAATTTTTATGTTTCCGTTTTCAAGGATTCGAAAATTCTCAGCGTGTCGAGATATGGCGACGCCGGACCGGGTCCAAAAGGATCGGTCCTGGTCGCGGAGTTTCAAATTCAAGGGCAGGAGTTTGTCGCGCTGAATGGTGGTCCAAGCTTCAAATTTACTGAAGCGATCTCATTTGTCGTTAACTGCGAGACACAGGAAGAGGTCGACTATTTCTGGGAACGACTATCCGAAGGCGGTGGAAAATCACACTGCGGCTGGTTGAAAGACAAGTTCGGATTGTGGTGGCAGGTAGTGCCGACCATGTTGGGCCAGTTGATGAGCGACAGCGATCCGGAAAAGGTGAAACGTGTGACCGAGGCAATGTTGCAGATGAACCGGATCGATATCGAACCGTTGCAGCGCGCGTACGAAGGGTAGCCACGGATCACACGGATTTGCGGACACGATTTAGGGCGCGGGTCAGTGATAGCTTCTTTTTTAGCAAGTCGAACCATAAGTCGCCCCTGTCAGCAATGCGTTGGGCCATCGTTCGCACGGTGAATGTTTGTGGTCCAACGGTGCCCTTTTCGATTTCGTCCCACGTGCAAGGCGCAGATACTGGAGCGCCGGGTCTGGCGCGCACCGTGTAAGTCGCTGCGTAGGTCGCGCTGTAACCATTGCGACCGGTGTCAACGAGGATGCGCCCGCCGCGATCGACTTTGTGAAACTCCTGCGTGAGGTTGTCGGGATCGCGGCTAACCAGAATTTTTCCGACCGTGTGAGCGAAACGGGCCACTTCGCCAAAGTCATGCTTGCCATTCAGCGGGACAGCAATGTGAAATCCTTTCGATCCTGAAGTCTTGATCCAACTCGGCAGCCCTAACTCTTCGAGCAGATCTCGGACCCTCAATGCTGCTGCACGCAACGTGTCGAGATCGTCTTCTTTTGACGGATCGAGATCGAAGATACAGATATCCGGGTTGTACAAGTTCGGCGTGCGCGACGGCCAGACGTGAATCGTGATGCTGTTCTGGTTGGCGAGCCAGAGTAGCGAGCGAGTGTCGTTCGCAATCGGATGATGAACGGTGCCGCCGTGTTTCGGCACTTCAACGCGTTCGAGCCAATCGGGAAAACCTTTTACAACGTCCTTCTGAAAAAATCCCGGCGCGACGATGCCGCGATGATAACGCTCCATCGTGATCGGCCGGCCTCGTAAATGCGGCAACATGACGGGCGCAATCGCTTCGTAGTACGACGCAAGCTCGCCTTTTGTGATTCCCTCTCCAGGAAACAAAACTTTTTCTGGATGCGTGATCATTCGACGACGGCGAGTAGACGCGGATGGCGCAGCTTGCCATGCGACGTCCATTCTATGAATCCAATCTGGACCACGATCTCCGGCTTCACCCAGTGCGCCCGCACACGCGGCAGACCGACGGCTTTTGTAAAGGGCGGCTTTTCGATTTCGAGTTGGTCGAGGCGCACACGCAAGTCCAGCAATAGTTTGGTGTCGAAGCCGGTTCCGATTCTTCCCGCGAAGACTAAGTCGCCGTCCTGTTCGTGACCAACTAGGAGCGCGCCGAGTCCAACCCGTTTGCCCTGTGGATCGGTGAAACCACCCACCAGGAAATTTTGCGATAACTCGCATTTCATCTTCAACCACTGCTTCGAGCGGCGATGCTCGTAAATCGATCCTCGTCGTTTCGCGATCACGCCTTCCCAGCCTTCTCGCTGCGCACGTTCCCACGGCGATGGATCGTCGACGACAACCACACGGTGAAGTGGTTCCGTAAATGGCAGTTGGGCCAATAGCGCCTGTCGTTCCTCGAGGGGCAAGGTGGTCACGTTGCGACCGTCAAGCCACATGATGTCAAACACGTGATACCTGACCGCGCCGCCACGCCACGTGATCTCGCCGTCGAGAATCAACTCCTGATGCGGCAAACGCTCGATCGCCTGTTGGACCAACGGAAGATGCTGCGGTAAGTGGTTACGCGAGAACAACTGCACCTCACTCCCCTGCTTGTACGCGAGCAAACGGATGCCATCAAACTTCTGCTCGAAGATCCATTCCGGCCCGCTGAAGCGTTCCTGCGTCAGCGTCGCAGCCATCGGCACGAGCCATTCCGGGAACGGAGTCATGTGCACAGATTACGCAGATTGCGCAGAACAGTAAATCTGCGTAATCTGCGTAGGCTGTGAATAGACGGATCGATCGACGCAGTTTTCTCGGTGGCGTAGCTGCAAGCGCGGCGCTGTTGGCCGCACGTCCTGCACTTGCTTTCGACACGAAGCGCTACTTCGCACCGGTGAAGGTCGCGCGCAATCGAGTGATTCGTGAAGTCGTGGGTTTGAGACCTTATCGCGCGAGTGGTTTCGTGGTTGACGCGCAGCGGTTTGGCAACAAACTGCTGGTCCACAACTACGGACATGGCGGCGGCGGCGTCACACTTTCGTGGGGAACTGCTTCACTTGCAGTCGATCTGGCGCGTGATTTCCTGATTGCGCACAAAGGCCCGCGCCCGGCACATTTCGCAGTGCTTGGTTGCGGCGTAAGCGGTCTCTCGACTGCACGATTGTTACAACGTCGCTTTCAGAATGGTCCTGGTACGGTGACGATCTACGCGAAAGATCTGCCGCCGGATACGACGTCAAATATTGCCGGCGCCTCGTGGGCGCCAACGTCTGTCTTCGAAACTGCCACACCCAAATTCAACGAACAGTTTCGACGGGCGTGCCACATTTCCAACCGCGCGTTTCAGTTGCTCGTTGGAGCTGAATATGGTGTGCGCTGGATTGAGACGTTTGAACTCAGCAATCACGAACTGTCGTTACAACGCGAGTTGCCGGGTGGCAACGATCTTTATCCGCAAATCGAAATTCATCGCGATCCGGAAAACTATTTTGGGTTCCCTTTTGTGAGGCAGTACTCGACGATGCTGATCGAGCCGTCGATCTATCTGAGCGCGTTGTTGCGAGATTTTTACACTGCGGGCGGCAGAGTTGTGGTGAAGGAGTTTCGCAATCGGCAGGAACTGGCGCGCTTGCGTGAGCCGGTGATCTTCAATTGCACCGGTCTCGGTTCACGCGCGTTATTCGACGACGAAGAGTTGGGTCCGGTACGCGGGCAACTCGAGATACTGCTGCCGCAACCCGAAGTTGATTATTGCTACTTGAGCAGCGGTTACATGTTTCCGCGTCGCGACGGCATCGTTCTCGGCGGCACCTGGGACTACGACGAATGGTCCCTTGAGCCCAATCCGAAACAAGCCACCGAAATCCTCGAAGGCCACACAGCAATCATGAAAAATCTGCGTTAATCCGCGTTCTAATAACGCCAGCTTTTCAGGTCGGCTCCGGGCGGTGCGCTTTTCAAAATCCTCTCGATAATCTTCGGCGCGTAGAACTGGTGATATCTCAAACGCGAGATTGCATTGGGCCTAGTGTGATCGCCGTTCCAGCAATGCTCCGCCCGCGGTTCGTAATCCACTTCGCCGCCGTAATTCGTAGTTTTTAGAAAGTCCTCGACCAGGTACACGGCATTGTTAAGAAAGAAGTTGTCAGCCTCGCCGACGTAGATGTGCAACTTGCCTTCGAGCTTTGGACCAAGTTTGGCCCAGTCGCGCTTCAGGATGTAACCAAGATCGTAATTCTCACGCCAGTACTCAGCCACCGAACGATCGATCTTCCCCGTCAACTTGTCCCAGATCGGCTTCGGATATCCATCGCTTCCGGCCGGCGAGTAAACAGCCTGCCAGATGTCCCACTGTCCACCGGAACGACTGTTGGTTCCCAGCGCCAATTCCATGTGGTTCATGTCTTCGACGGTCGCGGACAACTCACCCAGGTAATTTCGCTTGCCCGGACGCGGCATTCGTTTCCAGGGCGAGTCGGCGTAATAAGCATTCTCATGCTCGTAAATATTGACGACCGTGTACGCGCGGAAATCGATCGGATCAGGACAAGCGATCCAGGCGCCGTTGTACTCATCGGGATAGAACACCTGTACCGCCATCGCTTCCCAGCCGCCGGTCGATCCGCCGTAAACAAATCGCGCCCAGCCTTTGCCGATGCCGCGAAAACGCTTCTCAATCTCTGGTACGAGATCGTAGGTAATCGCATCGCCGTATGGACCAAGATTCGCAGAGTTGACGGCGTAAGAATCGTCGTAATACGGATTCGCGTGCTGGATCTCAATGATGATAAAACGTGGGAAGTTTGGACCAGTCCAATCCTTGTAAAACTGATAAGCGTTCTCCTGCACGATGCGGTTGTAGCCCGATAGTTTGAAGCGTGCGTTGTAATCGGGCTTTAGATTGGCATCGGGCGGTGTCTCGCGAAAGCCGTCGAAATCTGAGGGAAAGTGACCGTGGAAAATAACGAGCGGATACCGCGCCTCGGGATGCGAGTCGAAACCTTCAGGCAACAAAACGTGTGCGCCGAGATACATCGGACGGCCCCAGAATTTTGTTAGCCGTTCGCTCTGAATCTTGATGTGCTTGATGTATTTCGTGTCTTTCGGTTGCTCGATCGGCGGAATAATCTTGTCGAGTGTGATCGCGATCGACGCCGCATTGCCATCAATACGAATTTGTTTCGGTGTACTGTAAAGATTGCCGGGCGCACGGCTCCACTGCTGTCCTTCGCCACGATCCATCGGCAGTTTGACGGTGTGACCGTCTGAGCGTTTGAAAGTCTCGTAACGGTGCAACAGCGCCTGCACCCAATACTGTCCGGGTTTGATCTCCGCGAGACTCCGCACCGGATAACCGAAAGCGCTCTGATCGACAGTCTTTGTTGTGCCCGCTTTCCAACCGTCCACATCCGCACCAAACACCTGTTGCGTGGTCAGGTCTTCGCTGATCTGAAGGCGTGGTTCGTCTTCATTGTTCGTTGAAATCAATAAAAGCAGGCGTCCGTCCAGTGCGTCCTTGCCGGCGCTGGCTGGATAAGTGATGTCGAAACGAACGCTCGCGACGTTTGCCGCTGACGATGAATTCAGGGTAGTTACCATTGTAAGAGCCATCACCAACACACCGAGCGTGAGCAATTGTTTCATAACCCGGACTCCTCTGTGTAATCTGTGGACGGACCGTTAAGAAAGATTACGACTCCACCGGCAAGCCTTCAAGACTCATGATCTTCAGCGCGTTGGTTGTCGGACATGGACCCGATCGCAGACGATAGTCAAAGACCATTCGACCCGCACGGACTTCTTCGCGAAAGTGATGGTTTGTGACGCCTTCAATCTCATCGGCCAGCTTGATCAGTTCCAGATCGTGAGTGGCAATCAAACCCATCGATGATCCTTCGGACAACGCACGGATGTAAGATCGGCTTCCGATCAATCGTTCGCGACTGTTTGTACCGCGAAAGATCTCGTCGATCAGAAACAGCACCGGCAAGCTATCGTCCGCCTTTGTAGCAGCCAGAAGGGCCTGAAGACGTTTCACTTCAGCATAAAAGTATGAGAGGCCGTCCTGCACCGAATCACTTACCTTGATACACGTGAAAAGCCGAAACAGCGACATTTGCAAGCTCGATGCATTCACGGGCGCTCCAGCATATGCGAGGGAAAGATTCACGCCGATGGTGCGAAGAAAAGTACTCTTGCCTGCCATGTTCGAGCCGGTGAGGATCACTATCCGGTTTTCTCCGTCCAGCGCAAAATCGTTACAGACTTTCGCCTCGGGCTTTAATAAAGGATGGCCCAACTCGCGCGCGGCAAATTGATCGGCGCCGGCAGACAACTCCGGAAACACGTAATGCGGGTTCAGGTAAGCAAAGTTCGCCAGTGAGTTAAGCGCCTCGAGTTCGTGCCACGCATCGAGCCAGCGTGGAAGGAGATGTGCAATCTCTTTCTTCACCAGCTCGAGCCGGTAGGCAAAAATGAAATTCCACGGCACCACGAGATGGACCAACAAATTCAAGAGCGGATTGGTTCGGACTCCCAGCGCAGCGGCCAGACGTCCTAACCGTTTTATTTGAATTGAAGGACGCTTCCCTTCCTCGACGAACGGTGCACAAATGTCGGCGAGTACGTTTTTATAACTGCGCGACTCGAGGTATTCGAAAACAACCCGGAAATGCGTCAAGGCTTTTTCGAGTTCCTGCAATTCGTCCCACGCACCGGCAATGAGCGACTGCCGCATCAGCATGACGCCGAAGTACAGCAAAAGGAATAACGGCCAGATCGGCGGAATGAGATTGAAATACCCGAGCAGGATGCTCGCAATGTTCAGAGCTGAAAGAATCGAAAGAAAGATGACTGTCGGCAACAACGAGGTCTTTGGTCCAACTCGTGTAATCCAATCGATGAGTACGCGTGAGTTCCAATGACTGGAACCGCTTTTCGATCGTGCTGATCCGGAGGTGCTGAGGCGGGCAACGGCCGAAAGCAGTTGCAGCTTGTCGCGAAACAAAGAATGCCCCTTCAACTCTTGCACCAGTTTTTGACGGTAAGCAATTACCTGCGCGTCTGGACGAGCACTTAACAACCACGAGCGCAAACGCTCACTGCCTTCTCTGGTCACGGCACAATCAAGTAGCCGGTGCAACGATCGTTCACCAGTGATATCCAGGTCGCTCTCGAAAGGATGGCGGGCATCGGGAAGTCTGGCTGGATCGATGCCCGGCAAGCGTTCCCACTGCAATTGAATGCGCGCAATCTGAACTTTCTTAATCTCGATCAGCAAAGAGTTACGCGTGAGGCTATCCCGCACTCGCGCATGAAACATGGTGACGATCGCAAACACGATCCCAATCACCGCCGCGACAACCCACCCAGACCTGGTGCCGGCAAAGTTGCAGAAAGCGAGTGCCAACAGTGCACCGGCGCCAAAGATGATCCGGCGCACAGTCCAGTACTTGCCACTGATCGCGTTGAGCCCATCAGCCCGGCGCCCAAGGCGCGCAATCTGTTTCTCCAGTTCCTGCAAACGATTCATACAATCCACAGATTACACAGATTCATTATGCACATGGGGGCGTGGGACACTTGGAGTCGTGGATTGCCGGCTCGGGTTCGTGACTGAAAGTCGTGATCAGTACCACTGAACCGATTATCACCACCGCGCCCAATAACATTCGCGTTGTGATCGGTTCGTTGGCGATGAGCCAGCCTAAAAATACAGCCACCACCGGGTTCACATACGCGTAAGTCGTCGCCATCGCAGGCGTGACGTTGTTCAGCAACCAGCTATACGCCGTGAAACCAACGAGCGAGCCACACACCAGGAGGTAAAAGAACGCGCCGATCGAAGTCCACGAGGTATTCGCGAGATTCAACCGACCGACGTCACCCGTCACCAGCGCGAGCAGCAAAAGCAAACCACCACCAGCAAACATCTGCATTCCTGACGCCATCGACGTCGAAGAACCGATCGGACGTCGACTCGAAAACACCGAACCTGCCGCCCAACCAAAACCGGAGAGAATCACCACGCCAGCACCGATCAAACTCAACGAAGAGTTACCATTTCCCCTCGACAAGCCATCGCTCACCAGTAACGTCATCCCAACTAAACCAATTATCACGCCAAGGAATACCTTCGAGTTCGAACGCCGTCGAGTAACTATCCAATTCAGAATCACTACCCAAAGCGGCTCTGTAGAAATGAGCAGTGCCGCGAGGCTTGTTGCCACATACCTTTCTGCCCAGGTTACGCCACCATTGCCACACAGCAGCAACAACGCACCCACGACCAACGCCTTGCGCCATTCAGCCGGCGACAACAGAAATCGTTCGCCTTTCAGTCGAGACCACAACAACAGGATTGTTCCGGCGAGCGTAAAACGGGTGCCGGCCATGAGAAACGGTGGCAGGGTGTCAATTGCGAGACGAATGCCCAGGTAAGTTGAACCCCAAAGGATGTAAACCGCCGCAAAGCATAGAACGACAATTACGCGAGATGGTTTGTTTACCGGCATGTTGGAAGCGCTACAGATTAGCAGGAAATCCGGTGGCACGTCGCATGCTCAATCTGGTTGGACGCACTTAACGTGCGTTCTTTCGCCCTTTTGTCCTGTGCTTCTCGCCCAGGACAGGTCAACTCGCCACAAGTCTGACCGCCGAAACCTTCACTATCGATGGCTGCAATCAACTCTTTCATTAATCACAACGAGAGCGATAACGCGCTCCGTAAGATACGTGCCGATCTGGAACAGCGCGTCGAGCAACGCACTGCCCAACTGGCGGCAGCGAACGAAGTCCTGCTCCAGGAGATTCAGGAACGCAAACAGATCGAAACTGCGCTGCGTGAGAGTGAAGAACGCTACCGAGACATCTTTGAACACGCCAACGACATAATTTACACCCACGACCTCGAAGGCAATTACACCTCTGTCAATCGCGCCAATGAGGCGATAACCGGTTACACCGAGGAAGAGTCGCTGAAACTCAACGCCTTGCAGGTTATCGCTCCCGAATATCGTGAGTTGTCGAAGGCGATGCTGAGTCAGAAGGGTCTCGGCGTGGTAACCCCAACCTACGAAATCGAGATTATCGCTAAGGACGGACGCCGCGTAGCACTCGAAGTTAACTCGCGCTTGAACTTTCAAGACGGTGTTCCAGTCGGTATCCAGGGAATCGCGCGCGACATCACCAGCCGCAAGCGTGCCGAACGTGAGCGCGCCGTGCTTTCAGAAATCATCGACAGCTTGAATCACATTTCAAACCTCGACGAGTTTCTGCAGGGTGTGCACACGTCGATCAGTAAAGTGTTGTATGCGGAGAATTGTTTCGTGGCTCTCTTCGACAAGGAAACCGGTTTATTTCAGCGACCGTTTCACGTCGATCAGGATCCACCCGCGCCTCCCAAACGTCTCACGAAAAGCTGTAGCGCCTTCGTCTATCGTACCGGCAAGCCTTTGCTGATGACGCTCAATATTTTCGATCAATTGCTCAGGTCGGGAGAGGTCGAACTGGTGGGCAAGCCATCACCGTCGTGGCTCGGCGTTCCTCTTGAAACACCTTCAGAGACGATCGGCGTTCTGGTGGTCCAGCACTACGAGCGTGAGAACGTGTACAGCCAGCACGACATGGAATTCCTGACGACGGTCGGCGGACAGATAGCACTCGCCATTCAACGCCGCAGAGCCGAAGAGGAAGTAAAACAGGCCCGCGACGTGGCGCTTGAATCGGCGCGACTGAAGTCTGAATTTCTGGCGAACATGAGTCATGAAATTCGCACGCCGATGAATGGGGTCATCGGCATGACCACCTTGCTGCTGGATACGAATCTCACCACCGAGCAGCGCGAGTTTGCCGAGACCATTCGCAACAGCAGCGAAGCGTTGTTGACGATCATCAACGACATTCTCGACTTCTCCAAAATCGAAGCCGGAAAACTTCACTTCGAAATACTCGACTTCAATCTTAAACACACACTCGAAGGGACGATCGACCTGCTCGTTGAACAGGCGCGGGACAAGAAACTCGAACTGGTTTCCAGTATCGAAGAAGATGTGCCGATGGAGTTGAGAGGCGATTCGGGACGCGTTCGCCAGGTGTTGATGAATCTTATCGGCAACGCATTGAAGTTCACCGATCGAGGAAATGTCACTGTACGAGTCAAAAAAGAATCCGACACGAGCACTGAAGCCGTGATCCGTTTCGAGATCAGCGACACCGGGATCGGCATCAGTGAAGCAGCTCAAGCCAAGCTCTTTCAGGCCTTCATACAAGCCGACGGCTCAACCACGAGAAAGTATGGCGGCACGGGCCTCGGCCTCGCAATCTCGAAACAGTTGGTTGAGTTGATGGGCGGCCAGATCGGCATCGTCAGCGAAGTGGGTAAAGGATCGACGTTCTGGTTTACGGCGAAGTTCGTGAAACCGACCCGCGAAGTTACAAGTGTGCCCGCAACCATAATCGCGCCGTCGAAAACTCCGCAGACGCAGAACAAACTCATCCTGCTCGCGGAAGACAACATCGTGAACCAGAAAGTCGCGATCAGGCAGTTACAAAAACTGGGATTCCGCGCCGACGCGGTGGCGGATGGTCGTGAAGCGGTCGAAGCACTCCAGAGAATTCCTTACGACCTCGTGTTGATGGATTGCCAGATGCCAAACATGGATGGCTACGAGGCGACGGCTGAAATTCGACGCCGCGAGGGAACGCAGAAACACACCGCCATCATCGCTCTCACCGCGAACGCACTCGCCGGCGATCGCGAAAAGTGTTTGGCCGCAGGTATGGATGATTACATTTCCAAGCCGGTTAGACCTGAAGAACTGATCAAGGCAATCGAAAGGGTATTCGCAACACCGGGAACTCATTGAACCTAAACCGGAGAGAATTACGTATGATTACGGCCCCACAAAAAACTCAACGCATTCTGATCGCGGATGACGATCCCATTATCCGGCATCTGGTTACCCGCCTGATCGAAAACGAAGGTCTTGAACCGGTCGTCGTTGAAGACGGTGGCGCTGCCTATCGTTTACTGCAAACCGATGCCAACTTTTGTGGCGCCATTTTCGACATGATGATGCCGCAACTCGCGGGTCTCGACGTCATTCGTTTCATGAATACAGAAAAGAGACTCTTGCGAATTCCGGTGATGATGATCACCTCGGAACAAGATCTCAGATTGATGGCAAACAGCTTTGCGGCCGGCGTGACTCTGTTTCTGCCAAAGCCATTCACTCCGGTGCAGTTTCAAGCCACTTTGCGACTGCTCGTTCGGGGCAAACCTGACCCCACCAAGAATCGCTCACAGGAGCGTTTGTAACTCTCAATGGAGGATTTTGCATGTCATTAACTAACACGATGGTCGAGTGTGAAGCAGTTGTATCGGTCGATCTTTCGGTCCTCGCCGGTTTCGACGAAGTACAGGAAGAAGGCGAGCCCGATTTTGTTGTCGAGTTGATCGAACTCTACCTTTCGGAAGCGCCCGGAGTCTTCAGTACGATCCAGGAAGGACTCACAAACAACGACTGGCTATCTGCCAAGCGCGCAGCTCACAGTTTGCGCGGGAGCAGCAGCAATCTCGGCATTCTGCAGATGGCCCAGATCTCGGATGAGCTCGAGCACCTGACCAATAATCAACAAGTACATGGTGCTGAATTGTTGGAATTGCTGCGCTACGAGTTCACACGCGTTGAAGAAATTCTGCTGGCGGAGCGACAAAGAAGGCTGTCATGAAAATACTGATCGCAGACGACGATCCGGTATCGCGTCGCATCCTCATCACCAACCTCAAAGCGTGGGGACACGAGATCGTTAGTACTGCGAACGGCAGCGACGCACTGCATGCTTTACAGCAGGAAGATGCGCCCATCCTGGCAATTCTCGACTGGATGATGCCTGGTCTAACCGGCGTCGAGATTTGTCGTCGACTGCGAACTGAAGGAAACGAGACACCGATCTATATCATCCTGCTCACCTCTCTCAACTGTAAGGAAAATCTGCTCGAAGGACTGGAAGCCGGCGCTGACGATTATCTGACAAAGCCATTCGATCGACACGAATTGCGAATGCGGGTGCAGGCAGGCGCCAGGATAGTGGGACTACAACAAAACCTGCGCCAACGCGTGCGCGAACTTGAAGAAGCGATCGTCGAACGAGAACGGGCGGAAGAAACATTACGTAGTTTGAGTCTCACAGACCACATGACCGGTCTCTACAATCATCGTGGGTTTCATAATCTGGCTGAGCACCATGCTCGCATCAGCCGCCGCTCGCACACGAAGTCGTTACTCATTTATGCGGACATGGATGGGTTGAAAAAGATCAACGACACGATGGGCCATCACGTAGGTTCACAGGCGATCACAGCCGTGGCAGAAGTACTCCGTTCCACTTTCCGCGACTGCGACATCATCGCCAGGCTCGGCGGCGACGAGTTTGCCATTCTTGCGCCAAATGTGCCGCTGAAAGAGTCGCGCAAATTGATTGAGCGATTACGAAACAACCTCGTCGCGTATAACAAAGCCGGCCATCATCAATTTGAAGTGGCGCTGAGTATCGGCGCGGTCGAAATCGATCACACTTATGACTTTGGTCTCGAGGACCAGATGGCCAAAGCCGACGCCGAGATGTATCGAGATAAGAACGAGAGACGAGCCCAGTCAGCTCAAAGAACTTAGTCGGGACGGTTGCGGTTGTCCTTGGGAGGTGGGGGGTTGTTCTTTGGCGGCCGCTGATCCTTACGATCGTTGGTAATGACTTTCGCCGGTTCTTTTGGCGGGCGCTTATCCTGGTCTTTCTTTTGCGCAAACGCTCCGACGGACACCACGCCGAGCATCGCTATCACCAGTAATTCTCTGATTAACTTAATCATTTTTCAGCCTTTTCTCCTCATGCCAACTTCGACGCCAGGAGGGAGAAAGAGTTGCGCTGACCAGGAGGCAGCAAGACCGGTGCCACGTAAGTTTGGCCGCAGAGTCTAACAAAACAGCCCCAAACTCGCACGGTTTCGAATTTGTCCGCACCTTATCGTGCGCATAGGCCACGAAGAGGAATGGCCACAAAAGCCACACAAAAATCTTTATGTGCCTTTTGTGGCGATCTATCGGCGAACGGTGACGCTTAAGGTGCCGACGTTGCCGCTGGTGTCAAAGGTCCTGATAGAGATTGTGTGCTCGCCCGATCCAGGGGCCGCGAATTCCACCGTGTAGACCTCGTGGCCGCTATCGGCAATGCCATCATCCGGAAAAACGGGTAGCCAGGCAGCACCGTCGAGACTCGCATCCGCCTTCTTGATCTTGCCGGTCGCGTCGTCAACAGAAAAAACGATTTTTACGGAGTCTCTTGTGATTACGGGTTGGCCCATGGCCTTTACTACGGGCGGCGTGTTGTCGATGTCCACCGGCTCGCTCAATCGTTCTCCGGTTAACTTCTGCCCGGCCGGATTATCAGGCGCATCCGAGGCCACGACTTTGACGACGTAACGTCCATCAGCGAGTGTCGCCCCGTCGATGGTGTAGAAGTTATCGCGCAGTTTGTCCTTTAACAGCCGGAACGTCTGTTCATTCAACGCGCGGTAGTAGATGGCATACTCGAGCGTGTCGGAATTGCGATCTTCTGCCTGCCACTGAAACGAGCGCGCGCCACGTTGATAGAAACGTCGCGGCGGCACCTGGGCCACTGGTCCAAACACCGACGGATCCAGTCCCGACGACTCAACGTTGGGATCGACAGTCACCTGCGCAATTTGCTGCAAGCCGACTCCGATCGGTAACGCCGTGATCGAAAGCACTTCAGGCGCGACGTTACGAGGCAGATAAGCAACACTCACGTCTTCAATCCACGCCGGCGCAGCCGCTGAGCTTGGCCCGCGAACGGTTGCACGCCATTGAATGAAACGTGCTCGCGGACTCGAGATCTGATTACCTTCCGGATCTCGATAAGCCGGACTCCAGTCGCTCCACGTCGCATCAGGACGCTCACCGTTGCCGGTGCGAGTTTGCACTTCAACTGAACCAGCGCCACGCCACCAGACTCTGCCCCACGATGCCGTCAACTTCGCATCTCTGACCGGCGACTCAAAACTTCCTTCGCTCACGAGCTCGCTGCCAAAACGGAAGAGTTTTCCCTGATTACTCGAAGCCGCATAGATTTGATTGTTGCGGACCAACAGCGAAGAGATCTGGCCTTCGGGTGACTGTAATAAGAGCGTGTCGCGACCGTCGTTAGTAACAGAATAAATGCGACCCTTGTCAGCAGTGCCGATGAGCACGCTGCCCGGTTGTAGCGCGGGCGCGATGGCAAAGGCAGTAACGGTCGTTGAACTCCAAACAGTGTCCGTCGCGCCGTCAGGAAGAATGCGAAACACTGCGCTGCGAGCATTGGAAACATCGTTCCGGCTACGCGTCTGGCCGCTCTGGCCCTGAATCGGCTGACCACTCTCATCAATCGCCGTGATGGTGACTGTTGTTCCGGAACCGGCTTCAGCAGGTTGGGGTGTTATCGCGACCGGTGTCGACGCCGCACGTCCGCTCGCAGCCGCATCACTCAGCGCGAGTGCATAAATCGAACCATCGGCAGCAGCCGCGAGCGCGTGAATCTCTCGCAGTTGGGTATCGAAAAGCGCGAACGTCTTTCCTTCGGGAGAAACTCGCAACACCAGACCACCCGAGTCAGTGCCGGCAATGAGATCACCTTGTGGTGTGACGGCGAGCGAAATGACGTGCGTTTGGTTGGTACTGACCAGCAACGACGATTCGGGAGTCGCACCCGCGGCCCGCACGCGATAGAGCTTGCCGTTGTCGCCGGTACCGACCGCAAGCGAACCATCTTGCATGACTGCCAGCGACCAGATGTACTTGTCGCCGGGATCAAAGTAGACGTCTGCTTTACCGTCGGCGGTGATTCGATAAACTTTGCCGTCGGGTGACGTGCCGGCGTAGAGCGCGCCATCGCGACCGATTGCGAGAGCAGTTACGTCGAGCTCCGCGGCATCGTAGAGCATTGAACCAGTGCCGGTGCTCGAAACTTTGAAAATCTTGCCGTCGTGTCCGGTGCCGAGAAACACATTGCCCTGGCTATCGACTGCACTGGACCACACGTAAGTCTGTTGCGTGTTGAAAACCTCGTTGAGTTTTGGCGCGAGCATCAAAACACCGGTATCGGTGATCGACACGCCGCGGGCATCGCCTTTTAACAGTTCCGTACGACCACTGGTCTCCCAAACCGCCGGCTGACCGGCCTGCACCGGAGCAATGAAGATTGTGAAAAGTAATGCTGCAATGATGGCGAGGCTGCCTGGTTGTTTTCTAATCATCTTTTAGTCAGGTTCCTATGTACTTAGCATAAAGCGAGCGAGCGATTGCGATCTCGTCGGTGCCGCGAATTATCGAGCGTGCGTCCTGAAAGACAGTGAGTTCGAAGTTCCCGGTCTTAAAGCGGAGAAGGTACTCGTTGAACTTTACTTCACCAGCGCGACGAAGTCTTTCTGCCAGTGATGAGAAGTTGATGCGCGTTGGTTGCGCAGGTGAAATCTGGATTGCGTCACGACCGCACAACACGGCCGATGTATCGCTCACCTGAGAAAGAGTTTCGTAGATTGCGAGTCCACAAGTAGAACAATCTTCGCGGCGTTTGCCGGCGCCGATGCGGCGCCACTCATTGCGCCAAACATCAAACTGCATCAACGATCCGTGGAGTGCGTCTTCCTGTCGCGTGATCAACTTCAGAGCTTCCGAAACCTGCACCGCCGCCACGATATTGATGATCGGCATGATCACTCCGGCAGTGTCACAGGTCGGTGCACTCGCAGCCGCCGGAGCTTCTTCGAATACGCATCGCAGGCACGCAGTCTGGTGTGGTCGAATCGTCATCGTTACGCCGTATGAACCAACCGCGGCGCCGTAGATCCAAGTTGTATTGTGCTTCACACAGGCATCGTTGATGAGGTAGCGAGTAGTGAAGTTGTCTGTGCCGTCAACGACGACGTCACAATCGTCGAGCAGTTGTTCGATGGTGGAATAGTTAACGTCAAGAATGTGAGGCTCGACTTCGATTTCGGAATTGATCTCGCGCAGATGATTCGCGGCGGCGATGGCTTTCGGCAGACGCTTTTCCGCGTCGCTTTCCGTAAACATCGTCTGCCGCTGTAGATTGGAAGACTCGACGAAGTCGCGGTCAACAATGCGCAGGTGGCCCACACCCGCACGCGCCAACGATTCAGCGTGGGCCGAACCTAACGCACCGCAACCGACAATCAGTACTCGCGCGGCAAGCAGCCGTCGCTGTCCTTCTTCGCCAATTCCATTGAAGAGAATCTGTCTGCTGTAACGCTCGTCCACTACCTGTCAGTATAGCAGTGAACAGCCACAGATCAGCGCAGAGGCAGCAGGGATCACGACTCAGGCCATGATCCCGTAACGCTTAATCTTGGCATTCAGCGTTGTCGGCTTGAGGCCGAGCAGTTTGGCGGCACGCGTCTGGCTGCCGGAAGTGCGGCCGAGCGCCGTGCGAATAAGACTCACTTCAAACTGTCTTACTTCGTCTGAAAAATGGGCTCCATGCTTGATGTCTACCGGTCTGGAAATGGCCAGAGACTCAACTTCATCGAGCAGTTGCAAAACCGTTTCGCGCAGAGTGTTGAGTCTCACGTCGACGGTCGTGTTGGGGGCGGTTTGCTCACCCGTGTCTGTTCTGTTCAGTTCTAATCCCAAAATCGATTCGCTTGTCATATCTCCTCCGAGGGGTGCGGCAGCAGCCACGCCGCGCTGGGCTATTACTGGGGAGTCTTTGGAGCGGCTGCAGGGTGATGTTCTCAGACTTCCGCCACAGCAGATCCCGATCTGTGACAGAACGGCTAATTTTTGGGATGGACTGGCCACAAAGGGCAGATAAAAAGGCTAGCCACAAAAAGGCACAAAAAGCACAAAATGAATTTTATTGAGTGGGAGGCGTCCGTTCTTTTTAGGAGGAACTCAGGCGCCTCCAACTCAACAATCACTTTTGTGCTTTTTGTGCCTTTTTGTGGCTAGATATTATTTCCGACGGCGCCCTGGAAATTGGCGCGGTAGTTGCGACTGAGAGTGAGCTCTTTACCGTTCTCCATGATGATGCGGTACTCGCCGTGGAACCATGGCTGCATTTCCTTGATGCGATCAATCTTAACAATCGCCGAGCGATGAATACGACGAAACTGCTTTGGATCAAGCTGCTCTTCGAGGTTGCTGATCGTCTCGCGCAGGAGATAGCCCTTCTGGTTGTCGTAGACGCGCACGTAGTTTCCCTCTGACTCGATGCAGTGAACATCCTGCACATTCAGAAAGAAGACGCGCCCGCCGTTTTTGATCACGAGTCGTTCGAGGTGGCGCGGGCCGGATTTCAACTCCTCCAACAGCGCCAGGATGTGCTGGTCTCTTTCGCCACTCTGGTCAACTTTGATTTGTGCTTTGACCCGCTGCCAGGCGGCATCGAACCTTTCACGATCGAACGGCTTCAGCAGGTAGTCGAAGGCATGGACTTCAAATGCGCGGACAGCATACTGATCGTAGGCAGTGACAAAAATGACGTAAGGCGTCACCTCGGCGTCAAACGAAGCGAGTACTTCGAAGCCGCCAAGCTCCGGCATTTGTATATCCAGAAATACGAGGTCGGGTCTTAACGATTTGATCGCATCTACTGCTTCACGACCATTCGAACACTCCGCTACTATCTCGACATCGGAATCATCGTCCAACATCTCGCGAATCATTTCGCGAGCGAGTGGTTCATCGTCGACGACCAACGCGCGAATACGTCTTGCGTTCGTCACTTTGCCTCCTAACAAACTGTGAATAACGCAATGAACGGTGAATGAGGGTCACACAGTAAATGAACACCGCAGCCGAATTACTTGTGACGCTACATGAGTGCGTTAAAGCAATTTCTTCGGCTGGTTACGATAAATTTGGATGCGGGGTTTCGTGCTTGAGATACGCGTCAAGCACCAGAAAAATTTTTAGGCGGACGAAAAAGTGGAAAACGGTGCGAGTTTCTGTACAGAATCTCTCAACGAGGGATCTCGAGCGTGACAACGAGTCCACCAGTCGGGTTATTACTAAGCTCAAAATGTGCCGCGTCGCCGTAAAGTCCGGCGAGTCGTGCCTGCGTGTTGGCCAGTCCCAATCCTCTGCCACGGCGGGCCTCGAGAAGCTGTTCGGGTTGAATCCCCGGACCATTGTCTTTGACTTCGATACGCACGACGCCGTTTCTTGGCGCTGCAGTCACTTCCACCCGACCGGCCGATGAGTTTCCAATCGCGTGTCGCATCGCATTCTCGACGATCGGCTGCAAAATCAAATTCGGCACCCGGACATCGAGCACCTCCGGATCGACCTGAATATCAGTGGTGAGACGATCCTGGAAACGAATCCGCTCGATCTCGAGATAGCCGTTCAGGAATTCAATCTCCTGTTGCAGCGTCACTTCCATTGTCCCCGAGTTTTCGAGGGTGAGGCGCAGGAAGTCGCCGAGTCGCGTGATCATCTTGCGCGCGCCCTCGGTGTCTTTGCTGAGTAATGCCGAAATGGAGTGGAGTGTATTGAACAAAAAATGCGGATGAACCTGCATTTTCAGGGCTTCCAGTTGCGACTGCACGAGTTGCGTGCGCAGTTCGGACGCCTTCAACTCGCCCTTGCGGAAACTGTTGTAATAACTGAACGCGTGGCTCATACCGAGAATGACCCAGTAAATGAGCAGCCATTTGTCGAGATTGAGCAATGTGAAATTGAAGACTCGCCACGGCGAAATGCTGTACGCCCGTCCCATGGCGATCATGTATAGAGTAATGTGCGTCACGAGCAGCACGCTACTCAGAAGGATGCTGGCGCCAAAGTGAAGAGCCGCTCGTCGTTTCCAGTTGTGACGTTCGAGACAATAACGCCGGGAAAGCCAGAGAACGAGTGGAGTCGCGAGCGCCCACAGATAGCAAGTCGAGGCCTGGAAGAGAAAATCGCTAAAGCGAACTGGCGATTTTTCCGCGGAGCTTATTACGTAGACCTGGGTGCAGAAGAAGAGTGCGACGATTGTCCACACTCCCCATATCAGTCCATAACGAACCAGTCGTCTGGACAAAACCGGATTTGCGTCATCCATGGAAGGATCACTCATTCTTGTTGCGGCGCGGGACACGGGAGGTTTTGGCAATGCAATCCCGAGCGTATAACTCCTCAGTAACACCGGCGGGGAGCGGTTTGTGACCAAAAGGACTGATTGAGATGCCAACGGGCTCCGGAACGATGGTTTTAATAGGTCCTATCGGACCTATAGGACCTATAAATTTTTCAGGGCCTCTACGATCGCAGAGTTCGTGGGCTTTTT
>DASSFI010000089.1:0-91414 GCA_035694465.1 Pyrinomonadaceae bacterium | reverse complement strand
AGTTGAAATCTGTGTAATCCGCGAATTGGTCGCTGATGGTCTTCGTTTAAGCCATCAGTGTTTGCCCTTCGCTTAAACGAAGAGCGAAGAAACCGAAGTTTCCTCGTGGATCGACTTGATCGCTTTCGCCAGAAGCGGCGCGATACTTAGTACTTTTATCTTATCAAGCTCGCACGCGTGATCGCGTAGCGGAATCGTGTTCGTCACGATTATTTTTTCAATATCCGACTCGCGCAGCAGTTCAACTGCCTTGCCGGAAAACACCGGATGCGTGAAACACGCATGTATTCGTTCGGCGCCCGCCTCTTTCAAAGCACGCGCGACTTTCGTCAACGACCCGCCGGTGTCGCACATATCGTCGACGATCAAACAACTGCGGCCACGAACGTCGCCAACCACGTTCATAACCTCGGCTACATTCGCCTTTTCGCGACGTTTGTCGCAAAGAGCAAGTTCGGCGTTGAGCCTCTTGGCGTAAGCTCGGGCGCGTTCGGCGCCGCCGGTATCGGGAGCCACAACCGTCAAATTCGGTAGCGGGTGTTCCTGATAATAGCCGATAAAAACCGGTGCAGCATACAGGTGGTCTACCGGAATATCAAAGAAGCCCTGAATCTGCGCAGCATGCAAGTCGATCGTCAACAAACGATCGGCGCCGGCGACGGTGATCAAATTAGCAACGAGTTTCGCCGAAATCGGCACTCGCGGGCGGTCCTTTTTGTCAGACCTGCCATAGCCGTAATAAGGAAGCACGGCCGTGATGCGTTCGGCTGATGAGCGACGAAAAGCGTCGAGCATCACCAGCAGTTCCATCAAATGCGCATCGGTCGGAGGGCAAGTAGGTTGCACGATGAAGACGTCGCCACCGCGAACGTTTTCATCGATTTGAAAATTGAACTCGCCGTCAGAAAAACGCTCCGGATACGCCTTGCCCATGTCGCAAGTCAATTGGCGGCAAATTTCTTCCGCCAGTTGAGGGTTCGCATTTCCAGTAAAGATCTTGATGCCGCCGGTTGTGCCCATAGCTTCGCTCGGTGCTCAGTTCTTGTGCCTGGTACTCTGTGCTTTGTACTTAGTATTTATGGCGCCTATGCACGCAAAAGATCTAAGCACGAAGCACAAAGTACGAACTTGGCTGGGGCGGGTGGATTCGAACCAACGAATGCCGGTTCCAAAGACCGGTGCCTTACCACTTGGCTACGCCCCAGTATCTCTGTTTGTCTGTTTGCAGTTTTAAGAGAGCGTAAAAAGCGGGAACCCCGATGAATTCATGGCTCTGAAATACTCATCGCGTGAAACGGTCTCACAGGAAAAGACTCGCCATCCTGCTTCACACTTTAGATTGTCAAGGGCGCGATCTCTCGCCACCTCGTCATCAAAGACACCAAACACGCTCGAACCGCTTCCAGCCAGCAAAGCGCCCCGCGCACCTGCGTCAAGCAACGCCGTCCGGACGCGCTCGATCTCAGGCTCTATCTCAAAGATCACCCCTTCAAAATCGTTCTGCAGAGGCCATCGTCCACTGCCGGCGGAAAACATGTCCGCAAGGGAACTTGAAAGAATAGAGTTCGACTCCGAAGTTGTCAAGGATGCACGATTTAAGGCTGCGTATGCTCTCGGGGTTGCAACTCCAACGTTCGGAGTGACGACAATTAGTTGCCGTTTTGGTGGATCGTGAACCGGCTTGACGATGCTGCCGGTACCTATTCCCAGACACCTGCCGCCGACCAGAAAAAACGGCACATCAGCGCCCAAACTACGAGCGATCAGCCATAACTGGTCCACTCTTAAACTGCCGCGCCACAGAACATTCAGGGCAAACAGCGTTACAGCCGCATTGGATGATGCGCCTCCAAGACCGCCCTGGGCCGGAATTCTCTTGTTCAGAGTTATTTCCACTCCCGCCGCAAACTGAAGCTCATTCCGTAAACCGACCGCGGCTTTGACTATCAGATTGGTTTCGTCAACGGGAATCGAAGGATCGTCACAGAGCAGAACGATCTGGTTGTCGTCGCGTAGCGCAAAAGTCAGTTCATCACGTAGTGAAACGGTTTGCAGCAACGTCAAAACGTCGTGATAACCGTCCGGACGCTTACCGAGAACGCGTAGGAATGAATTGATTTTTGCGAAGGAAGAAAGCTTGAGAGAAGTGTTGGTCAACGCGTAATGAATGTCTGAGTCAGATAAACCGAGCCGTCTGGAGCGACAAAACTTCCGATCGCCATCGCACGAAATTCCGAAGACAGGATGTTAGCGCGATGCTTTTCAGATTGCATCCAGCGCTCGACTGCAAATGCTCCCGGATCGTCGTAGCCCTGATTGTACGCGATGTTCTCGCCGAGGACAGCGTACTGGTAAATCCCGACGATGCGGGCTCGTTCGCGTAGCCGCAACCCGTCGGGCGTTACGTGTGAGAAGTATCCCTGGCGCGACATGCTTTCCGAGTGAATCCGGGCCATGCGACAGACGTCGGCATCCCAGACAAGGGGCGCCAGGCCGTTCTTTACGCGCACGATGTTGGTCTGCTCAAACGCCCGCTTTTCGATATCGTTAGGTTCGAGTGGGGTGAGATTCGCAGGTCGGGCAGTTACCGGTGTGAGCGAAGTGATGAGCCTCGCGACGGACTGAGAGCGACCGTCCTGCGCGAAGGCAGTCTGGCAGAGAATCACCAGAAGAAATGCTGAGATTGGTACCAGGCGCGACATAGTGAGAACTCAAAGCCACACCCAGATTACCAACCGGAAAAACATGGATCAACAAAATTGTAATTCCAGAAATTTTTGTGAGGTTTTTATCCACAGATTACACAGATTCTACTTATCAATCTGTGTAATCTGTGGAACCGGCTTTTCCGTGAAGCGATAGAGCGCGCGGAGCCAGGAAGATTTTGTGGGATAGCAATAGATAAAGACGATCACGGCGATGGCGCCCGACCAGTAGCTGTAGCGCTCATTTCCGGTCATCAAGGTTGAGACGAAGCCAGTCGCTGCGATCGCCGCCCCAATCAGAGAGATCTGGAGCGTCGTCTTCTCAAGAGTTTTCAGCAGCCCGGTGACACCAGCCAAGCCGACGATGTCCTGAAGCCGCATCGGCTGAAACTTCGTTCGTCGCCACACGACCGCCCCCAGTCCTAAAACCAGGATGACGATTCGCACGGCAATGTCGAGTGAAGGATTCGGCCTCTCGGTGAAGTACGGCCGGCCGAGAAAAGCGACTACTGAAAGCAGAATCGTGGCCACGAGCAGACCAATCACGGTGGTGGCCGCGGCCTTGTGTCTTCGTGTCAATTCCGCCTGAGCTTCGGGCGACGTGGGATCCAATTATTCAATCTCCGCTGGGGACGGAAAAACCGTTATGGCTTCACAACTGCCGCCGGCGAACCACTATTGCTGTTAGCACTCTTTGCTTTCGGATCGGCCGGAGCTTGCGCCTTTGGCGAGCGCTGCGTCGGCGCAACCGGTGTCGCATTGTCCGGCAAGCTTCCGTTGTAACGGAGAGCTTCATCGATCAGGTCACTGCCTTCTTTGCCGTCCTTGCTGATCAGGATGCCGTTCTTATTGACGGTTACATCAGCTTTGCCCGACACCTGTTGCATCAGGTTACCCATAAAGCTCTGCTGCACTTTCTTTGAACACGGATTTGGCGTGCTCTTTTCGGGGATCGGCGCCCCGATGATGTTCAGTTGCTCGCGAGCTTTCTCGTTGAATTCGCTGTCGGGATACTCCTGCACCAGCTTCTGATAATACCTTGCTGCTTCGTCCGGTTCTTCCTCAGCCTGGAATGTCGCTCCCAGCCGATAAAACACCTCGTCGTTGAACGAGAAACACGGATACTTATCGACGATCTCCTTCAGTCGCGACTGCGAGCCTTTCAATCCGCCTTTGTCCGTCTTGAACTTCACGTCGTAATAGAAGCGCGCAATCTGAAGGTTGTGCATCGCGAGATTTTCCTGCACTTCACGCAGGCGATCCTCGACGGTCGATCGAAGCGGGCTCTTGGGATACGTCTGCAGCAATACTTTCAACCGCAGCTCAGCTTTTTTCGCGTGAGAGATGTCGCGATCGGAAAGACCCATCTGACGCATCTCCGCTTCCGCAACTTTCAAACTCGCATCGTCCGCGAGTGGATCGGTCGGAAAGAACGTCAGCCAGTCCTGATAAGCCTGCGCAGCCTGAATCAACGAGCTCGTGGTTCCTTCAAGGAAAAACGAGTCAGCGATGGCGAGTTTTGCGAGCGCCAGGAACGCCGAGTCAGGATACGTGTTGATAATGTTCGCGAACAGGAGTCGTCCGGTATCGTAGTGACCTTTACGCACCTCTTTGGTCGCTTCTTCGAACAGGACGCGATCGCGTCCGGCTACCGCCGCGCCAGTCAGGTCTGCGTACTTGTCTTCACCACCACCACCTAACAAACCGAATAATTTTCCTTTTTTCTTCTTCTTTTTATCGGATGTACCAGCAGCGCTGGCGACGGCAGTGCGGGCGCCGGCGGTTTCCTGCAAGCCGGTCTCAACGCGAGTGTTCAATTCGGCCACTGAACCTTCGAGACGGTCGACGGCGGTCGCATCAAACTTCTCCGCTTTGTCGTTCTTCGACCGGATGTCGCTAATTTCGCTAGTCAACGACGAAACTTCCTTTTGCAGTCCCTTCAAACGCACCACCGGATCATCGGCGTTAGTCTTCTTGTCCTGACTCTTACTCTCCAATGCCTTGATGGCACTGCTCAGAGAACGGCGCATCAAGTCGAGCTTTGAGTCCATGACGTCTAGCCTCTGGCTGGTAGACAGTTCGGTCTGGGCACTGGGTTTTTGGGCAAACCCGGCTATTGGCAGCCCAAAAACGACGGCACAGAAAACCGCCAAAATAAGCAAGCGAGACTTCATAAATCAAACCTCCAATAAAACTTGTTTGGTGCGAGTAGGGACTTAACGGCTATCGGATTCAATATTTAAGCCACCGGTTTGCCGTAAAGGAGCACAAAAAGCACTTAGACCCATTGGACCGTTGCATTTTTGAGCTCTTTGACTGCTGCTTCTGCGTCGGGTGTACCAAAAATGGCCGATCCGGCCACGATAATTTCCGCGCCGGCGGCAACGACTGTTTCGATGTTGTTCCGGTCAATTCCGCCGTCAATTTCGATGCGAACGTTCAACTGCCGCTCTTCTATGAGACGGTGCAAACGCTTCACCTTGTCGATTGACTGCGGAATAAACTTCTGGCCACCGAAACCAGGATTAACAGACATTACCAGAACATAGTCCGCAAACTGTAATGCTTCCTCGACTGCAACGACCGGTGTTGACGGGTTCAAAACAACTCCAGCCTTCGCCCCGGCGTCCTTGATCGAGGTCAGCGTGCGATGCAGGTGGGCATCCGCTTCGACGTGAACCGAAACCATCTGCGCTCCGGCACTCACAAACTGGGTCGCATATCGGCCCGGTTCGGAGATCATCAGATGCGCATCGATTGGCAGACGCGTAAAGCCCGCCAGCGACTTGACCACGGGCAAACCGACAGTGATATTCGGCACAAAATGTCCGTCCATCACATCGACGTGCAAAACCCCGGCGCCACCGCGTTCGACGGCCTTGATCTGATCTCCCAAACAGGAAAAGTCTGCCGAAAGAATCGAGGGCGCGATCTCGATGTTCCGATCTCTATTCACAATCACTATTCGCGATTAGGTGTGGGCCGAGGAACCACTGGACGTTTATTCTCGTTAGTTGCCGCCGGTCGCGTATTTGCGTTTCGCTGATCCGGACGATTTACGTTAGCTCGGGGAGTTGCGTTTACGTTAGCACCGGCGTTCGCGTTAGTTCTGTTCACATTCGCCCGGTTCACGTTAGCTGGTTTATTCGAGTTGCCGTTCGCGTTGGCGTTGCCGTTTTCGTTTGTATTCTTCGGCCGTGGTTTCTTCGGCTTGTTGTCGTTGTTGTTGGCCGCAGTGTTGGTGTTGCGATTTTCGCTCGGCTCGTCGGGTGTAACGCTTTCGGGTGTTTCGCCTTCTTTGGCGGCGCGACTGATATCCATCGCCACTGTTTGCCCGGCTTTCACAACTTCACCCGGACGAGGCAACTGGAATAACACCGTGTCGGGCTTGGCCTGATTGCTGGGTCTGGTGGCGCGAACGCGAAACTTCAAGTCGGCATCAGCCAGGATTTTTTCCGCGTCAAATCTATCTTTTCCGATGACGTCCGGAACTTTTACTTCCGGGCTACGCAGAGATAGATAAACTGTGGTGGCAACTCCGAAAAGAAAAACCACCGCAATCGCGATAACGATAGCGATACTGCGGAAGACGGACGTAATTCTGGCAACTAAACTCACCAAGTTGCGAAGTCTAGCACCCGGTATGATCGGTGGGCAAGGCGGTTATCCACAGATTACGCAGATTGATTATAGAATCGGTGTAATCTGTGGATAAAAAACTCGTTATGGAAATACTCGATCACAAATATCAGATCGAACAACTCCTGGGACAGGGAGGCATGGGCGCCGTCTATCGCGCCACGCATCTCGGTACGAGGCGCACGGTCGCGGTCAAGGTTATTCAACCGCAACTCTCCTCCCACGATCAGTTTGTGACGCGATTTCGGCGTGAAGCTGAAGCGGCCGGACGGCTGCGACATCCTAACGTTGTTGACGTAACTGACTTCGGGTTCGCTGAGACCGACAAGGGTCCCGTGGCCTATCTCGTGATGGAGTATCTCGATGGCTGCACTTTAGCTGAAGTCGTTGCCGAGGAAGGTGCTCTGCCGCTCCCCTGGGTGATCGATATCCTCGAACAAGTTTGTGCTGCGGTCGAAAAGGCACATGAAGCCGGCATTATCCACCGAGATCTCAAGCCCGACAACATCTGGCTCGAACCAAACGGTCGCGGTGGTTACACGGTCAAGGTGCTTGATTTCGGTTTGGTAAAACTCGGGGCAACGGACCACGCCGAAATCCCGCAAACACGCGTCGAGGTGAATTCACTGGGGACCGAAACACAAACGCTCTTGCGTGACATTGAAGATCACGCCACGCTCATCAGGCCGAACACTCCGAGTCCGCAGCCAGTGCCGTCGTCAATTGGTGATTCAGCCCTGGAGAATCTCACCGCGGTCGGATCGGTGATGGGCACGCCGCACTACATGTCTCCCGAACAATGCCGCGGCGACCAACTCGACAAGCGCTCGGATATTTACAGTCTTGGCGTGGTTGCTTATCGCCTCCTCACGGGAGATACGCCGTTCAAGGGTTCACCGACCGAAGTGATCGAGCTGCACAAGACGGCTGACCCGCCGCAGATCCGCGATCGAAATCGCAAGGTGCCGCGAAAGATGGCGCGCCTCGTGATGTCGGCCCTCGCGAAAGATCCGGCACAACGTCCGGAGAGTGCCGCCGGTCTTGCTGCGGCGCTGCGTGCGAGTTACGAAGGACCAGTGCAACTGTTACGGCAAGCGTTTGCACTCTACAGCGAACACTTTCCGACGTTTCTCAAGATCGCGCTGCTGGGATATGCGCCATTCACGGCCCTCGCGATCATTAATGTTTTAGACATTCTCGTCGATGTTGAGCGAATGTCGCCGATGCAAATGATGACGTACGGCGTCGCTGTGTTTTTGGCGATGGTGATCTCGCTGCTGTTTGCGTATTTCTTTGTGTCAGCGGTTACTGTGCCCGTCGTGGTCCAACTCATAATTGCGCCATTGCGCCCGGTCCGAATCCGTGTCGCCCTGGTGGCGCTAAAACATCGCTGGCGAGTCTTTGCTATCACGTCGGTGCTCGTCATGTTGATGATTCTTTTCGGGTCGATTCTCTTTGTCATACCCGGATTGCTGGCTGCAGTCCTTTACGCACTTTACGCGCCGGTTGTGATCATGGAGCCTCATGGCGTGCGGGGAACGTTGCGGCGAAGCATGATATTGAGTCGCAGGGCATTCGCAACTGCGCTCATCATCACCATTGTGCAGTTTACGTTGCCAGTGTTGGTGTGGCGGGCGGCGGTGACAACTGACTTTACGCTTCAGTTGGACGACAACTTTTCGCCAAAGCAGTTTGGCTTCAACTTCTCGATGTCAGGCTTGTCCGGCTTGTACCAGTTGTTGAATGTGTTCGTCACTCCCTTGACGGCAATTATGGCGTCGTTGCTTTACCTGAAGACGCGCAAAGCGGGCGGCGAATCGTTACAAGATGCAAGCGATCAGTTCGAAGCGCTGGATCTGCCACGAAGCAAGTGGCAAGCGCGAATGAAGAGTCGCTTGACCACGCACCATACGCAACGTTAATCGTGTTTGCGTTGGAAGATCGAAATAAAGAACCCGTCGCAACCTTCGCGTTGTGGCCAGGTGCGGGTTCTTTGCAGCAGTTGGAATCGTTCGTCATGCGCGAGCACGTTTTCAATCACTTCCTCGTTTTCTTCAGGCTCGACTGAGCAGGTTGAATAAACCAGCCGTCCACCTTGCCTCACCATCTCGATAGCTCGCTTCAAAATCTGTTTCTGCTGCTCGGCGAGGGTGAAGATATTTACCGGCGCGAGACGCCATCGTATTTCCGGGTTGCGTCGCAACGTTCCCGTCCCCGAACAAGGCGCATCAACCAGGACTTTGTCGAAACTACCGGGTTGAAACGGCAACGGTTCAACGGCATCAAGCAGGACCGGCTTGATACTCTTGAGTTCTTGCAAACGCATCGCCGACTCCACTGTGTCCATTCGCGTTGCCGAACGATCAGCAGCAACGATCATCGCGTCGTCAGCGCATCGATCGGCCACCAAGGTCGTTTTGCCACCGGGCGCAGCGCACAAATCCAGCACTCGTTCACCAGGCCTGACGTCCAGCTCGTGCGCAATAAGCTGCGAGGCTTCGTCCTGCAGATAGATTTCACCGGCCGCGCTCAACTCACGCAGTAGCGACGTCGCTCCAGTTACACGCCACGCGCCTTCAACAACGTCAGATGACTCGAGGATCGCACCTGCTGAATTCAATCGCGCCAGGACCTCGGACTGATTCGCTCGATTCGCAACAACGCGGAATGCTGTTGGTGGGACGACATTGTTCGCGCGTGCAAACGATTCCGCCTCCTCCAGACCAAATGCCGACGCCCAACGATCGGTCAGCCAGACCGGATGCGAAGTTTCGATCGCGATCCGCTCCAGTACGTCTGAGACCTCCACCGCCGGATCGTAATCAGCTTCGCGTATGGCACGTCTCAGCACCGCATTGACAAATGCTGTCGCCGAACTCAAACGTGCCGCACGAACCAGGCTGACTGATTCGTTAACGGCAGCCGAAGCAGGGATGCGCGTCAGGTAACGAAGTTGGTAGAGACCGAGACGCAACGCAATGCGGACAGGCAGATCCAAACTCTCAATTGATCGTTTGGAAAAGTGTTCGAGGATTTTGTCAAGTCGTAACTGCCAGCGAAGCACTCCGAGCACGAGCTCATGACAGAGAGCCCGATCGACAGGTTGTAGATGCGGTTCTTCCGCTGCCAGAAGTACTGAGGAAAATGCGCCGGTCTCAACCTGCTTCAGGATGTTGAAAGCAGCGAAGCGTGCGAGTGTGATATCTTTCGACGGCTTAGCCAAAACGATCGCCAACCTTCACATGCATGCCGTTGATAAAGTCGCGCGCGGCGATGCGTTTACGAGCTTCGGGCTGGACATCGATCAGTCGCAACGCCGTCTGTTCGCCACAACTCACCAACAACTCATTTCCGTGTGCGAGGATTACTTCACCCGGCGTGGCTTCAGGATTTGAACTCGCTAGTGGATCGGCGCTCCAGATCGTCAAACCTTTTGCATTGAAACTAGTGTAAGCATTGGGCCATGGTTGAAAACCTCGCACGCGACGTTCAATCGCAAACGCACTCTGCGACCAATCAATCAAACCGTCTTCTTTCTTCAGGATCGGCGCAAAAGTCGCATCGCGATCATGTTGCGGCCTCGGCGTGAGATCATCGAGACGCGCGAGAGTCTCGCCCAGCAGTTCAGCGCCAATCTCCGCGAGCCGTTCCATCAACTCCGGCACGGTTTCCTTAACACCGATCTCAGTTTCGCGTTGCAGGAGGATTGGACCAGTGTCGAGCGTCGGCTCGATGAACATCGTCGTCACGCCCGTTTTTGTCTCACCGTTGACGATGGCCCAGTTTGCCGGAGCGGCGCCACGGTACAGAGGCAACAACGAGAAGTGAACGTTGATACAACCGCGACGCGGCGCACGCAAAAATTCATCTGGCAGGATACGCCCGTATGCAACCACCACCGCTACATCAGCGTCGTGCGAGGAAAACAGTTGCTTTGCCTCGTCGTTCTTGATCCGCGCGGGTTGAAACACACTGAGTCCGTGTGTGAGGGCAAACTCCTTAACTGGAGGGAAAGTTACTTTGTTGCCGCGTCCGGACGGTCGATCCGGTTGCGTCCACACTGCAACTACTTCATGACCGTCCGCGACACACTGCCGCAAGGTCGGCACGGCAGCGTGGGGTGTCCCCATAAACACAACTCTCATGGTTATTGAGCCGCAGATAACACGGATTGGATCCGGATAAATCCGAATTTAAATATCCGTTTAATCCGTGGCTCCCATCTTCTCAGCCGCGACCTTCGCCTGCAGGAACAACAGCAGGTAATCGCGTCCACCTGCCTTCGAGTCAGTGCCGGACATGTTGAAGCCGCCAAACGGATGCACACCCACGAGCGCGCCGGTGCACTTGCGATTCAGATACAGATTGCCGACATGAAACTCTTTACGCGCGCGCTGCAGCTTTGTCTCGTCGCCGCTGTAAACCGCGCCAGTCAAACCAAACTGCGTATCGTTCGCGATCTTGAGCGCATCGTCGTAATTCTCTGCCTTGATGACGGCGAGCACTGGTCCAAAAATCTCTTCCTGCTCGATCGTCGCGCCCGGCTTGACGTCAGCGATAACCGTCGGTTCGATGAAGAAACCCTGTTCACCATCCGAACCGCCGCCGGCGACAACTCGACCACCTTCACTCTTCCCTTTCTCGATATAAGAGTTGATGGCCTTGAACGCTTTCTCATTGATCACGGCGCTCAGGTTGGTACCCGGATCCGAAGGATCAGCGAGCTTGAGCTTTGCGGTTCGCTCGACAATCTTATCGATCATTGTGTCGTAAACTCGCGCATCGATGATCGCGCGCGAACAAGCAGAACATTTCTGCCCCTGAAATCCGAAAGCTGCCTGCACGACGCCGGTCGCCGCATCATCGAGATTGGCGTCGTCGGCAACGATGATCGCGTCCTTGCCACCCATCTCCGCCACAACGCGCTTGATCCAGATCTGACCGTCGTGAACTTTTGCTGCCCGCTCGTTGATTCTGAGTCCGACTTCTTTCGATCCGGTAAACGCGACGTAACGAGTCTTCGGATGGTCCACAACCACGTCGCCAACCTCTGCGCCCGAGCCGGTCATAAAGTTCACCACTCCAGGCGGGAGTCCAGCTTCTTCGAGTAACTCGAAGAACTTGTACGCGATCGTCGGCGCGTCTGACGAAGGCTTCAGCACGACTGTATTGCCAGTGACAACAGAAGCGACTGTCATCCCGGCCATGATCGCGAGCGGAAAGTTCCACGGTGGAATGACCGCGCCGACACCGAGTGGTATGTAGTCGAGAGCGTTGTGTTCGCCGGGAATATGGACGAGATCATGGTCGCCCGCGTAACGCAGCATTTCGCGACCATAGAATTCGCAGAAGTCGATGGCTTCGGCGGTGTCGGCGTCGGCCTCAGACCACGTCTTTGCAACTTCGTGGACCATCCACGCCGAGAACTCGTGTTTGCGTTCGCGCAGGATCTCAGCGACGCGAAACAGCACCGCGACGCGATCCTCAGCGGGAACGTAGCGCCAGGTTGTAAACGCCTTTGCCGCTTCTTCGACGGCGCGATTGGCCAGCTCTTTGGTGGCTTTATTGAAGCGACCGATTACCTGGGTGCGATTCGCTGGATTGATACTTTCGAGGAAATCACCGGTTGCGATTCGTTCACCGCCGATCACCAGCGGATATTCGCGACCGAGTTGACTCTGAACTTTCTGAAGCGCATCGCGCATGGCCTGCGCGTTCTCTGACTTTGTAAAATCTGTAAACGGTTCATTACGAAATTCGGATACCATCATCTACCTCATTCATGAAAAATATTTAGCCACGGATTACACGGATATCCGTAAAAGATCCGCGCAGATCTGTGGCTAATCCCACTTACCAGCCTTCTGAAGTTTCTTGATTTTGCGTTTTACGATCTCGCGTTTGAGGGCGCTCATTTTGTCGAGAAACACGATCCCATCACAGTGATCGGTTTCGTGAAGCATGCAGCGCGCCGTCAATTCCATGCCGTCGAGTTCGAACCACTCGCCTTTCAAATCCTGGGCGCGCACGATCGCTCTCACACTGCGTTCGACTGGTGTGAAAATTCCCGGAAACGACAAACAGCCTTCTTCGCCATTCTGATTTCCTTCAACACGCAGCACCTCGGGATTGATCAACGCCACGCGCTGTGACGGATCCTTGCCACCTGAACAATCCATCACAAAAAGCCGCTTTGGAACCCCGACCTGCACAGCAGCCAACCCCACACCGGGCGCTTCGTACATCGTCTCAAACATGTTGCTAACGAGTTTCGCGAGATCCGCGTCAAACTCGGTCACCGGATCGGCTGGTGTATCGAGCACCGGCGCCGGCCACTTAACTATTTCCAATAAAGCCATGTTTTGATTCTGCCATAAAAAGGTACAAAAAGCACAAAAGGAAATCTTTGAATTAATACCCTCTCAGTTGCTCTCTATAGCCTTCAAAGTTACGTTTCATCTCGCCCAAACTATCGCCGCCAAACTTCTCGCGCATGGCGCCTGCAAGGACGAGTGCGACCATCGATTCACCGATCACACCCGCCGCCGGAACTGCCGTTACATCCGAACGCTCGAACGCCGCCGCTTCTTCTTCCTTCGTGTCGATATCAACCGAACGAAGCGCGCGACGCAAGGTAGAAAGCGGTTTTAGATGACCGCGAATGCGAATCTGTTCGCCGTTGGTGATGCCGCCTTCGAGTCCACCGGCACGATTCGTTTCGCGAATAAATTCGCGTGTTTCAGCGTTGTACGCAATCTCATCGTGCACTTCAGAGCCAGGCAAACTGCTCGCTTCCGCGCCGGCGCCGATCGAAACTGCCTTGACTGCGGGTATCGACATCACTGCCTGCGCCAGCAACCCATCAAGCTTCAGATCCCACGATGTATGCGAGCCCAGACCGGGCACGGCTCCACGTGCTGCGACTTCGAAGATGCCGCCCAACGTGTCGCCCTGACGTCGCGTCTCGTCTATCAATCCAATCATCCGCTGTTGTGCTTCGTCATCGGCACAGTGCAACGGTGCGTCGTCGGAAATCGCGGCGAGTTGTTCCCAACTCAACTCGAGTGGCGTTTCGGGAATGCCGCCGAGCTGAATCACGTGACTGCGAACTTCAACACCAAATGCTGTGAGCAATTGTTTCGCGAGCGCGCCACAGGCGACGCGAGCCGTGGTTTCGCGAGCCGAAGCACGCTCGAGGATATTTCGCAGATCGCGCACGTCGTATTTGAGACCGCCGGGAAGATCTGCGTGACCCGGTCGGGGACGCTTAAGCCGACGTGACTTCTCAGGCGCGACATCGCGTGGCTCCGAAGCCATGACGTCGGTCCAGTTGGGCCAGTCTTTGTTTTCGATCAGGAGGGTTAGTGGCGAACCGAGCGTGAGACCGTGACGGACGCCCGTCAGTATCTCGGCGTGATCGCGCTCGATCTTCATGCGGCCGCCGCGGCCGTAACCGAGTTGACGACGGCGGAGTTCGTTATCGATTAATTCCTGGTCGACAGGAACGCCTGCAGGTAAACCTTCGACGATGGCGACGAGCGATCGTCCGTGTGATTCTCCGGCTGTGGTGAAACGAAGCATAGCCACAAAAAAGCACAAAAGGCACAAAAAACACAAAAGCAGATCAGAGCAGGTCTTCGGAGAAGATGTTGCCGCGTCCGAGAATGCCGTTTGGGTCGAGGGCTTTTTTAATCGCTGCCATTTCGCGGAGCTGGTCGTCCGTGTAGAAGAAATGGAGATAGTCGCGCTTTAGTTTGCCGACGCCGTGCTCCGCTGAAAGGGTGCCGCCGACGGACGCCGCGTACTTCAAAAACTGAACATAGAAGTCGCGCGCGCGGGCGCCTTCAGCATCGTCACGTGGAAGGATGTTTACGTGAACGTGGTTGTCGCCGATGTGCCCAAAAATCGTGTAGCGCAGACCGCTTGTGCGCAACGTGTCCTTATATAAACGAAACAGCCCCGGAAAGGCGTCGTCAGGAACAGACATGTCGGTCGAGACTTTGCGCTGTTTGTAGTGTGAAAACCACTCATTCATCAACACCGGCAGTTGATGACGAAATTCACGCAACTTTGCCTGGTCCTGTTCGTTCGTCGCAAACCACGAATCCGGAAACGCGTGATGCTCATCCAACAACGCTTGCCACTGGGCGAGGACAGTCTCTTCGTTTGCTTCGTTTGTCTCCTGCTCGAAAAAGATCGCACCCACGGCGTTCTGCGGCACCGTCGGATACTTCTCACGCAGGAAGTTCAACGACTCGTTATCAAAAAACTCGAGTGCGCGGGCATCGACCTGCTTTCGTGCGTCGGCAACGAGGGCCAGCACGTCTGCTTCATCAGCGAAAAATACGACGCCACTCAACAAACCCTGAGGTTTAGGAATCAGCCGGACTTCAATCTCACAAATCACTCCGAGTGTGCCTTCGCTCCCGATAAAGAGATCGATCGCGTCCATGCCAGGCGCTACAAAGTATCCGGTGGCATTTTTTCGCGTTGCCGGACGACGGTAATTCGGCAACTCGAGCTCGATCGAACCGAGACGAAGCATTCCGTGCTCGTCCGCGTGTACCGCTCCGCGACGCAGATCGAGAACTTCGCCGGATGCGAGGACGACTTTCAAGCGCGAGATGTAGTTGCGGGTTGGGCCATACTTGAATGTCCGCGCGCCGGACGCGTTAGTCGCTACATTACCACCGATGTAACAGCCGCGTTCAGTCGGATCGGGTGGGTAAAGAAGACCTTCAAGGTCCACAGCGCGTTGTAGATCCGAAAGGATCACGGCGGGCTCAACCACGGCAAAACCGCCTTGACTCTCGTGAACAATGCTCTTGATGTGATTGAGTTTGTCAGTTGCGAGGATGATCCCGCCGAAGGCGACTCGCCCACCGACAGTTCCCGTCCCTGCTCCGGAGATCGTGACCGGAACGCGATCCCGATTCGCGCTAGCGAGAATCTCAGACACGTCGTCGACACTCTCCGGAAAGACGACACGATCTGCGTGTCCTTCGCGAATAAAACTCGCGTCCGTTAAGTACAACTGAACGTCTTCGGCACTAGTCTTTGTTTGCATTACAGGATTAACAAGATGAACAGGATTTACATGATTTATCTTGTGAATCTTGTAAATTCTGTCTCTACATGACCTGGAGCTCACGCTCTCTCAATACCTTTATGCGGTCTCGTAACTCCGCCGCTTTCTCAAACTCAAACCGCTTCGCCGCCGCACGCATCTCGACTTCGAGCCTCGTTATCGTCGCTTCGATATTCGCCGGTGAGTAATCCTCAATCTCCTCGACCTCCGAGGGCATCTTGAAGTAGTCCGCTTCCGAAGCCGTGATCAACGTCGCTTCAATCGGCTTCACGATCGTCTGCGGCGTGATCCCGTTTTCCCGATTGTAAACTTCCTGGATGCCGCGACGTCGCTCTGTCTCGCCAATCGCCCGCTTCATCGACTCAGTAATGCGATCCGCGTAGAGTATGGCCTTGCCACGAGAGTTACGCGCCGCACGCCCGATCGTCTGTATCAACGACTGCTCCGAACGCAGAAAACCCTCTTTGTCCGCATCGAGAATCGCCACGAGCGACACTTCCGGCAGATCGAGTCCCTCACGCAACAAGTTGATCCCAACCAGCACGTCAAACTCACCGCGTCGCAGATCGCGCAGGATTTTGATGCGTTCGAGAGTCTCGATGTCGGAGTGCAGGTAACGAACACGCACACCGACTTCCGTGAAATACTCGGTCAGATCCTCGGCCATGCGCTTGGTCAAGGTCGTCACGAGGACACGCTCGCGTTGTTCGGCGCGCTGCCGGCATTCCTCCAGCAAATGATCGATCTGTCCCTTCACCGGCCGTATTTCCACTTCCGGATCCATCAAACCAGTCGGCCTGATGATCTGCTCGACCACTTCGCCGCTCGCCTTCGTCAATTCATAAGGCCCCGGCGTCGCCGAAACATAAACCGTCTGCCCGATACGCGCTTCAAACTCGGCAAAGTTTAACGGCCGGTTGTCTAATGCTGACGGCAGACGAAATCCATACTCAACCAGCGTTCGCTTGCGCGACTGATCGCCCTCAAACATGCCACGCACCTGCGGCACCGACTGGTGCGATTCATCGATGACGATCAGCGTATCGCGTGGGAGATAATCAAGCAGCGTCGGTGGTGGCTCGCCGGGGTTCTTGCCGGTCAAGTGTCTCGAATAGTTCTCAACGCCACGACAAAATCCCATCTCCTTGATCATCTCGAGATCAAACATGGTGCGCTGATGCAGGCGCTGCGCTTCCACCAGTTTGCCCTCCGAGATCAACTTCGGCTCCCACCATTCGAGCTCTTCCTTGATCGTTTTGATGGCCCGTTTGATCGTGGGCCGCGACATCACGTAGTGCGTCTTCGGATAAATCGGCACGCGCGACGTGTGTTTCTCGATCACTTCGCCCAGCAGGGGATCGATCGTTGAGACAGAGTCGATCTCGTCGCCCCAGAGCTCGATGCGGTACGCCTGGTCCTGATAACTCGGATAGATCTCGACGACGTCGCCGCGCACGCGAAAAGTGCCGCGCTGAAAGTTGATGTCGGAACGTTCGTACTGCAACTCAACGAGGCGCTGTAACAACACGTCGCGCGACATTCGCCCGCCCGGTTCGACAAAAAACAGCAGGCCGTAATAAGCGTCCGGATCGCCGAGACCGTAGATACACGAAACACTCGCGACCACGATCACGTCGCGACGTTCAAACAGCGCCCGCGTCGCAGACATACGCAGCCGGTCAATCTCTTCGTTAACGATCGCTTCTTTCTCGATGTAGACGTCGGCGGCGGGAACGTAAGCTTCGGGTTGGTAGTAGTCGTAATAGGAGACGAAGTACTCGACCTTGTTCTCGGGAAAGAGCGAGCGAAACTCCTGGTAGAGCTGCGCGGCAAGCGTCTTGTTGTGTGCGAGCACAAGCGTTGACCGTTGCGTGTGCTCGATCACGCTCGCGATCGTGAACGTTTTGCCGCTGCCGGTAATTCCCAACAGCACCTGATCTTTGGCGCCGTCGTTCAGCCCTTTGACGAGCGCCTCGATCGCCGCCGGCTGATCCCCTTTTGGTTTGTATTCCGAATGAAGTTTAAATCGCATAACACGGATCTTCGCGGATCTTTGAAAACGGATTTACATGTACATCTTGTTCAATCTTGTAAATCCTGTCAAAAACGACTTATGGATTCCGCGGCGGCTGAGCGTAACTCGGGAGCGAGGGCAGTGTTCGAGGCGAGACGTTCGAGGGTTGAAACGACTTCGGGTTCGCCGCTTGCGGCAAGCAGGCGAATCACGGCGAGACTCAGATCAAGGCTGGGATGCTTCTCGATCACACTGCTGAGCGGCTCGACCACGCCCGCTTTCGCAACCAGAAACAGCAAGGAAAAAGCGCTGTAGCAGTGTTCATGATTTTCCGCCATCAGGTCGTCGATGGCTTCGTAGAGCAAGCCCGAATCTGCGAGCGCATTGCCGATACGACGGCGCTCGTCAGGCGTGCCATCGCGCAGTGCATCGTTCACGAGCGTCGCAGCGCGATCCGGATCGAGCTGGTAAAGATCTCTGACCGCTTTCTCACGCACTGCGGCCGATGGATCGTTAAGCAGGTCCACAATCTGATCGAATTGGCTGTCTGCAGGCGATCTACGAGCTTCACTGCGGCGCTGTGCGAGTTCCTGCGCGGCCTGTCGCAAGGTAGCAATGTCTCTGGTCCAACGCTCGTCTTCCGTACGTCGCACCAGCGCTTTTTTCGGCTTCATTGCAGGGCTTCGGGCAGATCCTGCTCGCGTACAGCCTCATACACATCACCGCTGCTGCCGGATGCATGTGCGGCCAGCGTCAGCGGCGCGCTCGAGACAAATTCAGGCTCACTCTCGGTTACAACTTCTGCATCCTTCGGCTCCGCAACGCGTCGCAGTTGGAACTTCGTGAGCACCAAACGACTGACCGAGAAACCAAAGTTTCCGTCCAACACGCAGAGTTGCTCCGCCACCACTCGCTGCGAAACTCTTTCCAGCGCCTGTGCCAGCTCGCGTCCAGCCGACGCAGCATCATCGGCGACAATCATTTCGAAGTCCTGACCACTGCTGATGCGACGGCGCGAGTGATTTTGCAACAGCATACCGGCTTCTTTGTGGATCCGGCCGGTCGCGACGATGACGAGGTGCGAGGCTTCCGTATCGATCTCGTGGTCAATAGTCCAACGTGCAAATGCGGGTGTGAGATCGCCGTCACGCGTCACGAGCAAAAATGATTCGCCGCAGATGTTTGCCATCAACTGGCCGTAGCCCGTTCCCTCAGATGGTCCAAGTGCGATCTCTCGCTCCGGCACCCCCATCTCACGCAGCAGAAAATGAAGGCGGCTGACTAACCACGAACCGTCTTCGAGCAACGACGAGGCAAGTTGTGTTGGCGCAATCACTTCTTCGACGTTCTCATCAGCCACCGGTGCGCCACACTCGCTGCAGGTTGCGTCGCTCACGGTGACGACTGCAAGCGCATGCGGATTCGGGAGACGAAACAGCGCGTGACCGGTCTTGCGACAACTGATCTGCACTTCCCTCTCGACGAGACCGGCATCCTCGAGACGTTGAATCGGAACATCCTGAGATTCCGTGTGACCGGTGAGGAGTTTGGCGGCGTAACCTTCCTCGTGTGCGTTTCGGGCGGTGCGCAGAAACACACGCGCGCTTTCGTCTTCGAGTTTCGAAGCGGCCAGGATGCGTCTGCTCATCGATTCTTTCCGCAGGTTGGTGTAAAGCGAGTCAGCGTCCTGCCGTTCGACGAAGGTTCGAAAGCCTTGCGGCATTGGCCGGCTGGTTGTTTGCCATTCCGGAAAAGAGCCGGCTTGCTGTGGGTCGCGGGAAATCAGAAGGCTGCGAATCTGCTGACAGAAGGAGTTGAGCTTGTAAAAAGGCTCCGAGGTGTTTGCCTCGTAGACGATGCCGGCGCGAATCGAATCGTCGTCGTCATCGAAGACGAGGAAGAGGATGTAATCGCTGAATGAAAACAGATCACCGCGAACATAGGGTTCGCCGGTGGTCGACTCGGTTGACGCGGCGAGTGCTGCTTCAAGCTCGCCGACGCGGTCGACGTCGAGGAGGACGTCTTCAAAGGTGCGGATTCGGTGCGAACGAATCAGCGGCACGACGTTTCGTTCTTGCAGTTCCTGTAGCAATCCAAGCCGGGCGGCGGTGTCAAGTTGATGATTGAGAGTTTTGCTTTCGACAAATAACATCGGGAGTCCCTCTGGGTTTTTATCCACAGATTACGCAGATTCATCAAAATAAATCTGGGTAATCTGTGGATCCTACTTGTTGATATTAATCGTGACAGTCTCACCGCCATTCATCGTCGCTGGGTAACGACGTTGCCTGGCGATGCGCAATGCGAGCGCTTCGTAACTATCCATCCCTGGTTTCGGATTTGCGATCGAAGCCTTCAAAACACGTCCATTCTCGATCTGCATCACCACTCTGATTGGCTGTGAACTCGGCTCCGCTTCTTTCGGCGTTTCCACCGGCTTTGCTTCCGCCACCGGCTCCGCATTGGTCTTCTCTTCCGGTTTACTTTGCTTCTTCGGTTTTACAACAGCGGCCACCGACGACTGAACTTTCGGCGACTCTGCAGGCGCAGCCACGGGCGCGACCGGCGTTTGCGATTGCTGTATCGAGGCAGTTTCCGGCTGATTGTTTTTGAACCCGCCGGTCACCGCAATCACCGTCGAGAGTGCAACCACCATCACGATCGCGGTCGCCGCCAGAATCAACGATCGGCGCTGAATCAATAACGATGGCCCCGGCGGAAGCGCGAGCAACTCCGTGCGACGCCCCGTCAACGATTTCGCGGGCACATCACCTTCGAGCGCCACCGGCGTCGCCGCCGTACCCTCAATCTGCACCGCACTCTCATCCCAACAACCAAACAACTCCGACACCGCGCGTTGCAGAGAAGGATCAATCGATCGCCGCGGACTCTGAATCAATGGATTGAAGTTGAACGACGCTTCCGGTTGTGCAAGTGCGACGCAGATCGCCTGCAACCCGACGAGGTCATTCATACGTGCGTCGATCAATTCGCCATTCTGGAAGAAGAATGTCGCCGGACCTTTTGGATACTCAATCAACAACCGGCCTGATTTCTTTTGGTGACGCAGGATGCCGACGAGATCAGATAGGGGATAGTTACTGAGGTGTCCGGTCAAAACCACAAAACGATTATTCTGCATTAACACTCCTTAGGGGCAACCCTGGGCCAGGCGACAGGAAAAATTGTATTGCGGGAACGTCTGGGCTAGTTTCTTCGCCAGGATCCGATCGAGTCGTTCGAGTATCCGGTACTCCTCCGTCAATTGGGTCGTCATACCCAGTTCCTGATAGGCGAGACTCAATCCGTAGTGCGCCTTGGCCATGGTTGGCGACAGGGTGGTCGCCTTCTTAAACGCATCCGCAGCGTCTCTGAACTTTCCGAGGCGAAAGTTCGAAAAACCTAATCCGTAAAAGGTCTCGGGGTTGTTGGGATTGAGGTTGATCGATTCCTTGAAAGCCTTGATCGCTTCGCGATCCTTCTGCTGTTTCAGAAGTTCATGACCGAGGGCCAACTGACCATCCGCGGAAATCAGGCTTTGATCCGTGTTATCCGTGGCTGGTTTAACCACGGATATCACGGATTTTAGTAACGGTGGTGGTTCGGCAATATCGGATTGGATTAAGACGGATGCGGCTCGGAATTCCAGGATTTCTTGTTCTTTAATCTCGGAAGCAGGTTCCGGGATCACGACCTTTGGCTCTTCAACGATCTTTGCAACCGTGTCGTCGAAGTAATAAGTAAGCGTTCTGTAAGTGACCTCGATCGGTTCTCGCTTCAATTCGCCGTTTTCGAAGACGACCAGATTCGCAACCATTTTGGTCCAGTTGCCGACCTTGTCGAACTCGTAGCTGTAGGCTTCGCGATTAATGATGGCGCCACGTTCGTCGCGCACCGTCATCTCGGTGATGTTGCCGCGCTCGTCGTACTTGTATTCTTCTTTGCCTACCGGACCACTCTCGATGGGATACGAGGTGTTTTCGACACGATTCCCCTTGATGCCGTAGGTCGTGATCTCAACCAGTTGCGGCAATCCTTCGACGGAGCGGCCGTCTTTTAGCTCGATTTTTGCGGTTTCAGTTTTGACTCGACGCACGGAGCCAACCAGACCATCCTGCTCTTTCGTGCTGTCGAGGACTGTTATGGCGGGTCGATTAGAGACTACGGCAGGGATTTTAATGTCTTGCGCCTTCGCAGGCGCACCAATCATGAAGACTGCTATCCACAACAGTAAAGCGGGCAGAAGTCGCCGCACAATCCAATTCATCTCGACTCCTCCAATTTCAAATAGCGTCGGGGGAAGGGACTACTGCGAGCCCATATGTTGTACAAACTGCAGCGCAGAATACAATAAGTGGGTGGGAATTGCTATGGAATTATTGCGGATCTGATGCAAAAGGAAGATAGGTCCTAGCGGAGGATAGGACCTATTTCTTACTGCTCGTCGCTAAACTTGTAACCGATACCCCAAACCGTGAGCACCATCTGCGGGTTCTCGGGGTTCTCTTCGATCTTGGCTCGCAGGCGATTGATGTGTGAGTCGATCGTGCGATCGTAACCCTCGTACGAATAATCCCAGATCTTCTCCAAAAGATACTTGCGCGGGAAAACCCGTCCGGGATTCGACGCAAACAGACGCAGCAAATCGAATTCTTTCGGCGTCAGCTCGACCTGCCGGTCGCCAATCGTCACCTCGCGCTTGGCGGAGTCGATGCGGAGCCGGCCCCGAATAATCGGCGCTTCATCACGCATCCCATCGGTGCTCGGGCCATTGCGTGTCCGCCGGAGTACCGACTTGATACGCGCTTCGAGCTCGCGCAGGCTGAACGGCTTGGTGATGTAATCGTCGGCGCCCATCTCGAGCCCGAGGACCTTGTCGACCACGTCGTCCTTCGCGGTGAGCATGAGAATCGGCAAGTAGCCGACTTTCTCCCGGAGTTCCTTGCACACTGCCAAACCGTCCATCTTGGGCAGCATCAGGTCCAGGACCACCGCATCGGGAGGATCGTCGAGCGCGGCCTTGACGCCGTTTAGACCATCCTCAACTGTTTTGACGTTGTACCCCGCGCGCGAAAAGTACTCGCTGATTGCGGTCGAGATATTCTCGTCGTCTTCAACTACCAGCAACGACACTTTGCGTTCGCTCGAGTCGGGAGCTGTGAAGTTTTCTTTACCTGTTTTCTGTCTGTCAGTAGCTGTAGCCATCATGGGAATATTAGTCTTCGATCTGAAACTGACAGGAGGCTTCAAGTGGGCAAGCACCACGGGGTTATTGGCGCAACTCGGTTCTGGGGGATAGTACAGGAGAAATGACCCGGTGTTCAAGCCCAAAGTGCTAAGATAATTTCCTAACCTTAAAAGCAAAGGACCCCGTTATGTTGACACCCGAAGAAAGATCCGAACTCATCGCAAAGTATGCTGCCGGCTACGACGAGGTTATGAACGCCCTCAATGGCTTCCCCGCTGACAGTTTCGCAGCGCATCCACTCCCCGGCAAATGGAGTGCCCGCGAGATCGTACATCACCTCGGAGACAGCGAAAGTTTCTCCGCCGCAAGACTCCGAAAGCTGCTGGTCGAAGACAATGCTCTCATTCAGGGATATGACCAGGACGAGTACGCCACGAAGCTCCACTACAACGAGCGCGACATGGCGCCGGCCCTCGAAGCCTTCCGCTCGGCACGTGAAACTACCACCCAACTCCTCGGCCTGATGACCGAAGACGATTGGAAGCGTGAAGGCACCCACACCGAGAGCGGCCGATACACCATCGAGAACTGGTTAACAATCTACGCCGCACACGCCCACAACCACGCAGCGCAGATCCGGAGACTTCGTGAGGCGCTCGCTTCTTAAAAAGCCATCCACAGATTACGCAGAAATATATATCTGTGTAATCTGTGGATAGTCTTGACAAAGTTTTTTCACGCGAGCACAATCCGGCATCCGCATAAACAAATGAATACTGCCACTGTCCTGCAAACATCGCTTTCTGATCTCAAGTTATTTCGCCGCGGTAAAGTGCGTGACGTTTACGAAGTTGATGATGAGAGCCTGCTCATCGTCGCCACCGATCGCATCTCCGCGTTTGACTGCATTCTGCCGACGCCGATCGAACGCAAAGGCGAAGTGCTCACGGCTCTCTCCGAGTTCTGGTTTGAGCGACTGAAAGACGTTGTCGCTAATCACCTGATCGAAAGCGACGTCGACGCGATGCCACCCGCCGTCCAACATCACGCCGAGACACTCAAAGGCCGCGCGATGCAGGTGCGCCGCGCCAAAGTGTTTCCGGTCGAGTGTGTAGTACGCGGCTATCTCGTCGGCTCGGGATGGAAAGATTATCTGCGTACCGGCTCGGTGTGTGGTCACAAACTTCCGGAAGGTCTACTCGAATCGACGAAGTTGCCGGAAACACTCTTTACTCCTTCGACGAAAGCAGAAGAGGGACACGACGAGAACATCACTGAAGATCAGGTGCGCGAACTGATCGGCGCCGAACAAACCGCACTGCTGCGAGAAACTTCGCTGCGTCTCTACAACGAGGCTGAAAGCTACGCGCGACAACGCGGCATCATCATCGCCGACACCAAATTCGAGTTTGGATTGGATAAGGACGGAAAGCTCTTGCTCGTTGATGAAGTGCTGACGCCCGACTCCTCACGATTCTGGCCCGCGGACGAATACGAGCCCGGGCGTTCACAACCTTCGTTCGACAAACAATTCGTGCGCGACTATCTCGAGACCCTCGACTGGGACAAGAAACCGCCCGCACCGGCGATTCCTCCCGAGATTGCTGCCGCCACGACAGCTCGTTATCTCGAAGCGTATAGACTCTTGACCGGAAAAGAGCTTTGATTCACAACCGTCTCGAAAATCTGATCGACGAAATGCTCGAGGGCCACATCCTCCTGGATGAAGCCCTCTGTGAATTTGAGAAGCTCTACATCAAGAAAGCCATGGCGCGGCACAAGCAACACATCTCAAACACCGCCGCCATCCTCGGCATTCACCGCAACACCCTCGCCAAACGCGTCGCCACTTATCAAAAGCAGGAATCGCCACAGAAGAATACCAAGAGCACAAATCAGAAAAAACTCGCGCACCACTCAAGACGAGCGTGACATTTTTCCCGTCGGTTGTTATCCACATCGCTAGTGATATTTCCGCGTAATATCTTGACAAAAAATACATAAGTATCAGAGTAATTTTTTATTGACATTACTTATGGGTGATGTATAGTTTGCGCCCATCAAATGGATCGCCCTTACGTTCTCTAACACTACCTCGCGCTCAAACTGGGAGGATCAAATGCTTAAGAACCTCATATCGATGCCAAAGAGATGCGGCATGGTACGGCCGGGATTTTTACACCCGCTGATAAGAATCCACACTTGAAGTCTCAAGGGGCAATGCAGGTCCTCAAGCTGTGAAGTTTGCGTTGATCTTTAAGCGCCAAGGCAGTTATGATAAATACGCCTCATCTTCACGTCGCTTAAAATGCTTGGTCAGGTCTGTAGCGTCCAGCGATTCCAGGTAGTTCTTCCCAGCCCAGACTTTTGGTCGGTGCCACCAGTTGCGAGACTGGCTGCCTTCTCAAAAGAGCCGATGAAAACCCATCACCTCCCCGAGGGTCTCGACTTTGAAAACTACTCGTCTTGCGTTGTTGCTGGTGGTCGTATCGATCGCAATGTTAGTTGGAAATCAACAATCCGCGTCCTCTGCATTCCCAACGATGCCTTGGCCTCACGAGACTGCTGTTTCGATCCCGGATCCAAGAAACCTCTTAAAAGACTCGCCGGCCAGTGATAAGAGTCTGCTGTGGAAAGCGCATCTCGCACTGTACCTGGTAAAGCATCCCGATTTGAATCGACAGCAAGTGCGGATTATTCTCGAAGCCATTTCTCTGTCGTCACCGGAATTCTTCACGACTTCGAAAGAGACTACCGCCCAAAAAATCAAAGCCAATCAAGCTTTGGAATTACTGAAACGCGAGGCCGTGCGTGCCTTCCCCAAAAGTGCGGCGACAAGTCTATTCGGTAACATGATGACGGAAAAAGCTGGAGAAGACATCTTGAAGATGTACTTCGATCTGTCGGCTCTTCCGGTAAAGAAGCGCAGGGTATCGTTCAGGACTCTTTCATCGAACGATCGGAGCGAGTTGTGGAGAACTCACCTTGTGTTATTCCTTGTCAAGCGTCCGCAACTTAGCGAGATGCAGAAAGACGTAATCTTGTCGGCCATGTCGTTGGCGACCTCTGAGTACTTTGGAGTGCGGTCCAGCGATCCCGCATGGAAAATCAAGGTGCGAGAACCATCACGTTTGCTTGAACAACAGATCGTCAATGCCTTTACTCTCGAAGAAGCAACGAAGATCTTTGCCACACTTGGTGATGACGCAGAATTGGCGAAGAGTAGTGCGACCGTTTTATTGAAGAGCATAAACTACAAGCCACTTAGTGACTCTGGTCCATACATGCAGTGGGCCAACAATTCCATCAGTGAACAAGACTTGATGGTTGTAGGGGGTTGTGGCTGCTCAACGGATTCTGATTATTGTTCTATCTGGAGTTCTTGTGTCGGCGGTGGTTGCAGTGGAAGTGAAAGCGGCTGCGGAACTCTTTGGAACCATCCTTGCAATGGAGCCTGCAAATGAAAACTACTTTACAGAATATGGGGAGCAGATTTCCGTTCAGCTCCGGACCCGACGCAATGGACAACGGCGCCTTGCTTTTAACGCTCGCAGCGTCCGCGGCGCTTGCGTTCGCAGCTATTCTCCTGCTTTACGCCTTGATCAGCGCCAACCCTCTGAGTAGCCGGCTGCCATTTGGCCTTTTTGTGACTCTCGTGCCGGCGGTGGCCGTCGTTGGGGTAATCAAGCTCACGAGGCAGTTAATATCACGTCGTGGCGTAGTGCTTTTTTATTTTGTTTTGTTTGCTCTATTTTTGCTCCTGCAGGCGGTGGGTCGATTGATCCCTGTGCATAGTTAACTATGCCCAACGTGCTCATGGCCCAGAAAGATATGAACACTCACACAAGCAACTCACACAACAGATACCGATAACTATCTCAAACGAATTCTTCATCAGCTACCATAGTCTCAATCTCGTCATTTTTGCGGCGTTGCTTGTATCTGCATGGACCAAGGTTTCGAAACTTCGAAGCTCGACCGCTACCTATAAAGCCAGGTTGTTGCCTTTCGCTTACTTCTCCTACAGCGCCTGGCTTGTTTCGGCTTTACAAGCCTTAATCCTACCGCCTGCTCCGTCCATTTCATTTCCGATAGGTTCTTTCCTTAACAACATCGGTCAGGGGCTGGGACTAATGCAAAATGCTCTCTGGTTCAGCGCGGTGTTGTCTCTTTATCCGAGACAACTGACGCGCAGGTCACTGAGCCTGCCTGTCCTGTTGATCTTTCCGATAGTCATTGCCTCTATCATTTCTCGAACACCAATCCTTACCTCCGGAACGCTTACTACCCTTGATTTCCTGTTAGCCTCGGTAGCCTTTCCAGGTCTTGTGCTTTGGCTCTTGAATTGGCGCCTGAGCAGAGTACTCACGACTCTGTTCTTTATTCACGGGTGCTCTCAAACGATCTGGAAAACTCTTTGGTTCACTCCCCTGGCTGGAATACAGATCGCAGCTTTACTGGCCTTTCCGGTCTGGCGAAGCTTGCTGCTCTTTGCGTGGATTAGAGTGCTTTCAGAAATGGTCGAGAACGCAGAGTCTTCACTTAACGAAGTTGTGAAGGAGATTGAGCAACTACAGATTCCGGATCCGCTTACCAAATTCGAAGTAATGATAGGCTCAACCGTAACTGACCTTAAACTAGAGAGAGATGCCGCCGAGGGCGCCATACTCGCATTGGATCTCAGTAGATTCCGAGCTGAAAAGTTAGGCAGTGTAGCAATTGCCCCGCGCGAGCTATGCGAGAGAATGGCTAAGCAATGCGACATTCTTGTTCTGATGATAGGAGAGCGCTACGGACATGTAATTCAACCGGAAGGTATTTCGGTAGTTGAATTTGAATACAACGTCGCGCGTTCTGATGATCCCGGCAAGATTCTTGCCTACGTGAAAGAAGGTGTTAAGCGCGATGATAAACGGCTGGAGGACTTCCTCGCGCGCGTTCTGGATTTTAACGACGGCAGCGTTACCCATTCGTTTGCGACACCTGAAAAACTATCCGAACAAATTCCCAAGGACATTGTGCGCTGGCTCGTCTCACACCGGACGCAGAAGAGAAATCCAGACCATAATTAGCCATTTCCTCAGCCCACACCCACTTCTTCCACGACCATGGTTGTAGCGCAGTTGACAGCAGACTCACACTGCCTCTATCCTTAGCACTCTTACTTCATGAGTGCTAGCTTTAATACTTCAAATTTCACCAAGATTCACCAGAATTGAAAGGAGACCAAGGTCATGGCAACCAACATTAGACCTCTTCACGATCGCGTTATTGTGAGACGGATCGAAGAGGGCGAGCAGGTACGGGGCGGCATCATCATCCCTGACACTGCCAAGGAAAAACCCCAGGAAGGCGAAGTCATCGCCGTCGGCGAAGGCAAATATAAAGAGGACGGCACCCGCCAGCCCCTCGACGTGAAACAAGGCGATCGCGTTCTCTTCGGGAAATACAGCGGCTCTGAAATCAAGATTGACGGCGAAGAGCTTCTCATCATGCGCGAGGACGAGATTCTCGGAATCCTCGAGCGCGCCGGCGCAGCGAGCGGCGGCAGCAAGAAAGGTGGTAAATAAGAATGGCTAAGCAGGTTATTCACGGTGAGGACTCGCGTGCGGCGATTCTGCGCGGTATCAATCAGCTCGCTGACGCAGTGAAGATCACTCTCGGTCCGAAGGGCCGCAACGTTGTTATCGACAAGAAATTCGGTTCACCCACGATCACCAAAGACGGCGTCACTGTCGCCAAAGAGATCGAGTTGAAAGATGCCCTTGAGAACATGGGCGCGCAGATGGTGCGCGAAGTCGCTTCCAAGACTTCCGACGTTGCCGGCGACGGCACCACCACTGCCACTGTGCTGGCCCAGGCAATCTTCCGCGAAGGCGTGAAGACTGTTGCCGCAGGTGCGAATCCGATGGCTCTCAAGCGTGGTATCGACAAAGCTGTCGAGCATGCCACCGCAGCAATTCAGAAGCTCTCGAAGCCGGTTAAGGGCGACATGATCGCGCAGGTCGGAACAGTTTCCGCCAACGGCGATTCAACCATCGGCAACATCATTGCTGAAGCAATGAACAAGGTCGGCAAAGACGGCGTCATCACCGTTGAAGAGTCGCGCACGATGGATACCTCGCTCGAGGTGGTGGAAGGAATGCAGTTCGACCGTGGCTATCTCAGCCCGTACTTCGTTACCGATCCGGAACGCATGGAAGCAGTGCTCGACAATCCGCTCATCCTGATCAACGAAAAGAAAGTCAGCTCGATGAAGGATCTGCTGCCGTTGCTGGAGCAGGTTGCCAAGCTCGGCAAACCGATGCTGATCATCGCGGAAGACGTTGAAGGCGAAGCACTCGCCACGCTCGTGGTGAACAAACTGCGCGGCACGTTGAATATCGCTTCCGTGAAGGCACCGGGATTCGGCGATCGTCGCAAAGCGATGCTCGAAGACATCGCGATTCTTACCGGTGGCAAAGTCATCAGCGAGGATCTCGGTATCAAACTCGAGAACGTCAAACTCGAAGATCTCGGCCGCGCCAAGAAGATCACGATCGACAAGGACAACACCACGATCGTTGAAGGCGCCGGCAAACAGTCAGACATCGAAGGTCGCGTCAAGACCCTGCGCGCGCAGATCGACGAAACCACTTCCGACTACGATCGCGAGAAACTTCAGGAGCGACTCGCGAAGCTCGTCGGCGGCGTTGCGGTGATCAAAGTTGGTGCTGCAACCGAGACCGAGATGAAAGAGAAGAAAGCCCGCGTTGAAGATGCGATGCATGCGACGCGTGCGGCTGTCGAAGAAGGAATCGTTCCGGGCGGCGGTGTCGCTCTCGTGAGAGCTGCCAAAGCCCTTGAGAAATACGAGGTCGGCGACGGTGATCCCGACGAGCAAATCGGCGTCAACATCGTTCGCCGCGCGTTGGAAGAGCCCCTGCGTCAGATCGTGCAGAATGCAGGCAAAGAAGGCGCGGTGGTGGTCGAGCGGGTACGTTCTGAGAAGAATGAGAACTCAGGTTTCAACGCTGCCACTGAGCAGTATGAAGACCTGGTGAAGGCCGGCGTTATCGATCCGGCGAAGGTGACTCGCACCGCTCTCCAGAACGCAGCTTCAATCGCAGGCTTGATGCTGACGACTGAAGCGATGGTCTCGGAGATTCCCGACGACGATAAGGGCAGTCCCGCAATGCCGGGCGGTATGGGCGGCATGAGCGGCATGGGCATGTAATCAGGAAAGCCATCCACAGATTACGCAGAATTTATTAATCTGCGTAATCTGTGGTTACATTATCTGCGTAATCTGTGGTTCTACTTCTTCATCTTCCTCAGGCAGTACGTCCTCAAGAATTTCCTCAATCAGCTTCGCAGACATATCGAGCGCGGTGAGTAACGGATGCAACGACGTGTTCTCGCTGGCGTATCCTTTGGCGACGTCCTGTGCAAAGGCGAGCGCAATGTAAGCGCGGGCGAGGCGTCGACTATCATTGTTTCCCCAAAAAGGTGTGCTCATTTTAAGTTTCAGACGTTCAGAAAAGCGCGCACCATCACGGCCGCGCCGATCGCGCCGCCGCCGAGCGTGAAGACCCATTCCACGAGCGGACTCGGCCGTCCAAACATTCGCCGGCAGATCACCATCCCGCTTTTCCATCCGTCGAGTTGATAAAGTGGAATCAGGTTGCCGATCGCGAGGGCGAGATTGAGTGCGCTGAAGAGTGATCCCCACGTTAGCGCGCACAGGATGAGATTTACTCCGATCCCCGCGCCGAGTACGAATAACTGTTGGACGAGCGGCCGGCGCTGCAACGCTTTCATATCCATCTGCACGTAAGCACCGACCGGCAACAGACGCACCTGGAAGTCGACTTCATTCCGTCGCACTCCAAACAGTTTCGGACCCCAACCAAGACCAGCTTGCTTAACCGGAACCGAGCACACGCGCGCCGCGAAATAGTGGCCCAACTCGTGCAGTACAAGTGAGGCAAAAAAGCTTACTGTGGCATTAATGAGAAGCACGTTCATGAATTTATGCGTAGAATTTTGGAGAGCTGTTGCTCGATGTCTTGCAACAAACTCAACTCCGCTTTGAGCGTCTTCAATTCGTCTCGAGCATCAATGATCAAATAGACAACAGCGCAGCTGATCACGACTGCTTCGAGAACACCAAGACGGTGATTCCCAACTACAACGATCAAGAAGCACAACGTCAACGCGGAAATGTATAACCTGATAGCAATCATCATTAGCTCAACAAGAGTTCGATAGCTGATCTAAAGAAACAATCCGTGCATCCTTCCAACTACTCGGCAACACGCACCAATCCGCGTTGATCGGTTCCTGATCCGCCCAATCCGCGTTTCCGGATTCTAGAATGACCGTCCAGATGTTAGACAAACAGCTCGTGAACAACATTTTTTACTACGTTTTCGTAAGTAATTGTGGTCCATACGGAAAGGCAAATCTGATGGTCCATAACTTGCTAAGGAATGGCGGACAAAATTGTTCTAGGTAGGCTACGAAGGAACTGTTCGAGTTTAGCGACGCCCTGAGCTTTACCCAAAACCTGCAAGGTCTCGCCCAGTTCTCTTTATTTCATTCGCAACAACGATAACGATATTTCGCCCCAGCGTTACTGGACTGTACGTTATCGGCGAATCGAACCCACGATCCGATTTTGAGATGCTAGCTCGGTATGTGGAAATTTGACGCGTTTCGACGTTTTGCTATTCCAGTCTCGCAGGCAGACTCCCAGAAAGTCTGATTCCTAAAAGACATTACCGCATCTTGAAAACACGGATGTAACACCGAAGGAGTTAGTTACTTAATGCCCCTAGCAACTCCCCCGGTCATCGACGGCTGGTCCACCAGTAACCACGCCCGGACTGCCCCGATAACCGCCGACAAGCAGGAATTTTTTAGATCGACCACTCCCAAATCTCCTACTCTCATTGGCCAATCGCCAGTGATGAGAAAACTTTTTTCCGTTATCGAACGCGTAGCGCCAACTGACGCGTCGGTGCTCATTACCGGTGCTACCGGAACTGGAAAAGAACTTGCCGCTCGCGCTATCCACGAACTGAGCCCCAGACGCGATCACGCTTTCGTCGACATCAACTGCTCCGCTATCCCGGAAACACTGATCGAAGCCGAACTCTTCGGACATCAACGCGGCACCTTCACCGGCGCGCATGAAAACCGCAGCGGTCTCTTCGAAAAAGCTTCCGGCGGCACGCTCTTTCTCGACGAAGTTGACGCGTTGAATCTTTCCGCCCAGGCAAAGTTACTGCGCGTTCTCCAGGAACGCACCGTGCGAAGAATTGGCGCGCGCGCAAACATTGCCATTGACGTTCGCATTATCTCGGCGACCAATTGCGACCTGGCCCAGGCAGTTGCCGAAGGCCGCTTTCGCCCGGACCTTTATTACCGCTTGCGAGTTTTGCCGTTGCAGGTGCCGGAGCTATGTACACGAGGCGAGGACGTAAGACTGCTCGTCGATCACTTTCTGCGGGTGAAGTCGGAAAGAAACGGCCAGCGCCTCAGAACGTTCACCCCCGAAGCGATGCGTGCACTTTGCGACTATCCGTGGCCTGGTAATGTTCGCGAACTCGAAAACACGATCGAGTATGCGCTTGCAATCGGTTTGGACGACGAGTTGGACATCGCGGATTTGCCGCCCGAGATTTTGACGGCGACGCCACAACCGAGTGCCGACGATTTCCGCCAGGTGCTTCAGGCTTACATGAACGACACTGTTCCCCTGGCCGAGATCGAGAAGCGCTACATTCTCTCAGTGCTGCAGCAGTTTGGCGGCAACCAGGTGCGAGCCGCAGCCGCACTGGGAATCGATCGCAGCAAGCTCTATCGCCGTCTCAAACAATATGGAGTGATGGCGGTGAGATTTATTCAGGAAGAAGATCTGGACGGGCATCAGCTCCGTTCAATGCATTAACCCCCAGCCCCGACCGTTCGCAACAAGAAGGCACATAGAACACAAAAGTGTTTTATGTGCTTTTTTGTGGTCCAAAAGTGATACACTGCGCGCCTCATCATGTCAGGAGGTTACATCCGATGGCTAAGCCTAAAGTTGAGATTCAAATTCCGAAAGACCTCGGCCTCACGCGGACGCAAGTCAGCGATCTTCAGAAGAGCTTTGAAAAACAGCTCGTCGAAACCCTGAAGGGAAAACAAGCCACTGCCTCGAAATCAAAGACAAAGCAGATGGTGGTTGACGTGCGCGCGAAGTCGAAGAGCCAGATAGTCTAAACGGGTTCCACAACCGACCGTGCTTTATGGAAGAGATCTGTCTCGTTACAGCTCTGACCGTCTCGGATTTTATCGATCCGGAGCTGACGGCCGGCGCCCACGCAAACACCGGAGCACAACTCGGCGTTCTGACTCTGGCGGCCCTGCTGCGCCGGCAGAACTACAAGCCCACGATCATCAACCTTGATGACCTGTTCTTCGAGTATGTCGATTGGCGGTCCGGATCGAAACCTGCGGAGACGTTCTTTTCTTTTATCGCCCGACGTTTGCCTGCCACCGGCTTTGATGTCTACGGGCTGAGTTCGATCTGTAGCTCGTATCCGCTCACGTTGCGTCTCGCCCAGGAGATCCGAAAGCTAAATCCCGACGCGCGAATCATTCTTGGTGGTCCACAAGCTTCGGTTGTCGACGTTGCGACGATGCGGGCATTTCCGTGTATCGACATCATCGTTCGCGGTGAAGCCGACGACACCTTCCCTGCCCTGCTGCATCTGCTCGATAACGAACTTCCGGAATGGGAACAACTGCCGGGCATTACTTTCCGTCGCGGCGATGAAGTGATTCGCAATACTAATGCGCCTGTCGTCGAGGATCTCGACCGTTTGCCGCTGCCGGCCTTCGATCTTGATCTACGGATCCGCGATCGTGGTGGTGTTCATCTCGAAATCGGTCGCGGCTGTCCCTTCGCCTGCACCTTTTGTTCGACCAACGACTTCTTCAGACGAAACTTTCGTTTGAAATCACCGGCAACGATGGTCAGCGACATCACCTCAATACAAAAGCAATACGGGCTTAACTATTTCAGTCTCGTTCACGACATGTACACCATCGATCGCAAGAAGGTGGTGGCGTTTTGTGAGGCGATCCTTGCGAGTGGTGAGAAATTTACGTGGGGCTGCAGTGCGCGAACTGATTGTATTGACGACGATCTGTTGGAGCTGATGGCGCGTGCCGGATGTACCGGGATCTTCTTCGGTATCGAAACGGGTTCACAGCGTCTGCAACACGTCATCAACAAGAAACTTGATCTCGACGAGGCGCGACAGCATATCGAAGCCGCCGATCGCAACGGCATTCAGACGACCGTCGCCTTAATCGCCGGCTTCCCGGAAGAGACTCGCGACGACCTGCGCGACACCATTCACTTCTTTATAGACTCGCTGCGTTTCGATCACGCGGAACCGCAGTGCTCTTTGCTGGCGCCACTCGCCGCCACGCCAGTTTATGATCAGCATAAACATCATTTGATCTTCGATCAGATCTTCTCAGACATGTCGCACCAGAGCTGGCAGCAGGACCACGTCGAGATCGAGATGATCAAAGCTCACGAGGATATCTTTCCAAACTTTTACGCGATTCCTACTGGTGAGCTCGACCGCGTCTACGTTAAAGAGGCGATCGATTTCGTGACTTACCTGGCGACGTGGTTTCGCTGGCTGCCGGTCGCGATCCTTCAGGACAGTGGCGACATGTTGCTGGTGTTCGATCGTTGGCGGCGTTGGCGCTTGGAACGACGGGCCAGCGCCACGGACGAAGACAACGGGTGGACTCCTTATTATTCGCATCGTCGGTTTCATAGTGAGTTTCTCGAGTTTGTCGAGACGTGTTATCTGCCGGAAATGGCGCAGGCTGCGGCGGCCATTGCGGCGATTGCGCGCACCGAAGACGCACCGGCGCGAGAACAACAACGGCCCGCGATTCAGGAAACGAATCAACTCGACGATTCGGCAGTGCCTTACCCGCTCGACTCGCTATTCGTGGTTGATCTGAAAGTTGATTACAAAGAGTTGATTGAGCGGCTGCGAAACAAGGCGGACTTGAGCGACGTCGCTGCTCGTGAGGCAACGGTTGTTTTCAGTAGCGCCGAAGAAGATGTGGACGTCTGGCAGTTGTCACCGCTTGCCGGAACCTTGCTGCGCTTGTGCGACGGCAATCGCACCGTCGCAGAGATCACCCACGAATTTTCACAACTCGATCTCGAATTGAATGATATCCCACCCGAAAAAGCATGCGTGTTCGGACTGCTGCAATTGATCGAGGACGGAGTGATCGGTCTCTCGTTGCCACAATTCTCCTTTCCACCCAAAGCCAGCAACACTCAACAACCCTGGCCGTCCGGTCGCCAGTAGCATTTATCCACAGATTACGCAGATTTAAGAACAATCTGTGTAATCTGTGGATAACAACCCTAATGAACGATGCTGATCGAGGGTTTGTTGCCGGGGGTGCCGCGGAAGGTGATGCTGATGCGGTAGTCGCCTTCGATGTCGATGGAGTCGGGTAACTTCACTACGATTTGCGTCAATCCAGGGAAATTCGGGACCGCGCGGACGTCTTCGACGACGAGGGGATAACTGCGGTTCAGAAGATCATCGATCTGCACACTGACTGTTTCACCGGGCATCGGATCGAGCCCGTAAGCGAAGAGCACAACGCGCGTGCGCAGGTCGCCGCTGAAATTATGGATGGTGGTTAACGGGAATGGTTCACCGAGGTGCGTCACCGAATCCAACGCGACCGCTCGTCCCGTATTTTCCTCCGTCACGATCAACGGCTTATCGTCATCGATGATCGTAATCGTACTCGCGAACGGACTCCCCTCCATTACCCCACCGACCGAAGAACTCAACACGACGTTAATACTCTCTGGATGCTCAATCGTCTGATCATTAACAATCGGAACAACAAAAGACTTCACCGTCTCTCCCGCCGCGAACTGGAGCGTTCCAGAGCTGCTGATGTAATCGCCCGGCGCTAACGCAGTCCCGTTGTTCGTTGTGTAATTGATAGCCACGGAGTTTGCAGTGTTACCAAAGCGCGTGACATTCACCGTAACGCTACCCGCATTTTCATTGACGATGTAACTGGTAGCTCCGAACTGAACGCTCTGCGCCGCAAGCGACGACGCAAACTGCCCGCGAATCTCGCCGGTTGGAAAATTCGAACTGTGCACGTTGATGTAAAGCAGTCCATTCTTCAGATCCTGCACCTGCGACTGGCTCATATTGATCTGAAAATCGCTGAGCTGTCCGAGGGGCAGCGGGAAAACGGGCGGGGCCGCGACGCCGGGGATTGCCGGTCCATGAATATGCGCATCGGTTTGCGTGCTCGTCAGACCGCTGAAAACAAGCGAAACACGCGCCGTCTTTTCATCGGGACTGAGCAACAGGGTCGCACGACCGGTCGCAGTCGAACCATTCGGCGGAGTTTCCTGCGAACCATTCAACGTCGCGACAAACAACGTGCGCGGTTTTGACTTGATCTCGTAGACAGCGCCATTGGAAAGTGAAACCACGAACACGTTTCCATTCGGCCCGGTCTGAATGTCGGTCGTGATGCCGAAATCTTTTCCAATCAGCAGGCTTTCACTCTCAGTTTGATCAAACTTGTCGACGTTGTCGGCCACGCGATCAGCCAGTCGCGAGTCTGTAAAGGAAAAGTGCTGGCGATCCGCCGTCAACTTAAACCGAAACAGGAACCCGTTGAGCAAGGTCGTCCGCGAAGCGCCAACCAACAGATCTCCTTCAAACTGCGGCCCGAGTCCCCTGCCCTTCACAAAACCAATCGGCGACGGCGCCACTGCATACTTCCAACTGAACTCCGGATCGACATACTGCGCGCCAGGTAACATGCCCATGCGTATCAACGCCTGTTGCGGCAACGTCTGCGTGTTGCTCGGCGGCCAGCGAAGCTGTTGCAGGTTGCCGGCGCCGTAACTCATCTCGATCGAGCGAAATTCATCGACACGACTCACCGGTCCCATCGTCTGAATCCAGCCGCCGTTGAAACCCGGTGTGACGCGATTGATCTCATCAAACGCATCGTCGCCGTTTTCCTGCGTCCACAACGAACCGCTCAGCGGATCGAAATCCATGCCGAAGCTGTTGCGAACTCCGTAAGCAAAGAGCTTGCGAATATTGTTTGCGACTTGATCGGTGTGGCTCGGCGGCACTGCGTTGATAAACGGATTATCAGCCGGCGTAGACCCGTCGTCGTTGAGACGCAGAATGACCCCGGTTGTGTGCGCATCGTCAGGTTCCGGACCGCCAAACTGATCGTCGGGAACTGGTCCACCCTGCACGATATTCTGCAGGAAACCGCGCCGGCCGTTGTCGCCGATGATGATGTAAATCTTGCCGTCCGGACCAAAACGCACGACGCCGCCATTATGATTGCCGCGCGACGGCTGCCCCGTGTCCTGCTGAAACGCGCGCAACTTGATCAGATTGCGATCGAACGTGAGCGTCGTTCCATTCCAGACGTAACGATCCACGCGGTTCCCAAGGAGCGGCACTTGATCGATGTTGGCCGTGTCTGATCCGGTGCTGCTTTCAGTCCAGTAAAGATAGACAAAACCGTTCTGCGCGAAGTTCGGATGGAGCGCGATGCCGAGCAAACCGCGTTCGGAAGCATTGTTGACCGCCAGATCGAGCGGCGTGCTGTGCAATACGCCGTTGACGACTCGCTGCACTCTCCCGGTCGCTTTTTCCAACACAAAGAAATCATTCAAGCCGATAAAGGCGAGACTCGTCGGTTGATCGAGTCCGGCGATTACGGTGCTCACGGTGAGATTGTCGTCCAGCATCGTCGGCGTTGCTGCTGCCGGTTGAATCACAGTCGTGGTCGCCGCCGTGTTGTTAGTCGAGTCAGGATCGACTTCGCTCATGCTGACACTCGCGGAATTGGTTATCTGTCCCGCTGAGGAAGGCACGACGACGATCGTGACGATCGCGCTGGCGTCAACGTCGAGACTACCGAGATTGCAAATCACCGGACCACTGCCGTTGCAATTGCCCTGCGTCGATGTCGCCGAGACAAATGAGACTCCGGCTGGAAGCGTATCTGTGACAGTAACGTTCGTCGCCGGCGCGGGTCCGTGATTGGTGGCGATGATGCGATACGAGAGATTCACACCGGCCTGACCCGGATTCGGCGAGGCCGTGTTTGTAATCGATAGATCTGCACTCAACGGATTTACAACATTCAACGACGCCGGAATCGAGTGCGACGTTGCGCCTGATTGTGCGTCGATGTTGAAGCCGTGATTGTTTACCGGCGTGTTTGGACCAGAAGTCAGAGTTAGGGTCGTGGTTTTCGAATTGGCGTCGGTGATGTTTACGGAAGCAGGTTCGAAAACCGCGGACGCACCTGTAGGAAGACTGCTTGCGCTAAAACTGACCAGCCCGGTGAAACCTGCGAGCGGCGTCGCCGTCACTGTATAAATCGCGCCGCCACCCGGCACAACACTGCGCGAAGTCGGATTCACGCTGAGCGCAAAATCCGGCGTCGTCGAAGCAGGAGCAGAAGCGACGAAGGTTTTATAGATGTAATCGCCTGACGTGTTGCCGTCGTTGTTGGCCTGATTACCAGCCGCGTAGAAAGTTACCGGACCCACGTCGATCGGCGGCGCGGTCCAGTTGAAGGTCCAACTCGCGCCGTTGTGTTGACCGATAAACGTTCCCGCCGCAGTGTGTTCGATGTATTGACGCGCGGAACCCGGACCAGCGTTATTCAGCACCTGAGTCAAACCATCGGTATTGTGCAGCTCGCCGGCTTTTTCATCTGAAGCGGTGTCGAGAACTGTTAACTCAAAGCCCCAGCGAAGTCGGGTTGGATCCGGATTCGAGTGGGTGACGGTGATGGTGTAGGTCTGTCCGGGAATATAAGTCTGCGGCGCGCTGATCGAAATGTGGCCCGTTCCGGCATCAGGCGGCACGTGACATTCAGCACACGCTTCCGGCTCTTCCTGCGGAGCGCCCGTGTAACCGGCAGGCGGTCCGGCGGAGAACGCATGCACCGGTCGCGTGCCGGCGTCGTGCGACAGAAGAAAACCAACAACCCCGGTTAGCAAAGATGAAAGGACAATCAGTCTAACGAGCCACAGAGAATTACCCGAAACACAAACATCACTTTCACTCTGTCTGTGTTTTTTGTGCCTTTTTGTGGCCATGTACTTTTAAGCCAGGAATCCCAGATTCGGAGTAGCGAACCTTCCAATCAACGGAAACACCGCCACGAGATCGGCTGACGACAAACCGTACCAGGTCGCGAGCGTCGCCGTGTATTGTTCGACCGACGTCGTCGGTATCCAGCGTCCGCGCGGATTCGATCCACCGTCAGTATCGTCAGGACCACCAAGCGCCAACGTCGGATAAGTCCCGTACAAGGTGTGACCCTGCACCGAACCACCGACGATCAATTGATGATTACCCCACGCATGATCGGTTCCCACGGCATTAACGCCCGTCCCTGCGGGTTGCAGAGTACGTCCAAAGTCCGACATCGTAAACGTCGTCACTTTGTTTTGCACACCAAGCTCGACGGTCGCTGCGTAGAACGCGTTGATCGCCTGACTCACTTGCTGGAGCAAGGTCGCCTGCCCGCTGATCTCCGCTGAATGTGTATCAAAGCCGCCGATTTGCGTAAAGAAAATCTGACGCTTCATGTTAATTCCCGCGTTCACATCGGTGCAGGCTTTGATCAGCAACGCAACCTGTTTTAGCTGCCGGCCCAGCGATGTGTTTGGAAACACGGTGGTGAGCGCTGGATTCACGCTGCTGAGCGCGTTGTCTGTTTGAATCGAGCCGGTGCGCGTGTCGCTGGCGGCTTTCACGAGTTTGAATCCGTTGTCGAGCGTGCGCAGTTCATTGAACGAAGCGAGTCGCGAGTTCTGTTCGGCCGTCGTGCCTGACATCGTCAACTGCAGCACGTTAGCCAGCGGTGTGCCCGAATCGGCGACTGCAAGTTGTCGGGTGTCGACACCGCTCAATAACAGATTGATACCAGCAATCGAGATGTTAGTCGGGAAAGACGCGGAACCATTCAATCCCTGAATTTTGTCGGCTAGCCGTCCACCCCAACCGGTTTGGCTGACAACGTTTGAAATCGCCGTCTGATAGAGACCTACCTGATCCGAGTGCGAGAAAAGTTGGAGCGGCTTTTTGCCGGTGCCGTTCTGATAAGTCGTTCGTGTGAGTGGCTCGACGAGCGGACCGTTGTTACAGAGCACCGCGAGTTTGCCCTGGTTGAAAAGCGTCTGCATCTCCGGCATGCTCGGATGAAATCCGTATGAGCCGCCGCTAACGGGTGAAACCGGAAGCAGACTGGACTGCAAAATCGCGAGACCCGCCGCCGCACGCACGTTCGAATAGCCCGTCGTAACACTACTGCCCGGTCCGGTGTACTGATCGAGCGACACGAACATGTTGTTGCCGTCGTTGCCGCCATTCAGAAAAACGCAAACGAGCGCTTTGTAATCGGTTGCGGCCTGTGGTGTCAGCGCCTGGACGACGCTGAACGTATCGATACTGGAAGCGAGCGCCGCACTGCCAACCGCACACGCACTCGAACGTAAAAAGTCTCTTCGTGTTATCGCCATGATGTTTATCTCTGCACGTCGTACTGGGAAGAAGTTGCTACCAAATAGACCGCGGCTCGTGCGCGCTTCTGGTTACGGGTCGCGACGTTTGCATCGTTGATGGCATTCATCGCCGTGATGATCGAAGTTCGCATTTGTGGGTGCATCGTGCCGTGCAGCAGCAAAGCATCGAGTGCGTTGACCACATCGACCGGATTGCCTGCGAGCGCTTCGAGATTCGCAGTATCGATCGAGGTGCCGCGCGGACGATCGGGGCTTCCGGCGATCGGCGTGGAATTGCTGGACACACCCGTATAGATCAGCGTGTTGATGTTGTTTGCACGACGCAGCGTAGTGGTGGTGGAAAGAATGCCGAATGCCGGACCAATGAGCTTCGTTCCGGGCACCTCATAATGCGGCTGGTAGTAGCTGAACACCGTCGGCGGCAGATAAATCGACTGGTCCAACGTGCCGGTAAAGTCGCCGCCTCTTTGACCCAGGACGCCGTCGCTGGTCGTTGTCTTATCGAAAGACTTGACGTTGAACGCGCGCAGGAAACCGTTGATGTACTGGGCCGGCTCGCGGAGTTTGCCGTAGTTCGGATCAGTCTTCAGGTCGCCGCGTGCTTCCGGATCCAGCAGGATTGCCTGGACCACCAGCTTCAAGTTGCCGCGGACATTGGTGCAGCCTTGCGGATAGAGTCCGCTACAGTCGTTGTTGAAGACACTCGCGACGCGCTGGACGTAAGCCGGGCTCGGATTACTCGTAACCAGGTGCTGGATTAGTTGTTTGCTGATGAATGGACCAACATTCGGATGGTTGCCGAGATGATTCATCACCGCCGTCATGTCTGACTGCGCACAAGCAATGTTCGCGGTTCCATTCGGACTCGAACAGGCGGCAATCGAGAAACCATTCAGCAACGTTTTTGCACCGGCATCGTGATTCTGGCCGCCACGCGGAATCATCGGATCGCGATAGTTCGTGATGCCCGCTCCGATTGCCGTCGCGAAGTTCCAGCCTGTGAATACGCGGGTAAACTCGTTCACGTCTGCCTGCGAGTACGTCGCAAGCGGGTTGCCTTGCGAATCGCGCTGCGGCGTGCCATCAGGATTGAGCACGTCGGTTCCGATTGAGAAGAGTTGCAGCACTTCACGCGCGAAGTTCTCGTTCGGACTGGTCCTGGTGCTGAGACGCATATCGAGATACTCGCCCATCGCCCCCGTGAGTGTGATCTCGTTGAGCAGCGTCTGGTAACGTCCAAAAGCATTTCGATCCAGAGCCTGCAGGTAAACAGTCATCCAGCTCGGACGATTCACTTCGCTGTTAGCGGAGACGACGAGTATTTGGTGCAGTGCGAAAGCCACCCGCTGTCGCAACTGATCGTTTCCGTAAAACGCGTTACTGAAGAACGTGCGCTGCACCGGATACATCGAGTAGAAGTCGCGCAGACAAACGTTCTGGTTGTAATTCGGATCCGCGGAAGTGGTGGGACATTGCTGGCTCGAATCGTCGAGCGGGAATGCCAGATCGGGATAGTTCGAACCTTTGGCGACATTGCTCGGCGGCAGATTGAACTGCTCGTTGAGATAAGCCATGAAACCCATGGCTTTCACGCGGGCGACTTCAGCAGACGTCGGTCCCCAGCTCGCCTGTTCAAGAAATCGAACCGTGTCGGCATCGGTTGCCGGGCCCGTGAACGCATCCGGAACTAACGGCGGATCCGCGCCCGGCGGAGTTTGCGGCGCCGGCGTCGCTACGGCACCCACATCATCGGTTGGTCCACCGCCACTATGTCCGATCGCGACTCTCACTCGATTGCTGGACATGCCATGCAGGTTGAGACGCAACAGGACGTCGCCCACGTCGCCGAGGTCATCGGCAAGCCGGACGACGATCATCGTGATTCCGGGAAAGTTTGGGACCTGGCCCACGAATTCAACCCGCAACGGGTAGATCTTCCCACTCGCGTCCTGAACATCGGACGTAAAAGCGTTCATGCCTTCGCCCGGAAGCAGTTCGAGATCCATCGCAAAAATGGAGATACGGGTGCGCGAGTCGGTGCTGTTTAAGGGATTCGAAGCCGTCAAAGGAAAGGGTTCGGCTTTGAAAGAGATAGTTTCGAAAGCCACGGCGCGCGTGCTGGCGGCCTGGCTAATCAGAATCGGTTTTTTGTTGGTCGCTGCTTTTGCTGCGGTTAAGCAGAGTAGGAGGAAAAAGGAAAAGAAAAAGCCCTTAGCAGCGCACGGGAGAAAGCTGGTTCTCATAACTGACGGCTCCGAAACTATTTCCGAATGAACTTTTGGTCTAAGGTGAGATATTGCTTCGTCGGGGCCACCGTGGTCCGTAACCAGGTTGAAGTCAACTATACCATTTTGGCTTTGGACCGCATTAAGTCTTTTTGACTTCCCCGCAACGTTAGACGGCGAGCGCCGGAGAATGGTCGAAATTTGTCTAATAAAAGCAAATTCCGAGAAGCAGCGGTTGTGCTTTTTATGGTTTTTTGTGGCTTACTATGGCTGAGGCAAAACTCCGATGAAGAATCCGATAAGCGATGAGGCCCTGGTCCAAATCTTTCTCGAGGCACGAACCTACAACGGCTGGCTCGATAAGCCTGTTACTGACGAACAACTGCGAGCCATCTACGATCTGCTGAAGTGGGGACCGACTAGCGCCAATAGTAGTCCGGCGCGCTTCGTGTTCATTCGCTCGAAAGAGGCCAAGGAGCGACTGCGACCCACGCTCTCGCCGGGCAATGTTGAGAAGACGATGGCCGCGCCGGTTACGGCCGTCGTCGCTTACGATCTGAACTTTCATGAGCACTTACCGAGGCTTTTCCACAAGCCGGCGATGCGCGATCTGTTTGCGTCGAACCCGGAATTTGCGCTGGAGACAGCGCGGCGAAATTCCTCACTGCAAGGGGCGTACTTGATCGTCGCGGCCCGCGCGCTGGGATTGGATTGTGGACCGATGTCGGGGTTTGATAATGCGAAGCTCGATGAAGAGTTCTTTCCCAATAGCACGGTGAAATCGAATTTTCTGTGCAACATCGGCTATGGCGACGCGTCGACCCTCATGCCGCGTCTCCCGCGCCTCGACTTCGACGAAGTCAGCAAGGTCCTCTGAAAGAGTTATCCACAGATTACACAGATTAATTGATAGAATCTGTGTAATCTGTGGATACGGCTCCATTTGACAAGACTAGCGGCGGCATTCAAAAATTTGGGCATTTCTCAGAACCTTTCGGTGGTCGGTGCGTACTCACTTTACCGTCCACAAGCTCGGCGCTCTTAAATAAAGGTGAACTGCAATGAAATATGCAAAGCTGATCTTTAAGAACATCCTGCGGAATAAACGACGCACACTCCTGACGATTTCGAGTCTCGTCGTCTCGCTATTTTTGATCATCTGCCTGGCCACGATCCTTACGGAATTTGATCGCGGCACTGACGAAGCGAGTCCGCTGCGACTCGTCTCGCGTCATTCGGTGTCTCTGACGTTTCCACTGCCGATGGCTCACCTCCAAAAGATCAAGAGCGTGCCCGGCGTCAAAGAAGCAATGCCGTTCAGTTGGTTTGGCGGCATTTACAAAGATGAGAAAAACTTCTTTGCGAACTTTGCCGTCGACGCGGGGAAGCTCAGAGGAATGATTAACGAGCTCAAGATGTCAGATGCCGAGTGGCAGGCTTTCACGAGCGACAAGCAGGGCGCGATCGTTGGGAAAAAACTCGTCACGCTCTATGGCTTTACTCCCGGGCAGCGAATCACGTTGAAGAGTCCCATCTATAACGCCGATGTCGAGTTCATCATTCGCGGTGTTTATTCCGGGAGCGATGAAAAAACGCTTTACTTCCATCATGAGTACCTGAACGACCTGCTGCCCGAGGGCAGACGAGACCTGGCCGGCACCTTCAGCATTCTTGCCAATACTCCCGAAGACGTGCCGCGCGTCGCCCAGGCGTTCGACTCGATGACGATCAACACCGACGCGCCCACGAAGACCGAAAGCGAACGCGAATTCGCACTCAGTTTCCAAACCATGATGGGCGGCATGAAAACGTTTCTCTACGCCATCATGGCCGCGATCACATTTTCACTTTTGCTCGTCATGGGCAACACGATGGCAATGACAGTACGCGAACGCACGAAAGAAGTCGGCACCTTGAAAGCGATCGGATTTCAACGTGGCACGATCACGGCACTGTTTCTCGGCGAGGCATTAATAGTAGCGTGCATCGGCGCTCTCATTGGGATCGCGGGTGCGGCGCTGCTCTTCCGTTCCTTTGATCTGAGTATCTACATTCCGAATTTCATGTCGTTTGTGCCGACCAACCAAACGCTGGGGATCGCTTTCGGTTTGTCGATTCTGGTCGGATTCGTGAGTGTGGTTTATTCGGCTTATCGTGTTTCAGGTTTGACGATTGCTGAAGCCCTGCGGAGCACTGAATAACATGGCACTACCGCTTAAATACAACATCAAAAACATCATCGTTAGAAAAGGAAGCACGCTCTCGACTGCGTTCACGATTGGTCTGACGGTTGCCGTCTTCCTGATGGTGATGTCACTCGCGCGCGGCATCGACATGACGCTTTCGAGCAGTGGCGAACCGTTGAACCTAATCGTGCTGCGTGAAGGAAGTACGGCCGAGTTGAACAGCAGTCTGACACGCGAAAACTACAACAACCTGATGTATCTCGACGGCGTTGAACGTGAAGCTGACAAACCACTCGCCTCGGGCGAGCTCGTCACTCTGATTTACAAAGCACGCAAAGGGATGAGTCAAGGTTCGAATGTGACAGTGCGTGGCGTTGGTCCAATGTCGTTCAAGTTGCGCTCGGGATTTCAAACAGTCACCGGCAGATTGTTTCAGCCCGGTTTGACGGAAGCAGTCGTCTCCAAACGAATCGCGGAGAGATTTCAGGGGCTCGACGTCGGCGACAAGTTCCGTATTCAAACCACTGACTACACGGTGGTCGGTTTGTTTGATTCAGCCGGAAAAGCTTTTGAGTCGGAGATCTGGGTCGATATCAACTCGCTCGCGAGCACGACGAAACGCGATGGTTTCTCGTCGGTGTTGATGCGCGTGAAAGACTCGAGTACCCTCGCGGCGCTCAGCAAGCGCATCACCGACGATCCCAACCTTCATTTGAAAGCAGTGTCGGAGCGAACGTTCTACGAGGATCAGCAAGGCACGGCCTCGGGCGCGTTAAAGTTCCTGGCGGTCTTTATCTCGTTCATCATGGCCGTCGGCGCTGGCTTCGCGGGGATGAACACGATGTACGCAGCCGTCGCGCGACGCACGAAAGAGATCGGGACTCTGCGAGTGCTCGGGTTTAGTCGTTTGAGCATACTCGTCGCGTTTCTGCTGGAGTCGATAGCGATTGCAGTGATCGGGGCCGCGATTGGAATCGTATTGGCGTTGCCGCTGAATTTCGTTTCGACGGGCACGTCTAATTGGGTGACGTTCAGCGAAATCGCATTCAACTTCAAAGTCACGCTTGATCTGATGCTCTTCGCGTTGATCTTTGGCGGCGTTATCGGCTTCGTCGGCTCGTTGTTGCCTTCGATCCGCGCATCACGCTTCAAGATCGTCGACGCACTACGAGCATAGCTTTACATGATTACAAGATTTACAGGATTAACGGGATACATCTTGAAAATCTTGTTAATCCTGTCTAACAAAACATGGATACGACTCCAACATCAAAAGAAACCCAGGACGACCTTAATAAACGTCTCCGTAGTCTGAAGATCGATCGTGGACCGGCGCCAGTGCCGTCCGCAAGCAATCGCTCGCCAAAACTCTTGTTACTCGGCGTCGCTGTTGTCGTCGCACTCGTAGCATTCGGTTACGTGTTTCTCTTCTCGGCCACGAAGACGATCTCGGCAGCTCCGGTTCGGGTTGAAACGGGCGCTGGATCTGCCGGCGAGAGCGTCCTGTCAGCTTCCGGCTATGTCGTCGCCCATCACAAGATCGCCGTCGGTGCGAAAGTGATGGGACGCGTCGCGTGGATCGGCGTTGAGAAAGGCGACTCGGTCCAGGCCGGACAAGTGCTCGTTCGTCTCGAAGACAGCGAATTCGTGGCCCAGGTCAATCAGGCAAAAGCGAATCTCGCCGCCGCAGAGGCGCAGCTAGACCGTCTTCGCACCGGCTCGCGTCCTGAAGAAAAGCTGAAAGACAAAGCCGCCGTCATGCAGGCCGAAGCAAACCTGAAGAACGCGGAAGCAGAGTATCAACGCACTGAATCACTCTATCGTTCGGGTGTCGCTTCGAAAGCTGATTACGATCGCGCGCTCGCACAACGTGATAGCGCTGCGGCGATGGTCCAGGCAGCGCGCCAGTCAAGTACGATGACTGACATCGGTCCGCGCAAAGAAGAGATTACCGCCGCCGCCGCCGCGGTGAACCAGATGAAAGCCGCACTCGATTACGCCAACACGCAACTCGCGGCCACGCAGATCAAAGCACCAGTATCGGGAACCGTGCTCGAGCGAATCGTTGAACGGGGCGAGATGGTCAGTCCATCTGCATTCGGCGGCTCCGGCGCACGCACTTCAGTAGTCGATCTCGCAGATCTGACGGACCTGCAAGTCGAGCTGGACATCAGCCAGACCGACTTCGCGCGCTTGAAGTCGAATCAGCGTGCCGAGATCATTCCCGAGGCTTATCCAAACCTGAAATTCACGGGCTTCATTGAAGAGATCGCGCCCGAAGCAAACCGCGCGAAGTCGACGGTACAGGTAAAGGTCAAAGTTGAGAATCCGAGCGAACAACTCCGACCCGAGATGAATGCGCGCGTCAATTTTCTCTCCGACAAACAAGCATCATCTGACAACCAAACTGTCTCGCGCGTGCTTGTTCCTAAGACTGCGGTCATAAAAGCCGACAACACCGCGCACGTTTTCGTCGTTAAAGGTAACAAGGTCGAGCAGCGCACGATCCGAACCGGCGAAGAGCAAGGCGATGCGTACGTAGTGCTCGATGGATTGAGTGGAAATGAAACTGTGGCGATAGCGGGCGTCGATAAGTTACGCGATGGAGATCGAATAAAAGTTCAATAGGTGTGAGGAAGAAAAACTATTATGTCTGATCCGATTGTGAGAGTTCGTAATGTGAGTAAGCGATTCAATCGCGATGGATTTGAAGTCGTTGCGTTGGAAGAGGTCGATCTCGAATTGCACCAGGGTGATTTTCTGGCTCTTATGGGACCGAGCGGCTCAGGCAAGTCGACGCTCTTGAACCTGCTCGCCGGCATCGATCGTGCCACCAGTGGCGACGTCGAAGTGATGGGTACGCAGTTGACGCGGATGAGTGAGAGTCAACTCGCCGTTTGGCGCAACGCGCACATCGGTTACATCTTTCAGACTTTCAACCTCGTGCCGGTGTTGACGGCTTTCGAGAATGTCGAACTGCCGTTGCTGTTGACGAAACTCTCGAAAACCGAACGTAAGAAGAACGTCGAGACCGCGCTCGATCTCGTCGGCTTGAGTGAACGCATGCATCACCAGCCGAAGCAGCTCTCAGGTGGTCAGGAACAACGCGTCGCCATCGCGCGCGCGATCGTCACCGATCCTGATTTGATCCTGGCCGACGAACCGACCGGCAACCTCGACGCGCGTTCCGGTGAAGAAGTCATGCAGATCCTTTCCACTCTCAATCGCGAGCTGAAGAAAACGATCATGCTCGTCACGCACGACCCGCACGCCGCAAGCTTTGCCAAGGAGCAGATGCATCTCGAAAAGGGTGTGCTGACGCAATTGGAGACCGTCGCGTCGCGGCAAGTCAGTGTTTGAGCCACGGATTGGCGCGGATAAAACGCGGATCTATCTTCGATTCTTGGGGCGCTTGAAATAAAAAATCGGGTCGTTCGGGTTTCCTGAGATCGTCACCAGCTCCCAGCCGTTTGCTCCGAGCTTGTCCATGTGTTGTTCGAGGACGAATGCTTCGCGACCGAACGAAGAGTTTACTTCTTTGCGCATGCTCGGCGAGCCGGTAGCTGAAAAGTTCGTCGTACTAGGACCGGCAACAACGAGATACTCCCAACGATCCGGACGATCTGTCTCCTGTCCCGACGTCTTTGCAACTGCAAACGAGATCGCCACCAAAGACAGCGCGATCAATGTCAGTAAGCCTCTTTTGAGAATCGGTGTTCGTTCCATACGTCCTCCAGTTGTCGAGGTAGGCACTACTCACCATTCAACGTCCAAAGATCCTGAGCGTTCCCAAAGATTCGTTATGGCTAAAGGCTGGAAAGAATTTTAGCCACAGATGAACGCGGATGAAATCCGGATTTTATCCGCGTTTATCTGTGGCTAAATACTTCGAATAAATTCCGAGTGCGTCGACTAATTCCTGCACAGCGAGTCGTGAGGAGCGGAATGTCTAATAAAAAAGCGACTGGGGCTAGGGCTTTATCGGCCCCATCATGAGACGCTTGGCGACTCATCCCAGACGCAGACGGAATTTTTGCTCCGTTCGGTACGTTTGTCAAGATGCACGACGTTTATTTCTGAACTTACTCAGCAGCTTTGTAGCGCGATGCAAGCAGGCCGGTGGCGGTGGTGAGATCGAGATCGGCGAAAAGCAATCCTGCTTCACCATAGGGTTGATAACTGAGCAGTGTTCCATCAGGGCGTGCAACTGCTGAAGTCGTCGGCGATCCGGCACTCGCATAATTCACGGTGGCGAAGTAACACGTGTTCTCTGCCGCACGACACAGAATCGCTTTTTCGTGGAATGAATTCTGAGGATCTGCGTAACTGGACGGCACATAGCTCCCAGCCTCTGCCTCATTAGCCTGCGGATGAAAGACGACGTGCGCGCCGCGTCGCACGGCCCAGCGCACCGTTTCCGGATAACGCCAACCTTCATGACAGATCACGACGCCAAACTTTAGTGGTCCACTCTCAAACATCTGTCTTCCGGAACCGGGTGAGTAGATCGTGTCTTCAGAAGGATCGAGTTGTACCTTGTCCTGAAACCCGGCCACAGTTCCATTCCGATTAACGACCAGCGCCGTCGCTAACAATCGATCATCGACGAGACGTTCCGTTCCGAGTATCACCGCGACATCCGCCTGCGCTGCCGCTTCACTAACAATCTTCCACGCGCGTTGAAGAAATTCAGCATCAGGCGGTGGCACACTCTTGCCCGGACCTCGATAACCGGGAACGAAACACTCCGGAAAGCAAACCACCTCCGCCGCACCGGCCGCAGCATCAGCGATTGCCTGCTCCGCCAACACGATCGATTCTTCCGGCGTTTGTGGAAACCGAATATTCGCAAGTGCAATTCGAACCATTAGATTTCCTCCCCGAAGACGGTTTCATAAGGAATCAATAACCCATGACTCCCACAATTAGAAACAACAAAGCTATTGTCAGGAGCACAACACGCCAGCGGTGTAGCAAATCCCATCTGCGCCGAAATGTCTTCCAATCCGCAGGTGGCGTGACGTTTTCCCAGGATACGATACGGTTGTTGATCGGCACGAGCATGGTTATCGAATACACACTCGCCAATAACCACAACGTAGCCGAGGTGGCAATCAAGATCGGCATGCTGCCGGATCGGCGCCAAAGGATCAAGACCTCAGCTAAGGTAAGCAAAAATACAAGCATGTACCAAAACGGCATGAATCTCCCAAACACTCGCGCCAGAGCGCTTGCAGATGACAGATGAACATCATCCGAAAGACGGACCAGGGTTGGGTGAACAAACACAGCGATAGCCAACTCACTCCCAACCATTAATCCAGCAACAATGATTGCAAAGACATTAAGTATTGCCATTATGATTTCCTCCATTAGCTAACCCGGAATAATCAGTGTCTATTCTTTCTCAAAAGAAACGCGGCGACGATAATCATGTAAAGCGCAGTTCCCCAGTGGATCAAAAGCGGAGCCGCGAAGCCTGAATGAGCGATGATCACAAGGCCGTCACAGATGGGAACGAAAATAGAAATCGCAAATAGGATTGCAGTCACCTTTCGATTTCCACTCAACAAGAATGGGAGTATTACGAGTCCCGAAAAAATGTCCCGAATGCCTTTGATCCACATGAAGGGAAAACTATTGGGGTCGTTAATCGCAACTCCGTAAGCCGCCGACGCGCCGACCGGATTGAGTATGAAGTTGATGCCAACGCCAATTATTCCAAGAGGAATGATCAGCGTAAACCAAAAGAGAGCGGAGGTTCGTCTAAGTTCGTATGTATCCATTTTTTTGAGCCACCTCATAACCGTAATTCACACTCCAATCATCTTCAATAATGAAGAGAAATACCGAAGCGGTCATTCACCTCGGTTAATAAAAAATCACCTGTTTTGCAGATTATTTTTCGAGAAAACGCCGCCGTATGCGGCTTAAAGACTGGGGTTCGATACCGACATAAGACGCGATGTAATACTGAGGCAGACGCTGCACAAGTTGAGGAAACCGGGTAACGAATTTCTGGTAGCGAACCGCCGGTTTGTCCTGATAAAAAGAGGCGAGTTGCTCAATCGAATCAATGAAAATTTCTTCGGCGATCAGTCTACCGAAACGTTCGCCGAGAACAACTTCTCGGTAGAATCTCTGTAAATCATCAAAACTGATAACGCGTATCTGTGCCGGTTCGAGTGCCTGTATGTTTCTATCCGATGGGAGTTGCCGAAGAAAACTTGGATATTCGCAAATGAACTCGTTCTCCGCTGCAAAGTAATAAGTCGGGTCGCGTTCATTCGTATTTATATAAAATCGAAAGACTCCGCTTTCGATAAAAGCCGCCTCGCGGCAGACATCTCCCGCTAACAGAAAATGCTCGCCTTTGGCAAAATGCTTTATCCTGAAAACGCTGCTGATAAATCGCTCTTCGTCTTCGTTAAATTCGATGTAAGAGCGAAGTTTTTCAATTAAGTTCGGATTCATAATGTCCATAGCAGATTTTAGCCACAGATGAACGCGGATGAAATCCGGATTTTATCCGCGTTCATCTCCGGCTAGATTCGCAATTACCCACCATTGCGAGCACTCGGTCAAGCGGCAAAGCTCTTTCACGTTCGCGGCGGCAAGTGCTCGCTGGCGAGCAGTTGTGGTCCGAGCGCCCACCCTAATACGACTAATTCCGCGATTTTTCTAGGATTTTGCGAGGCACGAGGGTTGCGGTGAAAGTTCGATCCATACGTTTGTCACGCGCGCCAGGAGTTCGTTATGAAGTGGAAACACTGGTTAACTGTCGCCGCTATCTTGTTGCTGCTCTCCCCCACCGAATCCTTTGGGCAGGTCACCAAACCCCAAACGCACTCGCTGCGCGTGCTGCGAAACCGCGACGTTCTGCAAATGGTTCGCACCGGGATGAAATCCGAACTCATCATCGCAAACATTCTGACTTCTTCATGTAACTTCGACATCTTTCCGCCCGTGCTCGACGACCTCAAACGACGCGGCGTCCCGGAAAACGTTCTGCAGGTAATGTCAGTCGTCCCGAACGGACCGCCAAATCTTCCTGAAGCGGGAAAAGGCGACAACTCGTTGGTGAAGACAGTAAAGATTCCAAAAGGCGGGGCCGTGATAGTGGAGACGCTCTATCCGGTTTCGTCGGCAAACTTCAAAGTCAACAACACGATCGCATTCGCCGTCACACGCCCGGTGATCGTTGACGGAGCACTGGTCATTCCCCGCGGAACGATTGCGCGCGCAAAAATCGTCAAAGTCGAGAAGGCTCGCTCCTTCGGACGCGGCGGCGCACTCACTTTCGAAATGGAACAGATCATCGCACTCGACGGCACAAAGATTCCGGTACAACTCAGCGCCGTCACTCAGGGCGGAAATTTCACCAGTGCCCTCGCAGTCGGAGCCGCAGCAACGTCAGCTTTGATCTTTCCCTACACGGCGCCGGCCGCTCTGATCTGGGGATTTAAGAAAGGCGACGACGCGGTGGTTCGCGGGAGTAAAGAATTTGCAGCAGTGATCAAAAGCGACGTTCAGATAGTGGGACTGGTTCCCGACAAAGATAAAGTGATCTATCACTACGCGGAGACGTTGAAGGCAAAGGAAAACAGCACTTCGACACCGACAAGTTTTCCACGCCTTCCAGTTCGAAATTAGTTGGTTTGTGGCAGGAAAACGGTAGTTGATAAGCGTTTTTAAACTAAAGCAATTCAGACAATCAAAGAGGAGCTCCCCGACAAATGCGATTCGATTGGATGACCATCGTAGCCATTCTGGTGATTGTAGTCGCCATTGGCTTTCTGATAATGAAGCGCCGCAGTAAGGCTTAGTACCAGCCACCTTCAACAGACTTTTCAGGCGCATCAGGAGCGCAGCGCTTTTGTGCTCCTTCAATTTCTCGACTTTCTATGACACGTACGGCGCACTAAGCGTCCGGTACCGTGCCTAACCATTCGTATGCTCAGGAATCGATGAACACACGTTTGATTAGCACAATGAATTTTTCGAAATGGTCCGGATCTGGTGCCTCAGCACTTTCCCGCATAACTCTCACAATCATCGGCTCCAGTGCTCTCCTACTCGTCGCAGCAATCTATGCACATATAAAGATTGATGGGAATCCGGACTTTACCGGGTCACTGGTAATCCTCGATCGTATCTTTGATCTCAGCTTAGCCGGCGTTTTGGCTGCTTTGACCTTTTCGATCGGCGCCGGCCTGAGTCGAGTCCTACAACTGAAATTCTTAAGCGCGGCTGAGGAACTTGCATTCTCAATCATGCTCGGAACCGGTGTCACTGGAATTGTGGTTTTGATGCTGGGACTGGTTGGACTTCTCAAACCTCTACCGATTGGCCTGTTCGTGCTTTTGTCTTTCGCGGTGCTCAGAAGTCAGGCTACACGGTTCTTCAAGCTAATCGAGCGAATTCTTGTTGTAGCGACGAGGACCCGTAAGAACACCGCATTGTTGTGTCTTTACCTGCTTATAGTGGTGGTTCTCATCATTAGAGCCAGCAGCCCGCCCTGGGCAGTCGATGAAGTCATTTATCACTTGCCGGCCACAAAATCATTTGTCGACCAGGGACAAGTGTACCCGCTCTATCATCAGCCGCTCGGCAACATGCCGTTTTTGATCCACATGATCTACGCGGTGTGCCTTCTGGCACACAGCGACATCGCAGCAAGACTCTTCAGTCTGTTACTCACGATTGTTACCTCAATTGCGCTCTACGGTTTCTCAGTAAGATTTCTGACTCGCAAGGTTGGCATCGTAGCGATGTTCGGGTTTCTCAGTGCCTGCATAGTAGTTGAGGTAGGAGTCTCGACGCGCATAGACGTCTCTCTCGCCGGCATGCTCTTTCTCGCTACTTACGCGATGATTCTCTATCTCGATAATCGCAACATAAAGTGGCTCGTCGCATCCGCAATACTCAGCGGCTTTAGCATGGGAATTAAGTTGAACGCCCTACTGTGGCTTGTATGTTTAGGAATAATGCTACTGGTCGAATTGATCGTGCGGCTACGAGTGAACCCGCCTCAATTAGCAAAGGCGATCGGTCTTTATGTTTTCATTACGCTGACGGTAAGTTCGCCCTGGCTGATCAAGAATACAATCTGGTTTCACAATCCTGTATATCCATTTATAACCGGCGAACTTGCCGAGTTTAATGAGGGCTACCCGCGTTACTTCAATCGTGAAGACGAGCTCAGACTCGACGCGCACTTCGACACGGCCCGACGAACGAGCCCCGAGGAATTCCAAACCGTCAAGACAAAGTTTGATGAGGCCGTTGAAACCGCGAAGCACGAATCGCAGAGATATCCGATGCGGTTTTGGGAGTATTACCTTCATCCGCACAAATACTTCATGGGTGATTATCATCATTACCCGAGCTATTTGTTTCTGGTCCTACCCTTACTTTTATTTGCGCCACGCAGTCGATGGGTGTTGTGGCTATTTCTTTGCAGCGTTGCCTTCTTTCTGGTGCTCTCATCCACCTCCTGGATCGCGCGGTTCCTGCTCACCATCTATCCTCCGCTAACGCTTGTTTCCGCCTACGCACTGGTTGAGTTCAGCAAGCGTTTTTCCAATCGGCGCGCCAATCAAGTGTGTTTTTACGCGGTCGCGGCTTGCGTGTTTTTTCAGTTATACGTTACCGGACTCTTCATCTTCCAGTTGGGCCATCTCGGCTTTATCTCCGGAACAAGGTCACGCTCAGAGTTCTTGTCGAGAGTCTTTTATAACCGCCCGATCGATTTCATTAATCGGAATTTGCCTCCGGAGGCCCGCGTTTTCTCGCTCGGAGGTGAGATGTGTTACCACATGAAGCGGCCTTACATCTCTGACGGCAGTTGGGATGGAACCGAATGGCGGCGGCTACTGTTGCGTAATGCGACTCTCGATGACGTGCACCGGGATCTCAAGAGTCAGGGGGTTTCCCATTTACTGTTTGCAAAGTTCTATTTCGAGCTGATCACGAAGACCGGGTGGCCAAAACCGGGCGGATCTCGCTTCCTCGGAAACGAAAAATACATAGATTCGGCTCGAATTCTCGAATTTGGGCCGGATTATGCGTCTTTTAGAAACTGGGTGACATTTGACCAATACCGGCGGAATTATCTGGAGCTCATGTACGCCGACGTAAATGGCTACGAAGTCTACCGGCTCAAATAAATGATACAAATCAGCAGCAACTACAAGCCTGAGGAGCAGCAGGTCACCGGTTGGGTATGGCCGGCGGCTGGCGCTCTTTTCGCTGTCGGCTTGCTGACAGTCGTTTATGCTCATTTTCGTGTCGCAGGCTCCGATACCTATACCGGACTATTAGCGCCTCTCGATCGTTTGTTTGATTTAGCACTCGCTGCTGCCATCAGCCTTATACTGGCATCTTTGGGTCTGGCCATCTCACGACTCCTTCATCTTGCGTGGGCCAACACTGCTGAGACGATTTCTATATCGCTCTTCCTCGGCACGGGTGTGTTTGGTCTTGCGGTACTCGGACTGGGATTGCTCGGGTTACTCACACCCATTCCCATATTGATACTTTGCACATTATCAATCATCTTCTCGCGCACCGAGATTCGACAGATAATCGAGCTGAGTCGTCGAGGCGTTGCGACGTTTGTTTGCGAACCCGAACTGAGACTGCCAGGCATTTTGTTTCTGTGCCTGATGGCGCTCTTGTTATTTCGCACCGCCACCCCACCATATATTTTTGACGAAGCGATTTATCATCTGCCGGTGACGCGTGAGTTCGTAGATCAAGGCCGCATCTTTCCCAACTTCAACAACTCGATGGGTAACCAGCCATTTTTGATTCACATGATCTACGCTCTCTGTCTGATGGCTGGTTCAGACATTGCGGCAAAATTCTTCGGCCTCGCACTTTCCATAGCGACGGGGCTTGCTCTCTACGGCTTCTGCCAACGATACGTCACGCGACGTGTTGCGTTACTCGCGGTATTTGTTTTCTTTGCGGCTGGAATGGTGACGGAAGTTGCAGTTACAACGCGCGTGGATGTTTCTGTCGCCGGGATGCTCTTCGTCGCCACGTACGCGATGATCAATTACCTGCAGAGTGGCGCACGTAATTGGTTGTGGACGTCGGCATTGCTGGCCGGGTTTAGTTTGGGTGTAAAGCACTCAGCGGCACTGTGGCTTTTATTGATCGGCGCACTCTATTTGATTGAGAGTGTGCGTAGTCGCAGAGCAAGTCTTCTTAACACCCTGAAATACGGAATTGTTTATGTTGTAATCGCGTTTGCCGTCGCGTCTCCGTGGTATGCGAAGAACTACGTGTGGTTCGGCAATCCGTTCTATCCGTTTTTTACAGGTGAAGTGGCATCGTATGGTCCAGATGGTCTCCGGTATTTCAACAGTGAGGACGAACGAAAACTCGACGCTCATTTTACAGCCGTGCGCAACGAGAACCCGGAACTCGTCAAAGCTGAAGAAGAAACGATCACGCGAAACGCGAAGGTGCGACCTGAAAGACATCCCATGCGCCCATGGGAGGTTTACATCAACCCGGACACTTACCTGATGGCCGAGGCGCGCCACTTCCCAAACTACCTGTTCCTGGTGTTGCCACTGTCATTCTTCATGATTAGAACGCGTTGGCTCGCCTGGTTGCTTGCCTTGAGTATTTGCTACTTCCTGATGGCGACATGGAGCTCATGGATCGCGCGATACTTACTGCCGGCTTATCCGGCATTATCAATACTCTCGGCATTCACGTTAGCGACTTCCGGCGACTGGTTGAAACGAAGAATTGCGCCATTAGCGAAGTTGCCGGTGTATCTTGTTGCAGTTGCGTTGACGGTAGTAGTGGCAACGAATCTGAAGTCAGTTAGCGGCAAGAATGCCCTCGGCTTTATCGCCGGGAACACGTCGCGTCGAGACTTCATGCGTGGATTCTCGTACTACCAACCCGTCGACTTTATCAATACCGAGTTACCTGCGGACGCGCGGATTATGTCGATCGGGGCGCAGATGATTTACGGCATACAGCGGCCTTGTTTGACGGATGAAACATGGTATGCGACGAAATGGCGACGTTTGCTGGTCCATAACGACTCGCTGGATCAAGTTCACCAGGAGCTCAAGAGGCAGGGAGTTAATTATGTCTTGTTCGATCCGGGTTTGTTTCAGTTCGCTGCCGTGATGGGCTTGGAACAAGGTCAGGTTGTTCCGCCAGTTCCCCGCCCGCTTGCCGCAAAGGTTCTTGGAATTAGATCTGAATCAACCAACGAGCCCAAGCAGAACTTTGAAGAGGCACAGAGACTGGGGAAAGACTTTCCGCTGCTGCGAAACTGGGCCACGTTCGAACACTACACCGAGAAGTATCTCGAACCCGTTTACACTGATAAGAATGGATACCGGATTTATAGAGTCTTATAAGTCACTTTAGGTAAATCGAATGAAGAAAGATACAAACTTGAAGTTAGCAGTGGTTGGTTCTGGCCATTGGGGTCCGAATCACATTCGTAATTTCCGGGCGTTGAATGGTATCAACGTGACCTGGGTCGTCGATCGTGATCCACAACGCCTCGCGCACGTTTCGTCGCTCTACGACCACCTTGCAACTACCGACAACATCGACGAAATGCTCGCCGACAAGTCAGTAACGGCCGTGGTAGTCGCGACACCGACGGGCACGCACTTCGAAGTTTGTATGAAAGCGATCGAAGCGGGCAAGCATGTGCTTTGCGAAAAACCGTTGGCGACAACTTCGCTCGAGTGTGAAAAGTTGATCACCGCGGCGCGCGAACACAACGTAGTTTTGATGGTCGGTCACGTCTTTCTTTTCAACGGCGGCATTCTGAAACTGAAAGAGCTCAATTCATTCAACGATCTGGGCCGGCTTTATTACGCCACCGCGGTTCGTACCAACCTTGGTCCAATTCGAGACGACGTTAACGCTTCGGTGGATCTCGCGTCACACGACATTTCGATCTTCAACTTTCTGTTCGGAGCAGCGCCAATCGCAGCGTCGGCGTGTGGTCACTCGTATCTCAAACAGGGTATCGAAGACGTCGTATTTATTACGCTGACTTATCCGAACGAGATGATCGCCGGTATCGAAGTTAGCTGGCTGAATCCTCAGAAAGTGCGGCGCATCACGCTCGTTGGCGACAAGAAGATGGTGACCTGGGACGACCTTTCGTCCTCGGGCGCAATCACGATCTACGACAAAGGTGTGATTCGTGAACCCTATTACGACAGTTACGGTGAATTTCATCTTCTGGCACGCGAAGGCGACGTTACGATTCCGAAGCTGCACCTTGAGGAACCTCTGAAACGCCAGGCACGCTTTTTCATCGACGCCCTTGCGAAGAAGAATGCCAGCGTATGTTCCGGTGAGCGCGGTTGGGATGTTGTGCGTACGCTCGAGGCGATCAATGAGTCGATCGAAAAAGGCGGCGCTCCGGTTTCAATCCAGAGTTACGAGGCAGCACATCGGTAAACCACAGATTACACGGATTGATTAGAGATCAAGTTGATGGAGTCTCTCCAATTTCCCCCTTTGCCAGCGCCGCGAATAGTAGCCATTCCGATCGCGTTCAATGAAGAACTCAAGATCGGCTCGGTGCTCGATCGTTTTGCAGGAGTTGAGGGCGTCGATGTTGCTGTGCTCGATGACGGCTCGACCGATCGCACGCCCGAAATCATCGTTGAAAAAGGTGCGATGCTGATTCAGCACCCGGAGCGGGGCGGCGCCGGAGCGGCTATACGCACTGCGTATCGTTGGGCGACCGACCGCGGCTACGACATCTGCGTCATCATGGCCGGTAACGATAAGGATCGACCGGCTGAGATCTTCCGGCTTATTCAGCCAATCACTGAAGGTCAAGCCGTACTTGTACAAGGTTCACGTTATTTGCCAGGTGGTAACTACGGCAACATGCCCTTCTATCGCCGGTTGTCTACTCAGTTTATTCATCCACTGATGTTTTCCGCATTCGCTCGCAGACGCATGACCGATACAACCAACGGCTATCGTGCCCTGCGACTCGAAGTGCTCAACGATAAACGAGTCAATCTCGATCAGGACTGGCTGGATAAATATGAACTTGAACCATATCTGCTCTACACCTTGATCAAACTCGGTTACGGCGTCAGAGAGGCCCCGGTGACCAAGATTTACCCGCAGCGAGCGCTTGGCTACACAAAGATGAAACCCATCACTGGCTGGTGGAGTATCCTGCGTCCCATCTTGCTACTCGGATTTGGTCTCAAGAAATAAACAGGAAAACAAATTGCATGACGGCATCTTCAAACGTACAAACGACGGTTCCTTTTGTTGACCTCAAGGCTCAGTACAAGAGCATTCGCGACGAGGTGCGCGACGAGGTCGACAACGTGTTCGAAAGCACGCAGTTCATTCTCGGCGACGCGGTTGAGAAGTTTGAGCGCGACTTCGCCAATTTTCTCGGAGTGAAACACGTCCTCGGAGTTGGTAGTGGGCTTGATGCGCTGCGATTGGCTTTAGAAGCAGCGGGTGTTAGTGCAGGCGATGAAGTCATCATACCTGCGAACACCTTTATCGCGACCGCACTCGCAGTTTCCGGAACAGGAGCGAAACCAGTCCTTGTCGATTGTCGCGAAGACACGTATCAGATCGATCCCGAACTAATCGAACCAGCCATCACGCCAAGCACTAGGGTGATCATGCCGGTTCATCTTTACGGACAGGCCGCGGATATCACCGCTATCACTGAGATCGCTCGCAATCACCATTTGGAAGTGATCGAAGATGCGGCGCAGGCACACGGCACACGTTTTCAAGGCCAACGCTGCGGCTCGTTTGGTCTCGCCGGATGTTTCAGTTTTTATCCGGGAAAGAACCTTGGTGCATACGGTGACGGAGGTGCGATTGCAACCAACGACGACGATTTCGCGAAGCGAGTTAATAGCCTGCGAAACTACGGTCAGAAACAAAAATACGTGCACGTGGAGAAAGGCACAAACTCACGGCTCGATACAGTTCAGGCAGCAATTCTCAACGTTAAGCTGCGACGCCTTGATGATTGGAACGCGGCTCGTCGTGCGCACGCAGCGATCTACTCGGACAGTTTGGCGAAGGACTTTATCGTCCCGGCTTTGGATCCTCGCAGCGAGCACATTTTTCATCTCTATGTCGTGCGCACACCAAACCGTGAGGAGTTGCAGCAGCACCTGAATAGTCTTGGCATTCAGACAGGCATTCACTATCCGATTCCGATTCACTTGCAGGAAGCCTACCGCGATCTCGGTCATAGCAAAGGAAGTTTTCCGGTAACAGAAAAACTGGCAGACGAAATCGTCTCGTTGCCGATGTTTCCCGAGTTAACTCAGCATCAGATTGAACTCGTTCTCGAAGCGTTATCTTCGTTTAAGACCGAAAGAGTTGACTGACAAGCATCCATCCCGTCTGACGACCGTCTACTGGCTCGGAATCATTTCATTACTTCCGGTGGCCCTCACCAGTTTCATCTGGCTTGAGGTCGTTCGTGGCATCGCCTCACGCGCGATCGACGGTTCGGGTCACTACGCGGCCGCACAGATCTATGACCGTGAAATCTTCCCTGACACTTTCGGTTGGACCAACGCTTATTTCGCGGGGATGTCGTTTCCAAACTTTTACCCGCCGCTCTTCTTTTGGCTTGTATCAGCCTTACATCACACCGGTCTAGTTTCGTTCGGAGCAGCATTCAAGATCGTCGTCGGTGTACCGCTTATTCTTATGCCGTTGACCTTCTGGGCTCTCGCTTATGTGCATTCGGGCAAGGATCAAGGTATAGCCGCGGGCGCTGCGATCGCGTGTGCAACCATCTATTCTCTCGGCGAAATTTTTCAGCCTAACACCGGCTTAGACATGTCGAGCACCTTGCTCGATGGGTTCTACACACAGCCGCTGGGTTTTGTGTTGATGCTGTCGTGGATTCTCGTCTATCTACTCCCGCGACAAGGAATCCGGCAATTTGCAGCCGCGTCGATTTTGCTGAGTCTTACCGTGCTTGCGAATTTCTTTAACGCGATCACGGCGATCATCTTTATTGCTTCGGTTCTGATTTGTGACCTCATCGCGTGGATTCGAGCAACTGATCCGGCGCAACGCACGCTACAACGACAAAATTTTTGGTGGCACTTCCTGTCGCCGTGGGTTGCGGTGGCGCTGTCGGCCTTCTGGCTGGCGCCAATGCTCAGCTCGTATGAGTATCTCGTCACCCGACCGCTCATAAGACCACTGAATCAACTGATCACCTCGCCGTTGTGGTGCTGGTACTTTCTGGCAGGTATTGGCGCAGTCATTGGTTGGCGGCGTTCAACCGGCCGGCTGCGGCCGTATCTGTTGGCATGTGCAATTCTTCTGATGGCGCTCGTTTTCTCAGGAAGTTTCGCGCCAGCCTGGTTTCCGCTCCAGGTGTTTCGTTTCTTCTCGACGATTAACTTTCTCTTCTGTGTGCCGGTTGGAATCTCGCTCGCTTATGTGGTCCAACTCTATCTCGCGAAAAGAAAGCGTTCGGATGCTATTGGCAAACCGAGTCTGACTAAACAGATCCTCGTGGTTGCACTCAGTCTCGCAATCATCGGTGTGTTTGGGTTTGCGATGTCTAAAAAACGTTTGACGAAGGCATTTGCGTTTTACACTCCCGAAACATTCCCTCGCATTTCCGGACCGCTGGAGTTTGCGCGCGGGCACAAAGATGGCCGTTACCTGGTTGAAGTCTTGCCGTCATTTGCAGACAGTGGTCTCGTTCGGTCGGATTGTCTCGCACTCAATGCCTACCTCGGCGCGCAAGGCAATCAAGTGATCAGCATCGTGTATCGCGAAGCCTCGCCCAACTCGTCCTTCTTCAACGCTGAGCTAAATGCGTTTTCACCCTATCGTGAGAACTTTGGCATCAGTTCTGCCTTGCTGTCGGATCTGGATTTTGTAAATCAACCGCTGTCACAACACATCAAGCGCCTCCAGTTTATCGGCGTCCGCTATGTGATCATCGGTTCGGCGCAAATGAAGGAACGGTTGCGTCGTGAGCCTGACGTCGTCACGGCACACGACATCGATGATTGGACCATCTTTGAACTACGGCAACCGATTACTGCGCCGGTGAGAACTCTGAATTTCCGACCGGCTCTGGTTGTCAGTGATTTCACGGTAAAGATGCGACGAAGAAATCAATACGACTTTATGCGGCTCGCTGAAGAAGAGTTTAACGATGCGTGGTTCGATGTTTTGCTGGTCCATTCAACGGAACGGCGGATAGACTTGTTGCCGCAGCTCAATCAGTTTGGCGCATTGATACTCGATACCTACAGCTACCAGGATGAAGCTAAGGCTCTCGAAGTATTAAAAACTTTCGCGCAGAACCGCACTCTGATCCTGCTTTCCAGCGCTGCGCCACTCTTCAGTCGTATCAAATCGGAAATTCCACGCGCAGTAGTGATCGAGCGGCCGCGAGAAGAGTTGGGCGATTGGATTGTCGCCCAGGATCCTTCGGAGCATTATGATGCGACGTCGATTCGTAATACATGGAAAGCAATCCGCGCTGCGCTCGATCGTGAGAAGGTTGCAGTCGCTACATCGGAACCGCAGGCGCCAAGGTTGATCGCGCAAACGTTTCATCCGAAGTGGGTGCGCTCTGATAGACAGCCGCTCTACGCGGCCACGCCGTTTTTCACGTTCGGATTTTTCGACCAGAGTCCGAGTATTAACTTTCAACGAACGCGCTCCGACCGCTGGGCGCTATGGTGCTCTGCCGGCGCACTCCTGTTTTTGATAGCAGTAGTTCTGATCCGCGTTAATCGGGGTTCATCCGCGGCACTAAACTAGATATGCGAGATTCGCTCACCTTCCGACGCGTCGTTCCCATCGTGCTGCTCTCGATGGTTTTTGTGCTTGCGGTGCGGCAGTCCGTTTCAATTGATCCGGATCTGTGGTGGCATCTCAAAGCCGGCCAGGTGATCGTCGACGCCAGGAGTATTCCTCACACAGACGACTTTTCATTTACCAAACAAGGTAGTGAGTGGGTGGCCCACGAGTGGCTTTCCGAAGTACTCATGGTGGGAATTTACCGGCTGAGTGGTCTTGTCGGCCTCGTCACGATCTTCTCACTGATCATCGTCGCCGCGTTGTTGCTCGTCTATCGTCGTTGTGAAGGTAGACCATACGCGGCGAGCATCGCGATATTGCTTGCCGCAGCAGCTTCGTCGCCATTGTTTGGTGTCAGACCCCAGATGATCACGCTTTTGCTGGCGAGCATTTATGTCGTTTTGCTCGAGCGCTTCGATCCAAAAGAACAAAGCCGTCGACTCTGGTGGTTAGTGCCTCTCATGTTGCTATGGGTAAACCTTCATGCAGGTTTTGCTTTGGGATTGGCTTTGATCGGGCTCTACGTCGTGCGCGCGGTGCTTGATGGTGAATGGGACCAGATAAAACCACTGCTGATTGTCTTGGTGATTTGCACAGCGATGGTTCCGCTCAATCCCAACGGCTTTCGCATGTTTTCGTACCCGTACGAAACGCTGACGTCAACGTCAATGGCAGCATTCATACAGGAATGGGCATCGCCGGATTTTCATAAGACCACTTTCCTGCCGTTCGCCGTCCTCTTGTTAAGCACTTTCGCCGCGATGGCTCTATCGCCGGCGCGAGCTCGACTCGGTGAAGTCTTCCTCGTGCTTATCACAGCGCTCGGAGCGTTAAGATCAGCGCGTCACATTCCGATCTTTGCGCTCTTTGCGGCGCCAGTGCTGGCGAAACATTTGTGGGCCATTGCAAAGCAACACGGATGGGACAAGTTGTTGACGGCTGAAGAAACACGCCCCAGTGGTCTCAAGCTTGTCATCAACGTTGTGCTGCTGATCGTACCTTTGGCGTTAGGCATCTCACGCGTCTGGCACTTCGCCACGCATCAGAGTGATTACGTATCGATCAGAAACCCGACCGCCGCAGTCGAGTTCCTTAAAGCCAATCGTTTGCCTGGTCCCATTTATAACCGCTACGGCTGGGGTGGTTATCTGATCTACAAACTTTACCCTGATTATCGCGTCTATATCGACGGGCGCGCTGACGTTTATGGCGACGCTTTCTTCGCGGAAGCAATGCGAGCCTACGACGGCGCTGGCGACTGGGCGAGTTCACTCGATCGTTGGACCATTAAGACAGTCTTGATCTCTCCGGACGCACCCCTCGCGAGTGTGCTCAGGAATGACAGCGGCAGGTGGAAAGTGGTCTACGAGGACGCCGACGCAATCATCTTCACCCGAAATTAGGGTCGTTTCGAAGACGGAAAATCTCGCTGCTCACGCTGAATGCAAAGAATAGGGGCGTCTCATGGTCCCCCCTCACCTAAGGAACCGACGCCCCCTCCGGCCTCACACTTCTGGGCGGATGCGTGAGGCTAGCCGCAAACATCCGCTTTATATCTGTCGCCCCCTTCGCTTCACAACGCTTCAATGCAAGATTGAGTTTTCTGATCCAGTACAAGGAACTTGTAAACACACATAGCCCCCTCCGCGAACGCGGGAAAGCCTTTCTTCAGACTGACAGGCGTATTCCGCCTTATCTATAAATCAGACTAACCACCGCGAGAAGGACTGTCGTAGTGACTGAGGACGTGCTCGTTGAAGCCGCTCCGGGATTATGAATGTCTCCCCCTAGTGCGGACACAGTAAACGCCAGACTGAGGATGATCGCGGCGCATATTTGGCGTAAGGATTTCACTTGGGTCGCCTCCTAGCTAAGATACAAAATTTTTGTATCACACTAGAGCAGCCTTGATTCTTCTTGCAAGAGCGTTAATGACTGCGTAAGATTTCGCGCGGAGTGCTTTAACTTCTTTCCTTGCACAAAATGTAAAAGTAGTTCTCACATGACCTTGCCGCCCTCACTTCTGCGCGAATTAGAAAACCCGAGTCTTAGTGTGAATGATCGTGCAGAGCTCTATTGCGAAGCGGTGAAGGCACTGGAGTACAAGGGCGAGTACGACGAAGCCCGAAGGCTAATGGGCGACTACTGGACGCGCATAGGTGAGTGGCCAAAAGTTGATGATCTACAGCCCAACACGGCTGGCGAAATTCTATTACGTGCAGGAGTGCTCACTAGCGCAATCGGCAGCAAGAACGAGATCGCAGATTCGCAAGAGACAGCGAAGAACCTTATCTCTGAAAGCCTCACAATCTTTCGGTCACGACACTACCGCAAGAAGATCGCGGAAGCACAAACAGAATTAGCACTTTGTTACTGGCGCACGGGTGAGCTGAACGAAGCACGCGATCTGCTTAATGAATCGCTCGCGCTCTTAGTCACGCAAAGCGACGTAAAGGCCAAAGCGGTAATTCGATTAGGTATCGTTGAATGCGATGCAACGAACTACAGTAAAGCACTGCGCGTGCTCACGGACAGCGCAACGCTATTTGAGAAGATCAATAACGAGACGCTGATAGGTAGTTACCACACAATTCTTGGCACTGTGTTGCGTCACCTCTGGGAAGTAAAGAGGCGCGGCGATTATCTTGATCGAGCTTTGATTGAATATGCCGCCGCTAGTTACCACTACGAACGATCAGGCCATAAGTGTTACTGGGCAAACGTCGAAAATCAACTTGGCCTGATCTACTTCGCAATCAACCGCTGCGAGGAAGCGCACCAGCACTTAGACCGGGCCAGACGCATCCATGTCAGTTTGAAAGACCTTGGCACGGTGGCCCAAGTTGACGAAACTCGCGCGACCGTTTTCCTTGAACAGGGACACATCAGAGAGGCAGAGGAAGTAGCGCGAGCGGCTGTGTACCAGCAGGAGAAAACCGGAAGGCATTTTCTGATAGCCGAAGCCTTGATAACACACGGCAGAGCGTTGGCGCGGCTGAAAAGATACGGAGCTGCATTGATTGCTTTTCGACGCGCATTCAACTTGGCAGAGTTTACCGAAAACACTAATCGGGCAGCAGACGCGGCTCTTGCTGCGTTTCACGAACTGGGCGAACATCTCGCGGTAATGGAAGGCGAGCACGTGTTGCCCGCTGGCGGCCTGAATGCAGCAAAGCGATCATTAGAACGCGACGTTATTAAACGCGCTCTGGAGAACGCAAACGGCAGCGTTGTCCATGCCGCTCGCGGCCTTAAGATCTCTTTCCAAGCGTTGACCTACATGCTGAACACGAGACACAAAGACTTGATCAAGAAGCGGACTCCAGTGAGGAGGCGTTCACGACAACAAGACTGAATTAACTGTGCGCGTCGTTTGGGGGGAGATAAAAATGTCTAAAGAACACATTCACCAACTTCAAATGAAGAAAGCTGCTTCTGGCGCATTTGTAGGGCTTGGCGTTATCAGCGTAATACAGATGCTGGGTGTGAGCAGCCTTGATGTAACCCTAAGGATTTCTTTGTGTAGTTTCGCCGTTTCAATTCCTTCGCTCACCGCTCTTTTCATATGCACGATGCTTGAAGATTTCTACGAGTTCAGTACCACCAACGCGTTCTTAAGAACTGTTACGGTGATCGGTTATCTAAGTACTCTAATCGGTATTAGCGGGCTATTTTGCCACTTCGCCTATTATGCTGGCATTATCTTTATTACGGGTACACTAGTAGGGTTTTTGGCAGTGTCTTTATATGACAACAAACTACAAGCACTTGATACAAAAACGCACGACCTCGAGACTTCTTAGCGTCGTCAGTCAACTGTGTTATCTGCGAAATTAGACTCAAGTAGCGGTAAACGATTACGGTACCCACGTCTGCCAAACGAACGTGCACAAAAGCGCTGCCTGGCACACAACCAACAAGACCAACACCAACGAAAACTTTTGCAATCGGTATCGTGCGGCGAGTCCGATGAAGACAGGAAAAGCCAGCAACAAGTGACGTGGTAAGGCCAGAAATGGATTGACGTCGCCCGCATAAAACGAAAGAGCGACGAGGATAATCACGACGGAATAGATTCGATAGCTCATCCGCATTTCACGCCAACTCAGCACGAACAAACCAATAAAGACCAGGCTGAGTGCCGCATCAATAGCAACACCTGTCGAGGCGCCACTGCCCAACAAAACATTCATTCCCTTATAAAGCGTCGACCACGGTGGAAGAAATGCGTGCTGATCAGTGATGTCATAACTTGTCGGCGAAATCATCACTGTGTGAATGAACTTCTGAACACTGGAAAAGTCCGGATGAACATCGTTGATAGCAATTGCTCGATAAACGACCCAACCGGCGTATGCCGCCGGTACGAGCAACACCGGCAAAGACTTCTTGAGCGCTCTGGACCACCTTCCCTTTTCTGTTTCCCAAATCTCCCATGCCAGCGGCAAAGCAAGAAAGAGTCCCTGTTGCCGAGTAAGGGTGGCGAGTGCACCAGCTAATCCCGCAAGCCAGAAATTTCGTTGTCGAGCTGCAAACAGACAGTAGACCGAGAGCAGCAGAAACAGCGATTCGGTGTAGGGGATGAATAGAGCGACACTCGCGGGCCAAACCAGCATTAACGCTGTTGCTTTCCAGGCCTGCTCGTTGTCGACATCGAGTCTCGCCAGTCGGTAGAAGCAAACCGTCAATAACAAGCCCGCAACTGACGCGACCAGCAACAGACTAACAAGCGGTTGTCCAACAACCATCGCTACAACTTTTGCAATCCATGGGTAGAGAGGATGGAAATTCGCGGTTGCCGCTCCGGCCTGGTAACCGTGCTTCACGATCTCGACATAATAGTTAACGTCCCATACATACCAGGGCAGTAAAGCGAAAGTAGTGATCGACGTGATGGCTCTGATTCCCACGCCAACAGGACGAAAATAGAAGGCAAGCAAAACGACCGCAACCGACCCTACTCTTAGACCAAGCCAAAGCAGAATCGATGAAGGCAGTTTTGAAGCAGAGGGCATAGAATCCGTTCAATAGGTAATGTTGATACAAATACCAATTGGAGTTTTACAACATATCTTGTTCGGTTTCATTCCTAAAAGGCCGGATGTGAAGCAAAGGGCGCTACCGTGATCATCGAGTAGCGCCCGTGACTTTAATGCTCTTGCGACGAAGTCAGCAAATCAATGTGTAAGTAAAAAGGGCACCACCGACCTCGCTCAAGCGATGATGCCCCCGCCACACACCTCAAACGAAGTATGCAGCTATGCCGTATCCTCCCTAGTTACGGCACTACCTTGGTAGCGTGCTCGCTCCAACCGCTTTGGCCTCCGGCGCCGATCGCGGCTACACGGAACCAGTAGCGCTTTCCGCTTGTCAGACCCGTGATTGCCTTGCTTGCTGAGGTGGCTACGCCAAGGTGGGTCCAACTGGTGGCAGTCGCGGGATCCTGGCTGGCTTCGATGGTGTAACTCCGCGCGTTCGAGATCGCTTTCCACGACAGTTTGATCTCGCCCTCATGCTCACTTGCCGTTGCGCTTAGGCCCTGTGGCACGTTGGGAGCCTGCGGCGCAGACCGTGAAGATTTCGTTTCCATACCGATACTGGTGATAAGGGCATCGTCGATGCCAGCCACGCTCTCGACGTAGCCGGCGAGCTGCGTCAACATCTGGGTTACTTTTGTTTCTGCCCCATCTTGCGTGAGAACTCGCGTCGCGACTTCTGACTTTGCCGCCTGCACCGCTGCCTGGGCTTTGTCGAGTTCGTCGAGCGCAGACGTCACTTCCGCGAGTGGAGGATTCGGCGTCTGGAAGCTTGTGTTATTAGTCAGTGACGTAACTATGTGACGACCCTTGGCGACTTTGTCTGTAACAGACAGGCTTCGTAAGTTGAGTCTGATTCTGCTCATGAATTTCTCCTATTTTAGGGTTTCGAATTTGGGAGGATTTTCCGGTTACCTTGAAGGTTGAACGAGGACGAAAACGTATTGAACTCACCGGATCGCAGCAAAGATCCGCCACGTATTGTCTTGAAACTCGGAAAATGCATTTGCGATCTGGCAAGTTGCATCTTGAACTCCGGAAATATTGTTTTGAATTCCGCAGATCTTGTTTGCAAAAGCGAAATTCAATATTGAACTCGCGGGATCATGTATTGAATTTTGCAGATCATGGATGATCCTCGCGGATCTCAATCATGATCCCGGAGATCGCAATCAAGATCTCGCGGATCTCAATTAGGATCCGGCAAATTCAAGTTGCTATTTCGGAGATTCAAGTGAAGAAATGCGCCGGTCTACTTTGTTCTTATAAAATTCAAAGTGTGATTTGGCGGAACTTATATGCAACTCACCAGATCACACACGGATCAGCGGCGCTTCTACCAGGTTCTCGTCAAAAGGCAACGTGTTCGGAACGGGTTATTTGCAGTTTTTGCGCAACCGTTTAGCGCGACACTGGTCGCACATCTCGCCTGATTTAGGTTTTTCTTTGCTGGATTCGTAGTCTGATTTGGGCCAATGCGTGCAGTTCTTGCAGAAGTGCCACGTGTCTCGGTGGTGTCGACGTCGGTATGTTGGTGTCATGGGAGTTTTCGCTCTTAGTTGAAAAGTTCTGGGCTTAGTTCTTGGGAGTTCCAGGTGGGCGGAGGTTAGACTAAACGCTGCGAAAAAGTCCTCATAAAGATCTCAAAGAGTTCTCAAAAAGTTATTAGAGCGCCTCGGAACGTACTGTGGGGGCGGCCCTCCGTGGCCGCCCTCTTTGTGAATTCAATGCGGGGGGCGGCCACGGAGGACCGCCCCTACAGTACGTTCCGAGTGGCACTGAGCAATTCGGTCAGTTGTGCGTGAATAATTCGCGGTCGAGCATTTCGACTTGAGCGTCGACCATGTTGTAGACATTCAGCTCGCTGCACTGAGTGAAGGCGCGTTGCTTCGCAGTTTTCGCGAGTGATCTGGGATCGTCTGCCGTTTCCACCGAGGCCATGAGCACAAGCAGAGCGGCGGCCCGGAGCCCGGGGTCGTCACCGTGGCAGATCATCTCGGCCAACGCTTCGACCTTTCGTTCGGGTGGATCGTCTTGCGGCGCATCTTGGGCAGCAAGGTTGTCGACGATGTTCTCGCCGTCATCCGCCCACTGCACTATATCGCCAAGCATCGGATCGTTGATTTCCAATGCGTATCGAATGATGGCTCGCGAGTCGGCATCGATCGATTTGTCTTGAATGACAGACTCTGCGCGTCTTCTCAGAGCGTCGTTTGTCTGTGTTTGATTGTTGATTATGCGAGGTGTGTGTTCGCGCGTTGATGCGCTACTATAACCGGCCATGGTCTTCTTCCTTTCTACGAAGGTTGAGGATTTAGGGCTGGCTTTGTGTTGGTACCACAAGTCGGCCCGCTTCAGTTTTGGAGGCGTGACCGCACTATACCACAATTCAGATCGAGCGAAATATCAAAAATGGAAGCACCATTCATTCACGAAAAAGCGCTGGTCGAGACCGATGAGATCGGCGAGGGTACGCGCGTCTGGGCGTTTGCGCACGTGCTGAAAGACGTCCGTATCGGCGCTCATTGCAACATCGGCGATCACGCGTTTATTGAAAGCGGAGTCACACTCGGCAACAACGTGACGATCAAAAACGGAGTCTGCGTCTGGCAGCACGTGCACGTCGCCGATAACGTGTTTCTTGGTCCAAACGCCGTGCTCACCAACGATCTCACGCCGCGGAGTCGCGATGCGAACTGGATACCGGTGGAGACGTGGATCGAAGAGGGAGTCACGGTCGGTGCGAATGCGACGATCGTTTGCGGCGTCAGGCTCGGTCAACGTTGTCTCATCGGAGCGGGCGCGGTCGTAACTCACGATGTTCGTCCTCATGAACTGGTCTACGGAAACCCCGCGCGTCATGGTGGTTGGGTGTGTTTTTGTGGTCAGATCCTTTCGCCAGATCGCAAGCCGGTTTCGACTTGTGATCGCTGTGGGCGAAAGTACAATGTTGGAGACAACGGCGTTCAGGAGATCGCGGGTTAACACTCAAACGCAAAGATAAAACTTCACTTCGCAATGACTACCCGGCTCGAGAAAATTGAGGCTCGGCGGATCCGAAAAGAGCAGCAAGCCCTGGAACAATGGCAACAGGTCAGAACCAAAGGGAAATTGCGATTTGTAATCGAGACGGCGATGACCTGGGGATTGACAATGACCGGGGTATTCGATGTTATTGAATATTTCTTACAGGGTAAACATTCCTTGTCTTTGTCCGCGTTTTGTTTTTACCTGCTCATCGGAATCGGCTCTGGGTTCGGTGGGTGGTCCAGTATGGAAGGCAAGTATCAGAAGGCTTTGAATAAAGGCCGTAAAACACCTCCTGATCCCCGGCTCCGAATCACACCCTGATAAACGAAATGATTTTGAAATCGGAACTTTGACAGTGACTACTGCTGAGAATCGCTGGTTTGAGATTTGGTATGATGAAGGTTCGGACCTTGTACCGCACTACTTGTTGATCGTGGTTCCGGACGGCGCCGATCCTAAATTGTTTCGCGTTTACGATCCGTTTGAAAAACTGTTTATCTTCGACGGCAGTTATGAAGATGTGTGCCAGGAGCTTCGTGAAGATGAATACTCGCGTGTAGAGGGCAGAATGTTTGTCGACGAGATATTTCCTCCACTGAAACAATGAATTTGTGGTCCAACAAAATGCAGGCGTGGCGCGACCGCAGACAGCAACGCTCACTTGAGTGGTGGGGGAAAGTGCGAGCACGGGGGAAGTCGCGATTTGTGATCGAATCTGCGATGGCTTATAGCTTCACAATCGTTGGGTTGGCAGACGTCTACAATCAGATCTTCCACGGCAGCCACGAGGTGTCCGTGCTCACCATTTCATACTACTTGTGCACCGGGCTTCTCCTCGGCATGTTTGGCTGGTCCCACCAGAAGAAAAAATACGAGAAGGCACTTACTGAAGCTCGAACAAAAGCGTTACCCGGCGTCGGACTTCCGCCTCACAACTAAAGAACTCGTTGATCCTTCTCAGCAGGATTGGACGTACTGTAGGGGCGGCCCTCCGTGGCCGCCCTTGGTTTGAATCGTGTTCGCCAAACCCGAGGTCGTTGTTTTTTTGAACACTGTGAGATCGAACAAGGGCGGCCACGGAGGGCCGCCCCTACAGTACGTTCCGAGATGACCACGAGCATTTCCTAACACGAGTAATTTCTGGTGATTAACGAACTATCGTTCCGATAAGCACGAGCCTAAGTTTTAAACGAACACTTACAAAAGTTGCTATCAATCTCTGCATGCAATACCGAGCCGATCTGTTGAAGCAAATTCGCGATGCGCCAATTCGTTTTATGTAATTACGCATCACAAATATTTTGTTGACAGTGGTCCATACCGAGAGTAGATTGAGCGCATTGATTCTCCCAACACGCTATTTTGTTCTTCCCAAGGTCTCCCGAACTTGATAAGAGCACTTTGCACTTGAGGTTTTCCGAGTCCCACTAAAACTCGTAGCCCAGTTCCGATTGCAGTTGTAAATCTATCACGCTTATTTGAGCCTCGTTTTAAACGTCTGGCTCCAGGCGAATTTCTATCATTCTGTCACCCGCGAGGTGGACCAGAATCGATGGACCAGGAGAACTCTATGTCAAAGAAGATAAAAGGCAATCTGTGGCTGTTATTAATAATTGCTGTAAGTCTGACTGTAGCCGGCTTTGCTGCTACCGGAATGATGCGTGGCCCATCTGGTCCAACGCTCGATTCACGCCAAAAACAGGCAAACGCAAGTCGGAGCAAAGATAAAAGCTATGTAAACCGTAGTCGTCTCTCTCCGAAACTGGTAATGCATCTAAATGCGCTTGGTAATCGGCTCGAAAAACCAGGCAAAGAACGTATCTCGCTGACAGGAGAACTGCGTTCCTCTTCCGAGTCGCAGCCGCGCGAGCTGACTGCTACTTTGGAGTTTCCTGACAAGCTGCAGCTCGGCATTAAAAACGGTCAGCAGAATCGGTTGCTCACATTCGCCGATCAGGAAAACCAAGCCACGCGGACACCGCTCTCATCCGACGAGCTCGATCTAATTGAATCAGTCACTTACGACAGTGCCGAACATTTCTTTAATACCCAGATGCAGGGTAACGCGATGCGTTTTCTTGGTTCGCGCTTCCGAATGGATGACGGCTCATCACCTGACTACAATGGTCCATATTACGACGTCTATAAAATCGCCGACCGCATTAAAGCCTCCGGCGAAGAACGAGCCGCGAAGCTCTACTACTTCAACTCTGACACGCTACTCCTCGAGCGTGTGACCTACGTAATTAACCGCAACGGTTCAGAAATCAGCGTTGAGACAAAGCTCGGCGACTGGCGTGATGACGACGGTCAAAAAGTGGCGCGTCGCATTGAGCGTCTGGAGAATGGAAGATCTGTATTCATTCTCAACATTCGGTCAACCCAGTTTGGTCGCCGAGCTGACGACGGCATCTTCCTACGGTAACGCAAACCGGATTCTTCAAGTCTTCAATATGGGATAAATATCATGACCAGAACACTCTCATCTTTAAAGCGCTTCAAACTTAATGCACTTTTAATAATCGCTGCGATACTCATTGTTCTGCTGCCAACGCTCGCCTCCGGTCAGGGCTCTACTCCCGCGCGTGGTTTCCAGCCTGGCGGGTCTTATGCGCTCTCGGATATCGAATCGATAAACACAACGAACGGCAATCTTATGTTTAACCTGGCGCTGGGAAAGCTCGCGCCCGGCCGCGGCGGTTTTTCTGGTCAACTAAACCTGCATTACGACTCCAAGTTATACGACAGCCACACCCAATATTATCAGGACTGGGATCATCCGATCTTTGGTGAGCCGCAGACAGTCATTCGAAACATGTTGATGACGAGCGATCAGGGTGGCTGGCATTACGGCACTGGTTATGAGCTGCAACTGATCGATCGTTTGAGCCAGTATCCGCTGGAAATCATGCCGCAATATCCAGATCCGGCAACCCTCTACCACTATAAGGTCAAGGTAGCTTTTCCCGATGGCAGCCTGCATGAATTCCTGCCACGCGGCTTCGGTTCACCGATGGATGAAGGCTATTACGGCATTCGTCCCGACGGCTGGCGCACGCAGTTTAATGGCTCATACACAACGGACGTTCCTTATCTGACGAGCACGCTCAATTACTACACGTTTGACGGCACCTATATCAGACTAGAGGTTCAGCATGATTCAGATGGCAACTGGTGGAATAATCCCTGGACTCTCTACTTCCCGGATGGCACTAAAGTCACGAACTTCGGCACTCGAATAACTGACCGTAACGGCAACTACGTCGAATTCAGCAACGTCACCTACAACGGCCATCCAGCCACGCAACTAATCGATCAACTTGGCCGCAAGATCATCCTTGAATTTCAGGGCGTCAGCGACGGAGAGATCATTCACGTACCCGGTGTGGGCGGTGTTGACGTTACATACCAGATTCACTGGAAGGGCCTTCAGGTCTATAAGCCTTATGCGACGGATGATCCCGGCAAATACGACGAGAATGGCTATCCCGACGTTTTGGGATATCAGTTTGTAGTAGCGAGGATTGATCTGCCCGCCGCGACGGGCGGATTGCAATACCTGTTTGGTTACAACGCCGCTGACCTTGGCAGTTCTCCATGTTGCACACCCTCATACGGCTGGGGAGAACTCAGCTCGGTAACGTTGCCTTCCGGCGCGCAGGCACAATACCAATATCAACTCGACGGGCAGAATGGTTCCTTGTGGTCCGACGTACTGAAAAATTCGGTATCACGCAAGAGCCTGACCTACCAGCAGCAATACGATGGTAGTTCAACACCTGTGACCGAGACGTGGAATTACACGGTCGAGACCGGGATCGCGACTATTGTTATGCCTGATGGTGGCGTCGTAACGGAGAACTACGACGGGAAAACAAAGGTTCGTACTGTGAATGCGGATGGCAGTGTCAGCGAAAAGATTTGGCAGGCAAACCGGCCGCAGGGATTCGCCTCAACGTACGCGCCTGATCCCGCAACCGGTATCGACGCTTATGATCCGCAGGGCGCCAACGCCTTTGTAAAAACAGAATTCACTTCGATTAGAGATGTCAATGGGACGTTAACTAAAACGGCCATCAAAGACTACAACTACGACAAGAATGGCAACGTCACCGTTGTTAAAGAATACGACTGGGTTGATTACAGCAGTGTGTCTCGTAACGGGATGGGATTGCCGACTGCCATTCCCGGAAGCGCCGTGTTAAAGCGAGTGACCAGTACCACCTACGCCAACTCAACGCCTGATGCGTCGGACACCAGCACAAATGATGCGGATAGTTACTGGAATTCGACTTCCCCGGCGGTCAAAGGACTAGCTGCCTCCAGTGAGGTAAGCAATGGTTCGACTACGCTGACGCGATCTGAATTCTATTATGACAACACCGCGACAACCGGGAACCTGACACAGCAGAAACAATGGGATTCTACCAAGGGTGCCTATAGCAATCCGTTGACTGGAACAAATTCTATTTCGACATCTACCACCTACAACCAGTATGGCAGTCCAACGCTGACAACGGATGCGCGCGGTGTGCAAACTCAATTTGTTTACGGCAGCGTCGGCGGTTTCACCGATCTTTATCCGACGCAAGTTAAGACTGCATATCAAACTGCGGTCCAACGCACTGAAACCCGCGAATACGACTTCTCAACCGCTGCGGTAACACGTGCCACTGATGTTGATAACAACGTGGCGACAGCGACGACCTACGATGTTCTTGGACGACCAACGTTAGTTAAGTCGGCCGAAGGAAAAACTCAGGAGACGCGCACTGCTACCGAGTACTCTGACGTCAATCGACGTGTGATCGTGCGCTCCGATCAAACGACTCTGGGCGACGGCAAACTTGTTTCAATTCAGCACTATGATCAGCTTGGACGAATTCGTCTGTCACGTCAGCTCGAAGACTCTGCAAACCAGAGTGCTACTGACGAAACAACCGGCGTCAAGGTACAGACACGATATGTCGTGAGCAATCCCTGTCAACCAGCGAGCACTGACACATGTTTGGCAGCCAACAGTTCTGTGCTGGGTAGTTATCAGCTCGTCTCGAATCCATATCGTGCGAGCACTTCATCAGCCGCCAGTTCTGAGGGAACAATGGGCTGGTCGCGAACTCGTAATGACAAGGGTGGACGTACCATCGCGGTGGAGAGTTTCAGCGGGGCCACTCTTCCTGCGCCCTGGGGCGCTAATTCATCGAGCACCGGAGCGATGGTCACTTCCTACGACGCAAACACCACAACGGTGATGGACCAAACGAGTAAAGTGCGCCGCAGCATTATGGATGGGCTTGGCAGGCTAAGCCGGGTCGACGAACCCAATTCCAGTGGCTCTCTCGGCTCAGTAAGCACACCCAATCAGGCAACCAGCTACACCTATGACGCTCTCGACAATTTGACTACTGTTTCGCAAGGCTCGCAGACGCGCACATTTGTTTATAGCTCATTGAGGCGATTGACCTCTGCCAACAACCCTGAGAGTGGCACAATCACATATGGCTATGACAACAACGGCAACATGACGAGCAGAGTTGATCCACGCAGCATAACCACGAACTTCGCATATGACTCTTTGAGTCGCATTACTTCACGAACATATTCGGACGGCACTCCAAATCTCACCTTCGTTTACGATGATGCAGGCGTAGCGAATTCAAAAGGACGTCTGACGTCCATAAGCACGAGCGTCTCAACCAGCAACACCACCGCTTACGACGTATTGGGGAGAATATCGTCTGCGAATCAGGTCACTGACGGACAGACCTATGCAATGAGTTACACCTATAACCTCGCCGGCGCGCTAACTTCGCTAACCTATCCTTCAGGGCGAATAAATTCATTTGAATACGATACGGCTGGCAGATTGGCAGGCGTCCGCGACCAACAAAGTGGCAGCTATTATGCCGGCGCCGCGGGTACCGATACCAACCGAATAAAATATGCAGCACACGGTGTGGTTTCAATCGTAAAACTTGGAAACAACCTGTGGGAACACACTGACTTCAACAGCAGACTGCAATCGACAGAGATTGGTTTAGGCACCACGAGTACTGATTCGAGCACCCTGCGTCTGACATACAGTTACGGCACCACAACTAACAACGGCAATTTGCAAAGTGTCAGCTATCTTGGTGGCGGCCTGAGCTATACGCAGAGTTTTGGTTACGACGAATTGAATCGCTTGACGACTTCGTCGGAGAGCACCGGCGGTTGGTCACAAACCAACAAATACGATCGCTACGGAAATCGTGCAATCGATCTTGGCGGCGGTAATCAAAGTCTCTACTTCAATACGTCGAACCGCATCACCAACTCCGGTTACACCTACGATGCGGCCGGCAATCTGACAAACGACAGTACGCAATCGTTTGGCTACGACGCCGATAACAAGATCAAGTCCGTGAATGGCGTAAGCGATGTGTATCGGTATGACGGACAGGGCAATCGGGTGCGGAAAAACTTTTCGACGGGCGAGAAAGTGCGGATGGTCTACTCCGGCGGTCAACTAATAGCCGAATATGATCTCAACACCGGCTCATTGAAAAAGGAATATGTGTATGGTCCAAAGGGATTGCTCGCCACCGTCGAACCAGGCACCGGGACGCGCTACACAACGTCAGATCATCTCGGCTCTCCGCGAGTAGTAACAAACTCCAGCGCCGGCGTCGTAAGTCGTCATGACTATATGCCATTCGGTGAGGAAATCGGCTCAGGCGTCGGTGGCCGCACCAGCGGCATGGGATTCAGCGTCGCTGACGGGGTTAGACAGAAATTTACTCAAAAAGAACGCGACCTGGAAACCGGACTTGATTACTTTCTGGCGAGATACTACTCATCAACGCAGGGAAGATTCACAAGTGTTGATCCGTCCGGACGAAGCATTAAGTCAAGTAATCCACAAACGTGGAATAGATACATCTATACGTCAAACAATCCTCTCGTATACATCGATCCAAACGGGAAATGGCCCGCTCCGACGCACGACCGGATCATTGAAAAGGCCTTCGACACGATGGACAAGGGCATGTTGTATGCAATAAAACAAGGGAGCCGGCACGTCGATCTTAAAGGCGCTAATCCACGAACCCTGTGGGAGGCGAACGCCGCTCAACACGCCATGACGGCTGGCACGCTCGTCCACAAATACGGATTGCAGACTGCTCAAAGCATTGCACGCAGGGACGCAATTAATTTTATCGAGACAAGTCTTTCATCGGCCAAGAACCTCTATGATCAGGCTTCTCGAACGAGGACGGGATTTGACGGATCTTTAGAGGCTTTTGGAAATGCAATGCATACAATTATGGACAACTGGTCCCCTCAACATCGGGATTTTAAGGTTTACGACAATAAACCATACTGGGACATGACTGCTTTCCTTCCCGGAGGCGCTGCTGTCCTTTATGGATTCGACATGTTTATACATGCCCAGGGCGAATCGAGAGATCCGAACGATGACGAAATGAACCACATGATTGACGAAATGCGGCTGCGCTTCTACGAGGTCTATGGTGAAGACGTTTACAATCGTGTGGTTAGTCAAGCGGAGCGCGAAAAAACGGCCGAACGGTTGAGCCTGATGAGACTTGATCAGTTGCTGTACTGTGTTGGAGCGGAACCTCGCAAGGGGTTTGAAAAGTAGCCAAAGATCGCCCGTGGTTGCAGGTTAGTCGGCGTATGGTGAGCGCCTGATACAACTATGCGGAGTTGGAAAGTATGTATCTTAATCCTGGTCGCGTTCGCGCTGGTATTTCCCTATAAATCAACTGTAGTTCCCGCTTGGAAATTACGAATTGTTGATGAAAAGGGAAAACCGTACGCCAATATTCCTGCAACCCAGGCCTGGAAACATAACACCCTCGAAATTAATGGAATCCAGAATCGCGATACCCGGTCAACGAATCCGGATGGCTATGTGGAGTTTCCGGAAAGGACGATTAGAGCAGGCGTGCTAATGAGGATATTTCTCACGATCTTAAGTGCGCTGATGACTCTGGCGCATGGCGGCTTCGGCGTTAAGGCGTACATTCACGCTAGTGGTCCTCAAGGTTACGCCGAGGTCAATTATGAATCGGGCAAACCGGTCCCCAACCAACTCATACTGCCTTCCGAAAATTAGATCTTCCGTTGAAACACGACCGCCATCTCGTCGCTGTAAACCTTCTGCCACTGTGGTGATTGTTCGAGTTGGAGGCGCAGCACGGAGGCGGGGCTGAGAATGGCGAGTTGCACGGCGTACTTATCAAAGGGGTCCTGCCAGGGTGAGAGGCCGTGGATGATGCGGAGATAGTCCTTCACAAACTCATCGCCGTACATGTCGATGCGGCCGTCGATGTAAACAGGATTCTGCGGCGTTTCCCAGATCAGATAACCGCCCCAGATGTTTGGATCCGTAAACGTGTTACCGGTGAGTCTGTTTTCTTTGATGAAAGCAACGGCATTGAGTGGCACGCCGACACGCTCCTGTGTGGGCGGTGAATAGATCACTGACTTCAACTTCACCAGACACGCGATCAGCGGGACCATTAAGATCAGGTTGAAGATTAGTTGTCGCCGCGTGCTGCTGTTGGCCGGCGTGTCAGCGACAGTCTTTCCGAAGCGCGTTGTCTCCAACCAGTACTGCAAATACTCAGCGCACATTGGACCAGCGACGAGCGACAAGATCGCCATGTGCCGGTTCGACTTCAACGTTGCATACAGTAGAAACAGGAAGAGCAACAGCTCGCTTGGTCTAACTCGTTTTGGCGAAAGCGCCAGCGCCGCGATGGTTAACAGGATGAGCGCCAACAACGGTAGTAGCTCTTTTTGATGAAAGTCAGGCGAGAGCCAATCGATTACCTGGTCCTGTTGTATCGGTGAGAAGAAAAACTCAAACGGAAACAAGAAGATTCGTGGGCCCTGCGGGTTCAGATTCACCGCTACCAGACAGGCGATGAAGACGAGGGCGAGCGTCTTGAGTCGTGGCCAGGGGAGCGTTTGTCCATCGAACCACGCATCCACCACAACGCCCACCATCGTCAAACCGATCAGAACCAGGCCAATCAAATAGCCCGCATGAAGATTCACCCACACAATCATCAACGGCACTAACCACCAGATCACTTTTGTCGCTCGCTGACGAACAAAGCCGTGGAGCACGGCGAGGTAAATTCCGGCGAACAAGAGGGTGAAGGTACGCGGTCGCACTCCGATCGTGGGAAGTATGCTCCACACACTGAGCAGCACGGCGACGCCTTTGATAAATGGATGCGCCTGCAATCTTCTGAAAACCACCCAGAAAGCAAGGACCGTCAATACCGTGAACAGGAAGATCAAAGTATTGAAACCGAGACGCGAGTAGACGACATAGAAGATAACTTCCGAAAGCCACTCGTGCGCGACCCAGTACTTGCCGGGATTGGTGAATGAATAGAAATCCTGTCGCGGTATATTGAAGTTGTGAACGATGAACTGGCCGGTTTTTAAGTGCCACCAGAAATCGCCGTCGCTGAGCGGACGCGAAGCGAAGAGAAATGCGAAGACAAACACATACACTTCAAAGGTTCGTTTGAGCGCTGTGTTCATGTTTTGCGAACTGAGAAGAGTTACCTGCGGCTGATTATTCGAAGAGCCGGGAAATGGCGCCGCCAATCTTCTCGAGCACACCGGCAACACCACGTTCGGATGAGAAGACGGCAAAGGCCAGAACGATAAATAACAAAACGATCAATACTGTCAGCGTTCTACGACTCATCAGCTCTTAAGGAGTCTTCACATCAGCAGGACGTTTCTGTGGTGGTTCAGTGATCGCTTCGACTTTGCTCTTGTCGAGAAATGAAACCACACCACTGCGGCGGAACCAGATGCCCTGCGCATCTTCCCACGCAGCATCAGCTTCGAGCGACGAACCATCTTTCATCTTGATGATGGCACGTTGATTAGTCGGAATGGATTTCGGCCCGGTTGCGATTGGACCAGTGTTGAGCGCTGCCGGTGTCGGCGCGTTTGCTACCGGCGCTGCGGGACTCGCGGCCGGACTCGCTTCAGCTTCAGCCGGACTTTCTTCCGGTGTTGCAGTTTCACCCGGCGGTAACTGACGCGTCGGTACGACCGCTACCTGGTTCGACTTCGGCGGCATAGTTTCAGTGTTCTGATTGCGACGATCCTGCTGCGCATTCTCGCGGCTCGGCGCAAGAAAAGCGATATACAGCAGCACACAAACGATGATGCCGATGAGACCGCCAATCACTCCTGTCATCCAAACCGGCGTCGACGGGGGCGTATTTGTTTGACTAATCGCCCGCGGAGAGTCAGTCAACTTCACCAGCATCGACCCATCCACATCGCAGTAAGCCTTCTGATTATCGAAGACCTCGTTACACTCAGGACACTGTTTCATATCTACTCCTCGCCACAAAAAAGCACACAATGCATAAAAGAATAAAGCTAACGCTCGTACTTCCCTTCATTCTTCAGTGCTTTTTGTGCCTTATTGTGGCTATTTAAGCAGACTGAGAATGTTCGAGAAGTCGTCGGTCCAAACTGTGTCGCCTTGCACTCTGGTCCAACGCGAGTCGCTCGTGATCGGTCCCAGCGCGGCGTCGTTGCGCGCCATCACTACCCACACCGACGGGTATTTGCCGACCAGACTGTGCTCAGTATCCCTGCGAATGAAGCCGGAGAGTCCGGCCCGCTTCGACAAACCCGAAAGCAACGGCTCGAGATTCAGATAGCGATTGCTGATATGAAAAGCAATCATGCCGTCGGCTGCAATCTTGTCGAGGTAAACGTCCATGGCCTCGGTTGTCAAAAGATGCGCGGGCACAGAGTCGGAGCTGAACACATCCATGACCAGCAATCCATATTTCGCCGAAGGCGCCTCACGCAATTTCAAACGCGCGTCACCGAGAATGATCCGGTGCGAACCCTTCATGCACTCACTGATAAACGAAAAATACTTCGGCTCAGACGCAATGCGCACGATCGCCGGATCGATATCGTAAAAGTCCCATTGCTGACCCGGGAGGGAATACGTTCCCAGCGTTCCCGATCCTAATCCAGCGGCTGCCACCGGCAGGTTTGCCGGCTTACTATTATAGGCGTCGAAGATCTGGCCCACCGGTCCACTCGGGTAATAGTATGAAATCGGCTCACACTTCCGCGCTTCATCCTTCAACTGCACACCATGAACAGTGCTGCCGTGATAAAGACGTCGAAACTCCTCTTTCGGACTGGTAGTCACGCGCCAAACACCAAAGAAGTTCCGTTCAGTTGCCAGCGTCTCTACCGCAGCATTCATGTACGGAATCGACGCGAACATGAGCGCCGCGAGCGAGAGTGCAAAAACAAACGGTCGTCTGAAACTCAAAACAAAACACAACAACAGCGGGAGCAGCAGGATCAGGCCGCTCTCGACTTTACCCGGGACGTCCAGCTTGGGAATCGTCAAGGCCAAACCGAATGTCAGCACGAAGATGAAAGTCGGGAACCCTATCCGCATCAATTTCTTCGTGTTCTCTTCCTGCGCCGTCAGCGGTCGCACGAGACAAGCGAGGATAATTGCTACGGGATACTCATAGGCGGATGTAAATACGAGGGGGGCTAAGAGCGCGTTAAAGATGCCGCCCAACACTCCGCCAACTGCAATCCACAGAAAGTACTCCGGCAGCTTACTCACGTGTGGACGACTTTGCGCCAAACGCTGATGGCTCATAAGCGCCGCGAAAAAGAATACGAGCAGATGTAAAGAAATCGTCACCCACACCGAAATCGGCGGCGACAAGATAATCAACGCACCGAGCACGACTAACGAAACCACAAACAAGATCGAAGTGACCGATATGTTGAGGAACTGCTTGTTTCCAAATGCGATGATGAACGTCAACAGATAAAGCGCTAAGGGAATGATCCAAATCAACGGCACTGAGGCCACGTCCGTGGCGATGAACGTCGTCACACCAAGCATCAAGCTCGAAGGAACGAACGCGAAGAGGACCCACTCAAACCGCTGCGGGTTTTCGATCTTTACTTCCGGTTGCTCAACTGCAACCTGAGTCTCGACTGACATTGCTCTTCGCGAGTTGAGCAGAAAGGCGCACGTGATGATAAGGGCGACGAGGACTACGTAGCCGATAGCCCAGATTGAGTTTTGTGTCCGAATGGCAAAAGCCGGTTCCAGCAAAAACGGAAAACCAAGCAGCGCGAGCATGCTGCCGGCGTTACTCACCGCATAAAGAAAATACGGATCGCGAGCTGCTTTGTGCGTCGAGTGTGAAAACCAGCGCTGAAGCAGAGGCGCCGTCGCCGACAGCAGCAAGAACGGTGGTCCAACAGTTAACGCGAGAGTGGTGAGCAACCACGGTATCGGACTGCTTTGCGTCGGCAACGAAGCGAGCACGCGATCTGAGATAGCGAACGGTAAAACGACGCCGGCGACGAGCAACAGCACGGCATGAACAATCGCCTGGTTTCGCAACGATAGTCGCTGCGAGATCAGGAGGGCGTAGGCGTAACCCGCCAGTAATAAGGACTGGAAGAACACCATGCACGTGTTCCAGACCGATGGCGCACCACCCAGAAGCGGCAGAAGCATCTTGGCCACCAGCGGTTGCACCCAGAAAAGAAGGGCGGCGCTGGTAAACAAAGCAAGCGCAAAAACGGGCGCCAGTACTGTCGCCCGTGCAACCATGGGGTTAGCTCGATTCAGTTCGACGTCGATGTTCATTTGATTTCCCTACCCGAAGACTTGATGTGATCCCGGCGGTTCAACGCCGAGCTAACCAAGAATAACAGGGTTTAACCCTCTTCGGGTGCAAAAAATCTGAGTAAATCGAGCAAGCTCCATGCCCGGGTATTAGCCGCGGATTAACGCGAATGGACGCGGATCTGCTCTGCGTTCGGCTGCGGCTTATTGTTGCAAGTGCTCGCCAGCGAGCAGTGCGGGCACTCACGGCTACCTCATTGTCTTATCTCCGTTTTCACTATTCGATAGTAAATAGGCGGGTTCGAGAGGAAATTGGACGGAGTTCGCCTGCTGGCATGGCCGTTGCGGTAGGCCGGGCACCGAAGCATTGCCGTGATCCGGCAGGAAAGCGATCAGCTCAGGGTTCCTGGGATGACGCCTGTGCTTCATTCGTTTCTTCGGGCGTCAGTTCTACTCCCGGAGCGACGCGCTCGAGATAGACCTATTTATTTAATTCCTAAGGAGAAAACCACATGCTGAAGAAATTCTTGAAGGATGAGACCGGCGCTGAGTTGGCCGAGTACGCCGTGGGCGTGGCTCTGCTCGTGGCGATCGGCATCGTCGTCTACAAAGTTCTTGGTAACGCCGTCAACGACTCGAACTCAACGACCGGCAGCAAAATCAAGACTGCGCAGTTTCCGTAAAAATCCCCTGGGAGCCGGTTGTGCCCAGGGTCAACTGGCTCCCACTTCTCTATCTACACTCACTCGAAAGGTCCATTGTTATGAACTTCAAACAGCGCTTTTTAACTCTAGTCAAAGACGAGCAGGGTGCAGAACTGGCGGAATACGCAGTTGGAGTGGCGCTTTTGGTCGCGATCGCGATTGTTGTTTACAAGGTTTTGGGCAATTCCATCAACGACAGCCAGAGCGGAACTGCTGCCAAAGTCGGTAGTGCAGTATCTGACGCCGGGTATTAAAGGCAGCGGCCATGAGAATCCAGGTTCGCCACTAATGTGGCGAACCAGTTCTGTTTACCGGCGGAGGTAACCAAGGTGAAAACAATTAAGAATTTTTTGAACGACGAACAAGGGGCGGAATTGGCGGAGTACGCGGTCGGCACAGCCATTCTCGTGGCCGTCGCAATCATTGTCTACAAAGTTCTCGGTAACGCAGTCAACGTGAAGATGAGCACTGTCGCAAACGAGGTCCAAAAATAAATCCGGTTAAAGCCGGACCACTTCAATTTGTGCGGAGTAGAGAATGCCTGTGGCCCCAGAATTAATGAAACTATTGCTACTCGTTCCAGTGGCGGTGTTCATCGTTTATTACGATGTTCGCTATCGCCGGATTCCAAACGTCCTCGTCGCTGGTCTGCTAATTGGCGGACTCAGTATCAACATCAGTTTTGGAGGACTCAGCGGCGCTATTTCCAGTGTCGAGGGATTCGGTCTCGCCTTCCTGCCCATGTTTTTAATCCACCTATTTGGAGCCATGGGAGCCGGCGACGTGAAGTTGTTTGGTGCTGTCGGCGCCGTGATTGGCGTCTCGATGGTGCCTTTAACTTTTGTACTCGTCGTGATGCTGGGAGCGGTGCTGGCTATTTACACCATGCTCCGAGCGGGCACCGTGTTTTCAACCCTTCACGGCGTATTGAGAATTTTTGTCGGCATCATGCCAGGCTGGGAAATGCCCCGCTTTGCCATGCCAACGGATCGGAAACACACGATCCCGTATGGCGTCGCGATCATGCTGGGCAGCCTGATTTCGGCTGCCGTTTTTGTGCGTTAACCGGCTCAGCTTTAGACGAAATGGAGATTAGTCATCATGCGGAATAAGCGTTTAATCATTGCTCTCTTGGCCGCGATAACCTTCGGCCTAATCGCCGCGGTTTCCGTCAAACAATATCTGCTTAGTGCGCAAACCTTCAGTCGCACGAATGACGTGGTCGTGGCAAAAGTCGAGATCCCGATCGGCTCGAGAGTAATTGCCGAGCAACTGACTGTGGCGCAGTTTCCCACGGATGTAACTCCGGAAGGTGCGATCTCCAAGATCGACGAAAACCTGATTGGCCGGGTCGTTATCACTGCGATCTCGCCACGCGATCCACTCACCGAAAACAAACTCGCCCCAATTGGTGCTGCCGGCGGCCTTTCGTCGGTGATTCCTGACGGGTATCGGGCGATGACCGTGAAGGTTGACGATGTGGTCGGCGTCTCTGGCTTCATTCTGCCCGGTACACTCGTCGACATCGTCGTCGTCATTCAACCACCCAAGGGTAGCGGCAACGAAGAGATGATCTCGAAGATCGTGCTCCAGAACATCAAGGTCCTGGCCAGTGGTCAGAACATCGACAAACCAAAGAACGATCGCGACGTCGAGCGTTCGGTTCGCGCAGTCACACTGCAAGTAACTCCCGAACAGGCTGAGAAACTCGCACTCGCTTCGAGCGAAGGCAAGCTTCAGCTCGTGATGCGCAACTCTGTCGATCAGGCTGACGAACAGACTTCCGGCGCAAATAAGAGAACTCTGCTACTCGGCGAACGCGCCATGCTTACTCCCGAGCCGGGAATAGGTTCAACCGGAACGGCGAAGACGGCACCCAGCTCGGCACGCCGGAGTGCACCACGTCCGGCAGCAGTCACCACGCCGAAACCAGTTACGCCGCAACAGGCTCCCGCGCCACGCCCCACTGTTGAAGTGATTAAGGGCGCCAAGAAAGAGACCGTGGATTTCCCGTAAGAGAGGATGCTCCCACTGACCACGCGCAAAGGCATCAACTCCGAATTCCGTTTTAAGGAGAACCCGAAAATGTTGGCTCTAAATTTCAAACGTTCTTATGTCATTCATTTGCTGCTGGCGACGGTTGCAACCCTTTCAATAGGTTTTGCAACTTCCTTGCAAGCCCAGGAGACGACCTACGATGCGTCGTTCAGCAGCACTGTTAAGGAAGCCATTCCGATCAATGTGCTCGTGGGCCAATCTCGCGTGATCAACTTCGATCGGCCGATCGGTCGCTTCTCCATTTCCAATCCGGAAATCGCGGAAGCGGTGATGGTCCGTCCCGACCAGGTGCTTGTAAACGGTAAGACATTTGGTCAAGTCAACTTCATCGCCTGGGAAAAAAGCGACAGCAAGTTCATCGTCTTCGATGTGTTCGTCCGCGCCAATCTCTCCCTCATCGATTCGCAGATCCGCGCGCTGTTTCCACGCGACGATATTCGTCTGAGCCAGGCCAATGGTTCGGTCGTGCTTTCCGGCACGGTTTCCGATCCGCAGGTCGTGGCCCAGGCTGACAGCGTGGTCCAGGCCGCCGGCTTCAAGACGGTGAACATGCTTGCTTCACCAGTGAAGAATGCGACGCAGGTGCAACTTCAGATTCGTGTTGCGGAAGTGAGCAAGAACAAGTTGCGTGAACTCGGTTCCTCGTACTTGTACCAGGGGAGTCCGGGCGCCGGTGGCTTCGTCAATGGCGGTGGTCCAGCTTCACCCAGCGACATCGTGAGCGGCGTGCTGTCCGGAACATTCAACTCCGCGACGAACTTGATCCTGCTCGGCGGCAACACGGCCGCACTTGTTCGCGCCATGCAGACTAACGGTGCGTTGCGAGCGCTCGCAGAGCCAAACCTGATCGCAATGGACGGACAGGTGGCCAGCTTCCTCGCCGGTGGCGAGTTCCCGATTCCGATCATTCAGAGCGGTGGCGGCGGTGGTAACAGCGCCATCACTATTCAGTTCAAAGAATACGGCATCCGTTTGAACTTCAAACCTACCATCATCGACGAAGATCACATCCGTCTCGAACTCGAACCGGAAGTTTCGACCATCGACTTTGCAAACGGTGTGAGATTTGAAGGTTTCGTGGTTCCGGCGCTGCGTACTCGACGCGCTCGCACGGGCGTCGAATTGCGAGACGGTCAGAGCTTTGCTCTCGCCGGCTTGCTCGACAACAGTGAATCACGATCGCTTTCGAAAGTTCCCGTCCTGGGCGACATTCCGATTCTCGGCAACCTGTTCAAGTCAACTCAGTTTCAGAAGCAGGAAACCGAATTGGTCTTCATCGTCACCGCTGACTTAGTGAAGCCAGTCAATCGCGACGACCTGCCCAACATGCGTGGTATCGATGGTCTGAAGAACGGTTCGCCACTCGGTATCGAGCCGAAGGGTGAAGGAATCTCGGGCGCGAGTGGTTTTTCAACCGGCGGCACGATGACTCCAGCCGCTACCCCCGAAGCTCCGAAGAAGACGCCTTCCGGCGACGGCGCCGCCGCGAAGACAGATGAGAAGAATAAACCGGCCCCGACCAGCGCCGCCACGAAGCTCACGCCGTAGGTGGGTGAAAGCCCCCCTTTTACCGACCAGCGTGAGTCGCTGAATAGAGGGTGGTAATCAGGTTCGCTTGATTATCACCCCGTGGCACAAGAAGGACCTATTCATAACAAGGAGTAAGGTCAATGAAAACGAGAAATCACTCCCGAGCTTTGAGACGCAAAAACGAACGCGGAAACGTGCTTGCCTACACTGTGATCTCGGCTCTTTTTCTTTTTTTCGCAGTCGGATTGGGTGTTGACCTGAGTCATTTTTACTTAGCGAAAACGGAGTTGCAAAATGCGGCGGACGCAGCCGCACTCGCCGGTGCTTCAGCATTGACTCCTCACGACGCAGCCAGCATTACGACTGCCGTTGATCGCGCTGTCAGCATCATGAACCTCAACAAGTACAACTTCAACAACAAGAACTTCGCGGCCACGATGGACACCACCGCGCAACGCTCACTCGTGACCTTCGCAATTAATCTGGACCAAACCTGGTACACGGAAGCACAAGCGACGGCGAGTTCCGGCATTTATTCAAAGGTTCGTTTCGTCAAGGTCTTTACACCATCAGTCGGCATTAGCGTTTTCTTTGCCTCGCCGATCCTCGGCTCGTCGAAGAACTTGTCAGCCAATGCGACCGCCGGGCTTTCAGTGCCCGGCAATGTTCGTTTCTGCATGGCGCCGCTCTCGGCCGTCGCGCCGGATCCACCTCCTGGTGGTACCGGTACCTTTCCGGCGTGGGCTCAGGGCTCTTGTCCGACGGCGGGTATCCAGGCAGATGGATGTGATCCTACTAAACAATTCTGCAAGGGTTGCAAGTACACCATTCGTTACGAAGGTGGAAGTGGACCGTCAGCAGGCAACTACAACATTCTCGCGTGTGCTGGTAGCGGAGCCAGTGACGTGAGAGACGCTCTCGCTACCTATGGTGAGTCGTGCAAATGCGGCAACGTCAGCCCGGGTGACACGATCACGACTAAGCCTGGTGTGGCTGCTGGTCCAGTGGCGCAGGGTTTGAACGTACGCTTCGACCAGTACGGCGCCGGCCTTTCATACGGGACCACCATGCCGCCAGATTCGAATGTCGCGCAGGGTGCCTCGCACGGACACGGTTCCAACACTACCTGGGATGGCATCTCGTGGTCGGATTATGGCCAGAACAGTCCTTTTGAGCAGCCTGCAAATGGACACACGGGCATCAAAAATCGCCGCGTCCTGATTATCCCAATCATCGCGGCGTCCCAGTACGGTAACGGCAGAACGCAAGTCCAGATCGGTTCGCTGGGCGGGTTCTTCATGAACAGTCAGGCAATCGGTAGCAGTTCTGACGTGCAAGTGGAATACATCGGCGGAGACATCGTCGGCGTGGTCGGTTTCGATCCTAATGGCACCAACTCAACGAACGTCGTCACTCCAGTTCTTTACCGGTAGTGAGATGAGAGCAATGAAAGCGATCAACAAGGTACTCAATCGGTTACTGCGCCGGGAAGACGGAGGCGCGCTCGCAGAACTCGCGATTCTGATTCCGTTTCTTGCGTTGATGCTGGCGGCGGTTTCGGAGTTCGGACGCTTCTTCCAGCAATACACGACACTCTCGAAGGCCACGCGCAGCGCGTCGCGTTATCTCTCTAATCACAAGCTCGACGCAACCGAAATTGGACGCGCTCAGAGTCTCGTTGTTTGCGGGAAACTCGCGTGCGCCGGAGGTGATCGAACGCTGCTGCCGAACCTCAGTGTTTCCAACGTCTGTATCGAATCGACCGGTTCACCAAAGGTACTGAATGTGACCGTCAAGATTCCGAAGACAAACGCTGACTGTAACCCGACGGCCGGGACGAGCGCCGCGGTGCCCTACACATACTCGCCAATCTTCAACATTGGCGCATTGCTTAACCAGCCGGGGTTTTCACTGGCTCTACCGCTTTATCCAAGCACCACGATGTACTACATGATCGACTAGCAGGAACTGTCATGGGGATTAGGCGAAGAAATTCAAACAGGAACGAGCGTGGCACGACGATGGCCGAGTTCGCGCTGATCGCGTCGGTGTTCTTCATGATCATCTTCGCCATCATCGAGTTTGGACGGCTGCTCTATACGCACAACGCGTTGACTGATGCAGCTCGTCGTGGCGCGCGTTACGCTGCAGTTCATAAGGAAAGTAAGAAGCTCTGCGCGAGAAACGTTGTCATCTATGGCGAGAGCAACGTGAATCCTACCAGTTGCGCTGCAACTGGCAGTCCTTTGATCAACGGGCTCACCTTGTCAAACGTGACCGTGGATTATGTGGGCGCCGATACCGACAACGATCCGAACACGCCGGCAACCAGCTACGGCTCAAATCTCGGCACTGCTACGGTAACCATAACGAATTACACATTTACTTTGAGTATCCCGTTCGCGCGACAGGCATTGACTATGCCGCCGTACACCACAACGTTGACAGCGGAGAGTGCGGGTGAAGAACCGACTCCGATGGCGACTCCTTAGTTTTACACGTCAAGAGCAAGCGAAAAGGGTAAGTAACAAGAAATGAAACGAACTTTAACTTTTATAGTGCTCAGTAGAGATGCCGCCGACTCGCGCGAGCTGAGTCGTGCACTTGGCGCGCACCCCGGTGCAAGCCTTTTAATGACGAGCGACGACGCCGAGCAGTTGTTTACTGAAACCTGCCGCTTGCGCCCATCGGCAGTAGTGCTCAACTTGAACCACATGGGCGAGCCTGCGCTCAAGCTCGTGCAACGTATTGTCAGTGAATGCCCTGCCACCGCGGTGATCTGCGCTTCGCGAGAATCGTCGCCGGATCTGATCCTGCGCAGCATGCGCGCCGGCGCACGCGATTTTATTCGCCTTCCCATCAACGACGAAGAATTGACCACTGTGATCGAGCGCACTGCGGAGTTCTCGCTCGAACACGTCAACGACGAACCGAAGAAACGCGGTCGCGCCATCGCTGTGTTCTCGAGTAAAGGCGGCTGCGGCACGTCGCTCATCGCCACCAATCTCGCGATGACACAGAAGTCGCCGACCGTGCTCGTTGATCTGAATCTTCAGTCAGGCGATCTTGAACTACTGCTGGGCGTGAAACCGAAGTTTTCACTCGCCGACGTCGTAGAAAATCGCGACCGTCTCGACGATGCCCTCCTGGCAAGTTACATCACGCCGCATTCAAAGAATCTCTCGCTCCTGGCCGCGCCGATCAAAGCAGAGAGCGCGGAAGACATCGAGCCAAAGCACATTTACGAAATCATGGAACTGCTGCGTCAGCGCTATGAAAACGTCATCATCGACACGCCGCATAATTTCGACGCAGTCACGATCTCGGCCCTCGACCATGCAGATCAGATCCTGGTGGTGTTGACGCTGGAGATTCACGCCATTCGCAGCACGCGCAGAGCGCTCGAGATATTCGATCGTCTCGGATATCCGCGTAAGAAAGTGCGCCTCGTCGTCAATCGCTGGAGCAAGAGTATCGAATTGGACCAGAAACAGATCGAGGGCTTCCTCGGTGAGCGTGTGATTGCATTTATTCAGAGTGACTATCGCGCCGCCGTTAACTCCATCAATCTTGGTCAGCCCTTGATCGAGTCCGCTCCCGGATCGACGGTGACAACGGATCTCTACAACCTGGCGGGCAAAGTTTTTGACGACAAGATCGAACCACCGCCGCCGACAAATAACGGCAAACGTCCGTTCAATTCATTGTTCCGCCGTAGTTCGGCAACCATGCAGGATTTGGGATTGAACGCAGCGCTCGAAAGGGCAAACCTGGGTGAAGCGCAGTAAGTCAGGAATAAGCGCCACCTTGGAGTGCGGCGACCTGGCGCCGCTTTATTATCAATTTC